>NZ_AUXV01000057.1 GCF_001625575.1 Pseudoalteromonas luteoviolacea S2607
CAGCCTTTGCTGTGCAAATGAGACAGGTAGCTGGTCATTTTCTCGCGCCACGGCCACCAAAGGAGGGTAAACAGATACGTGCTGGCCCTGCTCTATTACCGCTGCTAAATCTCGAAGACAGGGCGTTTCAAAAATGGTGTGTACTGGCACGTCTATTTCAAAATGTGCGCGAATATCAGATACCAATCTCACTGACAGCAACGAGTGCCCCCCGAGATTGAAGAAATTCGCCGCAGCACTGATGGTATCCGCATCCATATTCAGCAGTTCAGCCCAAATGCCTGCCAAGGTCTGTTCAGTGTTTGTTGACGGCGCTTCATATGCCCCCTGTAAGGCACTGCCATCTGGTATCGGCAGCGCTTTTCTGTCCACTTTACCGTTAGGCGTGACAGGCCAATCCTCCACAACAACCAAGAAGTTGGGCACCATAAACTCAGGTAAGCGTTGATTCAATTCAGACTTGAGCGAACCAACATACTCTGCGTATTCGACGTGTGAGATCTGAATGCAAGGCTTTACATATCCTAGCAATTGTTGGCAACCACCCACCTCTTTAGCCATCACTAACGCAGAATCGACAGATTCATTTTGCGCTAGCTGGTTTTCAATTTCACCAAGCTCAATCCTAAAACCGCGGATCTTAACTTGAGAGTCAATTCTGCCTAGATACTCAATATTGCCGTCATCAGACCAACGTGCTAAGTCACCACTTTTATACATACGCATGCCAGGTGTGAACCGATTAATAATGAACTTTTCTTCCGTCAGTTCCGGGCGGTTTAAGTAGCCCCTTGCCAGGCCGTCTCCAGCAATATACAGTTCACCAGGTACCCCAATGGCAACCGGGTTGTTATATGGGTCTAAAATGTAGATCTGAGTATTTGCGATAGGAGCACCAATAGGCACTGACGATGAATTGAGGCCTGCGCAGTCGTAAGCTGTAACGTCTATCGCTGCTTCTGTCGGTCCATAGAGGTTATGTAACTTTGCTTGCGTAAATCGAGTGACATAATCATAAACCGCTTTGCAGTCTAACGCCTCCCCACTACAAAAGATTTGTCTCACACTGGGGCTGTTTTTTTCAACACCATCTAAATAAGCGTTAAACATAGAGGGCACAAAATGCAAAGTCGTGACTTTTTCTTTGTTGATAAGCGCTGCTAAATACTGTGCATCTTTGTGGCCCTCAGGTTTGGCCATCACGATTGAAGCGCCTGCCATCATCGGCCATACAAATTCCCATACCGAGACATCAAAACTGAATGGCGTTTTCTGTAACACCGTATCTTCATGGGTCAATTGATACTGTTGTTGCATCCAGTAAATTCGGTTCATTAAGGCTTGATGCTCTACCATAACCCCCTTGGGTTTACCAGTAGACCCCGATGTGTAAATAACATACGCGAGATTAGACACCGTTAACGCGTTTTGAGGTAGTGGCGCTGTTGAGTAACGATGGCAAAAGTGCTTAGTTTCTAATCCCATTCCATCTAATAATAATAGACTCCCATTAAACTCCGATAAGACTGTACACACCTGATTTTGGCTCAATACCACATCAAGCGCTGCATCTTCTAACATGTAGACTAGACGTTCTTGCGGATAGCTTGGGTCGAGCGGCACATACGCCCCGCCAGCTTTCAATATACCAAAGATCCCAATCACCATTTCTAAGGAGCGCTCCA
>NZ_AUXV01000058.1 GCF_001625575.1 Pseudoalteromonas luteoviolacea S2607
AATCCAGCTCCCTCCACCACTCTTACACTTTACTCTTGCTATATTTCAGTTTTAATTACCAATCGATTAGAATTTTTCCATAATCTTTAAGATACTTTTTAGCTTCTATATAGTTTTGATCAAAACGGGAAACAATAGACCAAAACGCATTGTTGTGCGCCATCACATGGAAATGTGCAAGCTCATGCACAATTACATAATCAATGACCCACTTAGGTGTTCCTAACAACGCACAGTTGAATGCGATTGTCCCATTTGACGATAAACTTCCCCATCTTCTTTTATAGAACCTTACTTTTAGTAACTTGTAATCCGACTGCATTAAAGACTTATACTTCGGTAATGTCGACCGTAAGTACTTACTTAAGCCCTCAGTGAATAATTGCTTTACCTCTAAAATGGCTGTTGCTTTATACGTGCTCGAAATGGCCGTCAAATACACTCTATGATTATCATGATCGATTTCACTTTTTGACGCTCCGTATATCACGTCGTATTTGTGGCCAAACACCATAATCTTATTTGAAGCCCACAAAGTGTCTTGCTGCGCTGCATTGATTGATTTTTGCTTCTCCAACACCCACTTTTGCTTTGATTTTACCCAGTCATTTAACCAAGTTTTGCAAATATTTTGCGGCGCATACACACTTACGCCTGATGGCAGCACTTTAATTGCAACGGACTTTCTTCGCTTGCTTAGTTTTAGTTGATAATTGAATTCCATAGAAAATTTGCTGCTTTTTCGTTTAAAACTGAGATTTGCTGCTACCTTTATATTTACCATGAGAAAAAATAAGTCGCTATGAACAACAAACCAAAGTGTCAGTATATCTCACCTGATGGCCATAGTTGCCAAGAAATTGATATGGGTTCTGGATATTGTTTTTGGCACGATGCAAAATTTGATAAAAGCGGCTTAGAGTTATCACAAAAACTAGAGCGGTATGCTAAAAAAGGAGGCTTACTGCAAGGGCTAGAGCTCAAGAGAGCGAACTTAGAAGGCCTAAATCTCGTTAAGTTTAACGACCACAATGGTTATGACCTATCTTACAGTAATTTTTACCGTGCAAACCTCCATGGTGCACATCTGTTCAACAGTACTATAAAAAATGCATCGTTAATGAAAGCTGATTTACGCGATGCAAATTTGCACTGCTGCAAACTTGAGAATACAAATATTTTGGGGGTCAAACTTAACGCGACGAGGATTGATAACCTCGTGCTTGGCGACAAACTGCTGCAAGAGAGTCAAGCAATAGAAGCAGCAAAACTGAAAAATTATGAAGAAGCACAAGATCTCTATTTACAAAGTGAGGAAATATATCGGTTATTGAGAAAAGGGGCTGAGCAACAAGGTCTTTTTGAAATGGCAGGCAAGTATACATACAGTGAATTGCGTATGCGTCATGCTCAGTATCCCAAGTACTCAAAAAAGCGGCTTGTTTCTAGCTTTATAGATATGCTGTGTGGCTACGGTGAAAAGCCAGAAAATGTCATTCGCTTCAGTTTAGGCATGATTTTGCTATGCGCACTTTGCTATTTTGTACTTGGTATCAACTACAATGACGAAACGATTCGTATCGATACCACAGCGACATTTGAAGAAAACCTCCATGCAATGTTCAATTGCTTTTACTTCAGTGTCGTGACCTTCACGACACTGGGCTATGGCGATATAACCCCCGTAGGGATTACTCGACTCATAGCAACAATAGAGGCCTTTATTGGCAGCTTTTCACTTGCTTTATTCGTCGTCGTTTTCGTGAAACGAATGACTCGCTAAAATAGCCTTCTTTACTCTTCGATCTCACGAGCTAACTCATCAAGAAACTGCTGCATAAATGCTGTGCGCCGTTGTGCCTCTTTTTTTGCAGCTTTAGTATGCATTTGAGATTCAATGTGCAGCAGCTTAATAAAAAAGTGGTCAAGCGTATAGTTCTTATCATCTGGCTCTCTCGCAGAGCAAAAAGGATCACTGGTATGATACAAATGCCTAGCAATAGCTCCACCGACCTTCATACAACGGCTAACGCCAATTGCGCCTAATGCATCCATTCGGTCAGCATCTTGAACAATTTGTGCCTCTAATGTCGTTGGCGGTACATTAGCACTAAAACTATGAGCAACAATCGCATGATGTATTCCTTCTAGCTTATCCTGCGGATAACCAATTTCAATCAAGAATCGTTCAGCTTTGTCAGCCGCCAGTTTTGACGCTTTTGCCCTATCAGGGTGATTCTTCGCTACAGCAACACAATCATGAAGCCAAGCTGCTGGCACGACTACATCCAAATCTGCACCTTCTTCTAATGCTAGCTGCTTTGCTGTTTTCACAACCCTCTGCACATGAGAAAGATCATGTGCAGTATCTGCAAAGGGAGTTCCAAGCATAAATTCCTTAAATACTTGTTCAAAGTCGTTCATATTTGCAATCATTTTTACTTAAACCTTATCCTTCACATTGTATGTTGGAACCCCCTTCACTAAAATGACGGGATTCTACTTAGTAAGGAATTTATATGTCTTGTGCGCTGTATTTACAACCCGGTCGAGAAAAATCTCTTAAAAGAAAACACCCTTGGATATTCTCCAAAGCGATTAAAAAGATAAAAGGTAAACCCGGACTTGGTGACCTTGTAAAAATATACAGCCATGACGGACAATACTTGGCAACAGCGGCCTATAGCCCGAGCTCCCAAATTAGAGCTAGAATTTGGACCTTTGATGAGTCAGAGCAAATTGACCAAAGCTTTTTCAAACGTCGCCTAAGCCGCGCATTACAAGTAAGAGACTACGTCATTGATGAAGGTGGGTTAACAGGTTTTAGACTATGTGCAGCCGAGTCAGATGGACTACCTGGTATAACAATAGATAAATTCGACAACTACCTGGTTTGCCAACTATTAAGCGCGGGGGCTGAACGCCATAAAGGCGAAATAGTTGCAGCTCTGAGAGAACTGTTCCCAGAGTGTGCGGTCTATGAACGATCAGATGTCGACGTCAGGAAAAAAGAAGGTCTTGAAAAGATAACTGGACCACTTCATGGTGATGCACCAAAAGAGGCGGTCGTGATAGAAGAGAATGGTTTAAAATTAGAAGTTGATATTATCAACGGACACAAAACTGGGTTTTATCTAGATCAACGAGACAGTCGTGCCGCGTTAGAGAGATTCTCTAAAGGTAAAACTGTCTTGAACTGCTTTTGCTATACCGGAACATTCAGTCTATATGCACTGAGAGGTGGGTGTAATGAGGTAATTAACGTCGACGTATCTCAGCCAGCACTGGATACTGCAAAAAGAAATGTCGAGCACAATAATCTTGATTTAAGCAAAGTGGACTTTGTAAAAAAGGATGTATTTAAATTGCTCAGAGAATACCGTGAAATGGGTAAGCAATTCGATACTATCGTAATGGATCCACCGAAATTTGCAGAGAGCAAAGCGCAATTAACTGGTGCATGTCGAGGATACAAAGATATAAATATGCTGGCGATGCAGCTGCTCAAGCCAGGAGGGACGCTATTAACATTCTCATGTTCGGGGTTAATGGATCAAAACCTATTTCAAAAGGTCGTCGCGGATGCTGCACTGGATGCAAAACGTGATTTGGTTATTATGGAGAGGTTAAATCAAGCACCTGATCACCCTATCGCGGGCTTCTATCCGGAAGGGTTTTACCTCAAAGGGCTTATCTGTAAAGTCTACTAATACAAAAAAGGGAGCGAAAGCTCCCTTTTACTTATCTCTTAGTAACTACCTTTTAGCGTTACGCCAGAGTAATTATTGTAACCACGTAACATGATGTGATAAGTCGCTGCACCACCATTATTAGTTAGCGAGCAAGTTTCACTGTTACCGTTACGGTATGGCCTACAGTCATATGTAGAAGTTGTTGGTGCCTGACCTTTTCTTACATAAAGGTCTGCATCACCAGTACCACCTGAGATCTCTACACTAAGTGTTGAGTTTGCTGGTACATCTATTGTGTACGCAACTTCACTGCCTGATGCGCCAGATAACCCAGTTACAGGCACTCCATTTTCAAGGCAATTTGCACCACAACCGCCGTTGCCATTTGAAGTCGCTGCGACTAAGCTGGCACCAGAGTATGCAGAGTAGCCGTGTAACATAATGTACCAGTCACCTGCGGCAGGATTGTTAAATGTACATACCTCTTCGTTTCCGCTCTTATAAGGGCGACATGTATAGCTGCTCTGAGTTGCTTTCTGGCCCTGTTGAACATAAAGATCCGCGTCACCTGTTCCACCTGATAGTGTCACAGTTAATGTTTCTTTACCTGCAGGTACTTTGAATAGATAGTGTGTCTCACTACCAGATGCACCACTTGCACCAACCGCTACACCATCATCTAATTCAGGTACTGTTGGCGGTGGAGGTGGAGGCGTGCTGTCAGCAAGAGAGAATACTAACTCGTTAGGAGAACCTGATTTCGCATCACTTACTTTGTCTTTCGAACTACGAGAGCTCAATAGTGAGTCAATTTGACTAGGTGTCAAACTCGGGTTTTCATCTAAATACAATGCAACAACACCTGCAACATGAGGCGCGGCCATTGAAGTACCACTAATGGTATTTGTTGCTGAATCTGAGTTATACCAAGCTGATTTTATGCTTGAGCCTGGTGCATAAATATCAAGACAGTTACCGTAGTTTGAGAAACTAGAACGTGCATCTGAGCTAGTTGTTGAGCCCACGGTTACTGCATCTGCCGCTCTTGCTGGTGAATAGTTACATGCGTTACTGTTATCATTACCTGCTGCTACTACAAACGTAACACCCGATGCAACAGCTGTGTTTACCGCATCATCAACTGCTTGAGAAACACCACCGCCTAAACTCATATTTGCAACAGATGGGCCTGACGCATTATCTTTAACCCAGTTAATCCCTGAGATAACACCAGAATATGATCCAGAACCTGTACAACCAAGCACTCGAACGCCAACCACGTTTACGTTCTTAGCAACACCATATGCACCACCACCGATAGTACCCGCTACGTGAGTACCATGACCGTTACAGTCACTTGAATCTGCATCATTGTCTACAAAGTCATAACCATGACTTGCACGGCCACCGAATTCAGCGTGAGAAATGCGTACACCTGTATCGATTACATATGCTGTAACACCTGAGCCATCATAATCATAGTGATAGTTGCTATTCAAAGGTAAGTCTCTTTGGTCTACCCTATCCAAACCCCAAATTGCATTTCCTTGGTCTGCACTTGCATCTACCATAGGCGTAATTGTTACGATCTGGTCTTGCTCAATGTAGTCGATGCTTGGGTTACTAAGCAGTTCTTGCACTTTTTGTTTAGAAGCATTTACTACTACACCATTTAAAACACCGTTGAAGCTTTTAGTAACTTGCACATTGTGCTGAGTCGTAAGCGCCTGCGCTTGGCTAGTTGCATAACTAGATATCGCGGCACTATTTGCCGCATTTAATACTGTTGGTGTTTTGAATACTACGATGTATTGATCTTCAATCGCTTTACTTTGGTCAACTGACATCATTTGAGCTTGAGCTAAACAGCTACCTGACATGCCTGCCAATACCGCAAAAGCGAGTGTGTTTAATTTACGCATACTTGTTCCTTTATTATGTCATTTGGTTAATTTCCAATCAAAATGTAGCGCAATTGTAGAATTAATACACAACAAATTTAACTTAAATTTAACCTGATTCACCTTATTTTGTAAGCAAAAATTTACAATAGAAAGTTTTATTCATTAATTTCAATCCTTAAACAAACATAATTCAAGTTGAGTCATTATTTTGAGATAAATTTTTTCAAAACAACCGTGTTTTAAATTTTAAGCATATTTTTCATATACTTATTCGTGTTCAAAAAACAATCATGATTGAATTTGCTACTTTGAAAAAGTAAGCAATAGTGCAAATAAGCATAAGCAAGGTCAAAAAATGAATTTTTTCAATATATGAAATCGTGACTTTATTTCATGATCGTGAATCATAAACCTGAAATCAGGGTGCAAAAGGTTAACGATAGCGAACGCAGTGAGTGCGTTTCCTTTGCGCAAGGGTGACGGATGACCGAAACAAAGTTTCGCAGCATGAGGAAGTGAGCGCATGGATGCGCGATGGGACCCTGCTTCAGGGATGAATTAAGTGCAAAAGGTTAGCGACTGCGAACGTCGTGAGCGCGCTCTTTTTGCGCAAGGTGAAGTGAGCTATTTTAATAACTGATGAGGGATTCGTGACCCAACCATTTCAATTATGAACGACTAAAAATAATGCCGAAAGAGTCCATCTCAACGTCAGTGAAAGTTGCTTGCTTCACCTT
>NZ_AUXV01000059.1 GCF_001625575.1 Pseudoalteromonas luteoviolacea S2607
TTGTTGATTTGACAGGTCGATGTATACGTGAGGATAAACGAGGGTTTATCACAGACGCCCAGCCCATCTTAGCAAGGCTCAATATCCAACCAGAGAATTGGTTAAAGCTCACCACTCAGTTTACCAAGGTGTTCAAAGGTTCAGTGGGTAGGCCCGATGCTAAACAAAAGTATTGCGAGCACTTAAAGCTAAAACGACGAGGTAGCCTCACTCAGTGTAGTGAGTTACTCGCTTAGTCTCTAATATACATTAACACCCCAATTTCAACGTAGCTTTTAAAAGTGACGTGGTTAGTCATGTCTGAAATCCCGACAAAGTTATCAAGTTAAGTAATTTATCAAAGGTTAAAAGCGAATTGCGCTACTTTTAGTGGTTTGTTTCTGCTTTGAAACATGTTGAGGTGTAGTTGTGGTATAAATTGACATGGGTGTCACATTAAATTTCACATTAAATTTGAATGCTGAAGGAGAGAAGTATTTTGGTAAAGTATTGAAAAAGGTAAAAACGGGTAGAAGTTGGACGCGTAAAATCAATGGGGAGAAAACTCATGATGTATTATTCGAGGCTCTGGCGTCAGCAGGGAAAGGAAAGGTTGTAGAGCTATTGAAACATAAAGGCTTTGTAGCACAATCGGATGTGTTAGATAAAGCCTTGCCAGACATTAAGAAATATGACGAGTTCGTGAGGTTTGAAACCATTCATGAATATAAAATAGTGGAGGTACCGTACTCTGTTAATGTATCAGAAAGTGTATTTGACGCAGATATTACATTGCATTGGTCACAATCAGTTGATACAGGAAAGTTCTCATATTCATCTGAATATAGCTTCTCTAATCACAAAGACAAATATTGCTGGATAAATTGTTAAGATGAAAACTTTTTACTTTTTAATACTCACCTTCTGGGTTTGCTTGCTTTCAATGCTAGTGACGACAGAGAGGCTACCTGATAACTTTGTAGTGGACGATACTAGTGTGAAGGTTGACGGTGACACGCAAACTTTCAGTTCAATTGAAAAGTTCATGGAAAATGAAAAACTCTTAGAGCAAGCAAAAAGAGATAAGTTTGATAAATTAGTTGATGAGAAAATCGCCTCTGAAGAAAGATTAAAGATTTTGTCATCTATTATTGTAATTCTAGCGCTTGTAGCTTCAATACTTTCAACGGGAAAGTTGATGTATTTAACAGTATCACTTGGTGCTATTACATCAAGTATAATAGAGTGCTTTATTGGAGGGTTAAGCTTGTTCGTCATTTTAATGATGCTATTGTGTGTTGTTAATATCTATTTGTCTTTTAATAAAGTAAGAGAGTTAGATAGGGATTGGGATAAGGACTTTAGAGGGAAGTTTAAGAAATAGGTTGAACGGTTTTAACAAGACATATATGGACGCTCTACGTATGCGAAACTTAACAAGATGCGAAACTTAACAAGACACCCATCTTAAATTTGGCAAAGAGTCGAGCATCGTCTATCTTTTAGTTATGGTTAAAAGTTAGGCGGCGTTTTTTATGGCAACGGCTCGAAAAAGGCAAGTTAGTTTGGTAGATACCAAGGAGTTAAGTTGACACCCATTCAAAATTGGCGCTCAGTGAGCGCCTTTTTTCTGTGCAATGACGCCAGCGCCGTGTGCAGTGGAAACAAGAAAGAAATTTTAAGAAGACACCCATCTTAAATTTGGCAAAGAGTCGAGCATCGTCTATCTTTTAGTTATGGTTAAAAGTTAGGCGCTCAATTCATGGCAACAGCGCGAAGTCGGCAAGTTAGCTTGGTGGACACCAAGTATTATCACTGCATATCACGATGCGTAAGGCGTGCGTTTTTATGCGGAGAAGATAAAGCAACGGGCAAGTCTTATGAGCATCGAAGGGGGTGGGTTGAAGAGAAGCTACTCCAACTTGCTAAGGTGTTTTGTATTGATGTGTGTGCGTATGCAGTGATGAGTAATCATACTCATATTGTTCTATATGTTGATGATAAAAAAGCAAAACGTCTAACGGACAAAGCCATAATTATACGCTGGCATAAGCAATTTAAAGGCACTTGGTTGACGCATAAGTTT
>NZ_AUXV01000060.1 GCF_001625575.1 Pseudoalteromonas luteoviolacea S2607
CCACCTAGCTCGAAAAAGTTATCATTGACACCTATTTGAGTAACACCTAACACTTCTTCCCAAATAGCCACTAACTGGCGCTCTGTGTCATTCTCTGGGGCTTCATACCCCCTCGTCTCTCTTGACTCTTCCCCACTGAGTAATAAAGCCTTGCGGTCTATTTTTCCGTTGCTGGTCAACGGGAATGCCTCTAAAAAGGTATAGTATTTCGGAACCATGTAATCTGGCAGTCTATCCACCAAATACCTTTTCAGTGCTTCCTTATCTACCTCGCCCTCCCTGACGATATAAGCCTCTAAATGCTCTGCGCCATTGCGTGCATTTTTATTGACCAGAACCAGTGCCTTTTCTACGCCCTCACAGCTTTGTAATGAGGCCTCTACCTCACCCAACTCTATGCGCATACCTCTGATTTTGACCTGTGTGTCTATTCTGCCCAAAAACTCGATTTGGCCCGACTCGGTCCAACGTCCTCTGTCTCCCGTCCTATATAGCCGCTCGCTTGTTCTTGGATGCACTATAAAGCTATCTTCACTTCTTTGCTCATCACGCCAATATTCCCTCGCAACACCTATGCCACCTATGTACAGCTCCCCTGCAACACCCAGTGGTGCCGCCTCCAATCCTTCGTTTAGCACGTACATATGCTGGTTCGCCAATGCTCGACCATAAGGAATGCTCGACCAGCTCTCTGGCACCTCACCTATTGGATAATGAATTGACCAGATGGAGACTTCCGTCGCGCCACCTAGGCTCACAACCGATATGTCTTTTTGTCGCGCTTGGATCCTACTGGGTAGCGTTGGCGGGATCCAATCTCCACTCATCCACACCGTCTTCACCGAACCCAAACCAGGCTCCGCTCTGCCATCCATGTAGTCCACTAACATTTGCATTAACGCTGGCACTGAGTTCCAAATCGTCACTCCATGCCTGTGTAATTTCTCCAACCAAGCTTCTGGCTCTCGTGCCTGTTCTTCACTTAATGTGACCAGACGCCCCCCAGCCATCAAAACACCAAAAATATCATAGACTGACAGGTCAAAGTTCAGTTCCGACAAACACAGTACAACATCTTGCTCTGTGATTGAGAAACGCTGATTCATATCAAATAAAGTGTTCAGCGCTGCTCTGTGCTCTATCGCCACCCCCTTCGGCACACCTGTAGAGCCTGATGTAAAAATGACATACGCCAAATCAGTATCTTGCTGGACGCTCTGTAGAGCACTACTTGGGGCACTCAATACCTCTGGCACCTCGCACCAATGTATCGAGGACCCGCTATCTGATACCTCTTCCCCTATCGCTACTTTTACCTCCCCTAAAGCAAGTAATTGACGACGTCGCTCTAACGGCAAATGTGGGTTTATTGGTAAATATGCGCCACCTGATATCAATACTGCTAAGACAGCGACCACTTGTTGCCAGCCTCTCGGCAGTACCACTGCAACTAATTCATTCGGCTGTACTCCCTGCGCGCGTATATGCGCTCCCAGCGCTGTCGCCCGTTGATACAGCTCTTGATAGCTTATTTGTCGGTGCTCATCGATGACCGCCACTGCATTTGGCTGCTGCTGCACCCGATGAGCAATATAATCTTGAATACACTCCCCTAATGGGAAGGATTGCAAGTCATTGTTCCAACTGCCCAAAATGGTTTTTCTTTCGGCTTCAGTCAGCATAGGTAAGGTATTGACCGCTTGTTCTGGAGCCTCCACAATGGCATGTAGAAGCTGAACAAAATGCTGTCCCATTCGCTCAATTGTACTGGCTTTAAATAGATCGCTGC
>NZ_AUXV01000061.1 GCF_001625575.1 Pseudoalteromonas luteoviolacea S2607
GAGTGGCCACCTAAATCAAAAAAGTTCGCAGTGGCGCTTATCTTGTCTACCTGAACGCCAAGCAAGTCTGACCATATTTCTGCCAGCATTTCCTCCACTTCGCCATTAGGGGCAACAAACGCCTCGCCAGACATATCACAACTTGGACTTGGCAAAGCTTTTTTGTCTATCTTACCATTTGCTGTCAACGGCCAAACGCTAACAAGCTGCACCAAACTTGGCACCATATAGTCTGGTAGCCTTTCACCTAAAGCGCGTTTTATTTTATTAATAAAGAGCTGTGCATCCGCCACCTCTTCATTCGCTTTCACATACGCCACAAGTTGCAAACTGTCTGCTACTTCTGCTGTCATGACCAAGGCAGAGTCCACACATGGTAAGTCTTGTAACCCAGCTGCTATCTCTCCTGTCTCAACTCTAAAACCCCGGATTTTGACTTGATCATCAACACGCCCGATAAACTCTAAATTACCGTCTTCTAGATAACGCACTAGATCGCCTGTTCGGTATAACCTAGGGGAGCCATGTGCTTGTTCCAAGCTGTAAAATGGATTTTCAATAAAACATGTCTCTGTCAATTCCGGTCTGTTTAAATAACCTCTTGTGACACCATCACCGCCAATACATAGTTCGCCAACACACCCTTTCGGAACCAGTGATGTCCCATTAACTGAAAGCACATAAGTACTGGCATAAGGTAATGCGCTACCGATATGAACTTGCGTACCTTCTACTTTAGCCACCGTGCTATTAACCGTACACTCAGTTGGACCATACACATTGTATGTCAGCTTCCCACTCTTTGCGCGCTCAGACAGTACTGACCATAATTTTGCTGAAATAGCTTCGCCGCCTACCAATAAATGTGGCAGTTCAAGATTGATGCCCGATTCAAGCCAAAACTCCAACAAGCTGGGGGTACAATCGAGTATATCGATACGATGTTTCTCAATGTACTGTTTTAGCAGGGCTGGTTCTACTTTGATATCTTCAGGAATAACCACCATTGGGTGTCCAGATATTAAATAAGAAACTCCTTGCAAAGAGGCATCAAAGACATAATTCGCGCACCACCCCATGCGTGCATCGTCTTCAAACCAGTTTTCCATTTCGTTGGTGAGCGCCGTTAGATTGCGATGCTTTACCATTACTCCTTTAGGCTTACCTGTTGAACCCGATGTGTAGATGATATATGCCAAGTGATGGCTGCGTAATCCTAGTGTGTCTTTCTGAATATCAGAGGTATTGTAATCAGATAGAACACGCGAACTAAGCTCTAACAGGTCAAAACAATTACCGGAATAAACATTACCCAAGGCCGACTTGCCCGCACTATCCACCGCGACCGCTGTTGGTTGTGCATCATCTAAAATATATGCTAATCGTTGCTCAGGGTAAGTTGGATCCAACGGTACATAGGCCCCACCCGCTTTGAGGATACCCAAAATAGCGATTACCATCTCCAATGAACGGCTCATACATATACCCACACACGTATCAGGCACTACGCCATGTTCATTTATTAAGTAGTGGGCTAGTTGATTTGCTCGACAATTTAATGCCTCATAGGTCATTGATGCTTCGCCATACTCCAGCGCCACTGAGGCTGGGTTGGCCTTTGCGTGCTGTTCAAACAGTTCATGAACACACTTCTGCTTATCATACTCAAAGTGTGCGTTATTCAGCTCTTCCAGCAGGTGATACTGTTCAGTGTTTGACAACATTGGAACCTCTAGCACCTTTTCATTTGGTGCGTGTAACAACGCCTTAAGTAATAACCCAAAGTGTGCTGACATTCTTTCTATTGTGGTTGCATTGAATAACGAGGAGTTGTACTCCCATGACAAAGCCAACTTTTCATTCTGTTCGACTACAGTCAGTGTCAAATCAAATTTGGCCGCTGTTTGTTTATTTTCTATTTGGCTTAAACTCAAGCCAGGTAAAGATAAATCGACTGGCTCGTTATTTTGCAACACAAGCATCACCTGAAACAGAGGACTGTGATTCAATCCCCTCTCTGGCTGAAGCTTTTCAACCAAGTGCTCGAAAGGCACTTGTTGGTGTGCAAAAGCACCTAACAACATCTCTTTGCTTTGCTGCAAAAGTGTTTCAAATGACGGATTCTCAGATAAGTCGCTTCGCAGCACTAGGGTATTGACGAAAAAGCCGATTAAATCTGCTATTTCTGCCTGCTCTCGGTTTGCAATTGGACTACCAACAACGATATCTGTTTCATTGCTATAGCGAGAGAGTAAGACCGAAAATGCGGCATGTAGTCCCATGAACAGCGTTGCCCCTTGTCGCTGGCACACCGCATTTAATGTTTGTAGATCTTGCTGTTCTATTTGTGTTCTGTGAATGGCGCCTTGGTTAGACATATTGACTGAACGTGTGTGATCTAACGGCAACTGATGAACAGTAGGCAGCCCTTTTAATTGACCTTGCCAATACGCTAACTGCCTTGCTAACTCTTCACCCTGCAGCCAATTTCTTTGCCAGTGCGCATAATC
>NZ_AUXV01000062.1 GCF_001625575.1 Pseudoalteromonas luteoviolacea S2607
CCTATGCCTTCTTGGCTCCTCTTCACCTTATCCCTCGGCGCTCCTAATCCTATGACATTTCCTATGTCTGCACATCCTGTGCTGCTTCCCTATGCTTTCTTGGCTCCTCTTCACCTTATCCCTCGGCGCTCCTAATCCTATGACATTTCCTATGTCTGCACATCCTGTGCTGCTTCCCTATGCCTTTTTGGCTCCTCTTCACCTTATCCCTCGGCGCTCCTAATCCTATGACATTTCCTATGTCTGCACACCCTGTGCTGCTTCCCTATGCC
>NZ_AUXV01000063.1 GCF_001625575.1 Pseudoalteromonas luteoviolacea S2607
CCCATCATTTAACCCGCTGATATCCGACAAATTAACGGTTTGGCCCGCGCTGGTGAGCGTGCCATTGCCTGTCACCGCCGTACCGCCATTATTGCTGCTGAGGGTATAACTGTATGTGGCTCCCACCTCGGCACTGGTAAAGCTAAAGTTCACACCGCCTGTCTCTGTGCTGTTATAACTGGTGTCGTTTAAGGCCACGCTGTGCCCACTGGGCGCTGCAGTATCTAACGTGCTATTGGTGGTGACCGCCGTTGCGGCATTGCCTGCGGTATCCGTTAAAATCACAGATAATGTCAAAGTGCCATCATTCAGGGCACTGAGATCTAGATTGGTGAGCTGTTGGCTAGCCGACGTCACCGTGCCGTTACCTGTGACATTGGTCCCACCATTGCTGCTCGAAATGGTATAGCTGTAGGTTGCCCCCACTTCTGCGCTACTAAAGGTAAAGGACGCCGCCCCCTTTTCAGCGTTTGAATACAAAGTATCGCCAAACGAGACGCTG
>NZ_AUXV01000064.1 GCF_001625575.1 Pseudoalteromonas luteoviolacea S2607
TCAATAAATACACACTCCGACCGCTCTGCACATAGTGTATCTAACCCTTGTGCAAAGCGCACAGGTTGACGTAGATGATCAACCCAGTACTGTACCGATGTCGCTTGCACCTCACTGATCCACGTTCCCGTTACATTTGAGATGTAACGACGTGTGGGTGCTTGCAAGTTCACTTCGCCTAACACTTCCCTAAACGCATCTAGCACGCCATCCATCATCTGACTATGAAATGCATGTGACGTCTTCAGTTGCTTGGCCGAAACGCCTTGTGTTTCTAACTTCGCTGCTAACGCCGCAATAGAAGCTTTTGGCCCCGCCGCAACACTCAAGGTGCGGCTATTCACTGCTGCAATTGAGCAGTCATCCGGCAACTGTGCTGCGAGCTCCGCCTCTCCCAAAGCAACTGATAGCATGGCGCCCGGTTGAGCCCGCTGCATCAACTCGCCTCTGGCAGATACCAACTTCAGCGCATCATCTAAACACATCACACCCGCGAAACAAGCCGCCACATATTCACCAATGCTGTGGCCTATCATCGCATCTGGAACCACTCCCCAATGCATCCACTGTTTACCTAATGCATATTCCACTGCAAACAATGCCGGCTGTGCCAATCGCGTTTGTTCTAATTGTGATTCTGGCACATCTGCACCGAACAATACGCTGCGAATATCTATGCCTAAATGCGCTTGTAACTTATCCGCACATTCATCTAATGCATCCTTGAATATGTGTTCTGACTCATACAGCGCTCGCCCCATTCCGATATGTTGACTACCCTGCCCTGAGAACATGAAAATGCACTCCGGTTGCCCCTCACTCAATACACTGCGCACCACGTCAGTTGAGATCTGCTCCGCAGCCTCTTGTGCTGTGCCATGACATACCCAAGACGCTTTGTAAGGGTGGGCCTCTCGACCTACTTTTAAGGTGTAAGCAATGTCTGACAGCGCATTCGTACTATCATGTAAATGTGCGATAAGCTGCGCTCGCTGCTTCTCTAACGCCGCTTCACTGCGTGCCGACAGTACCAACAACTGTTGTGCTCGGCCCGTTGTTGCTATTGCTTGCTCTGGGGCTTCTTCCAAAATAACATGGGCATTGGTCCCCCCGATACCAAACGAACTAACGCCCGCTCGGCGAGGCTCCGCATGACTCTCCCACGCCTTTAATGAAGCATTGACATAAAAAGGGCTACCCTCAAAGTCTATTTCTGGGTTGCCCTCCCTAAAATGCAGGCTCGGTGGTAATTGTTTGTACCGCAAAGCTTGCACCGCCTTTATTAAACCAGCAACCCCCGCCGCCGTATCTAAATGTCCGATGTTGCCTTTCACTGAGCTCAACGCACAGTAGCGAGCGTCTTGTGTTTCACTACGGTGTACCTGGCTAAGTGCTGCGACTTCTATTGGGTCTCCTAATCGCGTTCCTGTGCCATGCGCTTCAACATAGCTGATACTTCTTGCTGGCACCTGCGCGGCACCCAAAGCCTCTGCCACCACCGCAGCCTGTCCTTTTACACTCGGTGCGGTAAAACCAACCTTCACTGCCCCATCGTTATTGACCGCTGAACCGCGTATCACCGCGTAAACCTGATCGCCATCCGCAAGCGCATCTTCCAAACGCTTTAGCACCACAATACCCACACCATTTCCGGGTACTGTCCCCTGAGCTTGCGCATCAAAAGGTCGGCAGTGACCATCAGGTGATAAAATGCCACCGGGCTGATAGTGATAACCTTGCTCGCTCGGCACAGTCACGCATGCGCCACCCGCCAACGCCATATCACACTCATACGTTAATAGGCTCTTGCATGCCTGATGTACTGCAACTAAAGATGTTGAACATGCTGT
>NZ_AUXV01000065.1 GCF_001625575.1 Pseudoalteromonas luteoviolacea S2607
TCTGCACTGTTATAACTGGTGTCGTTTAAGGCCACGCTGTGCCCGCTGGGCGCTGCAGTATCTAACTGGCTATTGGCAGTCACTGCCGTCGCGGCATTGCCTGCGGTATCCGTTAAAATCACAGATAGTGTCAAAGTGCCATCATTCAGGGCACTGAGATCTAGATTGGTGAGCTGTTGGCTAGCCGACGTCACCGTGCCGTTGCCTGTGACGTTGGTCCCACCATTGCTGCTCGAAATGGTATAGCTGTAGGTTGCCCCCACTTCTGCGCTACTAAAGGTAAAGGACGTCGCCCCCTTTTCAGCGTTTGAATACAAGGTATCGCC
>NZ_AUXV01000066.1 GCF_001625575.1 Pseudoalteromonas luteoviolacea S2607
TTGATAGACAGTGGACAGGTGATTGTTAAGCAGGCTGATGTGTGTGATCTAACGCAGATGCAGGCATTACTCACTTGGATCAAGCATCAATATGGGGGCTTAACAGGTGTTTTCCACGCTGCTGGTACATCCGGCCTTGATGCACATAAAAAACTCAGTGTGGTCTGTGAAGAAACACTGAGTGAGTTAAGCAAAGCGAAGGTGTTAGGGGCACAAGTCCTAGCGGAAGTTTTACATCATGAAGCTTTAGACTTTGTGTTGTTATTTTCCTCATTATCATCCGTATTAGGTGGTTTTGGTCACAGTATGTATGCTGCATCAAACCAATTCTTAGACACCTTTGCGATTACCAAATCAAGTCAATCGGAGACGCCTTGGATATCGGTCAACTGGGATCAGTGGCAGTTTGAGGAAACTGAATATGACCCTGCAATGGCATTGTTGAATAAGTTTTCCATGTCACCATCGCAAGGGATTGAAGCGCTGGAGTATATTCTAGGTGACCACCCAGTTGCTAGAGTTATTGTGTCAACAGCATCACTCGAATCTCGTATATCACGTTGGATAAGAAGCTCGGTGGTGTCCAATGATGCCGATGGAACCGCGCATAATAATGAAAACAAGGTGTTAGCTAAGAGTCAGGGACAAATTGAATCAGAAATAACAAGCATCTGGCAATCAGTGTTGGGTGTATCGCAGATTGAGCGTAATGACAATTTCTTCCAATTAGGTGGTGACTCACTTTTACTTATACAAGTACACCGCGAGCTCAAAGAGCGATTCAATTGTGAACTTGAAGTCGTTGATCTATTTACCTATTGCACTGTGAAGACATTATCTGAGATGTTACTTGAACAGCAGCCTTCTGAGCCGTTAGATCAGATAAAGAGGACAGCTACTGAGTCTGACTCAAGAATAGCAATTATAGGTATGTCTGGGCGCTTTCCTGGCGCACGCAACATTGAGCAGTTTTGGCAGAATATCGCGAAAAATGTTGAGTCAATAAGACCATTTACGAGTGCTCTTCAATCATCAAATATCGTTAATGTCACGAGTACGATAGATAATATAGACACGTTTGATGCCGATTTATTCCGGTTCAGTGCCTCTGAAGCAGAGCTTACCGATCCGCAACAGCGGGTGTTATTAGAGACTGCCTGGCATGCATTGGAAGATTCTGGGTACGGCAAAGCGAGTACGCGCAAAAAAACGGGTTCATTTGTTGGGTTGAGTAGTAGCAGCTATTTATTGAATAACCTTTTGCATCAAAACTTGGCTTCAGATCCTGCTCTAAAAATGCAAATTAGAATTGGTAATGAAAAGGATTTTGCTGCGAGCAGGCTTGCTTTTAAATTACAATTAACGGGCCCTGCGGTTAGTTTGAATACAGCATGTTCAACATCTTTA
>NZ_AUXV01000067.1 GCF_001625575.1 Pseudoalteromonas luteoviolacea S2607
CCCTGAAGCTGGGTCCCATCGCGCATCCATACGCTCACGTCCTCATGCTGCGAAACTTTGTTTCGGTCATTCGTCACCCTTGCGCAAAGGAAACGCACTCACTGCGTTCGCCGTCGCTAACCTGACTTTAGCGCAAGGTGAAGTAAGCAGCTTTCACTTGCATTGAGAAGGACTCTCTTAGCATCATTTTAAAGTCGTTCAAAATTGAAACTTGTGGGTCACCAACCCCTCATCAGTTATTAAACCGGCTCACTTCACCTTGCGCAAAAGAAGCGTACTCACGACGTTCGCTGTCGCTAACCTTTTGCACCTATCTTGCGCAAAGGAAACGTACTCACTGCGTTCGCTGTCGTTAACCCTTTGCACGATGCTTGCAATTTTCGCGCAGAATAAAATCTCTTTATAAAAACCTACTATAAGCTGTAATCCCTATCTGTCATGACAAATTGCCAGTTAAATTATGAATGAACACAAAATGTTAAGAAGATCATTGCGCTTTTAATTGAACTGTATATACTCACAGTAAATGTACTGTATGGAAAACCAGTTATATGCGACCTTTAACTAAACGACAAGAACAAGTTTTTGAACTCATCAAGGTATTTATCAAAGATACTGGCATGCCCCCTACGCGAGCGGAGATCGCCGACTCTTTAGGGTTTCGTAGTGCAAATGCTGCTGAGGAACACTTAAAAGCGTTGGCTAAAAAAGGCGTTATTGAAATGGTTCCTGGCGCTAGTCGTGGTATTCGTTTAGTCGAAGCAGAAGAGCCTGAGCAGCTAGGTTTACCGCTGGTTGGTAGAGTTGCGGCAGGTGAGCCGATCTTGGCTCAAGAGCATATTGAAAACCACTGTAAAGTAGACCCAAGTATGTTTCAGCCCAATGCAGATTATTTGCTGCGTGTTAATGGCATGAGTATGAAGAACATAGGCATTATGGATGGAGACCTATTAGCAGTACATCGCACGCAAGTTGCAAATAATGGCCAAGTTGTCGTCGCTAGAGTCGAAGAAGATGTAACCGTTAAGCGTTTTGAAAAGGTCGGTAAGAAAGTCTTTTTACATGCTGAAAATGAGGATTTTTCACCAATAGAAGTCGATTTAGAGCAAGAGACTTTTAATATCGAAGGTCTTGCAGTAGGTGTAATAAGAGGCAATTTGTAGTATTTTAGCCTATCTGTTTGGGCCGTTTCAGGCCCAAAATGACAACCACTCCCTTTTCTTCTTTTCCCGCTCCAAAACATATAAAGTCAAAATTTTAGTTAGTAAATACGACTAAAGCTCAGTAAGTTAGCTATGCTATAAGCGCTAAACTAAAAATTCTAATTATTTTTGCACTATTTAAGTTAGCTAAGGTCTTAGCTACTCGTCTTGGTATGTAGTCTTCATTAAATGTGTAATTTTGAATTACATTTAATATCAAATGAGAACAAAGCCTATTTGGGCTATGTGATACAACCAAAGGATTACTAATAATTATGGAGCTGACAATGACTTTGTTGCGCACTTTATTGATTTTACTCGCTGTATGTTTCGTCACTGCTTGCAGTTCAACTGGTAGAAATACACAATCAGGATTTTTGCCAGACTATCAGAGTCTTAAGCCCTCTAATGAATATCAAGATACCAATCTATATGTTGATAACTCATTTGGGAAAGACGCGTTGTCAAAGGTTGAAACCTTGTATTTACCTCGCTTCGAAGTCTGGGTAAATGTAAAGCAAACTGAGTTTTTGAATATTAACCCGCAACATGTGGCCAAGTTAAGTCATTACATGCAGTCAGAAATGATCAATAAACTGAAAGGTCATTATGCAGTTGTAACAGAACAACCAGACAAATTAGATAATACTGTTTTGACGATTAAAGGTGCATTTACGGATGTTGAGTTTGAGTCTACAGAGCTGGGTGTTAGAGATTTTGTGCCAATTCGCTTGGTTTACAATGCTGGCAAATCAGCTTACTTAGCGGCAACAGAACAAACAGAAGCCGTCACACATGTTTCCCTTGAGTCAGCTTTCTACCTTGGCGATAAGAAAGCGCCGGTGGTAATGATGACAGCGCACAAGGAAATAGACACAGTAGTTAAGGTTGATGGCACCGAAAATATTAAAGCGGTTAGAGAAATTTTAGATATTTGGGTAAATAACTTCGTTACTGCGATGATAAAACATCGTGATACAGGGCAAAATTAAGGAGCTTTCATGAAAACAATAAAAATTAGGTCGTTTGGTGTAACAGCTGTTTTCTGCGCTATATTGGCTGGCTGTGGAGAGCCTCAGTCTAATGCAAAAGAGTCTGAGCAACTGCGACCTGTTAGAACGCTACTTTTGTCATCACAAGTGGATGGCCCTATGGTCGAGTTTCCTGCGGTTGTAGACGCCGCATCTTCAGCAGACCTATCTTTTAAAGTTCCTGGAGAAGTGACTGAATTATTAGTGAAACAAGGAGAAGAAGTTGAAGTTGGCGATGTGATTGCAAAGTTAGATGCGACGGATTACCAGCTTTCCCTTGATGAAGCACAGGCAAATTATAATAAGGCTCAAGCAGATTTTAATCGTGCTAAACAGTTAATTAAATCTGGGACCATTTCGCAATCTGACTATGACCAATTACAGTCTCATTTTACTAGCGCAAAAAGTAAGTTAGCGAATGCACAAAACAATCTGTCGTATACGAGTTTAAAGGCATCTTTTTCGGGTGTTGTTGCCAGAACTTATATTGAGCGCTATGAAGAAGTGCAAGCGAAGCAAGTCATTGCGACATTACAGGATATCAAACACATCACTTTAAAAGTTAATGTGCCTGAGAGCCTCATGATAAAAGTATCCAAAGATGCGCCTAAGCATATCATTGCTGAGTTTTCAGGGATCCCAGATAAGACCTTCCCGCTGGACTTTGTCGAAGTAAGCACACAAGCGGACGAAGTTACAAAGGCCTATGAAGTGACACTGAGTATGACGCGTCCGGAAAACTACAATATTTTACCGGGCATGACTGCAAAGGTTCTAGCTAAGGGGGCTGACGTCAATAAGAGTGGTTTGTACCTGCCAATTAACACAGTACTCAAGGATTCGACTGGTAATTACGTTTGGACTGTTGACTCTGTGGGTAATGGTAAAGGTGAAATCTCCAAAAAATCGGTTGTCATAGGTGAAGTGTCAACACTGGGCTTTCCAGTTATCAGTGGTGTGAATGAAGGTGACTATATTGTCACAGCGGGCATGAGCAAAGTCAGCGAAGGTCAACTTGTAAAGTTTAACAAGGGGGCACAGTGAACATAACCAGACTTGCATTAGAAAACAACCGTACCACATGGGTATTGATTGCCGCTTTACTCTTTTTTGGTATTGCATCTTTTGACAAAATGCCTAAAGACTACGACCCAGGGTTTATCATTCGTACTGCTCAAGTTGTCACTTATTTTCCTGGTGCCAGTCCACAGCGAGTTGAAGAATTAGTAACCGATCAGATTGAGAAAGTTGTTCAACAGATCCCTGAGTTAGACTTTGTGAGCAGCACGTCTAAAACGGGTGTGTCCATTGTCAGCGTAAATATTAAAGAAAGCTATAAAGAAATGCGGCCAATTTGGGACAACCTAAGGCGAAAAATCCAAAGTATTGAACAAGATTTACCTAGTGACGCTCAAACCCCCATTGTTAATGATGAATTTGGAGATGTTTTTGGCATCGTAATTGGCTTGACTGCTGAAGGGTATAGCTATCGTGAGATGGAAGATGTAGCAGAGCAAGTCAGAGATACATTGCTGAGGCTACCAGAGGCTGCAAAGGTTGAAATATACGGAAATCAAGAGCAACGGGTGTTTATCGAATTTGAGAATGCACGCCTAGGTGCCTTGGGAATTTCTCCTAGCCAGCTTAAAGAACAACTTGCTGCTCGCAACATCGTAAACCCAGGTGGTTCTATTTATATTAATGACGAAACACTGGCGCTAGAGCCAAGTGGGAATTTTGAGTCAGTAGAAGATATCGCCAATACAATAATTAATGTGCCGGGCAGTGAGCAAGTGTTGTTGCTGTCCGATATTGCCGTTGTTTACAGAGACTATGTGGATCCAGCGAAATCCAAAGTACGAGTTGGTCAGCAAGAGGGGCTAACTCTGGCCATTTCTATGCGTTTAGGTGGTAATAATATTGCACTGGGTGAGCAGGTACTTGATACTCTGAATTACCTAGAGAGTGTTTACCCTATCGGTGTTGAATTTAAGTTGCTGTCCTTTTTACCAAGAGAAGTTGAACAAAAGGTCAGTGATTTTGTATCCAACCTACTTCAAGCCGTGTTAGTGGTAACATTGGTGATGCTGTTTACTCTTGGTTTGCGTACCGGCTTGATAGTAGCAAGTTTGATCCCGATGAGCATGGTGTTTGGGATACTCGTGATGTCATTTTTCGATATCAGTATCGATCAGATCTCCTTGGCCGCACTGATCATTGCACTTGGGATGTTAGTCGATAATGGGATCGTCATGTCGGAGAACATCATGGTTCAAATGGAGCGAGGAAAAGCAGCAGTTGATGCCGCGGTAGACTCTGCCGATGAGCTTAAAGTTCCATTACTGGTTTCGTCTTTGACAACCGGTGCTGCTTTCTTGCCTATCTTCCTAGCTGAATCATCAACAGGGGAGTATACGGCGTCGTTATTCAAAGTTGTGACAATCACATTGTTGTGTTCATGGTTATTGGCGATGACGATGATCCCAATGCTATGTGTGTACTTTACACGTGTGAAATCGCAAGCAGCAAGCTACGACTCTGGCGTCTATCTAGGTTATAAAAAGCTGCTAACTGTAATGATACGCTATCGCTGGATGACTATTTTAGCATGTGTCGCCGCGTTCTTCGTGGCTCTGCAAGGGATGAAGTACATTCCAAAGGTATTCTTTCCCCCTTCAGATCGGGACTATTTTAAAGTAGAGCTCGAATTACCAATAGGGACGCGGTTACAAACTACTGAGGCCATGGTTAAAGATATTGAAGCTTTTTTAAATCAGGAGCTTCAAGTCTCTAATGAACGCTCTGAAGGCGTAACTGAGTGGGTAAGTTATGTCGGTAATGGTGGTCCGAGGTTTTTGCTGACACATAGCCCAGAGCCTACCAGTGCTAACTATGCATTAATGATTGTGAGCACAACGTCTTATCACTTAATCGACGGTTTGATGAAAGACATCGAACGCTATGCGTTGAGTAGACATCCAGACCTTTTGATTAAACAAAGAAAGATAGAAAATGGCGCACCGATTGCTAACCCTGTCGAGATCAGGTTATCGGGTGACGACAAGGAAACATTAATGCGCATAGTTGATGCGTTAAAACAGCAAATGCATGCAACACCTGGGCTTAAAGCGGTAAGTGATGATTGGGGTCTACCGAGTAAAAAAGTACAAATCAAAATCAACCAAACGCGTGCAAGGCGTGTTGGTGTCTCTAGTAAGGATATTGCTAGCTCACTACAAACCGGGTTCAGTGGATTGGAGTTAACCCAATATCGTGAAGGAAATGAGTTGATCCCAGTTACTTTGCGCTCCGTAGCCGCAGATAGAGATGACATAGGTAAGCTGGAAGCAATGATGGTGTACTCACAAGCTACAGGCGCGTCTGTACCACTAAAGCAAGTTGCTGATATTGAGATTGTCTGGGAAAGTGCACAGATCTTAAGACGCGACAGATTAAAGTCGGTTGCTGTAGGGGCCCAATTAGATGGTATAACAGCAGACGAAGGGTTTGATGCGTTAGTTCCATGGCTTGAAGAGCAAAAGAAAAACTGGCCATTTGGTTATACATATGAACTCGGTGGTGAAGCTGAGTCTTCCGGTAAAGCTAATCAGTCGATTGCAGATAAAATGCCGATTGCAGTGTTTATTATTGTTATCTTGTTGATTGGCCAATTTAACTCAATTAGAAAATCAATAATTGTTCTGACTACCATTCCGCTGGGATTTATTGGCGTGATCCTCGGTCTACTAGTAGGGCAATCATTTTTTGGCTTTATGACCTTGTTAGGTATTATCTCACTGGCAGGCATCGTGATAAACAATGCCATAGTGTTGCTAGAGCGAATTAAGATTGAGCTCAACAATATGCCTGAGAATCCAGTAGAGGCGATTGTAGTAGCTGCACAGCAGCGTATGAGGCCAATACTACTCACTACAGCAACTACGGTATTTGGATTAATCCCATTATACCTTGGAGGCGGTGAGATGTGGGAGCCAATGGCGCTAGGCATTATGGGGGGACTACTGTTTTCGACCCTTTTGACGCTTGGTGTTGTACCAGTTTTGTATGCATTATTCTATCGAATAAGGGAACATGAGAGCGCCTAATTGGCGCTCCTAGTGGTTATAAAGTGATCACGAGTAAAAGCCTGTAAAGGGATGTAACCCTTAAGTTTTCGTTCAGCGATATGAGCAGATTATGAGCATACAGGCCTACGAGAGGAGTTTATTATGAAATATATCAAATATGTGATTGCAGCGATGTTCCTTCCTATGACGGCAAGTGCTGCTGAAGTAAATGTAACTTGGCTAGATTTTAAAGAGTATCGTGATGTTTTCCCAGCAAATGAGACTCGAGGCGGATATCACAAGCGTATCGCAAAAAAGTTTGAGCAGCATTTGAACAAGTTGGCTGCGGATATGCCAGCTGGTTACACGATGTCGGTCACCTTTGAAGATGTTGATTTAGCCGGTGATGTTAGGTTTAATATGAATGATATTCGAATAATTAAACCAATTTACTTTCCGCGTTTAAAGATGTCCTACAGTGTGACTGATAATACGGGAAAGGTGATAACAGAAGCTAAATCTAAAGTGTTAAAAGACTTAGGTTTTATGGATAAATTAAAAATGGGTCGAGACTCCGAATTTTATTACGACAAACGCCTTTTGAGTGACTGGTATAAAGACGAAATTGCCCCAGCCATCTGAGTAAAAAGGAGCGCATTAGCGCTCTTTTTATTTGAAAGTCGCGAGCAATTGGAGTAGCTGTTGCAATTTAAAGACGGCCTTTTTAAGTTGCTCTTCGTCTAATTGCTCAGACTTGCTCAGCGCATCGACATCGGCTGCCACATCCAATACATATGGTTTAAATCGTTTGGCTTCAAATTCAAACCCTGCGTCCTTTGTGAATAATGCGGCAAATTTTCCATGACCTTGTTGTTGCAGTTCATCTAATTTTTTATCAGCATCAAGTGCCTGACGGTAAACAACTTTTAAGTTTTCGTTGAGCTTTTCGATGATAGCTTGCATATTTTTCCTAAAGTCTGGTGTGATTCGGTCGATATTTTACTTGGATCCATCAAACTTGTCAGGTAAATGCCTATGAATATTTCCGGAAGTAACCTTCCTGCTATGTCTGGCGCCGGGCCGGGTGGCGAAGTATACAGCGCTTCTCTGGCTAAAAAGCAACAGCAAGCAGATGGACGAGCTGCCCTAGCGTTAATTGAATCAGCTGGTAACACTGCCGCAGCGCAGACGCCCGCTAAATCAGTCACAGCGTCTTTGGGTAATAACATCAATGTGTATGTGTAGTACACATTGATGTTTTGCATTTGAACTTAGCTCAAGTGCAAATCAATCGGCGTCTTACTCTGTTTGCCGCCGATTTCTCTTACCAACTTTGGTACGAGGAATCCCGGTAGTGCGTCTAGCATCTCAGTAACTAGAGCAACAGCCTCTTCCTGTGCTAAATCATAGTGACTCGCGCCTTCAACCTTGTCTAGCAAGTGTAAGTAATAAGGTAAAACGTCACTTTCAAATAAAGCCTCGCTTAATTCAATCAATGCTTTGGGTGTATCGTTGATCCCTTTTAATAACACGGTTTGATTAAGTAATGTAACACCCGCATGTTTTAATTTTTGCATAGCATGTGTGAAGTGCAGATCGATTTCATTTTGATGGTTAATGTGATTGACTAGAATCGTTTTCAATCGACTTTTATTGAGAAGCTCGCATAACTCAGTGGTGATCCGTGTAGGGATTACGATTGGTAAGCGGCTGTGTATCCTTAGTCTTTTAATTTGTGGCAGTTGCTCTAGTTTATCTAAAAGCCACGCAATCATGTTATCTTTAGCCATAAGTGGATCGCCACCACTTAAAATCACTTCATTAATTTCAGGATGATCGACGAGGTAATCAAAAATAGGCTGTAGTGTGCGCTTATTTATCTGGTTTTCCTGATAAGGAAAGTGACGCCTAAAGCAATATCGGCAATTGACGGCGCAGCCTGTTTTTAGCATCAGTAAAACACGTGACTTATATTTATGTAATAAACCTGGCACGGGCGCATCCTGCTCTTCAAGCGGATCTTTATTAAAGCCACTGGCAGCTATGAACTCTTGATGTAAGGGCATCACTTGCAATAGTAAAGGGTCTGAGGGATCGCCAAAGCGCATCTTTTCAACAAATGGACGAGGGACTCGCAAGGGGAATAGACGCTTTGCGGCTAGGTCTTTGGTATTGAAATGCCCTTCTAATCCCAGCATTTTGATGAGTGTTTCTGGGCAAGTTATGACATTTGCCAATTCTTTTTGCCAGTTAGTATGCAAATTTACTTCATTTATTTGTATCATTAGCAGGTTTATTACTCGAAATACGATGATTAGAGGATACGATGGCGAATTATAGCACCAACGAGTTCAAGGGCGGCCTAAAAATTATGATGGATGGCGAGCCTTGTACGATCCTAGAAAACGAAATGGTTAAACCAGGTAAAGGCCAAGCTTTCAACCGAGTTAAGATCCGTAAGTTGATCTCAGGAAAAGTATTAGAAAAAACGTTCAAGTCTGGCGATTCAGTTGAAGGCGCAGATGTAATGGAAACTGACTTAGCGTATTTATACGCAGATGGTGAGTTTTGGCATTTTATGAACAACGATACATTCGAACAGATCGCTGCTGATGAAAAAGCAGTTGGCGAAAACGTTAAATGGTTAGTTGAAAATGATGTGTGTACTATTACGCTATGGAACGGAAACCCAATTGCAGTGACACCACCAAACTTTGTAGAACTAGAGATCACAGATACAGATCCTGGCCTTAAAGGTGATACTGCTGGTACAGGTGGTAAACCTGCAACGCTTACTACAGGTGCTGTTGTACGAGTGCCGCTATTCGTTCAAATTGGCGAAGTGATTAAAGTAGACACGCGTACAGGCGAATACGTAAGCCGCGTTAAGTAAGTCAAATTTAACGAATACAACGTGAAAAATCTCGGCTCTTGCCGAGATTTTTTTATTATAGGTATAGCTAACTAGGTAAGAGTAAAGATGAGTAAGGCACTGTGGGCGCCGAGTGCGCAAATTGAGACGCTAAAACAAAGGGCTAGTGTACTGGCCAGCATAAGGGCTTTTTTTGCTGCTCGCGAGGTGATGGAGGTCGAAACACCTTGTTTAAGTCAAGCGTCTGTCACTGATGTTCATCTTGCTACATTTGCAACCGAGTTTATTGGCCCTAGCTACGCAAAGGGCCTGCCTCTGTATCTTCAGACCTCCCCTGAGTTTGCCATGAAACGTTTACTTGCGGCGGGGAGTGGCGCTATTTTTCAAATTGGTAAGGCATTTCGTAACGAGGAATCGGGACGCCACCACAACCCTGAATTTACAATGCTTGAGTGGTATCGGCCCGGGTTTGATGAGTTTGCACTCATGGATGAAATAGATTGCTTGATGCAAGAAATACTTTCTTGTGAACAAGCTGCACGCATTAGTTATCAAGATGCGTTTAAAACTTATTTGGGCGTCGATCCTCTAGCCATCGAGATCGACGAACTAAAATCGCTATGTGCTAAATATGGTTATGAAGAAATTGCGGCGACAGAGCAGTCCATTGATCCACTGCTACAATTATTATTCTGTATGGAAGTCGAGCCCCAAATAGGCAAAGATGCTCCGTGTTTTGTTTACCACTTTCCAGCCTCACAAGCGGCACTTGCACAGTTGAATGATGCAGATCCTCGTGTAGCGGGACGTTTTGAACTTTACTACCAAGGTATGGAGCTTGCGAATGGTTTCAATGAATTAACAGATGCAAGTGAGCAAAGTAAGCGTTTTGACGAAGATAATAACAAGCGAATAAAAATGGGGTTGCCCAAAGTCGACAAAGATCAACGCTTCTTGGCTGCACTTGAGAGTGGCTTGCCAGCATGTGCAGGTGTTGCATTAGGTATTGATCGTTTAGTTATGTTGGCAACGGGAAAAAGCTCGATTAAAGAGGTGATAGCCTTTGATGTGGAACGGGCTTGATTGAGTCTATAGGCCCAGCAGAGGCTGGGCCTAGTCCTATACAAATCGCTGTAATTCTTTTTGCGTGGTCGCAGTGAGCTGGTGGGCATGTTGGCAATCATGCAGCGCGGTATCTAATTGCGATTTAGCCGACTGGCCTAATGCAACAATTTGTTGAACCGCTTGATGCGTGTGGTTTTGCGTATCTTCTAATTGGTGTACTGCACTGACGATTTCTTCGAGTTGAGACTGATTACGCTCGAAGTCTTCACTCATATCTGCAAACCCTTTTGATGTGTCACTAATTGCTTTTTCAGCGCTGCTAGAGTGCGAAATCAATTGTTCGGACTCTTGGTGTGTTTCACTGACTAAATGGTCCATCTGGTTAATAAAATCACTTATTTGGCGAGTTGCGTCATTTACTTTGACTGATAGATTACGGACTTCATCCGCTACTACTGCGAAACCTCTACCAGCCTCACCGGCGCGAGCTGCTTCAATAGCCGCGTTGAGCGCGAGTAAGTTGGTTTGGTCTGAAAACTCTTCGACCATTTTTAGGATATTACGGATATTGTCGCTGTTTTCTTTCAGGCCTGATACGGTTGTCGAGAAGTTACCTAACAGGGCAGTTATTTGTTGCACTTCATCGACTAGTGTCATCAAGGACTGTGATGAACCTCTAACAAAGTGCAGGCTTTCGGTGTTTGCTTGGTAAACGTGATCCGTATTACTGACAATACTTTGCAGGCTATGTGTAACCTGATCACTGGCCGCAATAATATTATCACCTTGGCTAATTTGCTGCTCACCCGCAGTAACGGTGTTGGTCATAGAGTGCGTGACCTGTTGATTACTGAGAGTTGCCGCCTCTGCACTTTTATACGTATTGCCTAATAGCTCGCTTAGGTGCATTGTGAAGGTGTTGTATTGGTCGCTGAGCTCTCTGAATTCATCGTAAGTAAATTGAGGCAATCGAGCATTGAGGTTGCCATCTTGGTGATTAACTTGCTCTAAGGCGTCTCGCATCGCTTGCACGGGCCTGACGATCAAGTATCGCATATAAAAAAAAGTGAACACAAATGCAAATACAGAAGTAACGGCTAACAGCCAGAAGCCACCTAACTCAGTACCTGAATCAGAAAGGTGTGTGTACAGCCACCCTAAAGTAAGGAGCTGGAAAACAAACAAAAAGCCAAGATTGCCGAAAATTTTTCTCGTAAGGGTAAAAAAGAGAGATTCTTCAAGTAAATTATATATGCGCATGTACAAACTCATCATAGGCTTATCACTCGCCAGTTAATGTAAACGCGAGAATTGGATTCCAAGCAATTCTCACAATTTACGTCAATTACTATTAAAATATACCATTTAGTAGAATTATTTAAGCAATCCAATCGGTTTATCGCGAAATAGCTAATTTGTCAGAACCAAAGAGAAAAAATACTCACTAGGCTCCTATCGTTTCATTGAGTTTATTAATTGCCATTTTGGCATGGCATGGGTAGTTGCTAAAAATCCCATCAACGCCCATGTCGAGTACTAACTCAATGTCCTTTTGTTTATCTACTGTGTAGGCGTATACGTTCAATCCTCTCTGCTTTGCATCCAAAACAAACTCATGATTGATAAAATTTTTATCCATATGAATACTATAGGCATGCAGCTTTTGTGCAAAATCAGCGTAATTGAGTGGAATAGATGCGGTCAAGGCGCCGATCTTAACCCACGGCAATTTTTGCTTTAGCCAAACGAGCTGGTGGTGGTCAAAAGAGGAGAGGATGATCTGGCTCCGTTCAACGACACCTGCATTGACGTTTTTTTCGATATATTGAACAAACTTGTCTAAACAATAAGTATGTTTTAGCTCTAAATTAATAGTTGCTTTTGTGCCTATGAGGTTAAAAACATCCTGCAATGTCGGTATGCCCTCACCGTTGCCCGCATCAAGGGCGTTTAACGCTTGTCGAGTCGCATCTCTGACCATACCACGGCCATTAGTCGTTCTGTCTAGCCATGTGTCATGGATGATTGCGTAGTCATCACGACAGCTTTGTACATCAAGCTCAATACCGTCCACACCTACATCTAAAGCTGCGCTAATTGCACTTAGCGAGTTTTCAGGGTGATTTCCGCTTGCACCACGGTGCGCAAATACTAGGGTCATCGTTTGTTCCTTGTTATTGACCACGTTTCAAAACAGGCTGCACTTACAACTAAAATGCCGCCAATCAGTGTTGTCATACTGGTTGTCTCTGATAACAGCATATAAGCCAAAACAGTGCCATACAAGGGTTGTAAACAGGAAATTAACCCAGCTGTTGTAGCGCTTAAGTAACGCAAGCTATTCGCGAACAGAGAGTGAGGTATAGCGGTAAACACGATGCCAGCTAAGATCAAATAGTACATATCCTGCAAAGGCAAAGCTTGAGGTGGTGTGTCAACAAAAATGGACAGAACGCATGCCGCTGTCAAAGTTTGATATAGCATTGTGTGTGGACCACCGTAACCAGAAAAGTATTTTCTTTGTAGTAGGTTACGAGAAGCAAAGAAAACACCCGAAATCACCCCTGTAAAAATGCCTAGGGTGACCTGGTTACCTAAGTCTGCATCGGGTACCATCAGATAAATACCTAAAATGACAACGAGTGAATTAAATAGGTCGGTGGGCTTTAATTTGGTGCGGTTAAACAGTGGTTCGAGTAATACTGTTACAACTGGGTAAGTAAAAAATGCAATAATCCCTGTAGCGATACCTGCCATTTGCATTGCGGCAAAATAGGTCACCCAATGCATACCAATGATGACGCCAAGACCCACAACAATAAAGTAGTCTTTGAGATGATTGAGGCGTAAGTGCTTCTTTTGTAGCTTCAGAATAACGGCGATTGCTAGAAACGCGATTGCTGTTCTGTATACAGTAATATCGAGAGCAGACAAGGCAATAAGTTTAGAGAATAGCGCCGTGCCACCAAACATGAGTACAGCGATATGTAATTGTATAAGCGCAGATTGATTTTGTTGCATAGTCGTTTTTAATTGTGAGAGCAGCAAGTATCGTATTTTATTACATGTTAGGGTGACACTTGTCACTGCGTGATTGATGCTGTTCATGGTAGGGTAAAACGATAAATAGAGATAGGCCTTTTTAGGCCCTAAGAGAGAACCCGATGAGTAGTGTGACACATACCATGCAGCTGGCCAGAAAAGGAAAACACTTTTTTTGGAATTATGGCCCGCTGGTGTTTTCTGTATTCTATTTTTTCCCCATGATACGCAACTATGGTACGTATTCGGTCTCTGAAGTTGTCATCCAGTTTTTAGCTTATATCGGTTTTATCTTTTGCTATCACAAAGCGTCAACTAAGCCGGCCAAAGACGCGACCAACTTTATTGCGCTCATGCTGCTAATTTGTGTCCTTATGACGCAGGTGACTTCAGGAACAAGTACGCTATTTGGTTATGTTGGGTACTTCATTGGATTTTGTTTCTTGGGCACTGTGCGCTGGTTGATGTTAGCTGTGTTGATGTGTGCGATTACTTTGGTGGCAACTTTGCACATTTCCCCGAACTATTGGCCTTACTTTATTGGCCCGGCTGCGGTCATTTCTCTCGGATTATTTGGTTTTGGTGTGGTCGAGTATAAAGAGCGAATACATCGCAATGAGTCAAAACAAAGTAGAGAGCAAATACGCCAATTAGCGAAAATTGCGGAACGAGAGCGTATTGCTCGTGATCTACATGACTTACTTGGCCATTCGCTGAGCTCTATATCATTAAAATCGGAGCTCGCTGGCAAATTCATTGATGCCGGGTGTCATGACAAGGCACGACACGAAACTCAGGAGGTTGCAGAGTTAGCAAGAACAGCACTGTCTGAGGTGAGAGAAGCCGTATCGGGTATGAAACAGTTAGGGCTTTATGCACAATTAGAGGTAATGGCATCGAGGTTGAAAGACAAAGGCTTACTGGTTGAGCCTGATATTCAACAGCTAACACTCACACCTGAGCAAGAGAGTTGCCTATGTTTTGTTGCAAAAGAAGCGATTACTAATGTGCTTAAGCATAGTACCGCCAGTAAGGTGTCCATCTCACTAGGTGCAAATAAGCAGTATCATAAGCTTGTCCTTAGTGATGATGGCGAAGTACACAAGGTTGTATGGGGCAATGGTTTAAACGGCATTAAGTCGAGAATTGAAGAGTTAGGCGGCTCTTTTAATCTACGAACAGAAAATGGACTAATGCTGGTGGCATTGTTACCTCAAAAGGAGATATAGAAAGTGAAAGTACTAGTAGTAGAAGATCAAGCCCTAGTTAGAAATGCCATCGCAGCGTTATTATCATTGGAGCCGAATATAGACGTTGTCGGTGAAGCCGAGGACGGTCAACAAGCTCTTGAAATGTTAAACCATTGCGATGTCGACATAGTATTAAGCGATATAGAGATGCCTCACATTACTGGGCTTGAACTGGCACAAATCGTTGAGACACGGTATCCACATATTAAGTTTGTTATTATGACTACATTTTCACGAGCAGGGTATATTCGTCGTGCTATGGAGTCCAGTGTTAAAGGGTTTATTCTAAAAGAGGCTCCGAGTGAGTACCTGATTAATGCATTGAAAAAGGTCTCTGTTGGACAAAAAGTCATTGATCCGGAACTTGCCATGAATGCGCTTGATGAAAAAGATCCGCTTTCAGATAAAGAGCGTAAAGCCTTGAGATTAGCAAGTGAAGGGTTGAAAACGAGTCAAATCGCTCAGCAGTTATTCTTAAGTGATGGCACAGTGCGAAACTATCTATCAGAAGCCATTGCTAAACTTAATGCAACAAACCGAGTGGATGCTGCGCGTATTGCTAGGCAAAAAGGGTGGCTATAAGCGCTAATTTTTCTTAGTAAGTGTATTTCCCTATTTATTCATGTATACAGTTAGTAATATAATACTAGTTAATGATTAACATATTGTAATCTTTCTTGATGGGCGACCCAAAACTCCTACTCAAAATATTGGCATTGACGACCTGTGTATGTGCTGTGTTTATGATGGTAAATTGGCTGATACATAAGCGGATAGCTGGCACGCGATTGTGGTTTGGGTTTGTGCTAAGTGCTGCTGTTGCCTGTATCTTTCAGTCTTCGCAGACGCTGTCTCCTGTTTGGTCAATTATGATTCCTAACACATTAATTTTGTTAGGGTTGTTTATGTTAACTCGCGGAGTTGAAAGGTTTTTTGTTGTGCGGGCACACAACTGGCCTTGGTATTTGCTCGCATTTGTATTCTTTCCCAGTTTTATTTATTTCACCTTCTTTGATGCCAGCTTTTTAGTGCGTGTTGTTGTTAATTACCTTGTCTGGTTATTGGCTATGACGCTATGTTTACGTGCGCTTTGGGTTGGGCAAGGTAAATCGTTTACGGGCTTTTCGCCTGCACATTGGACTTTTGCACTGGCCTGCATTTCATTATTGAGCGTGTTTACTTTGCGACTCAGTATGCTTGGTAATTATGAGCACAGTGACACGTTAGGGACGAACAATTGGATGAACCAATTTTTTTCGTTGTCTGTTATCGTGATGCCACTCATTTTGTGCTTTTCTTTATGTTTATTGTGTAGCTGCAGAAAAGAGCAATTACTGGCCAATGTGACTCAAAGAGCCAAAGAGGAAACACAACAAAAAGAACAGTTTTTAACCCTGTTAAGTCATGAATTAAGAACCCCGTTAAATGCCATTGTGGGGCATGCAGAAATGATTAAGCAAGCGCCGCGAGAGCCACAAAAGTATGTGCAGTATTGTGATGTGATCATCTCAACGGCCATGTCACTGGCTGATTTAGCTAATCAAGTATTACTGAATGCGCGTGGTAAGGCATCAAGACAAACAGCGACGGCATTACCTGATTTTACCGAACAATTAATAGGACAGTTTAAGCCACTCGTACAAGATAAAAATGTTGTGCTTGAAGCAAGGACCACCGGTGTGACGCCGGCAGCACAGTATTTGGTCGACCAAGATACGCTAGGTTTGGTAATCAAAAATTTATTATCAAATGCCATTAAATATACACACCAAGGCAAAGTAACACTGGCAATAAGTTTGCTGCGCAAGAAGCCTCAAAGTGCAGTACTGAGATTTGAAGTCGCGGATACTGGTGAAGGCATGAATAAAACTCAAATTGAGCAACTATTTAGGCCATTTGATTCAGCAGATCCCGCACTTCCTATTGCTCAAAGCGCTGGAGTGGGGTTAGTGCTATGTCAGCAATTGCTGCAGACATTAGACTCAAAGCTGGGGGTGAAAAGTGAGCTTGGGCAAGGTAGTTTGTTTTATTTCGATATTGAGCTTTGTAATGTGTCTGAGCAAGCAATGGAGCAAAAGCCAAAAGGGCGTGAGCAACTGCCAATTTCACAACTTTCAGGAAATATATTGGTCGTAGAGGATAATCTCTTAAATCAAGAGATCATCAAACATTTTTTATCTTCATTGACGTTAAACTATCAGATTGCCTCGACTCTTGCGGAAGCCGAACAGGCATTGAAGGTTATGCACTTTGATCTGGTTTTCTTGGACATGCATTTGCGTGATGGCCATGGGTTAGATTGGTACCGACAAGTGTTTAAACCATTGAATTTACCATTTCCACCGAAGGTAATAGCCCTGACCGGAGATGTGGATGAGCAGGCTCAGCAAGCATATTTTTCGTCAGGGATAGAGTACTTTTTAGCTAAGCCTATTGTTTTACCACAATTAGAAAAGCTGTTGTCTAATCTTCTTCTACCAGCCAAGAGCGTCATGACAGAGCAAGATTTGCTAGACCTTGCTGTTATTCAGCAGTTAGCTGGGACTATAGAACCGCAAATACTCGCCACAAAGCTGATGTATCTGAGCGATCGATTAGACTATGAATTTGCGCAACTAAGAGGGCTGGCAGACATTCAAGCGCTGGAAGCGCTGGAAGAGAAGCTAATTCACTTAGAAGAAGAAGCTTCTACCTTAGGAATGCGCGCACTGCATGTGGCATTACAAGATGTGCGCTTATCTATGTTTGATTCGACCAATATTGACTGGCAGGCGCTACATGGCATAGCTAAGCAAAGTGCGAAAAGGTTATCTGAGTATCATTCTAAAGTTGTGGCTTAAAGATTTAGGCATAAATAACAGTATTTTAATTGGCAAGTACTTGAGTCTTGTTTATGGAAGCAAAGTCATCATACAACAAGCACCCTCCGCTTTTTCAACGGCTTACTTCAGGCCGCGTATTTTTTGATTTATTAAAAATGGTGCATTTAATTGCAACTTCGGTCAACTGTGAGCGAAAACTGAACTAGTCATTGGTTAGGTGATTTCTGGAGATATTCAGTGACACACTTGACTAAGGTTATAAGCCAGTCTGACAATCGTTGCAGCTGATAAAATTGAGCGTCGTATCGTGACAGTGATTGTTGATGCAGATTTAACTCATGCAATCCGCTTTAAAATAACCCTCAAGCGGGCGGTAGAGTGTCTTGGGTAAGATGCTTTTCGAAGTGGATCAATACGACATGATAGATCCTGCCAATGCTGATCTAGACAATATCACTGTCAAATAAGTGGTTTTAAATAAGCTTGATCTGGTGGTAGATCTTACGCGAGTTTGACGTTACTAACTTAATAGGATCTTATGCTGGTGGCTATATTATCATACGGATCATTAAGTGATATTGGCATTTGATCAGGTGTTAACAGCAACACCGTCAAAGTATTGCTTGCACGGATCCAATATCTGAAGTCTGTTTTACCGCATGCCCAATGGTGAAGAGTATGGTATCAAGTACTTGTCGATTTCAACCGCGGTGGCGATCTTCAAGACAGTAACTTTGCGATCGAAGGAATTATGCACTGACTAAGTCGTCAGGATCTACCGTGGTGAAGCGGTTGATCTTATTACGAGAACTGATGACAAAGACGCATTTAAATTTATAGATCGACTTTTGCTTAGCGAGTTGACGATATGATCATGCGCGGCAATAGGCTCCTTGGTGATAATATCAGATCTAGTTGGCTTTCAAATTGAGATCAAGGGCTTCTTTGCCAGAATTATCTCAAACAGAAGCATCATTTTTTGCCCAGCAGCTACACGCTGGTGCGAGTCTAGAGATTGGTTTATGCAGATAGTAATATCAATGGTATTTGGTTTGTCGACGAAAGTGGGCTAGAACCTAAGTTACCCTGCGTTGATATGCCAAAAAATAGAGACACGGAAAAACAAGCAAGAGATCCTTACTTTTACAAACTTGGTTGACCAAGTGTTAGTGAACTTGGAAAGGATCTTCTCTGGGCACTGGGTGACAAAATGTGTGGTCATACGGTGTCTTTTATAAGCTTTTAATCTTAAAAATCGCGCCTTTTGGGGTTAGGTCATTATGCTGTTTTGCGTTAGAATAAAGCTATAACTCCTTTACACAGATAATGCATGCCAAAGCAGGATCCCTATCTCTCAAGAGAACAAGAAAAATACGATAATCCGGTACCTAGCCGTGAATACATACTCGAACACATCAAAGCCAGCACCAAAAAAACCAGCTTTAGTCAGCTGTGTCAGGCACTTAATGTGTTTGACGAAGAAAGACAGATTGCCTTTAAAAGGCGATTACGCGCTATGGAACGAGATGGTCAACTGCACTTTAATAAATTTAAGTGTTATGTCATTCCCTGTGATGACGGTCTTGTTAAAGGCAAAGTAATTGGTCACAGAGATGGCTTTGGCTTTTTAGAAGTGGAAGGTGAGAAAAAGGATTGGTTCATCACTCGTCATCAAATGGACAAAGTGCTTCATGGCGATCTTGTGCTTGCCAAAGCCGCTAGCCGCGGCTCTGGTGGTAAAGTAGAGGCACGCATTGTCAGGGTATTAGAAGGCGAACGGGCTCCGATTATCGGGCGCTACTTTGTAGAGCACGGCATGGCAGTTGTGGTGCCAGAAGACCCGCGTATAACACAAGATATCGTTATTTTGCCGGGCAGTGAGAAAGGTGCTCGCCACAATCAAATGGTCCAAGTGCAAATTACCCAGCGCCCAAGTAAACAAATGAATGCAGTGGGCAAAGTAACCGATGTGATTGGCGATCATATGGCACCGGGTATGGAAATTGAGGTCGCACTGAGAAACCATGATATTCCTCATATGTGGCCACAAGCTGTTGAAGAGCAAGTCAGTAAACACGGCGAGCAAGTATGTGAAAGTGATAAGCAGGGTCGTATTGATCTGCGTCATCTACCCCTGCTGACGATTGATGGTGAAGATGCCCGTGACTTTGATGATGCGGTTTACTGTGAGCGAAAACGTGCTGGTGGTTGGCGTTTATGGGTTGCGATTGCAGATGTATCTCACTATGTGGAGAAGAATAGCCCACTCGATAAAGAAGCGATTGAGCGTGGCAACTCGGTATACTTTCCTGAGCAAGTGGTACCTATGTTACCAAAGGTACTTTCAAATGGACTGTGCTCATTGAATCCAAAGGTAGATAGGCTCTGTATGGTGGCAGAGATGACGGTGTCTGAGGCGGGGCGTTTATCAGGTTATCGCTTTTATGAAGCTGTTATGAATTCGCATGCGCGAATGACATACACCAAAGTGCACCATATTTTGCAAGGTGACGAGAAGCTGCGAAGTGAATATGCTGAAGTGGTACCGCACTTGAGCGAATTACACAATATGTACATGGCGCTTAAATCAGCTCGTCAAGTGCGTGGTGCCATTGAGTTTGAAACATTAGAAACGCGTTTTGTATTTAATGCCTATCGCAAAATTGAGTCTATCGTCCCTGTGGTGCGTAATGATGCCCACAAACTGATTGAAGAGTGTATGATCTTGGCTAATGTCTCTGCGGCAAGATTGTTGGAGAAACATGAAGCAAGTAGTTTATATCGTGTGCATGATGAACCAGATCCTGAAAAACTTAGCCACTTCAGACAGTTTTTACAAGACTTAGGAATTGAGAGCATTATAGGGCATGAGCCGACCCCACTGGAACTTACAGAAGCATTAAATGCACTGGGTGAGCGCCCAGAAACTGAGCTGATTCAAACCATGCTATTACGCTCAATGAAACAGGCAGTCTATCAACCCGATAATATTGGTCATTATGGATTGGCATTAAAAGCGTATGCTCACTTTACCTCGCCAATTAGACGTTACCCTGATCTAGTTGTGCATCGTGCAATTAAGGGCATTTTAGCGAAGCAAGGACAGCAAGTTTCTGGTGCTTATGTCTATTCTGACGATGAAGCAGATCAGTTGGGTGAACAATGCTCTATGACAGAACGTCGTGCCGATGATGCAACCCGCGAAGTTGCAGATTGGCTTAAATGCGAGTTTATGCAAGATCACGTCGGTAATGAATTTTCAGGGGTTATTTCGTCAGTAACCAATTTTGGGTTATTTGTACGCCTAGATGACTTGCAGATTGATGGCCTCATCCATGTCAGTAATTTAGGTCATGAGTATTTCCACTTTGATGGCGCAAAGCATTGTTTAGTGGGTGAGCACAGTAAAACGGTTTACCGCTTAGGCGATAAGCTCAGTGTTGTAGTGGCATCAGTGAGCTTGGACGAAAGACGTATTAACCTTGCTTTGGCAGACGAAGCTGAGCCAGATCGTTACGCGCGTCGACGTAAAAAGCAGAAGCTGGAAAAAGCTGCCAATGGCAGTGTGCGTACCCAGTTAAAGGCAGGAAAGATACCGAACGAGAAGCCTGCAAAGTTAGAAGAAAGAACAGAAAAAGAGAGTAAAAAAGCGAAAAAACGCAAAAAGACCACGCCAAAAGGGGTGGTGAAAAAGGGTAAAAAAGCGAGCGCCTCAGGTGTGAAAAAGGCGACGAAAAAGAGCGTAGGCAAAAAGTCTACAAAAGCGAAACGACCTGGGAAAAACGCCCGCAAGCGACAAAAGAACAGTGCTGGAGCATAAATTTTGAGTAATGAATTGATTTTTGGGTTTCATTCTATCGAAGCTATTTTGGCAAAAGAGCCAGAGCGATTTTTAGAGATCTACGCGCTTAAAGGGCGAGATGATAAGCGTTTAAGTGCTGTCGTTAATGAAGCACGCAAGTTCGGGATCTCTGTGCAGTTTATGCAGAGAAAAGCGCTAGACAATAAGGCTAAAGGTGAACAGCACCAAGGTATCATTGCCAATGTTAAGGCGCCAAAAGCGCTGAATGAAAATGATTTAAAGGCCATTATTGAAGCAAACAGTGCACCATTTTTTCTGGTATTAGATGGCGTTACTGATCCTCATAATTTGGGTGCATGCCTACGCAGTGCTGATGCTGCTGGTGTACACGCTGTGATCGTCCCTAAAGATAAATCAGCGAAGCTTAATGGCACAGCACGTAAAGTGGCATGTGGCGCTGCAGAAACGGTACCGCTTATTCAAGTAACGAATTTAGCGAGAACATTGCGTGAAATTAAAGATGCAGGAGTATGGGTTGTCGGTACTGCAGGTGAGACAGATAATGAAATTTTTACGTCTGATCTGAAAGGACCTGTTGCTATCGTGATGGGTGCTGAGGGAGATGGAATGCGCAGATTAACCCGAGAGCACTGCGACTTATTAGTCAAAATTCCTATGGTTGGCACAGTCTCTAGCTTAAATGTCTCTGTGGCAACGGGGGTGTGCCTGTTCGAAGTGCTTCGTCAACGTAGCCTTTAAACCTTAAATACTACAGACTCTAGCTAAGTAGGAGAGTCTGTAGTGCATTCAATGAATTTACCTGATAAGTCGGTTTTATATCTTCCGGACACACTTGCCCTTCGTGCTGTAACCAGCAACTATCTATACCAAACCGATTGGCGCCCAGAATATCGCTTTTTGGTGTGTCACCTACCATTAATACCTGATCTTTATTTGGATTACCTAGTAGTTCAATAGTATGTTCAAACACTTTCGGGTCTGGTTTAGCTACGCCTACTTGCTCAGAGATCACCACTTGGTCAAAGAAATGGCTGAAGCCTGTCTTATTCAAACGCTTTTGTTGTAGCGCGCTAAAACCATTTGTAATGATGCTCATAGAGGTTTTTGGGTTTAATGCTTTTAACAGAGACTCTGCACCTGGAAGTGGTTTGCAGATCTGTGCCATTGAATTTAAAAAGCCGAGGTTTAGGGTTTCAGGTGATACTGAGAGTTTATCCCCCCATGCTGTAAAACGTGTAACCTGTAACGTCTGTGCGTCAATTTTCCCTTCTTGATATTGAAGCCATAAGGGCGCATTTACTCTCTGGTATTCATTGAAGTCCGTACGAGTGAATTCAACATCATACTCAGCAAAGAGCGTTCTAAGCCCCTGATAAGCATCGAAATGAAACAGAGTTTCATCCGCATCAAATAGTATGTGTGTGTATTTCATGATTTATATAATTCTTGATGTATAAAAGGAGCCATTGCAAGTGTGAGCGCTTGTGTATATGAGCTCTCTCGCGTTGCCAGATTATTTGTCAATAAACCGATAGCCCCTCCTTTTTGTTTGATATTGGTAGTGTTAAAGACTCGGTCCATGACATGACCTAACTCTTCACCTTGCTCAAGCGCATCATAGATTTTAGTGGGTAGTGGTAGGTTACAGCTGCGCCCCACAATCGACTGCTCGTGATTTGCAATCACCACAAATGCGAATGTGGCTGCACCATAATCGAATTTAGCTGCACCGCCTTCCATCGCGCAATAGTAGTCTGCGATGTGGTTAGCTTTTAGATATGACACCCGATTTTCAGCCCCCGCCCGTGTATCGGCTTCGCCAAGGGGTTGATCTGCGACGCCACTTGGTGCATGTAGACCTTCACAATGAATTTCGCTGGAGGGGAAATAGCGTTGGAATATGGTTTTAGCAGCGTTTATTTTTACAGGGTTTTTGGAACCTACAAGCACCTTAATCATAGCGTCTTCTTATATTTCTATTTTGATCGCTAGTGTACTGATCTCTGCAATGAATACGCAAATTAAATTGGTAAATCTGTTGGCGCTAAGTTTTCGTATGCGCGTTTTTTAATGAGCAGATCTTTGATCAGTGGTGTTAAAACTAACTCCATGGCGAGGCCCATTTTTCCTCCAGGTACCACAAGGGTGTTAACCCTAGACATAAAACTCCCTTCAATCATTTGTAAATAATAAGGAAAGTCCACATCATCGATGCCTCTAAAGCGAATTACTACGAAGCTTTCATCTAATGATGGAATGTCTTTGGCGCTAAATGGGTTTGATGTATCAACCGTTGGCACTCGTTGAAAATTGATATGGGTACGAGAAAACTGTGGGGTAATATGATTGATATAATCGTCCATACTCCGGACAATCGATGTCATAACCGCTTCTCTTGAATGGCCTCTTTCATGGGTGTCGCGAATTAATTTTTGGATCCATTCCAAATTAATAATGGGTACCATGCCAATAAGTAGATCTACGTGTTTGGCAACATTATGCTCTTCAGACACCACACCTCCATGTAGCCCCTCATAGAAAAGCATATCTGTATTTTGCTCTAGATCTTGATACGGTGTGAAGGTTCCGGGTAATTGGTTGTAGGGCACAGCGTCATCAAATGTGTGTAAGTACTTACGTATCCTTCCATTTCCTGTTTGTCCGTAGCTAGAGAATAACGATTCTAAGGCCTCAAAGTCGTTAGCTTGCTGTCCAAAATAGCTCAGGTGTTTGCCTTCTTGCAGTGCTTCTCGTTTTAGCTTATCCATTTCAGGACGAGTATAGCGATGAAAGCTATCCCCTTCTACAAATGCTGCTTTGGCATCAAGACTTCGAAATATGTGTTTTATCGCATTGGTTGTGGTGGTTGTGCCCGCGCCAGAACTTCCTGTAATCGCTATTATGGGGTGTTGTTGTGACATCGAAACCTCAAAATTTATCAAAAATGGTTCTACTTTAGGTAGTTACATACATTCTCTAAATACATATCCGGATGAATGAGGGGCGTGTGAGTCGTTGTTGTCACACAACCATCGCCTTTCGATGTTACTGGAAGGGGAGAAATTCGCAAGCGCTTTGAAAAAGCCCTTAGTGATGTCTTCTCACTTAAATTACTAAAAGGTACGTACAAATCATTGGATTTATGCTTTGGCCTAGGTAAGATCAAAAATAAAAAGGACTCACCAATGATAAATAAAGTTCTCAAGGTGCTGAGCATTAGCTGTTTCATAACCGCGTTAGGCGCACAAGCTTCAATGCCAAAGAGCCAAATTTGGCTGGCTAAGGACTCTACCGAAGGGTTCGTTGTAAAGCCTGTAACGGGCTCAGATGCTTATCACAATCAACCACTGCTTACTCAACAAGGGTTATTTTATACCAAAGAGTTGAAGTCTGATTCGGGGCCACAGACGGATTTATTTTTTTATAACTTTGCAAAGGATGAGCACTCGAACATAACAAACACACCTGTATCCGAATATTCACCCACAATATATCCTCATGACGACGGTGTTTCTGCAATTGTGGTTGAGCCATCTGGAAAGCAGAAGCTCTGGTTCTATCCAAATGACAAAAATGTATCGCCATCACGTATCTTCGACCATATTGAACCCGTTGGTTACCATGTGTGGGGGAAAAATAAAGATGTAATGATGTTTATTTTAGGTACACCACATACATTACAGTTTACGGACATCAATGGCCACCTACCTAAGCTAGTAGCAAAAGATATTGGGAGAAGTCTTGCTTACAACCGCACGGCTGACGTTTACAGTTTTACTTATACTGAAAACAATACGCATTGGTTTGCAACGTATTCAGAGCAATTAAAGTCGGTAAAAAAACACTTTGCCTTGCCTTCTAAGGTGAGGGATTATACTTGGTTTGATGACAAAACTATCGCCTATGCGGTTGGAAATCGAGTCTTTACACGAAACTTCGAAATGCCAAAAAAAGTAGTTTTGTGGAAAGATCTTCAGGATTATTGCTCAGCAAATATCACACGCTTAAGTTATAATAATGAAGTTCTGGCTTTTGTTTGTAGTGAGTGATAGTTTACTGTTTTTGAAGTGCTGTAAGCTATATGGAAAAGCATTTAAATTATTGATATAGGTAATAAAGTATGGTTGTTTTGGTAACTGGCGGCGCTGGTTATATTGGGTCTCACACCGTTGTTGAACTTTTAATGCAAGGAGATGAAGTCATAGTTATTGATAACTTGGCTAATTCGTCTGAAATTGCACTAAAGAGGGTTTCTGAGATAACAGGGAAGCAGGTCACGTTTTACCAAGGTGATATCTTAGACAGGGAGTTTGTCGACTCTGTCTTTGAAAAGCACAGAATTGATCAAGTAATTCATTTTGCTGGATTGAAAGCGGTTGGTGAGTCTGTTTTAAAGCCTATTGAGTATTATCAAAACAATGTACAAGGTACTTTGACGTTATTGGATGCTATGCGTGCTGCTAACGTATTTAAAATAGTCTTTAGCTCTTCGGCAACTGTGTATGGCGATCCTGCTAGCCTACCTATTAGAGAAGACTTTCCTACAGGGGCAACAACAAACCCTTACGGCACTTCCAAATTAATGGTTGAACTTGTTCTTAAGGACTTAGCTCAGTCAGATCCTCGTTGGTCTATTGCTATCTTGCGCTATTTTAACCCAGTAGGCGCACATGCTTCGGGGTTAATTGGAGAAGACCCCAATGGTATTCCAAATAACTTATTGCCATACATAACTCAGGTAGCGGTGGGTAAATTAACGAGCTTAGGTGTGTTTGGCAATGATTATGATACGCCGGACGGTACCGGTGTACGTGACTATATTCACGTTGTCGATTTGGCTTTAGGCCACCTTAAAGCGATGTTAAAAATAGCATCAGATAATGGGGTGCATATTTATAATCTCGGTACTGGGAATGGCTACTCGGTTTTGGAAATGGTAAAAGCTTTTGAAGATGCATCCAAAGAAGCTATTCCATATCAGATTAAGCCTCGTAGAGAAGGGGATATTGCAGCGTGTTATGCGGACCCTAAAAAAGCCCATCAAGAGCTTGGTTGGAAAGCGATGAGAGGTATCGCTGAAATGATGGCTGACTCGTGGAATTGGCAGAAAAGCAATCCACAAGGTTATGGGCTGTAAATTAACCAACTGTACTAATGAATCTCAGTTTTGAGGGTTGATTGTTGAGCATCGTAAAAGAGACTACTTACGGTGCTTTTTAATTAACGATATTTGCCGTAATGCGCTTTTACTTTTTAGATTGATTCAACTATCGATAATAAAAAACTTCAGTGGTGCTTCTCAAAATTTACTCATTATTACGATAAAGCACAATAATTCCCCTTTCTACTTTTCAGTTCATCACTTATCATTATTCTGTCTATTTCAAATACATGCTGGATTGAACTCCGCAGTAATATGAGTTAACATCGATGCAACAATGTTTGCTGTAGACTATTAAAAAATTCATAAGGATAGGTTATATGTTATTGAAAAAAATTAAGTTTATGCAAATGTTTGAGAATGGTAACACATCATTAATTGGAAACTTAGATTCCTCTTTGGGTGTAGAAGATCAAAAACGCAAAAATCAAAAAAGCATCCGTGGTCTTTCGAATTGTCAAATAATGATGGTTGAAGGGGGGACAGGTGGCCTTGGTGGCGGGCAAGAACCTCCAATGGCCTCACAGTGGCACAAATAAGAGCATAAAGCTACTAAACTAGATCGCGCTGAAGGAACAACATGAATGAATTGCTAGCAGTAATTAACTGGGGAATTATAGGACTGGAAGTATTTGTCTTTGTCTTTCTTGTCGCTAAATTTTGGGCGTTAAAATTTAGCTTATTTTTTGGCGGAAAAGATAGCCTTAAAACAATTGACGACCATGAACTTCATTCATGTTTTTTGACCGCGCTTTGTGTTCTAACCTTTCATTTTATTGGCGCAGGGTTAACCGATTTATTAATGTCTCTTGAGTTAGAAAAAATGAAATTGCGGCAGCTGTTTTACTGCGTACAAATTGCAAACTGCGCAGCATTTGCAGTGGTGCTTTATTTGTTGCACAGCATCCGTCACTGCTCATTTTCAAGAGCAGCAGTATATAGTATGTATATTACATTGCTCTCAATGACGATTGGTTTGATTCAGATGGTTGCAAGGGGTTATTTAGACTTTAATGGTTTACAGCCTTTATATAGTACTATAGCGGTAATCTGTAACATACTAGCTTTGGTAGTTGTAGCTAAGTACCCATTAAGCCAAATTATAGGCTTAAGACGAAGGGATGAAACTTAGAATAACAAAAGTCTAGATGTGTGCGTTTATGTAATGTAGTATCGAACGCACATTTTTTACCTATACACGCTTCTTCACACCAATACCTGATCTAATTGTATAATCGCTCATAAAGCAGCAATAGGCTGATGCAAAAAACTTTTCGCTTTTGCCATTAATATCGACTTTTAAGCTACAAATTAGTCTTTTTTAACTGACTGACCCGCCCTAAATAGCGTTGACACTTTTACTGAACGTTTAGCTTTCATTGTGTATAATCTTCACATTAGATTTTGCATGTCCACGGTATTTATAAAAGATTGCTCCGCCTGTTTTTTTACGTTTTTCGACAGCGTAAAAAGCTATGAATTGGGGGCCTGATTTTATATTCCTCCTACCTTGACGGAGTACTGATAGGGACACCGTAGGTAAATAGCGCAAAGCAAATGAATTTATGGCGAAATGATGAAGACAGAAAATATAGATAAACCAGGCTTTAGCCCAGTAAATACAGGCGATTCAGCGTTTCGCCGCTTCTCCGTTGCACCGATGCTGGATTGGACGGATCGACATTGTAGAACTTTTCACCGTAAGTTAAGTAAACATGCTGTGCTGTACACAGAAATGATTACAACCGGTGCAATTATCTATGGTAAAGGCGATTACTTGGCCTTTGGAGAGCATGAAACGCCAGTTGCTTTGCAGCTTGGAGGCTCAGATCCTAAAGCGTTGGCTGAATGTGCCAAGCGTGCTCAAGAATACGGATATAACGAAGTTAATTTGAATGTAGGTTGCCCGTCAGATCGCGTTCAGAATGGCCGTTTTGGCGCGTGTCTTATGGCTGAACCCAAATTAGTTGCCGATTGTATCGCAGCGATGAAGGCTGAGGTAACTATACCAGTTACCGTAAAGACTAGAATTGGTATTGATGAGCAGGACTCATATGAATTTTTGACAGATTTAATTGAAGCGTCACATGAGATTGGGTGTGATGATTTCATTATTCATGCTCGAAAAGCGTGGCTTCAAGGCTTGAGTCCAAAAGAAAATCGTGAGATCCCACCTCTTGATTACCCGCGAGTTTATAAGCTGAAACAAGACTTCCCTCATCTTCATATTAGTATTAATGGTGGAGTAAAAACGCTAGAAGAGTGTCAGCACCATTTAACACACATTGATGGTGTTATGATCGGGCGCGAGGCATACAGCAATCCGTTTTTACTCTCTCAAGTAGATGAAGCGCTGTATGGTGCTGCGCCTTTTAATCTTACTCGACATGAAGTAGTACGAAGCATGTACGATTATTTTGAGCAGGAAATGAGCCGAGGAGCAAATTTCTGGCATATCGCGCGTCATATGTTGGGGATATTTCAAAATCAGCCTGGTGCGAGAGGGTTTAGACGTCACTTGTCTGAGAATGGGCATAAAAAAGATGCAGATATTAGCGTGATGGAAAAAGCGCTCACTTTTGTACCTGAAAACAAATAAACCAAGGTCATTTAATAACCTAATTTTTAGTGAATTTCACTAAAAGTTCGTTACTTAACGTATAACGTAGCTGCTAGATTTTTTATAAGCTCATGAATGTAAAGCGTTTTTAATTCTGGCACAATGATTGGAACTGTAAAGCCATTATATGTCTTAAAGGAACATGTTATGGCTTTACTTAATCGTATCGAAGATTTTATCAAATCTGAATTTAATGCACTTTTGGACAACTCACAGCGTCCTAATAATACCTCTCAAGCATCATACCAAGCGCTACAAGAAGCATTGACCTCGTGCCGAGAGCTAGCTGTAAAATTGATTCGCGAAAAAAAGCTGTTGCAGCGTCAAATTGATGTCAATACAGACAAAACACAATGTTGGTATGAAAAAGCTCAATACGCCGTTGAAAAAGAAAGAGATGACTTGGCTAGAGCGGCACTAGAAGAAAAGCATAAATGTGAGCAATTAATTGAACAATTGAATGCAGATTTAAGTGAAGTTTGTTGGGCTCTTGAAGGTGTTGAAGGTGATATTACAACTCTGAAAAGCAAAATAGACAGTCTGTTAGGCAGCGGAGAGCCGCGATCTATGCAGGAAGATGCTTTGTTAGCAAGGCTCAAAATTAAAGAAATGCTCAACAGCCCTGCAATCCAGAGTCTTTACGCTCAGTTTGAAATGCTTGAGCACAAGCTGATAAAGGCTGAGTCAAAGAGCGAGTACAGCACGGACACAGACACTCAACGACACAAAACACAACATGCATTTCAAGAGTTGCTCAAAAATGAAAAAGTTGACTCAATGTTGCATTCGTTAAAAAGGAAAGTTTCTTCAAGAACATCACAAGAATCTACAGCTAACTAGGGGGCCATATGGACTCAGAATTGTATCAGTCTCAAGATAAAAGCGTGTCAAAGAAAAAGATCGGTGGAGTCTGTATTCTGCTCGCTAGGCGGTTAGACTTACCTGTATGGTTGGTACGTGTTTTAGTCATTTTACTCGCCTTGAAATTTACCTGGCCATGTATTGTCGGCTATGGAATTGCTTGGTTATGCATGTCGGAAGACAAATAGGAGATGTTATGAAAGCAGCAGTGGCTATCGTATTTTTATTACTGGCATTATCGGCAATTTCTTGGCTATCATCCCCAATTGCGCTTTTAAGTATGCCTGACTTTGTTTATGAAATGAGTTGGGTTGGTATGGAGATAGGCGGATTTTTAGCTTTGATCCTGATCTTTTTTGCTTTTGTTGCGCTGCTCAGTATAGGAATGCTGGGTGTGGGGTTAGTGGTGCTCATTGGGCTAGTATTAGCACTTCTTTTTGGCTCAGTAATAATCGCATTGCCACTTTGTTTACTGATTTTATTTGCTTGGTTGATAAGTGACGAGTGGTCTCTTTGTTAAAATGAGACGGTGAAGCGAGGCGGAGGAAGTGCGTATTTTGCTGTGAATTCAGTACGTAACAACGGTATACTAAGCGTATCCAATACTGGTTTAGTCAGAATTATAGGAATCCTATCATGCTTAGAACTGTTGCACTCATTTCGCTTCTTTCATTCTCTAGTTATAGCGCTGCACACAACCATCAACATGATGGTCATCAGCACGGCTCACATCAACATACAAGCCATAATTCAGCAAGCCTTCAGGTTTCAAACGCAAAGATCCGAGCGTTTTTACCTGCAGCGAAATCTACAGCAGGCTACTTGACCCTAGATAATAAAACGAAAAAGCCGATTACGATTGTCAAAGCTAAAATTGAAGGGTTAGGCCGTGTTGAAATTCATGAACATATACATAGTAACGGTATGATGAAAATGCAGCCTGTGAAGAACTTAGTCGTACCAGCAAATGGGCAAGTGGAGTTTAAACCAGGTGGTTATCATTTGATGGCGTTTGAGCCAAAAGTAAAGTTAAAAGTAGGCGAAACTCGTAATCTCACACTATATTTTTCAGATGGTGAGAAAGTTGAAAACAAAATAAAAGTAGTGTCTTTAAAAGATGCATTTTCTTCTGAGTCACACCATCATCATCATTAGGAGCTAGGATGAACGAACATAAGGGCAAGATATTTGCTTCACTAGCAGGGGTATTGTTTTTAGGATACTTCCTTGCGGTGTACTGGAGTTTTGAGCCTAAACAGTTTGATGTCGTTGAACGAGCCAAATCACATGCACAAACGCAAAATGCGAAATTAGTAACGGGCTATGTGACAACCAACACTTTAATTGAAGTGATGCAAACATTATTAGATAAACCAGGCGGGTATTTATCAAATGATGTACTACCACCTAGCGTAATAATGGATAATATGCCGGCTTGGGAGTTTGGTGTGTTAGAAATGTCCCGTGATTTGGCTCTATCGATGCGTAAGGACTTCAGTCGGTCACAATCACAGTCGACAGAACATCCAAGTTTGAAGAAAGCACAACCGAAATTTAATATCAGCTCAACCGCTTGGATTTTGCCAAGTGCTGAAGGTGAATATCAAGTTGGTATTGATTATTTGAGAGATTATCAAGACCAGATTGCCAACCAAGCAGAACAAGGCAGTCAGTTTTACGCGAGAGCCGACAATTTGAGAGGTTGGCTGAAAGAGGCTGAAAAGCGCCTGGGAAGTTTGAGCCAGCGGTTAAGTGCGAGCGTTGGGCAGGAGAGAATCAACACCGATCTGGCAGGTGATTCGGCAGCTTTGCAAGCTACTGCTGGTATGGAGCAAACAGTAGTAAAAACTTCATGGTGGCAGATTGATGACGTTTTTTACGAGTCTCGGGGTGCAACTTGGGCGCTCATACATTTTTTAAAAGCTGTAGAACATGACTTTTCTGATGTGTTGGAAAAGAAGAATGCTAAAGTTAGTTTACAGCAAATAATTCGCGAGCTTGAAGCAACTCAGGAAACTGTGTGGAGCCCGATGATTTTAAATGGTAGTGGATTTGGTTTTGTAGCTAATCACTCTTTAGTGATGGCTAATTATATCTCAAGGGCAAATGCTGCTCTTATAGAACTCAGTGAACTTTTAGCGCAAGGATAAAAAAATGAAAAAGTATTGTTTAGCGGCAGCGTTGTCTTTGGCTTGCCTTACACCTGCAGCACATGCTGATACTTTGTTAGGTTTGTATTTGGGAGCCGAAGGCTGGCAAAGTGAACCAGAAGGTAGCTTTGCAGAAAAAGGCAATCTGCAGGAGTTTAACTTTGAAGATGAAACGTACACAAGTTTATATGCTTCATTGGAGCACCCAGTTCCTTTAGTACCCAACGTAAAGTTAAAGTACACTGAATTAGAACTGACAGGTAATACGACATTGTCTGATACCTTTGAGTTTGGTGATAGCAACTTCACCGTTGGTACGACAGCAAACACGGTTGCGGACTTAACTCATATTGACTATATCTTGTATTACGAGCTATTTGACAATGACTTAATTTCATTCGATTTTGGTATTAATGCCAAGCAGTTTGATGCTGATGTTACCGTGACCGGTGAAGTGAATGGGACCCAAGTAACAGAAACTGTCGACTTCTCTGGATTTGTACCACTTGGTTATTTACGCGCAGAAGTAGGGTTGCCTTTAACTGGTCTGAGTGTATTTGCCGAAGGCAGTTTATTGGCAATTGACGACAGTAAAATTCAGGATTACCAAGTTGGTATCGCTTGGGAGTTTATCGATAACTTAGCGGTTGATGTTGCTATCAGAGCAGGCTATCGTTCGCTTGTATTAGAAATTGATGACATCGATGACTTTGATTCTGATATTGATGCTTCAGGTCCATTTGCTGGATTGCAAGTACACTTCTAATTTAAACGTATCGTGTCGACCTCACCACCAATTGATAAGCTGAGGTCGGCAATCTACTTCTTATTCCCAAGTTAAATTAAATTCTTCTTCTAGTGTTTTGCTGAGCAGTTGTTTATATGCTTTGTTCAAGGGGGTGTTAATTAATTTTTTTAGTTCATCGCCAGTTTGAGTTAGTTTGTAGTAACTAAGCACCAGATCATTGCTTTTTGCTTCAAAGTTAATGCGTTTATTTTGGTATACAAGTGTTAACGATTGCCCTTTCTGTAAACTTGCAGATTCTATCTCTTGTCTGTACATCAAGTTTATATCCATAAGAGTTAGGATCTGTGGAAAACTGAGGCCTGCTTGTGACAAATTTATGGTTTCGGTACTTCCTTTGCGCAATAAATCTAATATAGAAGGCTTTTTGTAGAACCCGAGAATGATCAGATAACTGTCTTCTTTTTCCAAGTACCCACATAGAGAGGCGCATTTCTGCAATGCTTCGGCTTCTCTTTGTGTCATTAACTTAAGTGTTTGCAGGCATTTTATTGAAAACGTACCCGGTGCTATGGACTCACCAACCAAAATCTTAGCCCACAACTTTTGCATGGTCTGGTTTGCTATGTCTTCTGCGAGAGTTATGAAATGCTCTAGCCAATCTGGGTCTGGTCTACCTCTACTGGTTACATCTGGGCACAGAGATAGAGACATCCCCATTATGCTTTCGATATTTTGTTGTCGTTGTATACGTTGTAATTGACCTCGTTTCAATGCTCTTTTCAATGTTCCGTGAGCACTTTGAACGAAAAAGCTGTTTTGTGGAGTGTTTGCAGAGTACCGACCGCCAGACGAAACAGGCTTGGCCTGTTTTGTCATGGCATAGCCTAACTTTTCTTCAATCAAGAGGGCTAAACTGGATCTTGCTTGCGCATTTTTAATGGTCATTGTTAGGCTCTACCTGTTGTAACCTGAGTTCAGACATCATTTCGTTGGTTGCAGTTTGCAGTATTTGTGTCAAATAGTGTTTGGTAAGTAATGCGATTAAACTCCCTATAATGGGAGTGAGTACTTCGCCATTTACACTAATACTGACTTGATTTATCTCTGGTTGCAATGCTATTTGCAATCTTGCTTGGTGCTCCTCGTTAAAGCGAAGATGAAATTGAACTTCGTTTTTTTGTCGTGATACTAAGGTTGCGTCAACTTTTCCTCTTGCGTGCTCGAATGCGACAAAACCGCCAACATTCTCACTGTTTTCAAGAGATATCAAATTAATATTATTGGGTTGTAAAACATGAATTGCCTGCACCCAGTGTTTAGTTGATAACATGAATTCACTTTTCTGGGGTGAGTGTTCAGTAAGCGGTGCCGTGATTGATATATGGTAGGTAGTTGGCAGTGTATTGATAGTTAGTAGCATGAAAAGTATAGCAAAAGCCACGAACTTTAAGGCTGTCTTAAGTAACTGCAAAACCCCATCCTTGTTGTTTTATTTGCATATGAAGCAAGCGCAAGTATTTGAACATCGTCTATAATATTACTTAGGTGTTAATGAATGCTGATCGTGATAGTAAAAATCTATCATATTTTATAAGATGAACCATAGAGAAAGCTGCTCTTGCAGATAGTGATGTGATTTAGCATAAGGTGGATAATGGCGTCTGAGCAAGAAGATTTTTTGTTTGCAGATCAAGATGTGTCTCATGAGGCTCAAGAAGCTGCTACAAGCTTTTGGGATGTATTGGTTGTGGATGACGACCCAGAGATCCATTCGGTAACCAAACTGGCTTTATCTGGTGTGGAATTTTGGGGTCGCACTTTGCGATTCCATCACGCTTACTCTGGTCAAGAAGCTGTAGAGGCGCTGCAAAATAACCCAGATGTATGCGTGCTTTTACTAGATGTTGTTATGGAAAGTGATGATGCCGGCCTAAATGTAGTTAAGCAAGTTAGAGAAAATATCGGTAATCACGCTGTACGTATTATTTTGCGTACTGGTCAGCCGGGTTATGCGCCTGAAGAAAAAGTGATTCGTGAATATGATATAAACGATTACAAAATGAAGACGGAGTTAACCAGAGGAAAGCTTGTAACTTCGTTGATGACTGCCATCAGGTCATATCAACAAATTTGTGAACTTGAACAGCAAAGTGTAGCGCTAACCAATATTTTAGAAGCATCGCAAGCAATCTTAGGTCACACAGATATGGTGTCGTTTAGCCAAGCGGTTGTTAAACAGATAGCGAAGATTATAGGTGCGCAAGAAAACGGTATTGTTGCCGGTATTACTAGCAGCTCGCGAGTCATTATCTTTGGTGGGACGCAAAACTATGCTGAGTTTTTTGGCGATGGTCTTGAACAGTTAGATAATGGCCGTGTGATAATGCAAGTCCAAAACTGTTTTGATCGCGAAGTTCATCAGCACACCGAACATGATATTACGTTTTTATTACAAGGTAAAAGCCGCAGAGCGGCAATTTATATTGAAGTGGATCATTCCCCTAGCGCTGCTCAATTACAATTTGCAGAGATATTTTTAGCGAATGTGAGTGTTGGTGTAGACAATATAAAGCTGATTAACGAATTACGAGATGTTGCTTATAAAGATACACTGACAAGATTACCAAATAGGGCAAATTTCATAGATTCCATTGCTAAATATTACCAACCGGACAATAACTCCCTGGTATTCGTATTGCTCGATATTGCTCAGTTCTCTGATATTAATAATGGTTTGGGTCAAGAAGTTGGTAATCTACTATTGCTGGCGGTGAAAGAGCGATTGTGTATTGAATTTCCGGATTGCCAGCTACTATCTCGAATAGGGGCTGATGTATTTGGCTTGCTTTTACCAGCAGGCACTTTTGATGAACAACGTTTTGTTGATGCGATTACAGTGCCCTATCAAGTAGGGGAACATGTGCTAACTATGCATTTCCATATTGGCGTGTGTGATCAAGCCGATTTCCATTACGTAGGGTTAGAGACGCTCAAACTAGCTTATATCGCGTTAAATCAGGCAAAACAAGCGCGTAAAGTAATTGATAGATACACCCCTGATTTAGAAGAAAAAATGGCTTGGCGTTTGGGGCTAATTCGGCAACTAAGACAAGATTTTGAATTGAATAAACTAGAGGTGTGGTATCAACCTCAATTTAGCCTGTCTTCAAACAAAGTGATTGGATGCGAGGCATTGCTGCGTTGGCCGTCTGGTAATGGTGATTATATATCCCCCGGGATATTTGTACCATTGGCTGAAGACTCGGGGCTAATCGTTGATATTGGGCAATGGGTTTTAGAGCAAGCCTGCAAATTGCAGCAAACATTTATAGAGCGTAGTTTGGACCTGAGTGTTGCGGTTAACGTGTCCGTACCGCAATTTAAAGTAAATAACTACGCTGAACAAGTCAAAGAAACTATTGTAAGTCATAACGTGGACCCAAGCAAAATTGAACTGGAGGTCACCGAAAGCGTTGTTATGGATGAAATAACAACGGTAATTGAAACCTTAGGTGAACTACAGTCCTTTGGTGTAGAAGTCGCGATTGATGATTTTGGCACGGGGTTTTCTTCGCTGAGTTACCTTCAACAATTGCCTTTAGCACGTTTGAAAATAGATAGGGCCTTTGTGAAAGGAATACCAGACACGGACAGTGGCGCTATTGCTGAGCTGGTAATTTCGCTAGGTCGTCATTTAGGACTGAAGACAATAGCTGAAGGCGTCGAAACGCAAGAGCAAGCACAGTTGCTTAAAGATCTCGGCTGTGATGAAGTACAAGGGTTTTTACTCGCCAAACCAATGCCTGAAAAAGAACTTCTACAGTTTTTAAATGATAACGAATAATAAAATCTTAATTTAGGTGTTGGCATTCGCTGCACCTTCTTATTATATCCCCATCAAACTTTTTTTAATTATTTATTCTTTTTATTCACCAATGAAATTATAAATTTATTTATATGGCAATCGTTTGAATAAGCAGATGTATATAAATATTTTTATTTTTTGCAATAATCTTTATTTTTTTTAAAGTGCATTTCTGCGCTGTTTTATACGTTTACAGGTTTTTTTAAGTAATATATGTAATGTACCCATTTACATGCTGTTGACTGTGAGAGTCTAAATTAGTAACTTCTATAACGTGGGATGAAGATATTTCACATGTACTATAAAAAAAACGTAATTTTTTAATAAGGAAATATCAATGAGATACTCTAAACTGTCTCAATCGATCAAGACCTCGTTAATCGCGGGTTCTATTTTAACAACAGGTTTTTCACAATTAGCAGTCGCTGAAGAAGCCGGTGCTGAAGGCAAGGTTGAACGTATTGAGGTAACCGGAAGCCGTATTAAACGTATCGCAATGGAAGGGGCTAGTCCAGTCACAACCGTTACTGCTGAAGATATTAAAGTTGCGGGTATCACACGTGTTGAAGACATGTTAAATGATATGCCTGCAGTGTTTGCAGGCCAAACATCTGGTACAGCGAATGGTGCAACTGGTACAGCAACGGTTGATTTACGTAACTTAGGCCCTGAACGTACTTTGGTTTTATTAAACGGTCGTCGCTTACCAGCTGGTTCTCCATCAGCAGGTGGTATCGGTGCGGATTTGAACCAAATTCCAGCGGCATTGGTTAAGCGTGTTGATGTACTAACGGGTGGTTCATCTGCAACCTATGGTTCTGATGCGGTCGCAGGTGTTGTTAACTTTATTCTTAAAGATGACTTCGAAGGCTTCCAGTTCGAATACCAAGGTAGTTTATATCAGCATAATAACGACCATGGCGATATGCAGCGAGCTGTAAATGAGCGAGGTTTTGCTCTTCCTGAATCAAACGTTTCTGATGGTCAAGCTGATGATTTCACCGTTATTGTCGGTGCAAACTCAGCTGATGGTCGCGGTAATGTGACAGCTTACGCTTCATTCCGTGAAATAGAGGCCATTACTCAAGATAGCCGTGACTACAGTGCGTGTGCTATGAATATCAATGATGAAGGCGTGCGCCAGTGTGGTGGTTCAGGTACTATTCCTGAAGGTCGTATCATCGCTGGTGATGCAAGCTTAATGATGGATGGTCACACTTTCAAAGACTACGATGGTACTTTGTACAACTATGGTCCACTGAATTACTTCCAGCGTCCGGATAAAAGAAAAACGTTTGGTTTACTAGGTCACTATGACTTGTCTGATAACCATACTTTTTATACTGAAATGAGTTATATGGACAACAGAACAGTTGCGCAGATAGCCCCTTCAGGTTCATTCTTCCGACCAATTGATTTAGCATGTAATAACCCGCTACTTTCAGAACAACAAGTTCAAAAGCTATGTACAGATCAAGGTTTTGGTGCTGACCACGTATTCTCTGGTGATAATGCTGCGTTGGCTGTAAAACGTAACGTTGAAGGTGGTCCTCGTCAAGATGATAGACGTCATACCTCGACTCGCTTTGTATTTGGTGTGCGTGGTGAAATTAATGACTACTGGACATACGATGCTTACATGAACTTTGGTGAAGTAGCTTACGTTCAAACATATGATAATGATCTTTCTATTCAGCGCATTACACGTGCATTAGATGCTGTTAGAGATAATGATGGTAATGTTGTATGTAAATCAGTGGTTGATGGTAGCGATCCAAACTGTGTACCTTGGAATATTTTTAACAGAGACCAAATAACTCAAGACCAATTAGATTACCTAATTGTACCTCTTTACTCTCGTGGTGAAACTAAGAATAAACAAATCAGTGGTTTCGTTTCAGGTGATTTGACTGACTACGGTGTCGTAGTACCAGGTGCTACTACAGGTGTTGGTATTGTTTTAGGTCTTGAACATCGTCGCGAATTTATTTCATTACGTCCTGACCAAAACTTCCTAAGTGGTGACGGTGCAGGTCAAGGTGGCCCTACTACTGGTGTAACTGGTGAGTATGACGTTGATGAATTCTTTATGGAATTAAATGTTCCTGTAATTGAAGACACGTCTTATGTTGATTATGTTACTCTAGAACTAGGTTATCGTTACTCTGATTATTCAACTGACAAACAAACTGATACTTACAAGTTTGCGGTTGACACAAGAGTTAGTGAGGACTTTGGTTTCCGTGCAAGTTACCAGCGAGCAGTTCGTGCAGGTAACGTACGCGAGCTATTCCGCCCAGCAGGCATGAACTTATTCAACTGGGATGAGGATCCGTGTGGACCTGGAAAAACGCTCACTCTTGCAGAGTGTCAACGTACTGGACTTCCAGCAGGTCAATATGGTGCGGCTATCCTAGACAACCCTGCAGGTCAGTACAACACAATTGAAGGTGGTAACCCAGCTCTAGAGCCGGAAGAGTCAGATACTGTTTCATTTGGTTTGTTATATTCACCTTCATTTGTTGAAGGGCTAGATATCACTTTAGATTACTTCGATATTACAGTGGAAAAAGCGATACAGAGCATTCCTGCTGCTACTATTCACGACAAGTGTGCTAAAGGTGTAGACGAGCTATGTGATCTAATCAATCGTGGTTCTGGCCGCGGTGACTTATGGATTGGTACATCGGCTATCACAGCTACAGATACTAACATCGGTTCTGTAAAGACTTCAGGTATTGATATCAACACTACATACAACTATTCTCTAAACGATATGGGTAATTTACGCTTTGCTCTTATCGGTACTTACTTAGAGAAGTATGAAATTGAGAATATTCCTGGCGACAGACCTGATGATTGTGCTGGTTACTGGGATCGTGCTGTTTGTGAAGTTCCAGCTCCAAAAGTACGTGCAAACCTAGTTACGACTTGGTCAACACCATGGGATACAAACATCACAGCTACTGTTCGCCATTACGGAAAAGTAGACGAATATACGGTAGTGAATAACACTGTTGTAAATGGACCGACTACTTTAAACGGAAAAACTTATTTTGATTTAGCTGCTACTTGGAATGCAACAGATCATCTTACGTTTAGAGCGGGCATCAAGAACCTATTTGACGTAACTCCGCCTCTAGTACCAAATGGTCCTTCTGGTGACGCAAATGGTAATACGTACCCAGGTCAATATGACGCACTAGGTCGCTATCTATTTGCTGGATTTACATTTACGATGTAATTCGATTTATAGCCAAAAAGCCCAGTTTATATACTGGGCTTTTTTGTTCTCGTAAATCATAAAGAGCAGACTGAGGCATATTCTTATATGTTATGCGATTATTTAAATGGTGAACTATGATAGATAGCACATTCGGCAGGCTGCTGCGGTATAGGAAGTCTAATTAAATGTTTGGGAGGGTTATGTTTGGAAAGAGCTATAGTTAAAAAGTAACGAAAATATAGCTCCTAATTATTGAACCGTTAGCCGTCTTGCTGCCCCACACTCGTGCTTCTTGTACGTAGCATTTCTTTAGCTTCAGCTTCATCACGTTCAATTTGCTCTTTCGTACGGCAGCGCTTTTTGGTAAAGCGAGTGCCTGTGACCGCTTCTCTGTCACAAATTAGTCCGCTTCTTGCATTCGAATTCTTTTCAACCGATGATCGTGTATCTGAAGACGTCGAGCTACAACCCGCCATTAGAGCTATTAATATTGATATAGGTACTATTTTCATACCAAATTCCTTCTATATTTGTAATTGTAGTTTATTTAGTTATGACCAAAAGAACTATTGCTAAATCCTATCAGGACATTGTTCTACCATAACTAGATTTTTGGACTATAACAACCAGATAAACACCAAGGATAAGTATCCTCGATATTTACATTAATTTGTTCATATACAATTGTGTGATCAAAATTGTACACAGGTAGATTGAGAGCGCCGTTTTAGATGCCAATTTACTAGGCTGTGAATGTGAATATAAATTTATTTATTAGGCGAGAGGCGTGTTGTAGCTAAGAAGCTAAGAAAAAAGTTATGTGAGAGATGCCCCATTCGAGATATAATCTGGATCTTTTTCACTCAGAGCCGTCACTCTATGAACACTTCTAAAGCTGCACCGCTTCAAGCTGAGCGTTCGCTTTTTTCTTACCCTAAATATTGGGCCGAATGCTATGGACCCGCGCCTTTTTTGCCGACTTGTCGTGCCGAAATGGATGCACTTGGCTGGGATAGCTGCGATATTATTATTGTCACTGGAGATGCTTATGTCGATCACCCTAGTTTCGGCATGGCAGTGATTGGACGAGTGTTAGAAGCGCAAGGGTTTCGCGTAGGAATTATTGCGCAACCAGACTGGTCAGACAAAAGTGCTTTTGAGTCTCTAGGTAAGCCTAATTTATTTTTTGGCGTGACTGCTGGCAATATGGACTCAATGATAAACCGTTATACGGCAGAGAAACGTATTCGTCATGATGATGCTTATACCCCAGGTAATATTGGTGGTAAGCGTCCAGATCGCGCTGTTGTGGTTTACAGCCAAAGGTGTCGAGAGGCATTCAAGGATATACCAGTTATTATTGGCGGTATTGAAGCAAGTTTACGTCGCATTGCTCACTATGATTACTGGCAAGAAAAAGTGCGCCGTAGTGTCATTTTTGATGCAAAAGCCGATATCCTCATCTATGGTAATGCAGAACGACCTTTGGTCGAAGTAGCGCATCGTATTGCCAATGGCGAGTCTATCGAAACGATTCAAGATGTGCGTGGCACAGCGGTTATTCGTAAACAGCCGCTGGAAGGGTGGCGCGGGAGCGACTCAACGGCGATTGATAAAGTTGGTAAAATTGACCCAATTCCAAATCCGTATGGCGCGGATGACATGGGGTGCAGCAAGTCTGAATTTGCTAAAGCAGGCATAGACTTAAAAGCAGATTTAGCTAAGCCCATAACCGTACAGCCTCCGCGTTTAAAGCCTTGGGAAAAAGTCTATGTTAAGTTGCCTGCTTTTGAGCAGGTGAGTGTCAACAAACCTTTATATGCACATGCATCGCGTATATTGCATCAAGAAACCAACCCCGGCTGTGCAAGGGCGTTATTTCAACGTCACGGCGATCGTTCGGTGTGGGTAAACCCTCCTGCATTTCCGCTTGAAACCGAAGAGATGGACTATGTATTTGGCTTGCCGTATCAGCGTATTCCACACCCTGTTTACGGGGAGGATAAAATACCAGCATATGACATGATCAAAACTTCGGTGAATATTATGCGCGGATGTTTTGGAGGCTGCAGTTTCTGCTCTATTACGGAGCATGAAGGGCGTATAATTCAGAGCCGCTCAGAAGAGTCTATCATAGAAGAGATTGAGCAAATTAGAGACAAAGTGCCGGGCTTTACAGGGGTCATCTCTGATTTAGGTGGGCCGACAGCCAATATGTACAAATTGCGCTGCAAAAGCAAAAAAGCAGAAAGCACTTGTCGGCGTTTATCATGTGTTTACCCCGATATCTGTAAACATATGGATACTGACCACACGCCAACCATTGAGTTGTATCGAAAAGCGCGTGATGTCGAAGGCGTAAAGAAGATCTTAATTGCATCAGGTGTTCGTTACGATCTTGCAATTGAAGATCCTCGCTACGTGAAGGAGTTAGTTTCTCACCATGTCGGCGGGTATTTAAAAATTGCGCCAGAACATACCGAGACGGGGCCGCTATCTAAAATGATGAAACCAGGTATGGGAGCTTATGACAAGTTCAAAGAGCTATTTGATAAGTACTCTAAAGAAGCAGGGAAAAAGCAGTATTTAATACCATACTTTATCTCTGCCCATCCGGGTACAACGGACGAAGACATGGTCAATATGGCGCTATGGTTAAAAGCGCATGACTTCAAATTAGATCAGGTGCAAAATTTTTATCCGTCACCGATGGCTAATGCGACAACCATTTACCACACGGAGATGAACTCACTGCGTAATATTAAGAATAACCACGAGGAAGTACCTGTACCGAAAGGCGCACGTCAGCGTCGCTTGCATAAAGCCATTTTGCGCTATCACGACCCCGCTGGTTGGCCTATGATCCGTGAGGCACTCAAAGAGATGGGTAAAGCACATCTAATTGGAAGAAGGCCTGAATGTTTAGTGCCAGAGGAAAATAGCAGGGAGCGACATAGTAAAGGTGGCAATAAGCGCAGTAATAGGGCATTGACCAAACACACTGGTTTTAGCCAGTTTAATAACGCGAATACTAAGCCAAGAGTAGGGAAAAATAAGCGTAAGCCAAATAATAAAAAACCGACTCAGCACTGATAAAAAAGCCGCTTTTATAAGCGGCTTTTTCTTTGTAAGCAATGAGTATTTACTCTTCAGGACGATGTGCTTTACCCGATGTGATCCACTCGGCAGCTGGCATGCCACGCAAGTAGTGGTCGAAGTACTCCATCATTCGAACCGAAAAGTCGACCTGATTAGGAAACTTTTTCAGGTGGTGCGGCTCACCTTCGTACTGTAAGAAAATCGCGTCTTTGTCATGACGTCTCAGTGCTAAGTAATATTGAATGCCTTCTTGCCATGGTACGGCACCATCTTTATCGCCAAACATCAGCAAGATAGGCGTGTTTACTTTATCTGCGAAAAATACCGGCGAGTTTTCAATATACAACTCCGGTGCAGCGGTCAGCGGCTGACCAATACGGCTTTGTCCTGACTCGTATTGGAATTGTCTGGCTAGGCCTGTTTTTAGTCGAATACCACTGTATGCTGATGTCATGTTCGAAACTGGAGCGCCAGAGACAACGGCTTTAAACATATCAGTTTGTGTCACTGCAAATGCACTTTGATAGCCAGCCCAAGAGTGGCCTTGAAGACCAATTTTATCTTTATCAGCAATCCCTAAATCAATTAACTTTTGAGCTGCGTTGATTAGTGTTTGCGTTGATGAAGGTCCTGGTTTGCCGATCTCAAAGCGAATGTCCGGCAAGAAAATGGCGTAACCGTTGGATGTAAACATCGGGAAGTTAGGTCTGTGGTTTAGCTCCATTTTTGGGAAGTCATACATACGCTGACTCATATAACGGTAAAAATAGATGACCACGGGGAGTTTTTGGCCTGGTTTGTAATCTGCAGGTTTGATGAGTACACCTTGGAGAGATTCGCCATTGTAGCCTTGGTATTGAACAAGCTCTGGTTTTTGTCCCCAAGCGAAATTTTTAACTTGAGGGTTGAGGTTAGTGATTTGCTTAGGAGCATTGAATTGGCTGTTGGTTTGCCAATAATCAGGAAATTGATGATAAGTTTGCTTGGTAAATATCAGCTTATCAGTATGTTTGGCTTTTTTTACTAAATCGAAGCGTGCTTCACCATTTAGCACAGTGCTAAGCTCGCCTGTCGCAAGATTAAGTTTAGCAATATGGGTTTGCTTGTTTTGTAAGTTATGTGCTGATAAAAATAAGGTTTCGTCGCTGGCAAAGCCGACTTGTTTTTTATCTAGCTTAATCACGCGATATTGCGTATTTGTTTCTTTACCTTGTGTAAGTCTTTTTGCTTCACCTGTTTTGGCCTCAAATGCCCAAATATCAAACTTACTGTAGGCATACAGCGTGCTACCATCTCGCTGCCACCCTGCAAAACCATAACCTGGATTCGGTTCTGGGTAATCGTGCTTATCATCGGCAAAAATCGCATCGCGTACAGCTTTACTAATGACTTGCTCTTTCTGTTGGTGTAAATCTTTTAACCATAATTGGTCATGTAAAAAATAAGCTGCGTGTCGTCCCGTTGGTGATAGGCTTGGGCGATTTGGCGTGTCTTTTACAATATAGCCTTTTGCACCGGTGCTGACTTTAACGGCATAGTAGTCGGCATAAAAGCCATCATACATTACTTTTTTCAAATAAGGCTGTTCATTGCGCCCCAACAAAAAGTCAGCTTCTGTATTGAGTGTGACATCGCGTACGGTTTCGTCAGCCAGCTGAACGACCCTTTGAGACTCGATATGGTAAACGGCTTGATACTGGCGATCGCGGTTGGTCTTTTTCCATGTGTGTTGCTCACGGGGTTTTATCTCTGGATCATTATTGTGCCAAAGTTTAAGGCCTGATTGTTCGCGGATCGTATCAAAATCACGTAATGATGTTTCATCGCTATACTTACGTGCTTTTACTTTATCGGCAAGCAGCGGACGATTCTCAAAGTACAGCCTTTCACCTTGCTCAGACCACTTCAATTTTGATGACTTGGCACTATACCAACCGCTGGGGTTTGACACTTTTGTGAGCTTTGTTGTGTTTGCATCCCACAAAGTCACTTCATAGCTGCGGCGGCGTTTATCTTCATTAATATAATTACTGAAGTTAAACGCGACGATACTAGAGTATGGATGCCATGCAATAGTGCTCACTGTGACACCCGGTTCATTGAACAGCACGTCGACTGATTGCGTATTCAAATTTAAATATTGAACTTGATTATTAGCTGTCGCTGAATCATGTTGGCTAAATAACACGCCGTATTCTGCTGGGCTCAACCCATAAGAGACGACATTTTCAAAACGTTGCTCTTGGCGCGAGTGCAAATCTAACACAATTAAAGTCAGTGGTTTGTCCTGTTTATCAGCCTTTATCGCAGCGGTGTCTTTTGCCGATTTTTCTTTAGTTTCTTGTTTTTTGCTATCTTCTCGATAGGCAAGCCAGCGTCCATCATCGCTCAATTGATAGTCTTTAACATTGCTAAAGCTTTGTTTTTGACCATTTTTTGTATTGACTAAAATTAAGTGCTTTTTAAGCTGTTTACGTTCTTTTTTAGTTGCGGTCTCGAATTCCAACAAAGAGGCTACCTGAGTAAAAGCAACCCAAGTTGAGGCTCTGTTGATGTGGGCTTTGGTACCTCGCTCCACACTAGCAATAAGTTTATTGCTAGTTAGATCATATACTTGACCTTGTGCGTCCCCGCGATAAGGCTTAGTGCTGAAGGCTAAAAACTTACCGTCTTCTGCAAGTTGTGTCGAGTAGGCGTATTTAAAATCGAAAACATCGTCAAATTTTAAAGGCGCTTTGTTGGCCATAACTTGGCCAGAAAACAAAGCCGCTGCGACGAGCGAGTAGGCTAGCTTCATGGTTTATCTATTCTTGTATTTTAAAGTTGCTTCTTTTTAACACTTTTAATAGATAAACAAAATCTTGCTGCGTTGTGTGGAAGTGAAAAACAGATAAAGCGGTTATAGTACCGCTTTACTATAACCAAATCCTTTGTAGTTCCTGCCATTGACTGGCAAAGGTTGAAGTTGGTTTTGCTTTGAAGTCGCTGCGCACAAATTGGTTCATTTTGCCTTCTACATGCGCTAGAAACAGGTTAGCCAGTGCTGCTTCGTCACTGTTGAAAGTTTTACCCTCTCTGAGCTTTCTTTCTCTCAATACCTGCTTAAACTGTGTCTCAAGTTTTTCAAATAGGCTTTGAACACGCTCTCTTAATCGCTCTTGTTCACCTTGCAATGCATCGCCCGTAAGAATGCGCGTGATACCTGGGTTTTTTTCTGAGAAAGTAAGCAGTAGAGCGAGGATGTTATAAATACGACTTTGCGTATCTTTTTCATTCTCTAAAATTAAGTTAATGCGAGAAAGTAGTGTGTCTTCAATAAATTCAATGAGCCCTTCAAACATGCGCGCCTTGCTAGGAAAGTGGCGATATAGGGCTGCTTCAGAGACACCGACTTCAGCGGCTAGCTTTGCAGTGGTGATTCTTTGACCTGGGCTAGTTTCAAGCATTTGCGCAAGAGATTGAAGAATTTGCTCTTTGCGATTACTGCGTTTAGTCGCTGGCATGAACTTTCCTTTAATAATTATCGTTATTCTGGTCTGTATGGTGTATTTTTATTAGGTCCATACTGAGTAAGGACCTATGTTAATGTTTTATTCAGCTTCTTTCCAGCCTTTTAACAACAACTCAATCAAGTTTACTTGCAATTGCTTTAACGACAGTGAGTGCTAACTCCTTTTTGTCCGAAGTTGGCAGAGAAATCTGCTCATTAGGCCAAAATAACGTTAAAGCATTGTTATCTGAGTTAAAACCTAGCCCCGCTTGTGATACATCGTTAGCGCAAATCATATCGAGATTTTTGTTTTTTAATTTACCTAGGGCATATTGCTCAACATTTTGTGTTTCTGCTGCAAAACCAACTGTATAGGGGCGATTCTGAGTGAGAGAAGCAACCTCTGCAATGATGTCAGGGTTTTTTACCAGTGTTAAGGTCATCTCATCACCTTGTTTCTTTATTTTTTGTTCAGCAATATCAGCAGCGCGATAGTCAGCTACGGCTGCACAGCCAATAAAAATATCGGAGTCAGCAGCGAGGCGCAGCGCCTCGTCTCGCATCTCGATGGCACTGTTGACATGACTGAGATTGATGCCCTTAGGTGCACTGAGTTTTACAGGCCCGGAGATTAAATTAACGGTTGCACCGAGTTTTTTCGCTGCTTCAGCAAGGCCATAGCCCATTTTTCCGGAGCTGTGGTTACTGATAAAGCGAACAGGGTCCAAAGCTTCTCGTGTCGGGCCTGCCGTGATAGTCACGATTTTTCCTAATAATGGTTGCTCAGATGGCGTGAGTACTGATGCGCATAATTCAACGAGCTCATTAGGTTCAAGCATTCGGCCTTTTCCGATGTCACCGCAAGCTTGCTCACCTTGTCCTGGCCCCCATATCGTAATCGTGTCACTGGCCAGTGTTTTTAGATTGCGCTGTGTGGCCGGGTGGGCAAACATTTGTTGATTCATGGCAGGTGCAACTGCGACTTTAGCCGGGGTTGCTAGTACCAGTGTGGTGAGCAGGTCATCTGCAATGCCCGCCGCCATTTTTGCAATAATATTACTCGTCGCCGGTGCAATAAGTATTAAGTCGGCCCATTTGGCAAATTCTATGTGGCCCATTGCAGCTTCAGCACTCGGGTCGAGGAGCGAATCAGATACAGGCTCTCCAGATACAGCTTGCATTGTGAGTGGCGTGATAAACTGTTTGGCTGACTCTGTCATGACCACTTTTACTTCGCAGTGTTGATCTTTCAACCGTCTTACTAATTCAGCACATTTATAGGCTGCAATACCACCACTTATTCCCACAACTATTTTTTTGCCAGATAGGTTCATCTTCACAATTCTCACGACTCAAACTGCCCCTAAGATATCATAGCCATAGGTCAGTTTTGAAATATTGATGGTGGCACTAACTATAAATTGCACAGCGACTGGTATTAATGAGCGGTTTTTTTATCACAATACATGGTAAATATGAGAGCGTTGCTGGCTTTAGCTTAAAACAAGGAGTGAACATGCAATTGAGAGCATTACCAGAGCAGTCCAGACCAAGAGAAAAGCTGTTGGCATTAGGACCAAACTCTCTCAGCGATGCTGAGTTATTAGCGATTTTCCTGCGTACGGGTGTCAGTGGCATGAATGCCATTGAGCTGGCTGAATCATTACTTGCACAAAGAGGCTCATTACAACGCTTGTTCAACAGCACACAACATGATTTCGTGCAATTAAGAGGGGTAGGTGACGCAAAGTATGTGCAATTTCAAGCTGTACTAGAACTATGTAAACGCTACTTAAAAGAAGGCTGCCATCGAGAGGTATGCTTTAGCAATCCACAGCGTGTTTATGACTATTTGAGTATTCAGTTGAAGGGCCTGGAGCATGAAGTGTTTATGGCGCTTTATCTCGATAGTCAAAATCAATTGATTAAAGATGAGGTGTTATTCAGTGGAACAATCAATGCCGCGTCAGTTTATCCAAGAGAAGTTGTCAAAGCTGCATTAAAATACAATGCTGCTGGGATTATTTTCGCGCATAATCATCCATCCGGAGTGAGTGAGCCGAGTTATGCAGATAAAGTTTTGACTGAGAAGTTACAAAAAGCGTTATCACTTATAGATATCAAAGTGTTAGATCATATCATTGTGGCGGGTAATCGCTGTGCCTCTTTCGCTGAAATGGGCTTGCTGTGAGCTTTTTATCGACACTTTTTGGGCCGCAAGCCTTTATTGTGCTTAAAAATTATAAAATAGTTTAATTTAAATGCAGTTTTTACTTTCCACATGGCCCGATGATCATTATAATTGGCCGCTATCAAATTTACCCATGAGCTGACTAGGATATCATCAGATCCTTGATCTCTGCCTGCAGATGCTGTATAAAGAGCGCCCTTTGATTTTACCCGGGGCACACCAGTGTAAGGCCTAAGGGGAAATTAAGCTCGAGCGAAGTTATTGGAGATACATAGACATGTCTAAAGTCTGTCAAGTTACAGGTAAGCGCCCGGTTGTTGGTAACAACCGTTCACACGCGCGCAACGCAACTAAGCGTCGTTTCCTACCTAACCTACAAACACACCGTTTCTGGGTTGAAAGCGAAAAGCGTTTCGTTACTCTACGCACTACTACTAAAGGTATGCGTATTATCGATAAAAAAGGCATCGACGCGGTATTAGTAGATATCCGTGCTCGCGGCGAAAAAGTATAAGGAGCTTAAATCATGCGTGATAAGATCCGTTTAGTTTCAACTGCTGGTACTGGTTATTTCTACACTACCGACAAGAACAAGCGTAACATGCCTGAAAAAATGGAGATCAAAAAGTACGATCCTAAAGTACGTAAACACGTGATCTTCAAAGAAGCGAAAATCAAGTAATTTCGCTTTTCGAATTGAAAAACCCAGCTTAGTGCTGGGTTTTTTATTGCCTAATTTCTTTTCGAACGACATCAAGTTTTCTTTTAAATCAATTTCAGGGCGTTTTTTGGGTTAATACCAAATTGTCTTTTAAAACTGCGACTAAAATGTGCTGAGTCAGAAAAACCTGCGTTTACAGCGGCCTCAGTAATATTTTTTTGTTGTTGTAAATACTCAATCGCACAAATAATTCGCCTCCATACCAAATAAGGCCGCCAAGCTATCCCCATTTGTGCCCGAAATAAGTGGAGAAATCGACTTTCAGAAAGGTGCAGTTGAGTAGCCACCTTAGATGCTCGCCAGTGAGAAGCTTCCATGTTTATCCTATTCTTAAAGTTACTATCAAGTAGCTCTAGTAATGCAGCGATACGCGGGTCTAGGCTTGTATTGTGCACAGGGTAATTCAGCTTTAGGGACAAGATAAGCGATTCTAGAGGGGTATCTTGTTCTAACTTTGGTGCCTCTTCCAGAACTTGAGGGTGGCATGAGCGATAACTATTCTGGAGTTGTTGACCGATATCAGAGAATGGCTCTATGAGTATTATCCAGCCCTCATCCATGGTGAGTCTATGTGAACAGTTACTTGGGATAATGTGTGGCCCTGTCAACAATCCGTTTTTGTATAAGAGGGTGCAATTACCAGCTGGTAAGGTAAGTTGGATTTGATGATGCCGGTGTGATTTGGTATCTATGACACCTGTGTATGCGGCGAAAATACCGGGCTGAATATACATAAACAATAAAGCCGGGTACGTCCCGGCTTTTCAATTGACGCTTATGCAAATGCGTCTTGTAACGGCGGTACTACTTGTTTTTTACGACTAAGTACGCCGTCAAGCCATACACGGCTTTGCTCAGGAGCTTCACCATATGCTTTTTCGATGATGCCTTCATCGTCTGAGGCGATCAACATTTGTGAACCTTCTTTCATAATATCTGTAAGAAGCAATAACACTGAATGGCGACCACCTTCATCTTTGAGCTTTGCAATGTCAGCTTCAAGGTCAGCTTTAATTTTATCGAATACCGATAGGTCGATAACTTCCAATTGGCCAATACCAACTAAGTTGCCGTTCATATTGAAGTCTTTGAAATCACGCATAACAAGATCACGTGCTGGTGTACCTTCAACCGCAGATTTTACTTTAAACATTTCCATGCCAAATGCTTTGTAATCTTCAATACCAGCAATTTCAGCGAGTACTTCAACGCATTTAATATCTGCTGTCGTACAAGTTGGTGATTTGAAGATCACCGTATCAGACAAAATCGCGCCGAGCATTAAGCCAGCGATATCTTTAGGGATTTCAACACTGTAGAAATCGTACATCATCTTGATAATCGTATTACTACAGCCTACTGGGCGGATCCAACACTCAAGTGGTGTAGAAGTTGTTAAGTCACCCAATTTGTGGTGGTCTACGACACCAACAACCGTCGCTTCATCAATATCATCTGGTGCTTGAGTTTTTTCAGTGTGGTCAACAATATATACGTCTTCGCCTGCGTAGCTCATTTTTAGTTCTGGCGCTTCAAAGCCAAAACGATCCAGAATAAATTGTGTTTCAGGTGATATATCACCTAGACGAGTTGGGATTGCCTCTTCGCCGATTTGATTTTTAAGATAAGAAAGTGCAATTGCACCACAAATTGAATCTGAATCTGGGATTTTATGACCCACTACATACATTGCCATTGACGGACTCCTCAAAATTTTGCCGCCTAGTTTAGCAAAATTTAAGCACATTAATACAGTATCAAAGCGGTATTTTGGATCTTAACAAATAGTCTAACAAATTTGGATTCTGCTATAAAACGTAGGGTTTTTATAGCTTGAAGCTGTGGTGATGTCTTGAGTAAGGTATAGTAGGGTGATCTAGAAAGCAAAAAAGTCAGTATCATTGGAGCTTGTATGGGATTGAGCAGAAAAGCATGGAATAACGTGGTGATATTTTCCATGCTCATCATGATCTTTTTCTTGAATGGACTACATCACAAACTGAACCCTCCTGAGGAGGAGCTGGGCAGTGTGCTGGTGCTTCCAGAGCAAAGTTTTGTGTTGGCGCTAGCATACCCAGGTGTCAAAATTGAGCGTATCGGCACATCGTGGCGTATAGAGTCAGAGTTGCCAAGTGAGAGCCGAAAGACCTATACCGAACAAGAGCTAGTTTCAATTGTAAGGCTTTGGCAAAAAAGTGAATTAAAGATGATAACTCCGCCCCAAGTGAATGCTGAGCAAGCAGTTTCTGTTGCGACATTTTGGTTAGCAGCAGAAGAGTTACCGCTCAGTTATCAGCTGTATGAAATAAATGGCGAATATGTTTTATTTGCCAAACGAAGTCACCGCTGGTTGCAATTAACTCCGCAGCAAGCTCGGCAATTATTTAATCCGATAGAAGTATAATTATGCCTGAATTACCAGAGGTCGAAGTAAGTCGACTGGGAATTGAACCTCATATTAAGCAAAAAGTGGTTGCTGAAGTACGCATTCATAATGGCAGTTTACGTTGGCCGGTCCCTGATGATGTGCAACTCTTATCTGGCAAAAAGATTGACGCGGTGCATCGAAGAGCAAAATATCTGTTACTCGAAAGTAAAGTCGGCTCCGCTATTCTGCATTTAGGTATGTCGGGAAATCTACGCGTGGTTGAAAAGTCAGAGCCTTTAAAAAAGCATGATCACGTAGAAATTATCTTTGATAACGGACTCGCATTACGGCTCAATGATCCGCGCCGATTTGGGGCGTTTTTGTGGCAAGCGCCTGATGAACAGCATGCTGTATTTGCTAAACTTGGTCCTGAGCCTTTGACAGATGAGTTTGATGCTAAGCATCTTTATGAACGTAGCCGAGGAAAAAGAGTTGCGGTTAAGCAGTTTATTATGGACAACCATGTGGTCGTCGGTGTTGGCAATATATACGCAAATGAGTCCTTGTTCAAAGCGGGTATTCACCCAAAACGCGAGGCGGGTAAAATTTCTTTAGCGCGTTATCAAAAGCTTACTCCGATTATAAAGGACACTTTAGCGGCTGCAATCTTACAAGGCGGTACGACCCTTAAAGACTTTGCTCAAAGCGATGGTAAGCCTGGATATTTTGCACAAGAGCTTATGGTATATGGACGAAAAGGTGAGCCTTGTGTCCAATGTGGTACGCAACTTCAAGAAATACGCTTAGGTCAACGCAGCACTATATTTTGTACAAAATGCCAACGCTGACCTTTGGTCAATTACGCTTGACTGACGGGCTGTTTAACTTGTTGTGAGCGATAACAAAGCTGTGACAGGATGGCTGTCATTTGATCAATACGCAGCTCAAAGCTCGATTTAAGTGCACGCTCGTTTGCTGTGTGATCACCATCACCATATGGCCCAAATCCATCAAGCGTAGGTGTGCCTGTTGAAGCTGCGGTGTTGGCATCAGACACCCCACCACGATGTTCGACGGGTTGTTCTTGGCCAAGGATCTGGTTAATGGTAGTGAGTAGGTTTTGTTGCTCATCACTGGGGGCCATTACCGTGCGTTGCAAGCCCCCTTGGATAGTCACCTTAACCCCTGTAATTTCTATTGCCATGCAGATATTTTCAATTCCCTCTAGCAAACGCTGTTGCTCCGACTGATTGGTAAAGCGAGCTTCAACTTGCATCGTTGCTTTACCTGAAATCGTATTGGCACCGATACCACCTTGTACTTTACCTACGTTGACGGTGCTGCCCTTTTTCAAGTCAGTCAATGATGTCATTTCGAGCAGCATATTTGCCATGGCGAAGTTGGCATCAATGCCATCTCTGTAGTGATTGCCTGCGTGTGCTGGCTTGCCAGACACCGTGATGTGGTAAGTCGCGATCCCTTTTCTGGCTACGACGAGTTGATGATCTTTGCCAGCTGCCTCAAATACAAAGCACGCATCGTATTGTTTGGCAATTTTCTGAGTTAACGATTGACTATCGTCACTGCCGATCTCCTCGTCACTTACCAGCAACCAATCAACATTCGCCAACTGACCAAACTTCTTTTTCAGATTTCTCAGTACGTTAAGTGCAACCCAGTTGCCTCCTTTCATATCGCAAACACCTGGCCCGTAAACATAAGATTCGTCTTCATGAAATTCCGTAAAGGTGTCTTTAGGGAAAACCGTATCTAAGTGCCCCAGTAGAAGGATCCGTTTACCGCCTGTACGTGCGGATCGAAACAAAAGGTGATCGCCAATATGCTCGCGCTGATATCGTGTAAGTGAGTATCCCAATGGCTCGATCAATGCGATCATTTGTTCGCCATGTTGATCCACCCCTTGTTTATTTTTACTGTGCGAGTTACAGCGTATTAAGTCTGCTAATTCTGCATAGTCCAGATTCATCCCAATCTTCTCCCTGCTAAGGTTTGGCCACATCGTGGCGTTTTTCGGTTGCAGTTCAGTGAAGCTTTTATGAACAGTTTTAAGATCATTCAAAGGATCAAAATACTGTCACACAGATGTTCTTAACTATTGTGACAGTTCAAAAATCAAGCACCTAATTTAGAACCAAGGAGAATTCTATGACAGCCGTATCGCAGGCGCCTCATGTTGGTATTTGGATGTACGAAAATGGCGGAGGAAGAGAAATTGAACAACAATTGGTACACGCGCTTGCTGAGCGCGGTATCTTAGCCAGTACAGGACTAAACCTACGTGATGCCAGAGCCCGCGACGGTGGGATCGAGTGTAATGGGGTAGCGATGGAGCAACTAGACGCTTTTTTGAGTTATAACGCTGGTCAGCAAACCCAATACCAGTTGTACCTGTATGAAACCTTGAATGAAACCATTCCAACTCTAAATAACTATCGTGCATTTGCATTGGCGGAAGATAAGTTTCGTACTGCCCATTTACTCAATAGTCATGGGATCTGCACGCCAGATTATCGCTTGTGTCACAAAAATGATATGGCGGGCTTAAGATCTGCGCTGAAAGATTTTGGTGGCAAGCTTGTCTACAAACCAACGGATGGTTGGGGTGGCGTTGGCATTGTAAAAATTGAAGGTGAGCAAGCGTTAGATATGATTATGCCATTTCTGAGTCGCACGGATCTGCGCTACTTTTACGTAGAGCGCTTTATCAATTACGACAACACTGACTTTCGTGTCGATGTGGTCGACGGCGAATTTGTGGGCTGCTATGGCAGAAAGGCCCCAAAGGATGACTGGAAAACCAATGTAACAAGCGGTGGGACCGTTTTTGTGCGTGAAGCCAATGATGAAGTGGTAGAGCTGGCATTGCGTGCAACGAAAACATTGGGATTAGAAATTGCGGGGGTTGATCTGATCTACGATCGCGAGCGTGAGCAATACGTCGTACTAGAAGTGAATACCATTCCTGCTTTTGCAACGCCAGAGCAAGAACAATTGGGGATCATGTTCAATCAAACAAAGATCCGAGCGATGGTGGATTTGATCGAAAAAACCGTCGCAAAGAAAACTTCATTTCAATCAGCCAAGGTGGCTTAGGTCTATGACAACTCAAACCAAACTACCCAAAATAGGGTTATTGTATCTCGATTATGTACTGCGTTTTTTTGATAAATCTAATTTTAAAGGTTGGCCTGATAAAATTGAAACTGTGGTTTATCATTGGGGTAATGATAAGGCGCGTTTTATTGCTGAGGTGAAAAGAAAAAAAATAGAAGTCTTGATAGGAAACATCCCTGCGACGGCATATGAATCATTTAGAGAAATAGCACGTGCATTGCCCAATGTACGTTTTTTGCCTTCACTTGATAGTCAGTTTTCAAATAAGTCTAAAGAGAACGTGACCCACTTTTGTCGCAAATACAAATTGCCGGCTCCTCACACAGAAATTTTTTATATTCCGGAAAAAGCACAGCAGTATCTAGCCAAGGCGCAATATCCGAAAATCATTAAGCGCTCATATGGCCCGTCAAATTATGGCGGTTATTTTGTGCATAAAGTGGATAGCTTCGAAGAGGCCACGAGTTTACTTGGAGAAAAAAAGTACTACCCAGTCTATGTACAAGACTTTGTGCCCATGGAGGCCGATATTCGTGTAATGCTCATTGGTCATAAACCGGTCTGTGCATTTTGGCGACGTCCTCCTGAGGGAGAGTGGTTAACGAACACGAGCCAAGGTGGCAGCATGGATTATCAAGCTGTGCCAAAGTCCGTGTTAAAGCTTGCAACAGCTGCATCAAAAGCGGCCAATGCTGAATATTGGGCATGCGATATTGCATTAGGTAAAGATGGAAAATTACGCATCCTAGAGTGTGCCACTGCATTTGCTGCCTTTCCATATATCCGCGATTGGATAGGCCAATATCTTATGTGGCTATTGTCAGATGGCTATTTTAAAAAGCCCAATATTCCACTTTATAACTGGGAAGAGCTTGGCAAAATTGATTCTCGAATGCTGCGTACGATGCGCCACATTGGGTTTTCAAGTTATACGCCCAGCCAAGATGCTGGTGAGCTATTCAGTCAGCTGGATGAGCAGAGTTTTCCAATTCTGGATACCGCGCTTAAATGTGGTGAAGAGTGGCCAAGTGAAGTTTGGAATTTACAAGACAACTTTGCACTAAACGCCAAGACTATGTCTGCTAAAACATTACAACCAGTTCCTGCTGGAGATGAGCAAGGGGTCGACTTAAATAGCTATCAAGCGCCAGTGTTTGATGAAGCGCAGATCCGCATGATTTTGAGTGGTGTGCGTGGTATTGGAGAGAAAATGCTTGATGATATTATGTCAACGTTTGGTGCTCATGGTGTGGTGGAGGCACTTAACACTGATCCTCAAAAGCTTTGTGTTGTAAAAAACCTCAAAGATAAGAAGCTCGAGAAAATAGTCGAGCATTGGCAAAGCCATATTACGCATATCCATTAGTACCCCGAACACTTATCAAATCCATTGGGCGACAGCTTGCTGGTTGTCGCCAAGACCAACTGAGAGTTAACCTGCATGAAAATTCAATACGCTTCTTATCAAGATACAATTGATGCGCTGCAATGCGCTATGAATGAACATCCGCATTTAATTCGTTTGCAAAGCATTGGAGAAACTTGGGAAGGGCGACCGATCATGCTGGTCACGGTGTCATTGGATGTCACTTACGCAGATGACAAACCGGCACTCTTATATACGGGGTCAATTCATGCGCGTGAGTGGATTGGCAATGAGCTGGCACTTAAGTTTATTCAGTATGTAATTGATAACTACAGGTTTAATCCTAAATTGCAGACGGCGTTAACAAGAAACACGCTATACATGGTGCCTTGTTTAAACCCTGACGGATTTGAATATTCGCGCAATCATTTTTCTTTTTGGCGTAAAAACCGTCGTAATAATGGCGATGGTACTTTTGGGGTTGACTTGAATCGAAATTTTGATGCGAAATTTATGCGCAATCAAAATACGGGCTCTAATACATATGGTGGCCCACATGCGTTTTCTGAACCCGAAACATGTGCCATTAGAGATTTTGTAGAAGCCCACGATAATATTCGCATAGCCTTAGATTATCACTCACAAGGTAATGTGTTTTTCCCCGCGCATAAGTTCAATCATGAAGTTGAGATTGAGGGCACAGACTTAAATATTTTATGTGCGAATATGAATTACGAAATTAAAAAGGTCACGGGCAGACAGTATGGGATCCATCGTGGTAAACCGCCAGCGCAATTGATCCATGGCAGTGGACGAGAGTATTACTATCGTAAGGGCATTATTGCCACTGTGGTTGAAGTGGGAACGCGCAATATTCCAGATTATATGAAAAATATGTCTGAGAGTGTTGCTGAAAATATACCAGCCGTATTACATGCACTCAGTGAAGCGATTAACTACTCTCCGCTCGCGCCGCTTAGAGTATCTGAGTTCACGATTAAGTCGGTGGATCACGACGGCGTTGAACTAGAGTGGCAATATGCGGATAGGGATGATATTTACTTTGAGTTGTATCGCAGTGAAAACAACAAAAGCCCATGTGGTGAAGAAAGTCTGATTGCAATAACAAAGTCACTGTCTTTTAGGGATTCCCAATTAACTAGTGGACAAAGTTACTTCTACAATATTCGCGCGGTGGACAAGGTTACAAAAATTAAATCGCCATTCAGCCCAGAACTTAGATTGAAAACACATTTAGCGCGACACCAAAGTGCGCGCACACTGTTCCCATCGAAAGAGCTGGTGGGCTATTTGTCTGAAAACTATTTGAGTAAAAATAAAGAACACTTTGGCTATAACTCAATGTTTATTGGTGTAGATAAAAAGCGCGGCATCAGCTTGGGAGTTGTACAGTTTGATTTAAGCAGTTTGCCAAGTGGTTCTCATATTGAGCGAGCTGAATTCTTCCTATATCCGATGAATCGCGTTGCAGCCAAAATAGAGAAATATGGTGAATGGTCGGTAGCGATTTTAGATGCTGAAGACATTGCAGACATATATGATTTTAAAGAGGTGAGTGAAGCCAAACCATTACATACGCTTGGGCAGACATTTGAGTCAGACAAAATGACGCAAGGGATCTGGATGAAGTGGTCGTTTAACGGAGTAGAGCGAGAGCTACTGACTGAATTAGTCACAAAGAATGCGTTGCTGCTGCGATTACAGGGGCCAAAAACATTACCGCTTGGCAATGATTCACAGGTAATGCAGTTTGATATTGGCTACGGTCCATTTGGTAGCGGTTTACATTATCGGCCTAATTTAGAGTTGGTTTATCAAGTATCCGAACAGTTACTGGCGTTAAGCCCGACAAGATGCAACACCATATTTAAAGATCGAGTTATGCCAGATAGACTCGCATCTGGTTTCGATGACGCGGGTGAGATAGTTTATGGCCAAATGGCATTTGAACTCAATGCTGACCTACCCGTTGAGAAAACCGTTTTTACGCACGCATGCCTGACATTGAGAAGTTGCAATAGTATTGCCTGTGCAAAAGATGTGCGCTTTACAATTGAATTAGTTGAGTTGCAAGATGTTGACTTTCAAGCGGTAAAGCAAAGACAAAAAATTGAATACATAGGTTATGAAGTGAGTAATGAGCAGCTTAGAGAGCGGGCAGAGCATCACTTCATTTTCGATAGCTTCAGCTTACAAGCGCTAGAGCGTCTACACCAAGCTCACACGCCATTTTATTTTATCATTCGTGCAACGTCAGAATCACAAGCAACTAGTGCGTTGGTTAATTGGACCGCTTGTCAGGACCAACATCCGGCAGAATTGAAAATTGGCTACATCAACCGTCGCAAGCATGCTTTGCAGCCACCGCAGGAGTTAACTGCACAAGTCGAATCTGGGGTCGTTAAACTAACGTGGCAAAATCCTAGCGATGAAGATTTTGTTGGTTGTTTCGTCGTTCGTAATCGTTTTCACCCGCCACGTTCACCATTCGATGGGGTGAAATTATATGGCGGCAAAGACGAGTATACGTTGGACAACTTCGGCAATCCAAATTTGAATAAATACTACGCAGTTTTTAGCTATGATGATGTGCCTAACTACTCAGAGCCATCGGTACTATTTCACCAAGGCAAGGAAGACAGCTAAGCATCTGTTCAACAGTTTGGCGTGCTAAATCAAACGAAAATGATTCACGCGCCATAATTAACCTCAAAAAATGCAAAATTAATTAATTTATAGTGCTTCCTACTGGCGTGAAAATAACGATAACTTATTAATTTAATTATTTTTTATGGTTTTTGGTGAACTAAATTGGTAAGAATCCTTCCCCTACAACTTGCTACTTTTAGCATCAGTTAGCAAATACATGTTCTTGCGGATGGGTTGCTGGTTATAGGTGATAAGCCAATGCCAGCCACTCATATTTTTTTATGTAGCTAACCGTATCGCTCTTCCCTATTTTTTATTTAAATGACCAGTTTTAGGGCGAATTTTATGGGAACGGGAGGGTGGCCAAACTGTCCGTATATGGGTAACCCATTTTTTATTCGATTGAGGCAATGGATTGCTAAAATAAGGGCGATACGCATGGATGCCACACAGCAGGTGTTGCTGTGCAGTATAAATAAAGCAATGAGAAAAAGGTATGCCTTTAAAACACCGTGGTAGTGGCGTATTAGTTACCACAGCTCTGGCTAAAATACTGCTGGCATAGTAGCCCAACGATTATAGATACCTGTAAAACAATGAATTAAGCTTGGAGGGAGATAGAGAAGTCAGCTAACATCTAATTTTTATTTGTGTTGAGTTTATTTTATGACTGAACTGTACCATTGGTTTGATCTTCTTGGCGTAATGGTATTTGCTATTTCTGGTACTTTGCTTGCCCATCGTAAGCACATGGACGGATTTGGCGTTGTGGTACTTGCGACGGTAACAGGCATAGGTGGTGGCACCATACGGGATGTTATTTTGAATACCCCTGTATTTTGGCTACATGACAGTAGCTATTTTTTCGCAATTTTTGCTGCGATAGCCGTAAGTATTTGGTGGCTAAATCGACAGAAATCTGTGCCTATGCAACTTCTTTTAAGTGCCGACGCATTTGGTTTGGCCTTTTTTGCTGTGATGGGAATGCAAAAAGCGATGAGCATTGGCATGCCGGATACCACTGTCATTATTATGGGCGTTTTAACAGGGTGCTTTGGTGGTGTGATAAGAGATGTATTGGCTGATGAAATCCCCATGCTACTGAAAGGTGAATTGTACGCTATTACCTGTATTGTTGGCGGTATTGTGTATACCCAGCTTATGCACTTAGGTGTATCTCTGGAGCTTACGATGTTGGCGGCTATGGTTTCCATTCTCTTACTGCGTTTGGCCGCGATTCGGTGGCAACTTGTTTTACATGTTTTTAAATATAGGGATTGAATCAAGTGAGCTGTTCATCTCTAGTATAGATAACGGCCGAGGCGGTAGGGGTTGTGACCGTGAGATGAGCAAAAGCTTTGCACATTTGATATAGCAGAAAGTGCTTACTTTTTTTGACCTAAAGCTCTTAATTTTGCATAAGATGAGACAAGGAATGTCGCTAGCTAAAACATATACTCGCGCTCAGGTTGGTATTGATGCACCATTGGTTACAGTCGAGGTGCACCTCAGTAACGGGTTACCTGCTTTTAATATCGTAGGCTTGCCTGAGACATCGGTAAAAGAGTCAAAGGAACGGGTTCGCTGCGCACTCACTAATAGTCATTTTACTTTTCCAGAACAACGTATCACGGTGAATTTAGCGCCTGCGGATTTACCTAAACAAGGTGGGCGCTATGACTTGGCCATTGCCATTGGGATCTTAGTGGCATCTGGTCAAATTCAAAATCCGAACATTCAGTCTTTCGAGTTCTATGGTGAATTAGCATTAAACGGCGAGATCAGAGAAATTACGGCTTTAGTGCCTGCGCTTATATCGGCCACCCATGCAGAGCACCAATGCTTTATCCCAAAACCCAATGAGAGCATGGCAAGGCTGGTATCACAGAGTTTACGTAAAAGTGTGTTGAGCTTAAGGGACGTGTGGGCTGATTTAAGTGGCCAGCATACACTTGCTTGGGACGAACAAAGTCCGTGTGAACCTGAGAAAATGGTTGATTTTGGCATTAATATGAATGAAGTAAAGGGGCAAGGAGCGGCCAAGCGCGTGCTCGAAGTTGCGGCGGCTGGTGGGCACAATGTACTATTTTTAGGCCCTCCCGGGACCGGAAAATCGATGCTGGCACAGCGGATGCCAACAATTATGCCTGCAATGGAACTACAGCAAGCGCTTGAAACTGCGTCAGTGTACTCAATTATAGGTAAAGAAATAAATCCAATGAGCTGGCGACAAAGGCCATTTAGGGCACCGCATCATACCTGTTCAGCAGTTGCTCTTGTGGGGGGCTCGTCGACCCCCAAGCCCGGCGAGATTTCGCTTGCACACAATGGCGTACTATTTTTAGATGAGTTACCAGAGTATGAGCGCAAGGTGTTAGATTCTTTACGTGAACCTATGGAGACCGGTATGGTCAGTATTTCACGTGCTGCACAGCAAGTAGACTTTCCCGCAAATTTTCAGCTAATTGCCGCATTGAATCCGAGCCCTACGGGCTGCCATACTGATAAGCGTGCCACGCCAGAGCAAGTGCTCAAGTACTTGAGTAAGGTATCGGGCCCTTTCATTGATCGTATCGATTTGCAGATTGAGTTACCTCGGCTCAGCACGGTGGAGCTACAATCAACGCGCGCCGAGGAAGGAAGTGAAACGATACGTCTGCGGGTTGAACAAGCTCGCGCTGTTGCATTGCATAGACAGGGCAAAGTCAATGCGTCGCTTTCTAGTAGGGAAATTGATCAATACTGTCAATTGTCGGGTGGCGTATTGGCATATCTAGCTAAAGCGACTGAAAAACTGCATTTATCTCCGCGTTCATACCATCGCGTAATTAAGGTATCGAGAACAATCGCGGACTTAGCAGGACAAGAAGAGATCACATTAGCACATTTGAAAGAGGCGCTGAGCTATCGGGCATTTGAACGCCTGCTCGCTCAGCTGATCCGTTAGGTTGAAAGCATATAGCCTTTACCACGTACTGTAACTATACGTTTTTGGTCTTTTTCATCACCGAGCTTTTTACGCAGTCTGCCTATGAGTACGTCAACAGTTCGATCACTCGGACTCCAGTCGGGTTGACCAATATCCTCTGATATCTTGGCGCGAGAAGTGGCCTTGCCGGCATTGGCAATTAAACAGATAAGCACTTTGTGCTCGGCTTCTGTTAAACGGGCTTCATCACCATTGGGGTTGATCAACGTTCGATTATCTGGGTGTAATTTAAAGTCGGCGTATTCAATAAACTCTTCCGATTCATCTTCACCTTTAGAGCCTGCAAGTCGTTTATATAGAGCACGCATGCGTAATTCTAATTCTAGTAAGTCAACAGGCTTACAAACGTAGTCATCTGCACCTTGAGCCAATCCTGCGATTCTATCTGCTTGTGAATCACGACTCGAAAGCATTATTACACCTAAGTCGGTTAATGTATTGAGCTCTTTGGCAAGCTGCAAGCCATCAGTTGCAGGCAACACAATGTCTATGATGGCCATCATAAATGGATTACCGGTCTGTGCTTGCTCCTGTACCTGTTCAAGCGTACGAGCACCGGTATTATCTACAGTGATTTGAAACTCCGTTTGCGCAAAATGGCTTTCGACTCGTTTAGCCAATAACTCGTCGTCCTCGACTAATAATACGTTTATGCTCATGGTTTCGAAACTTTCTCAATAATTAATCTATATCTTAGCACCGAGAATTCTCGGCTGAGAACCATAAGTTATCTATTTTTATATAAAAACTCTAATGAAAATTGCCAGTAAATTGTGTGCTTAATGACCACTTATTAAAAATAATGAAATAGTTTTAGCTATTTATTATTTGTACATAAAAAAATAGCAGCACTTTAGTGCTGCTACAAACTTTTATTTGCCGTACATATGTTGCCACCACTGTGGCTCTTGTTTGAGGTGTTTGTCAAAGTAAGCGAGCATTGTATTCCACCACTGGAAACGTCGATCACGGGCAAAAATTTGGTGATCCGCACCTTTGTATTCGATCATTTCAACGTCTTGGTTCAATAACTTCAATGCAGTGTACATGATATGACTTTCACCAACTGGCACATTGGTATCAGCATCTCCATGGATCAGTAAAAGTGGTGTTTTCACTTTGTCGGCATTAAACACTGGGCTTTGTTCACTGTAAAGCTTCATGTTATTCCAAGGGTAGCTGTTCTTAGATGCTTCGGATGAGTATAGGTACCCCCACCAGCCATGACCCCAGTATGAAGTGAGGTTTGAGATCCCAGCATGAGAGATTGATGCACTGAACATGTCGGTTTTAGTAGCGAGCGTCATCGTCATAAATCCACCGTATGACGCACCCAAGTTACCTAACCGGTTTTTATCAACAAACTGGTAAGAATCTAAAAATGCTTTGGTGCCTTCGATGATATCTTCAGCGGCACGGTTACCCCAATCGTTTACGTGTTTGGCTGAAAACTCTTGACCAAACCCAGTTGCACCAGATGGCTGTAAAACGTAAACCACATAGCCATTCGTCGCCCAAAAGTTAAACGGGTAACGTCCAGTAAAGCCGCGTGATACGGGTGAAGTTCCGCCATAATAGTAAATAAGTGCCGGGTGTTGCTTAGATTTATCCAGGCCATGTGGAATGTAAACACGCCCCTTAATCTCAGTACCTGCGGAGTTAGTAAAATTGAACTCTTCTAACTTCGCTATTTCAGCATTTTTGTATGCGATTGGCTGTGAGTCCCAGAGCGTTTTAGCGCGATTATTTTTTACACTCAATTGGATGAGCTTTTGTGGAGCAGAAGCCGTTGTACCAGTTGCAAAAACGACAGGGCTGCGTTTGTCGGCGACACTGAATTTATCGACTACATCAAGCTTGGTATTGAGAGACTTAAACTTACTTTTACTTTCATCATAAAAGTAAAGTTTTTTACGATCTTCATCTGTGACTTTAAGCACCAAGTCACCATTATTAAGTACGCTGAATGAATCGATTGATGGGTCGAACTTTTTACTTAAGGGTTTAACTTCGGCTCCGTCATTGTTCATCCAGTAAAGCTGTGTATCGTAATTGTTTACCAACACATCTTTTGCAATAACCCTACCTGCACCATTGTTAAATCCAGCACCGGCTGAGATATAAATTCCATCATTACCATACCTTGCATCACCAAAAGTACCATATTGGCCAATGACTTTATGGCTGTTGTTCTTAATATCAAATTCGACAAGTTCAGTCACACCGTGATGTGGAGCGCTGTAGTTTTGAGGGTGGCGGGTGGTGAGGATACGACCTGTCTTGCTATCAAAGTCTTCTAGACTGTGGCTTAGCGCATCTTCTGTTATAGCTTGAATAAGCCCCGTACTGATGTCAATTAAGTACACTTGGCTTTTATTGCGCGCATACGACCAGCGATCTTCTAGACCTTTGAGGTGTTTGACAATCTTATCACCTTCTGGAGCGCGTTTAGTCCAAGTAAAAATCAGACTATCGTCGCTGAAATACTGGAAGCTACTAGCACCAGCTAGGCCTTCTGCGATGACTGTTTCTTTTAAGTTTTTGATGTTGAGGGCTTTGAGTTGCTTATTTTGAACGAATACCAGCTCTTTTGAATCTGCACGCCAGCTAACCGCACCTGCATTCACGCCATTTAAGCGGTAAATTACATCGCCATCTTCATTATGAATTGTCGTATCTCTGAGCGCTTTGTTACCTTGGTTGTCTTGGTAATGCTGTTGTGTGGCAACATAATAATTGGCGTCAGGAGAAACCGAAATCGCACTGATTGTTGGTGCATCAAAGAGTTGTTTGGCAGACAGTGCTTTTGTTTCTTTGTCACTGAAAGTCAGTATGTCGTGTGCTTCTTTACCATTAAACTCTACTGCTACTTTTTTCCAATCACTCACTTGCTCGGCAATGATAAGTAGTTGGTGGTCACCTGTGACCGCATTGAGCGTATACTCTGTTTTACCATTAATAAGTTGGCCATTGAGAAAAACATGGCCCTTTTCTATACCGGTTAACTTCAGTGTACCTTGAACAAAACGCGCAGTAGAAAAGTTGAGTTTTAGTGCCTGTAAACCACCTATGGTTAGCGCGTTGACGTCTTTTAGCGGTTGCCAATCAACACGCTGTCCAAAAACGTCTAACGACTTAGTATCTTTGCTGAGCTTATTGACTAGGTTACCCACGATGGCCGATTGGTGGCCCGTATGGTGAGGCTTAGTTTGGATATTTTGACCAATTGGGCCTATAAACAGGATGTTGTCTGGGTCGATCGGCGCTGCGCTGAGTTGCGTAGCTATTGCGGAAAATAGTAAAGTTACCGCTGATTTTAATTTCATAGTATGCGCCTATTGTAGGTAAAATATGCGTTAATATAACATATTAATCAAAATTAATAGGTGCTGTGCGATTAAGTGCTGTACAGCTAAGATATAAGTAAACGGTTATCACGTGAGGAGTAGATCTTGTTTTTGTTAATTAGCTACATGTTATTAGCTATTGCGATTTCTTTTATATGTTCTGTGATGGAGGCTGTACTGCTCAGTATTACCCCCAGTCATGTTGGGATGATGAAGCAGCAAAACCCCACTTTGGCGTCGCGCGTACAAAAATTAAAAGACAATATCGATAAACCGCTTGCGGCAATTTTGACATTGAATACGGTAGCGCATACTGCTGGCGCTGCGGGTGTCGGTGCCCAAGCCGCAGTGGTATTTGGTGATGCGGCTGTTGGACTAGCTTCTGCTGTGATGACATTATTGGTACTAGTGTTGTCTGAGATTATTCCTAAGACTCTGGGGGCGACGTATTGGCGTGGCTTAACACCAAGTGTCAGTTTTGCCTTAGTTTGGTTAGTCAGATTGCTAAAACCATTTGTATGGATGTCTGATCAGCTGACAAAATTAATCGGCAAAAAGGGTGATGAGTCGATTTATATTCGCCAAGAAATCGAAGCAATGGCAGAAATGGGTTCGCAAGCGGGTGCCTTAAAAGAGGAAGAGTCAGCCACTATTCGCAGTTTGCTGCAATTTAGGCATGCTAAACTAGAGAACTTAATGACACCTCGTACCGTGCTATTTAAAGTACATAAAGATATGTCAGTACATGACTATTTGGCAGAACATGGTTCTGTGTCATTTTCTCGTGTATTGGTTTTTGACCAAAATAGTGATGATATTGTTGGTTTTGTGCATAAAAACGACATCATGCTGGCTTATCACCGTTTGGGCGAAGACTACAAAATTAGCAAGTTGATGAAGCCTTTGTATACGGTACCCGAAACTTTGGCAGCACCGACACTGTTTCAAACCTTGCTGGAAAAACGCATTCATATTGCATTGGTGATTGATGAATATGGCGATATTCAAGGGATTGTTACACTGGAAGACTTACTAGAGTCGTTAATGGGCATGGACATCGTTGATGAACGTGAACAAACCAGTGACATGCAGGCTGCTGCTAAGCAAAAATGGCAGCAACGTGTCGATAACCACAGCCATTTAATCGTCACCGAAAACGAAGCAGACGATGAAGAGACCGTTGAAGGCAAGGCAAACGACAAAAACTAATGGTGTTAGGCATAAATTGGGCCCAAGCAGGGCCCAATTTATGGATTAGAGTTGATCATTCTTTGCCAAGAGTGGATCCAACGAATGAACTCATTCAACGCTTTTGGCCTGCTAATTAAATAGCCCTGCATTAAGAGACTAAACTTGTAGCGCTCTAAATACTGGAGCTCCTCAATACGTTCTATCCCTTCGGCAACGATATCCAACTGCTCATTTTGGGCAATATCTATTAAGCTATCGACCAACACTTGAGAAAAGCGGTCTGACTCAATGTAGGTAATTAAAGAACGGTCAATTTTAATCTCAGTGAATGGCAATGTTTTAAGTTGCTGTAAATTAGTGAACCCCGTACCAAAATCATCAAGTGCAAGATCAAATCCCCGTAATCGTAAGCGATTAATGGTCTCTAGTTGAACGTTAGAAATGATAGGTTGATTCTCGGTTATTTCGACGATGACTTCTTGGGGCTTTAGGCGATTGAGCTCTAAAATTAACGCTAATTTATCTGGGCAGCTAGTATCATTAAGTTGAATAGGAGATAGATTAAAGGCCAGCTTAAACGGATAATTTAGCTCATTTCTAATTCGCTGAAATTCATTGGCCGCTTTTTCAAATAACTGAAAGGTCAGTAGGTTAACAAGATCTAAGTCTTCCGCAATGCCAATAAAGCGTTTTGGCAGCATCACCTGCCCTTCATCTTTTGAGACTATCCGTGCAAGCACTTCAATGCTCTTTATTTGCTTTGTGCCTCTATGCACCTTAGGTTGATAAAAAGGGGTGATTTCATGGTGGCTGATCGCTTCAAGTAAGCGGTCTTCGGTAATGGGCTGCTCGTAGGTCTCTTCGACGCCGACAAAACTGTCTAGTTTTTTTAAAGTTCTCTCTACATCAATGAGCTGTACCGGTTTTGCAATATTGCCAATCAAGTGCGTGTTATGCTGTCTTGCCAAGTTAGCAGCTAAATCTATAATTCGATTTTCCATTTCGGAAATAATGACAATCCCGCCAGGGTAGTGAAGCTCGCCTAAGTGGCGAATAAATTCCATACCGTCCATTTCTGGCATATTGAGGTCGGTAAAAATCGCATCAAATTGGTGGGGAGATTGACGTATTTTTTCCAGTGCCTTTACCGCGCTATTGGCAACTGTGACATGCTCTATATCCAGTTCAGATAAAATCGCCTGCATGACGATTAAAATTGCTTGTGAATCATCTACGACCAGTATACGTCGGCTACGATCTTTCATAGTTTCCTGTCCCTAGGGCTAATTGCACAGTAAAAGAGAAATTTAGTTGCTGACCAGCGTAATTGTCGATATGCCACTTTAACATCACGCTTATGTGTCAAAGTGGTCTTAAGACCTCTAGCTGATAAGACAATCTAAGCGTAGTACAAGTTGGTAATAATTCACTCATTGTCTCTTCAATCGAAACCTTTAATTTAGGATAATGGCAAAAATTTCACGAAGTAGTGAGTGTGATGATAAGAATTGAATTGCCAATTGATGGTATGGCGATATCGGTAATGATTAATCATTGTAGCGTGGTACAAGTTTACAAAGAGCAGCAGTCAATGCCGATTGATGAACTGAGTGAGCACCAGTTAGAAGTTGACCTAGGCCAGCGAAAGCTGCACTTAAATACGGAGCAATTAAACGAAAGTTTACTGGCCGTGTCTTTAGATCAATCCCCTTGGCGTTGGGTAGAAGTGCCCACAGCAGGACAAGAGCGAAAAGGAAATTGGCTCGGTTTAGCGGCACTGGGTTTTAAGCTATTTAAAAGTGCAAAAGTAATTAAAGCTGCTTTGATAGGGGCGTCGGTTGCTGGCTACGCTTGGCTGTTCTCATGGCAGTTTGCGTTAATGCTTGTGGCGTGTTTGGTAGTACATGAATATGGCCATGTTAGAGCAATGAAATACTTTGGGCTTAAAACCAAAGGTTTTTACTTGATCCCCTTTGTTGGTGGATTAGCGATGAGCGAAGAGAAAATGACAACTCGATGGCAAGATGTCATTATTTCCTTGATGGGGCCTGCCTTTGGCTTGTTTACATCGGTTCTTGGGGTTGTACTCTATTACGCAACTGGCTCGGAGATTTTTGCTGGTGTTGCCGTACTCAGTGCGCTTTTAAATTTATTTAATCTCTTGCCAATTTTACCACTTGATGGTGGACATGTGTTGAAGAGTATCAGTTTCTCTATGCGCTCATGGGTGGGATTATTAGCCTGCTTGGGGGGGCTTGCCCTGGGCCTATGGGTAAGTTACGAATTTGGGCTTATGCTTTTGGCCTTTTTCATCTTTATTGGCAGTATTGAAATCTTACTTGAGTGGCGTTCGCGACATCAAACCCATCTGATCCCGTTGGACCGCTATGGTCAGGTTGTGTCTGCTGCTTTATATGTAATAGTGGCAGTGGGGCATATTGCTGTGATGTGGCACTTTGCAGACTCAGATAATGTTATCCTGAGCCTACCAGTGAAAGTGCTGTCTAGCTAAACAAAGCTTAAAACAGCGGCGATAATAGTGCCTGTGACAACCAGTTGGAGCAGGCAAAACCCCATAATATCTCGTGCTTTAAGCCCAGCAATAGCAAGCACAGGTAAAGCCCAAAATGGTTGGATTAAGTTTGTCCAAGCATCCCCCCATGCTACCGCCATGGTAACCCGCGCGATATCTGCTTCTAGAGCTTGAGCGGCAGGGATCACGATAGGAGCCTGAACAGCCCATTGCCCGCCGCCAGATGGCACAAAAATATTAACTAGGCCAGCGCTTAAAAAGCTCCAAAATGGTAGCGATTGCGCGTTACTGATTGACACAAACCCCGCAGATATTTGTTCAGCTAGCCCGGTGTTCACCATAATGGCCATGATGCCAGCATAAAATGGAAACTGAATAACGATACCTGCGCCACCTTTAATGGCCTGTTGTAAACTGTGCAAAATATTGGTCGCTGAACCATGGAGTAATATTGCGAGGAATAAGAAAGCCGCGATGACGATGTTTAAATTCAGGCCGCCTCCTTGTATCACAAAATAATGTATTAGGTAGCCACAGCCAAGTAAGCCAATCAAAATCCCCAATACTGGGTGCTCTTCGAGTTTTTCGGCAGGAGTGAGAGTGCGGTTGCGAGTGGCTGTAGGTGGCTCTTTTAAGCTTTCTTTGTCGACCAATACTTGTTCGTTCTCAGGTGGAAGCATCGCACGATTTAGCAAAGGGAGTATGATGAGCATTGCGAACAATAAGACTAAATTAAAATAAGAAAATATGGTATCGCTAGTGGATAAGATACCAATTTGAGATTCTGCAAAGTGTCCAGATGAAGCGATTGTGAGAGGCACAGAGCCTGCAAGGCCCCCATGCCAAACGATAAATCCAGAGTAGGCGCTGGCGATCAGTACTCGATAATCAACAGCAATCTTGTTTGCGAGTGCTTTGGCAAATAATGCGCCAACCACTAAACCAAACCCCCAGTTCAGCCAGCTAGCGAACATAGACACCAAAGTAACTAAAATGATGGCCTGTGATGGCGTTTTAGCAAAGGTCGCTAGGCCATTCAATAACTTTGCACAAACCCTAGTGTTCGCTAACATAAAGCCGGCTATCAAAACGAGTAACATTTGCATGGCAAAAGTGAGTAAATTCCAAAGTCCTTGCCCCCAAAATTGCACGGTTTCGATAGGTGTTGCAGGCGTAAAAATAACGGCCATTGTCATGACAAACAGCGTCAGTAAAGTGACAAATACAAAGGGGTCTGGCAAATATTGTTCAACGAGTCGACTGAGTGGCCGTGTAATTTTGTTTAACATGCTAAAATCCTGTTATTGTTCTTTAGGCTACCTAACTTACACTGCATTAGCTACAAAGTTTGCGACATACTCAAGATTGTCACACAATTATCAAGCAGTTGTAGTCAATGTGTGTAATATAACTAAGAAAAGCACTAAAAGTTAGTGTTTTACGCCAAAATTTCAATTAACTTATTGTATCGATATTTTATAAGTGTATGATTTTTAATAATTTAAAATATTGGCATATATTGTGATTACAGTATTAGCTATATTGATTCGGTAGGTTTAGCTACCATGCTACACACATTGGAATGTGGTAGTAGTAGAAATACAACTAAGAGAGGTATCTATGGCAGGACAAGGTTCTGGTGGTAATGTAATTGCAGCGATCTGTAGTGTATTTTTTCCCGGTTTAGGACAGCTTGTACAAGGTCGCTTGTTAGCAGCTATTATATTCGCCATTATTACAGTAGGTGGATATGCACTGTGGTTTTTAATTATTCCTCCAGTAATTGCGGCTGTTGCCCATCTTTGGGCAATTATTGATGCAGCAAAATACTCATCACGAGATTAACAAAAAAGCCGTGTTCTAATTGAATAGGCCTTGGAGAAAGGCCTTCAACCAATTGATTTTTCAATTCTAAATTTTGTAAGTGGTGTTTTCTAAGGCATTGCTCCTTTCATCTGGCAATTTAAAATCTAATGTGGGCAGTCTATGCACATATGTCCTGCTTTTTTAACTGAAAAAATAATGCATGAGCGTTGTTAGTCTAGGTACGTTGGCTTAAAATACGCGCTTTTTATTCAGGAAAATTCAATGCAGTTTAAAATTGAAAAGCATGCCATGTTGACAAAAAAATTGGCTTTGAGCGCTGTAATTGCGCTGTCTCTTAGCGCATGTGGTTCTGATGATGCGCCTAGTGCACCACGTGTTCAAAATATTACCTATGAAGCACTACCTGCTATTTTAACTTTCAATGAAGGTGAAACGGTTCGCCTGTCTTTAAATACTAAAGGTGAAGGTGCAAGTGGGTTAAAGTTTAATTGGACGGTCAAGTACTTAAATCAAGATGTTACGTTTACTGGGCAAGGTTCTGATACTATCTCATTTAAAGCGCCAAACGTTGACATGCACAGCACTATGCAAGTGAGTGTTAAGTTGGATGAGGCAAATTCAACAAAAACATTTGGTTTTCATGACCAGCATTTATCCCTCAACATTAAAAATTTAAATCCACCGACTACCCCAACTCATGAGCTAGGTGAAGAAGTTTCAGAAATTGATACTTCTGTCCTGACTACGGGAAGTACATGGACAGAAACGCACAAACAAAACTCAAGAATTGACCAAGTAGACAGCAGTTACAATTTAGTGGACAGCACACTGATCCGTTCATTTATAGTCGAAAGTGCGGATCAAAATAAGCAGGTTGTGGGAACCAACTACTGTGGATTTCCAGACCTAAATTCAATGGAGTTAAACGCCAGTGTATTATCTATAAAGTGCAGCTCAGGTACTCCATTGACCCAATATTTTCAAAAAGAGAATAGTTTCTCAATAGTACAAAAGTGTGATGAGACGATTGTGGGAGTGAGTACATTTGAAAAGAAAAGCAATGAAGCTATTGCTAGTTTTGGTTCATTAAACATGCAGTTTAAAAACTTTGCTGATCTGCAAACCAAAGAGGTATGTGGTGTGGTAGCCACATCAAAAGTGACTGCTCACTCGGCTGATAATCAGGAGGTTGCCAAAGAAGAAGCAACCGCTATTCGCCTCGTAACACAGCAAGAGGGCAATGACTTTGAGCTGCATTTTGCGTTTAATGAAGCACCTAATGGATTCTTTGTTTCTTTAAATTCCTTCTTTGATGAAAACAACAAGGCAACCATAATCTCGGGCAGCTACCCTGAACTAAACGCTTCTTCTCAAAGCGGTTCTCTTGATCTTGATGCTAAAAATAGTATTTCTAATATGAAAGGTACGTTTAATTTTGTATTGAAAAATGATGCAGGTCTGAATGAAGCCGTTGAAGGCGACTTTGAGCTAGTTCTCGAATAATCATCTCAGGCGTAGGCTTAAAAAGCGAGTTTCTTTTTAAGCCTACTTGCGCCTCAGCTATATGACTTGGGCTGGTTTGTTCATTGTGTAACTTTATATTAGAACATAGAGCCATGCACTTATACTGAATGGGCTTAATACTGTAGACAAAACGACACCCGCAGCGAGTGTCGCTTGAGCACATTGTTGCTGTCTGGCAACAAGGTAAGCATTTACTCCCAGTGGGGAAGCCGCCATCAATGTCAACACGGCTGTATGCATATCTGACAGTTGCAGCCAAATAGCAAATCCAAAAACCATGGCTGGCAGTATCAAAAGTTTAGTGACGCTTAAAATGAGCGCGCTCTTCCAAGCGCGTTTGATTGAGTACTGTACTAAACTGACACCTAGCACAAATAGTGCGCCAGCGATCGCGGGTTTAGCTAACCACTCCAGTCCAGAGTAAAGCAGTTTCGGGAGTGGTATATTAAGCGCGTTAAACAGTAACCCTGTCGTGATACTTAAAACGATTGGGTTGATAAAGAGTGGTTTTAGAGTCTCAGTCAACGTACCACTTCGATTACTTGAAAACAAAAAGCTAAGTGCAAACAGCAGGGCGCTATGAAAAGTAATAATCATAAATACTAAAGCGCCCGCTTCGCTCCCCAATGCCGCAATGATCACAGGTAAACCCACCAATACAGTGTTTGAATATGTACCGCCAAGCCCCCACATAGCCGCTTCCGCCCTCGCTTTTTTATTGTTCACCCACTTAGTTAGTAACATCAGTAAGTAACACGTCAGTACGGGTATATAGAAGGCGAGTAGCAAATGCGGTGAAGCGACTTTACCCAAGTCTGCTTGGTACATGTTGAGAAAAAGAAATACCGGAATCGCAATATAAAAAATGAATCTGCGTAGCCCTTCTAGTTGGGTTGTTGCAATAAACCCTGTTTTGCCGCTCAGGTAGCCGGTTAGTACCAAAAAAATTAATGGAAATAGAATTTCGATGGGAGTCATAGAGTTACATTTTGCTGAGCTAGGATACCATTATACTGAACAGTTAGTGATTTTCACGATTGTTAGTCTCTGAATTTTGCATTGCACCATGAAGTGGCCTTTGCGGTATAATTAAATTTTGCTATTGGCGTTATGTAAGTTGTATGGAATATCAGTTTATTCGAGATCCTATCTCAGGGTTTAAAGTTCGTATGTCCGAAGAGCATGCTTTGGTAGGGCGGTGGCTAAATGAAGAGTTGCCACTTAATGAGGTCTCGAGTTTTATAGAAAAAATGGACACGGTTAAGCAGGGTACTGAAGAGCTTAAAATTGAAGGTAAAGAGGTACGCTTGACACTGTCAAAAGATGAAGCGTTGTTCGAAGCGCATACTTTATTTCAAAACGAAGTGGATTTATCTCGCTACGAAGACGACTTTTTGGAATTGGATGAAGATGGTCTAATTGCTGGGTGTGGCTTCGAGGACTTTCAGGCTCTGATGCATGATTGGATTAAGTTTGTTCAGAGCCGCAGGTAATTATGAATGGGCGTTGTTATGCCGTTGCATGTTGAGGCGGTGCTCCGTAAAGTTGCTCGGCTCTTTGAAATAGCACCCAAGAAGTAAGAATGTACTTGTCATTTGACAATGGCATATTACCCCTGTGCGTATGAGTGAAGTAACTTGGCGCGATAACCATACTGCCCTGTTTTGGGGCAAGTTTACGGTTTTGATAATAAAACTCTGTTTCGCCGCCTTCTTCTACATCATTAAGGTAAAACATAAATAGTAAAACGCGATGTAGTGCTTCATTGTGGTGTAATTGCGGGTAAACTTCACTGTGCCAATACGGGTAGCCTCCTTTATTAACAGGATATTTTTGCGCTTGAATAGGGCCCAACCTAAATAATTGCTGCGTCAGCACATGAAGCTGAGGTTTGCCCACTTCTTCAAAGTTTTCGACGGTAAGGTTGACAGGTTTACCGGTTTGAGGATGGTAGACGTTTAAACCAAAAGCCCCTAACATCATAAAAAAGTGTTCTTCAATGTACTGAAACAGGTGTTTAGAAGTTGCTTGTTCTATTTCACGCAATTGCTTCTGATATTCAGGGTGATTGTTTAGATACAAATCTTGACTGACTTTTTTAGATAAATCTACTCCGCCTGATGTTTGACCTTGAGCTAAATGTGGACTTTTATCAAAGGTTTGCATAAATTGGTTGCAAAACTCTGCACTCAGTGCATTGTCGTATACGCGGATAAAATCAGTCATTTCATTCCTCAAAGGTTGTTAGAGTTATTATGCTTGCAGAAAAAATCATGCCACGCTTTAGCGAAACAGATGTACTTGGCCATATAAACAATACCGTACTACCGGTATGGTTTGAAGCTGCCAGAGCACCTATTTTCAAAATTTTTACACCTGATTTAAATCCACATAACTGGAAATTGATTGTTGCCAAGGTTGAAGTAACCTTTAAAGGTGAGCTTTTTTATGGTCAACAAGTGGAAATCAAAACCGCAATCGAAAAAATTGGGAAGAGCTCATTTGTAATATTACAACAAGCTTGGCAACACGGAGAATGCTGTGCTGAGGGGCGCACTGTGATGGTCCGCTATGATTTCGCAAGTAAGTCATCTCAAAGCTTAAGCGAATATGAGCGGGACGCATTGGCTGTACACTTACTTTAGTGGAACGTGAGTACGTCCTTGTCTAAGCTGACGTACTCAAACTCATTGATCTAAAGTGTCGATTTAAATTGGTGTCCTACAGCAGCTGAAATACAAGGTATAACATCGTATTGATAGCTCGATTCGCTATTCTCGTCATCTAACTTAGTGATCTGTAAAATTTCATAATCATTCAGCTCTATGATACGTGTACCGGGTGCATGTTCACACCGAGAGCGAGAATCTGCTTCATACTCATAAATAAAATGTCTTAACACTCTCTTAAGTTGCGCTTCATACTGTGCTGTATTTTCATCGACTAAGGCGATTTCAGCTTTCAGTTCATTAAGGTCTTGCTCACGTTCAGCGAGCTTTTGTGTTAATTGCGCTTGTTCTTCTTGGCTAAGTTGTGTGCCATCGGGTTTAATTTTTTCACCTTCTAGGTAAACCTTAAAATGTGATGGGCTGACGATTAATTCAAACCAGCCTTTAATAAACTGGTTAACGCCTCCTGATAAACCGGTATGAGAAATTAGCATCGCCACTTGAAATAAAATTAGCATGCTGAATACAAGGCGCAAAATACCGGTAGTAACCGGATATCTATAGTCAACAGGTTGCCATATTCTATGCAAGCCAAATGGACGAAGTAATATGAGCACCAGTAGGTATAGCGGTTGCGCAAGTTGCAATAGCACCAGTAATACAATGGTGGTAATGAAGAACCAAGTTGGCAGAGACAGTAATACACTGAGGTTGTGGCTATAGGGAAGCGGATCGGAACTCACGCCAGTTATATCGTTTATCATACCAGCCGCTTGTACAAGCGCATAGTTGGCAATAAAAGCATAAAAGAGCAAAATCACGGCTTTGCCTGGGAGACTGTCCCAAAAAACCAAGAATTTTGGCCAAAACTCTAAAAGCATGGCACTTAGTGCAATAAACGCGACTAAATGAAACCAAGATTCATTGTCTTGACTAGCAAACAAGAGCGCTCCAATGCTGAGAAATAAGGCTGAAAAATAGAGTCGTTGAGGTGTATTCAGTGTGTGCCAAAAACGTTTAAATGGCGCGCTGAGTGTGTCGAAAGTATCTTTAAAGGCGACCAAGGCAGGCTGAATCATTATAGTTGTAGTCCCTGATGTTTTTAATAGAACGTGACAGTACACAAATTAGCCTACTGTCACGCGATACTACTTATAACATAGGCTTGAGGTATCGGCCAGTGTGAGACTCAGTGTGTTGTGCAACTTCTTCAGGAGTACCCGCAACCAAAATTTGGCCGCCTCCAGATCCACCTTCAGGTCCCAAATCAACTATCCAGTCAGCTGTTTTAATGACATCCAAGTTATGCTCAATGACCACAACGGTATTACCATGGTCACGCAAACGATGCAAAACAACTAGTAATTGCTGTATATCATGGAAATGTAAGCCAGTAGTGGGCTCATCTAAAATATACAGGGTTTTACCGGTATCACGTTTTGAGAGTTCTCTTGCGAGTTTAACGCGTTGTGCTTCACCACCTGACAGTGTCGTAGCCGCTTGACCTAAACGAATATAAGAGAGGCCTACGTCCATTAAGGTTTGTAGTTTACGCTTAATCGCGGGGATTTTGTCGAAAAACTCTCTTGCATCCTCTACGGTCATCTCGAGCACTTCATGAATATTTTTGCCTTTATAAAGTACTTCAAGTGTTTCTCGGTTATAACGCTTGCCATGACAGACATCACAAGGAACATAGACATCAGGCAAAAAGTGCATTTCTACCTTTAATACACCGTCTCCCTGACAAGCTTCACAGCGCCCACCTTTCACATTGAAACTGAATCGGCCCACTTTATAGCCGCGAGAGCGTGCTTCTTGCGTACCGGCAAACAGCTCTCGAATGGCAGTGAAGATACCTGTGTATGTCGCAGGGTTTGAGCGCGGTGTTCTACCAATAGGGCTTTGATCTATATCTATTACCTTATCAAAGTGATCTAATCCTTGAATGTCTTTGTGTGGCGCAGGCTCTGAAACTGTAGCACCGTTTAGTGCTCTATGGGCCAATTTATACAAAGTATCATTGATCAGTGTAGATTTACCTGAGCCTGAAACGCCCGTGATACAGGTCATTAAACCAAAGGGGATCTTAAGGTCAACATTTTTGAGGTTGTTGCCAGTCGCACCAAATAACTCTAGCCATTTATCTGTTGGCTGATGGCGCTCAGGTGGTACAACTATCTCTTTGGTACCACATAAGTATTGGCCGGTGAGAGAGTCTGGGTTGGCAATGATGTCTTCTCGAGTACCTTCGGCAACAACACTGCCGCCATGTACACCTGCACCCGGACCAATATCAATGATGTGATCGGCAGCACGAATGGCATCTTCATCATGTTCAACCACAATAACTGTATTACCTAAGTCGCGCAGGTGTGTGAGTGTACTTAATAGTCGGTCATTGTCTCTTTGGTGCAAGCCAATTGAGGGTTCGTCCAAAACATACATAACTCCCACTAGGCCCGCGCCAATTTGGCTCGCGAGTCTTATCCTTTGAGCTTCGCCACCTGAGAGCGTATCGGCACTGCGCTCTAAAGAGAGGTAATTGAGACCAACGTTTATCAAAAATGATAAGCGGTCGCGAATCTCTTTAAGTACTTTTTCAGCAATTTGTGCTTTTTGCCCTGTTAAAGTCAGGTCATGGAAAAACTGACTGGCTTCACCAATGCTCATGGTTGTAACAGCTGGTAAATTCGTAGCGCCAATAAAAACGTGTCTTGCTTCTTCTCTTAATCTTGAGCCATGGCAGCTTGGACAAGCTTGGCTTGTTTGGTATTTCGCTAACTCTTCGCGCACCGACGTAGACTCTGTCTCGTGGTAGCGTCGATTCATATTATTTAATACGCCTTCAAACTCGTGATTACGTGTGATGAGATCGCCACGATCGTTGCGATAGTTGAATGCAATTTTGGTTTTCCCAGAACCTTCTAAAACAACCTTTTGCGCAGACTTGGGTAATTCGGCAAAAGGCACCTCTAAATCAAAGCTATAGTGTTCGGCGACTGAGCTGAGCATTTGAAAATAGTAGAAGCTACGTTTATCCCATCCTTTAATTGCGCCACCAGCTAAGCTTAATTCAGGGTTTTGCACCACACGATTAGGGTCGAAGTACTGGCGTACACCCAATCCATCACAGCTTTGACAGGCACCTGCCGGGTTATTGAAAGAGAACATGCGAGGCTCGAGCTCGGTCATCGCATAGCCGCACGTTGGGCAGGCAAAGTTCGCAGAAAATACCAATTCTTCAGCGTCAGGGTCATCCATACTGGCAATTTGCGCGATACCGTCGGCTAGCTCCAAAGCCGTTTCAAAAGATTCTGCCAGACGTTGCTGTAAGCCTTCTTTAACTTTAAAACGGTCAACGACGACTTCAATGGTGTGCTTTTTATGTAATTCTAGGGCTGGCGGATCAGACAGATCACATACTTCACCATCGATTCTGGCTCTAATGAAACCTTGGCTAGCTAACTGCTCAAGTAGTTTTACGTGTTCACCTTTTCGGTTTTTGACGACTGGGGCGAGCAGCATTAACTTGCTACCTTCGGGCAGAGCAAGTGCCGTGTCTACCATTTGGCTAATTGTTTGCGCCTTGAGCGGTAAGTCATGAGTAGGACAGCGTGGCTCACCTACACGTGCAAATAGCAGTCGTAAATAGTCGTAAATCTCAGTGATAGTGCCGACTGTAGAGCGCGGGTTATGGGACGTAGACTTTTGCTCAATAGAGATAGCAGGTGACAGACCTTCTATATGATCAACATCAGGCTTTTCCATTAATGATAAGAACTGTCTGGCATATGCTGATAGAGACTCTACATATCGTCTTTGACCTTCTGCATATAAGGTATCAAAAGCGAGTGAGGATTTGCCCGAGCCAGAAAGTCCGGTGATCACAATCAGCTTGTCTCTTGGAATAGTCAGAGAGATGTCTTTGAGGTTGTGCGTGCGCGCGCCTCTTACTTCTATTTTATCCATAGTGGCCTTTTTATGAATCTTGTGTGCTTACAACAATTGCTCGGGTGCTTTATATATCGGGCAAGTTAGGTTCAACGAGCCGACACGCCCTGATTAATGTATGAATGATACATAATTTATAAATTAATTGATGTAACAAACTTAGCTATGGGTAGCTGTATACTCATACAGTATACATTAAAGTCTTCTTTATTCTACCCTTGTTACGCGCGTCACTTGATGCTGGCTCACTTTATCCCTCATCTAATATATTCTGCGCTACAGCAAGTACGACAAAATTGAGCTTTCTTGCGGTTTGCAACTAGACTTAACATAACGATTGGCAGTCGAGCTGTATATGTGCGCTTTTTGCTTTTAAGTATTCTCTTTATTTCACCTGTTTGGGGTTGCGACATGGTTGTGCGGTTCGAAAATTATGCCGCACAGTCAAGACTAGACGAAGAGAAAGGCTGGCACGGTATGGATGTCGACTTTGCCAAAGCACTGTTGGATGAAGCTGGGTGTCAGTATAAGTTTGTTAGTATTCCGTGGGGGCGCTCATTAAAAATGCTCGAAACGGGCGATATCGACTTGGTATTGAGCGTCACCAAGACGTTGGACAGAGAAGACTACGCTTTCTTCATTGGCCCTCAGCGAATGGAAACGATTGTGTTTGCTATGAATGCCCAGCGACAGTTTGATGTGACGACTATGGATGATCTGTTTTCCTTACCGGTACCTGTCGCTATTCAACAAGGGGCCTTTTACGGTACTAAGTTCACAGAACGATTCAAGCGATTACAAAAAAATGAAACGCAATTTATTTTTGTACCGGACAACCAAACTAAATTAAGTTTACTCAAACATGGCCGCATCGCAGGTTTCTTAGAAGAGAAATTCAATATTTTATTTCAGTCTGATAATCATCCAGACTTCATGACAATAAAAGTGGCGCCTTTGATCATCAACGAGTCCCCTGTGTACTTTGCTTTTAGTAAAAAACGGACCTCTTTGTCCCGCCTTGAGCGTCTGAATAAAGCCTACTCTAGTTTAAAAAAATCAGGTCGATTCAGAGCGATATTAAAAAAATATCAGTTACAGTGAGTTTTTGTTAAACTACCCGCGATTTTTTCTGTTTGACTTACATGCTTTATGTCTAATCAATCTTTGAACCAAATTGAAAAACGCGCTGCATTTTCATTGGCAGGCGTATTTGCATTTAGAATGCTTGGCCTTTTCATGTTAATGCCGGTATTGGCTGTGTATGGAACTTCTTTAGAAGATGTTTCGCCCCTGTGGATAGGGCTAGCAATTGGCGCATATGGATTGACGCAAGCTTTGTTGCAAATCCCTATGGGGTGGTTATCAGATAAGTTTGGACGTAAACCTATTATTATTACAGGGCTCATTGTGTTTGCACTTGGCTCTGTCATTGCTGCGATGGCGGAATCCATTTATTGGGTAACATTCGGACGTGCCCTACAGGGCATGGGGGCGATTGCCAGTGCATTGTTAGCTCTTGCCTCCGATTTAAGTCGCGATGAACAGCGGCCTAAAGTGATGGCTGTCATTGGCATGTGTATAGGTTTAAGTTTTGCGGTGGCTATGCTTTTAGGTCCCATGGTTGCGGCAGCTTTTGGTATTTCAGGAGTTTTCTGGCTGACTGCTTTGCTCGCGTTAGTGGGTATTGTCATTGTCATGTTTGTAGTCCCAAATGCAGTGCACAAAGCCCCAAAAGGTGACACGGTTGCGTCCATGGCCGACATTAAAAATTTAATCAAGCACCCTCAGTTATTGCGGTTGGATGTAGGCGTGTTAATGTTGCATTTGACCCTAACTACATTATTTGTGGTATTACCTGCAAGACTCATTGAAGAAGGGTTGGCTGCGCCTGATCATTGGCAGATATACATTCCCGTTTTAATACTGGCATTTGTTTTGATGGCGCCTATGATGATTGTGGCGATAAAGAAGCAAAAAGAAAAACAGGTTTTCTTGGCTGCAATTGCCGCATTGAGTCTCAGCGCACTGATGCTGGTTTGGCTATCCAATTCCTTGATAGGCATTGCTACTGCAATGACTGTTTATTTTATTGCATTTAATTTTTTAGAGGCCACTATGCCAGCGTTGGTTTCTCGAATATCACCAGCGACTCAAAAAGGGTCTGCAATGGGAGTATTTTCGTCTGGACAGTTTTTGGGTGCATTTTTAGGTGGTGTGTTAGGTGGTTACCTAGCCCAAAACTATGAAGTGAATTCTGTATTTGCTGCGGCGGCAGGAATTGGGGTAATATGGCTGTTTATTGCATGGCGCATGCAAGTCCCTCCACGTAGTAAAGCACTGAGCTTTGTAACGGAACTCAATAAATCTCAGCATGCACAAGCACTTGCTGATAAACTGGTCTCATTACCAGGCGTGCTAGAGGCGACTGTGGTCAGTGAAGAAAATCGCGCTTATCTAAAAGTGGATGAAAGTAAATTTGATTTAAACCAAGCGAAACAGGTTTTATCTTCTTAAAGCTTTAAAATTACATGTTTGTTCGCAATATAGTGAACATTATGTACTCAGGCAGATAAGTAAAACTTAGTAACGTTTGTAATTGTGTGAGGAGAGGGTGCCATGGCACGCGGTGTGAACAAAGTAATCTTGGTTGGTAATTTAGGCCAAGACCCAGAAGTACGTTATATGCCAAACGGAAACGGTGTGGCAAATATCAGTATCGCAACGACAGACAGTTGGAAAGATAAGAATACAGGTCAGCTTCAAGAGCGCACCGAATGGCACAGAGTAGTGTTATTTGGCAAGTTAGCTGAAGTTGCTGGTGAGTATTTACGTAAGGGTTCTCAAGTATATATTGAAGGCCGTTTGCAGACTCGTAAATGGACTGACCAAAGTGGTCAGGAAAAGTATACCACTGAAATTGTGGTAGACATGGGTGGTCAAATGCAGATGCTTGGCGGTCGCAATGAGCAAGGCGGACAGTATCAGTCTGGTGGTAACCAAGGTGGTTATGGTCAGCAGCAAGGTGGTTATGCGCCACAGCAAAATAATCAGCAGCAATATGGTCAACAGCCTGCAGCACAGCAAGGTGGTTTTGCGCCACAGCAACAAGCTCCGCAGCAAAGTGCGCCACAACAGCAAAGTAATAACTTTGGTGGACAGCCTCAACAAGCGGCTCAGCCACAAAGTGGGCAAGCGCAGGGTGGACAAGCACAAGGTGGCTTCGCACCACAGCAAGGTAGTGGCAGTGCTTCCAACCCTATGGAGCCACCAATCGACTTTGATGACGATATTCCGTTCTAAACGCGCTTGTTTAGGACAGAAAAGAAGAGAATTAAAAAGCCCAGCAATAGCTGGGCTTTTCTTTATTATGGTATCTCGGTGTTTGTGGGTGTTGGCAATCTTTTCACTTTGCCTATCTTCTTCATTCATTCTTTTTGGTGTGAGTTTATCTAAAATTATATTGCATGCTATATCAGCAGTTTTGCTGTTTCTTCTCCCCCCTTCCTTGAGTTTTGCAATAGATTGAACAAAACTTTAGACAGAATCACCAATGATAGTTCGTTACTATGCTTCATTTTGCGCTTTTAGATGATACGCACAAGCGAGGGTATTTACTCTTGTTGGTTTGGTGTGTCATGGCGCTGCTAGGCAATTTGAGCGTCATACACTTAACTAATTCATGGGTAACAGAAGAATCTAAGCGCTTGTCGGCTCAACTCTCAAACTATGTAGAACCTATTCACAACTTAGATGTACATAAAGAAGCGCAGCGCTTTGGGTTTAGTCTGGAATCATCAAACCATTTTCCTTTATCTTGGCTGTCTAAGCAGCATAAGCTTGAACTTGCTGAACAACAAATCACTTTATATCCGAATGCGCTAGTGCTGAAGGGAGTTTACAGTGGAGTGTGGTTAAATGGCGCGCTGTTGTTGCTAGGGTTGTTGGCCAAAGTCGTCAGTGGAGGGGCCCGTTCTAAGCAAAGAGAGCGAGAGTGTGACAAAATTCAACATACAAAGCGCCATGGTAAAGCTCCAAGTGCACAGGAATTAATTTTACCAGTGAGTACTGGCCAGCAGGTTAACATGTTTGCGATGTTTAAATGGCGCTGTGAGCTACCAAAGCACATCGAACCTCAAAGCCATTTTAGCGTGACACTCGCCAAGTGTTTCAATAAGTATCGTTATTGCTCTGCGAAATACTTATCTTCGGGTGCATTGGCGGTTACTTTATCTTCTTTAAACAAAGAGGAAGTGGAGCAAACTATTAAACGGTTGCATGAAGTGGTTTATCAGGCGCTATTGGCTTTTCGAGGCGACTTGTCTAGAAGTGCTGTCAAATGTGGAGCATGCTTTTACAGCGAAGGGGCTGACCAAACACAGGTATATCAGATTGCAAGGTCGTCTTTAAGTGTGGCGCAAAATCACGTGTGGCAACACATACACATGTTGCCTTTAAATAGAACATTGGCAGAGAGTTTATTAGACGCAGAGTCTAATGTGATCGATGACATCAAAGCTGGTCGATTTGTGTTGTTTTTTCAGCCTTTATTTGAATTTAAAACACAAGATGTGATTCAAAGTGAGGCGTTATTGCGGGTACGACACAAAACACTGGGCTTAATAACTGCTGGGCAGTTTATTCACAAAATCCACCGCAGTGAACACTTAATTGAATTAGACAAAGCGATTGTACAGCAGGCGCTTAAAGTCCTTAGTAAAGAACCTAAAGGTTTTACTGTCAGTGTAAACTTGCATGTGGTTAATTGGTCGAGTAGTGAGTTCTTAAACTGGCTCATCGCTATCCTCAAAGAGTCGGGACGTGCAAAGGATGTCACACTCGAACTTATGATCTGTGATTACTACCAGCATCGCAGTTATTTTGAACAGTTTTTTGATGCGCTTTCACCACTAGGAGCAAGCATTGTATTGGATCATGTAAATGGAGCTTTGGATATTGTATCTTTGCAAAAAGTGCATAATATCGTGGGGATTAAGCTGGCATTTGAATTGATCCATGATATTCAGTCCAGTGCCAAGCGCAGAGCGGTTGTGAAGCAAATAGTGAATCAAGCTAAGCAGTTGCATGTCCCTGTATATGCCGTGGGGGTTGAGACTCAAGATGAACTGAACTGTATAAAACGTTTAGGTGTAGATGGCGCACAGGGATATTATTTTAGCGCACCACTGCTTGAATTAGAGAATAGTCTAAATTAACTTGCGATAACGAAGGCCATCTAAGCCTTGCAAACCCCCTGTATGGATGGCAATTATCTTACTGTTAGTTGGGAAGTAGTCTTGTTCAATTAATTGCCACAAGCCAAACATCATCTTTCCTGTATAGATTGGTTCAAGTGGGAGGTGATATGTACGTGCCATCATCTGACAAAAGCGCCACAGTGTCTCACTGAACTTACCATAGCCGCCATCATGAAAGTCATGCAGCAATTGCCAGTTATCATACGATGCAGCTTCAGGGTTGAGTTTTAATATTTCTGCCTGTAAGTATTCAGCGCCTTTTAACACACTAAACCCTAGCAGTTGGGTTGTACTGGGCAGCCCATTTAAGAGGCCTGCAAATGTGCCCCCACTGCCAACGGCGCAGCACACATAGTCGCTTTGAGGGAGTGATTGCGCGAGCTCTTGACAACCTTGTAGGGCAAATTGATTACTGCCACCTTCCGGTACAATAAACGTGTTTGGAAACTGCTTCTCTAAGTCTTCAAGGTAATTATTGTCATATCTCTGTCTGTATTCTAACCTTGTGACAGCATGCAAGTGTACACCGCAGGCTTTTGCGAGGCGCAGTGTTGGGTTCTGTAAATCAAGTAGTGGTCCTCGTACGATAATATGTGCGGGGATTTTGAAGAGTTTACTCGCCATGGCGGTTGCATAAAGGTGATTAGAAAAAGGGCCTCCAAATGTGAGTAAAGCTTCATTTTTACGCCTTTTTAGCTCGAGCAAATTATGCTTCAGTTTACGCCATTTGTTGCCTTGTACCGTTGGGTGTAAAAGATCATCTCTTTTGACCAATAATTCAACCCTTTTAGCTGTCAGTAAAGGGTGGTGAATACGTTGAACTGGAGACTCTAGGTGATTGGAATTGAACATCAGATTTTAGAATTCTCTGTAAATAGGCGCTTTGAGGTTATTATTTCATGAAAATGTGCAGAGAACACTGGTAAGGATGTGACTATTAGTTGTAAACTCAGATATTAATTGTACAAAGCTTGTGTTTTACTTCGTAAGTACATAGCATTAAGCATTAAAACATCAAAAATAACAAAGACCAAAACAACTGCCGCTGTTGGGAATGGAATATATGCGAATTGCTCCTTTATCTCTTTTTGTCTCTGCCGCCTTATTGTCTGTAAGTGTTTGGGCACAAGATACTGCGACTGTGACAGCTATCGAGTCAGAGCGCTCTGAAAAACAAGCTGAGTTAGACAGATATACTCAGATTTTAGATAAGCATGTGGCTGAAGAAGCCCGTTTACAGGCACAACTGGAATTACTAAGAAATAATTCAAGTGAGCTTGATAAAGAAAAAAATCAAGCACTAGATGCAATGAATGATTTGTATCGTCGTTTGATCGACGACCCATCTATCGATATTTCAGCTGCTCAGCTGAGATATCAGCAATCTGTAGCGGATCATAAATCTAACAAAGAAGACATCGCGATGCAGTTAGCGGCCATAGCATCGCACCGCAAAGACATTGAGCAGATTCGCGTTAGCAAACATACTTTAGTCAATACGATTGCCAGTTTAAGAGACCAATTGAGTACCGCTCGTGTCGAGCGTTTGCGCAATGAGTTTACTCGTGAAGGCACATTAGAAGTTGAGCACACCATTAACTGTAAGCGCACCGAAACGTTGGCTGCGTGTGAGCAGCGAGGGCAACAGCTTGGTCTACAAAAAGCAACAAAGCGTTTTATTGATCAGATCTTTGCTAACCTAACAGAGCAACGCATTGTTGAGCCGAAAAGACACATGGCGGGCGCGCAAGTTCAGGTTGTTAGCAGTCATGTGGTAGGCAGTGCTTTTAGTGGTCAAGGTAATTACAGTGTCAATCTAAGTGTGACAATGCGCGGAGATGTGAATAATAGTCGTCTCTGTGGGCTTTTGTCTCTGGATAACAGGTTCTGTAGTGAATATGGTACGCCATTGGCGGTTGGTTATCAGGCGAGCTATCCAACAACATTTAGCGATAGCCAGCTAACATTTACCGATGAAGTTGATAAGTCGGATCGTAATGTGCCCAGTATTACCGCATTACAGCCTAAGCCTGAAATAAAATCACAAGTTATTCAACAGGCGCCGAAAGAAAGACAGGTTGATTTGACACTGCGCTCAAATGTTTATGATGATGAAGTATTTATTGATGGTGTGAGTTACGGTTCTACTAAGCTTGTTGTCAGTGTTCCGCTTGGTTCTTATGACGTTGAGATTCGTAAATTAGGTTATGAGTCATATAAAGCTAAAATTGATGTACGCAGAGCACGAACGATCAATGCAAAGCTAATAAAAAAGCCTGAGTCGATTGCTGCACCGACACCAACAAGAGAGCAACAGAGCACACCCGTTTCAGTAGTAAACAAAGTATCCCCTAACTTGGTTGATAATAAGGTGGTCATTATTCCAGCCGGTACTTTCCAAATGGGTGATTTGACTGGAAATGGTTTAGCCAATGAACGCCCTGTTGTAGAAAAGGTGTTGAGTCACTCATATGCAATGCAAAGCAAAGAAGTGACAGTTGCAGAATTTAGACAGTTTATTTTGAGCACTGGCTTTCAAACGGAAGCAGAAAAAGGCAATGGCTGTGCACATTACAAAAACGGTGAGCCGATATGGGAAAGCGAGTACAACTGGGACAAGCCTGGTTTTGAACAAGCTGATAACTTCCCAGTGGTATGTGTCACATATGAAGATGCTAAAGCTTATGCTAATTGGCTTTCAGGTGAGAAAGGCATTCAATATCGCTTACCAAATGAAGTTGAATGGGAATATGCAGCGCGTGCTGGCACAAGCTCTGAATACCCTTGGGGTAATGAAATTGGCAGAGGCTTAGCTAACTGCGGTTGGTGCGGAAGTGATTGGTCAAATAAAAGCCCTTCGCCAGTAGGTGAGTTTTCACCAAACAATTATGGTTTGTATGACACCGTAGGTAATGTGTGGGAATGGACGCAAAAGCGCGCATCACAAGACGATGTAACAGTAAGAGGCGGAGCGTGGAACTTCGCCCCAAGCTTAGCGAGAGTGTCAACTCGATTGGCTCTAGCGCCCGACTTTAGAGCCAACTACATCGGTTTTAGATTGGTTCGAGAAAGATAATTTATGTGCTCGAAGAGCGCATATTCAGCCAAAGTGCAGTTAGCATTTTGTAGACTTAATTATTTCAGCCGTGGCGTTATCGACACGGCTTTGTTAAAAGAATTCTTTAAGGTTACCCAGCCTCATGTTTAAAAAGCTACGCGGATTATTTTCTAATGACTTGTCTATTGACTTAGGCACGGCAAACACCCTGATTTATGTAAAAGAAGAAGGCATCGTACTTAATGAGCCTTCAGTGGTTGCGATTCGTCAGGAAAGGGCCGGCGGACCAAAGAGCGTTGCTTCTGTTGGAACAGCAGCCAAGCAGATGCTAGGTAGAACACCTGGCAATATTAAAGCGATTCGTCCGATGAAGGATGGTGTAATTGCTGATTTCTATGTGACTGAGAAAATGCTGCAGCATTTTATCAAGCAAGTACACAACAACAACTTCATGCGCCCAAGCCCGCGCGTGCTTATTTGTGTGCCATGTGGCGCTACACAAGTTGAGAAACGTGCGATCCGTGAATCTGCAATGGGAGCTGGTGCCCGTGAAGTGTACTTAATCGAGGAGCCTATGGCTGCTGCGATTGGTGCCGGATTACCCGTATCTGAAGCGACTGGTTCGATGGTTGTTGATATCGGCGGTGGTACAACTGAGGTTGCAATCATCTCATTGAATGGTGTTGTTTACTCTTCTTCTGTTCGCATTGGTGGTGACAAATTTGATGAAGCAATCATAAACTATGTGAGACGCAACTTTGGCAGTTTAATAGGTGAAGCGACGGCTGAGCATATCAAGCATGAAATTGGCTCAGCGTTTAAAAGTGAAACACCTATTGAGATAGAAGTGCGTGGCCGAAACTTAGCTGAAGGGGTGCCGCGTTCATTTACTCTCAACTCGCACGAAATTTTAGAAGCACTACAAGAACCGCTTATGGGAATTGTGAGTGCAGTTATGGTCGCGCTTGAGCAATCTCCGCCAGAACTTGCTTCAGATATCTCTGCACACGGTATGGTATTGACTGGCGGTGGTGCACTACTCAAAGATTTAGATCGCTTATTAATGGAAGAAACTGGCATCCCAGTTGTGGTGGCTGATGACCCACTGACTTGCGTAGCGCGTGGTGGTGGTAAAGCGCTTGAGATGATTGATATGCATGGCGGCGACGTATTTAGCTACGACTGATGAATTTACTGTTTGGCCGAAGTGCATCTTTACAACTGCGACTTACCGTCGCAGTTGTGCTTAGTATTGTGCTCATAATTGGAGACCGCTACACCTCGGGTGGCACGTTTGTTCGGACGACACTCAATACCTTAGTCAGTCCCGTGTTATATGCGGCTAATGTGCCATATGAACTCTTCAATTCAGGGGCCAAGAGCTTAAATACACGCGATCAGTTACTTCAAGAAAACGAAGCTTTGCGATCAAAACAATTACTGCAAAGCGAACAGTTGCAACAGTATCAATTTCTATTAAAAGAAAATGTTGAGCTAAGAGCCCTGTTAGGCGCTTCTTCTCGTCAATCACATGCCCGTCAAATTGCGCAGGTCCTATCCGTACGCTCTAATCGTTACAGTCACCAAGTGGTTATTAATAAAGGGGCTATCGACGGTGTTGCAGAGGGGCAAGCGGTCATAGATGAGTTGGGCCTTGTAGGTCAGCTTACACAAGTTGGTACGACAACGTCACGTGTACTGTTGATGACTGACACCACCCACGCTACACCAGTTCGTATATTACGTAACGACGTGAGCATGGTTATTGAAGGAATTGGCAAAATAAATTTAATGCAATTGGCGCATGTTTCGCACAGTTTAGATATCCGCATAGGAGATATTTTGGTGACATCTGGCTTGGGGGGAAGGTTTCCTGAAGGTTACCCTGTGGCGGTTGTTACCGAAATAGACCGTGATGAGGGGCTGCCGTTTGCGAAAGTCTACGCGGAGCCTATTGCACAATTAGACCGAATTCGTTTGTTAGTCATTTTAGGTGACGGAACAGAAGGGGATGCTAATGAGTCGTAGTTTTTCCCTAATTGCATTTAGTGTATTTTTGGCTTTGATTATGGCATTGATGCCTCTGCCTTTTTCTCTAGAGCCATTTAGGCCAGATTGGGTACTCTTGGTTTTGATGTATTGGTCAATCGCGATTCCACATCGTGTCAATATTGGGTGGGCTTGGTGCACAGGCTTAATTATGGATTTGGCCGTAGGCTCACCACTTGGAATTAACTCTTTGACCTACTCTGTGTGTATTTACATTACAGTGAGTAACTTTCAAAAGCTACGCAACTTCTCTCTATGGCAGCAGGCTATGTTGATAGGACTGTTTTTAGCCTTGTATCACTTGCTACAGTTTTGGTTAAACCATTTCTTATTAGATATTTATTTTGATCCAGCCTATCTTTGGCCGGCACTCGTAGGCATGTTTTGTTGGCCTTGGATTTTTCTATTGCTCAGAAAATATCGAAGGCATTTTAGGATCCGTTGATGACTGTTAAATTATATTTGGCTTCTGCCTCTCCACGTCGTAAAGAGTTACTTACCCAGCTAGGCTACGATTTTAAACAATTTTCTGTCGACGCTGATGAAACTCAATTCGCTGACGAGACTCCAATCACTTATGTTGAACGCTTGGCTAGATTAAAAGCGCAAAGCGGTGTTAAGTCGGGGTATCAAGATAGACCCGTACTTGGCAGTGATACAATTGTTGTGTCAAATGGTGTGGCACTTGGCAAACCTCAAAACGAGGAAAATTTTAAAGCGATGATGGCGATGTTGTCAGGCAGTACACACCAAGTAATGACTGCTATCGCACTTGCAGACAGTCAACGAGTGCTTAGTAAAACTGTGATTACAGAGGTGACATTTAAACCTTTGTCTGAGCAGGAAATAAACGCATATTGGCAAAGTGGCGAACCGCATGATAAAGCTGGAGGATATGGGATCCAAGGTCTTGGCGGTCGATTTGTTAGCCAGTTAAAAGGTAGTTATTTTGCAGTAGTCGGACTACCTTTATATGAAACAGATGAACTAATTCAAGCATTTATGGCGGGCTGAGATGAGTAGCGAATTATTGATCAATGTAACACCAAGTGAAAGTCGTGTAGCCTTAATTGAAAATGGGGTTTTACAAGAAGTTCAGGTCGAACGTGTCGGAAACTTGGGCATTGTCGGCAACATTTATCTTGGTAAAGTGAGCCGTGTCCTGCCTGGGATGCAAGCCGCTTTTGTGGATATAGGACTAGAAAAAGCAGCATTTTTACATGCTTCAGACATCGTAAGTAGCGCTTCAATTGAAGAAGATGTTGACGAGCAACCGGTTAAAAAAGTCCAAGATATCCGTGAATTGGTGAAGCAAGGCCAGTTTATAATGGTGCAGGTGGTAAAAGATCCCATCGGGACCAAAGGGGCTCGCTTAACAACAGATATTACTATCCCTTCTCGTTATTTAGTGTTTATGCCTGATGCAACGCATGTAGGTGTTAGCCAGAGAATAGAAACCGAAGAAGAGCGCAACCGTCTCAAAAAAATTGTGGCTCAATACAATGATGAAAATGGCGGTTTCATTGTCAGGACTGCGGCAGAAGGTGCCGCTGAGGCCGAGCTTAAACACGATGCGGAGTTCCTCAAAAAACTTTGGCAAAAGATAGTAAACAAGCGTCGTAAAACCAGTAAAGCGAGCATCTTGCATGAAGATTTAACGCTTGCATTTCGAACCCTGCGTGATTACGTGGGTGAAGATATGGAACGCATTAGGGTAGACTCTAAATTAACCTATCAACAGTTAAAATCATTTACTGAAGAATTTGTTCCACAGCTTTCTGAGACCCTAGAGTACTACCCCGGAGAGAGACCAATTTTTGATTTATTTGATGTTGAGGCAGAAATTCAAAAAGCCTTACATCGTAAAGTTGAACTGAAGTCTGGAGGGTATCTGATCATTGACCAAACAGAGGCAATGACCACGGTCGACGTTAATACAGGCGCATTTGTTGGCCACAGAAATCTTGAAGAAACGATTTTTAACACCAATGTTGAAGCAACTTCTGCTATCGCGCGTCAGCTTAGGTTAAGGAACCTTGGCGGTATTATCATTATTGACTTTATAGACATGGTGTCTGATGAGCACAAGCGACGAGTGTTACATTCTTTAGAGGCTGCATTAGCGAAAGATCGAGCTAAAGCCAATATTAATGGTTTATCAGCACTAGGTCTTGTTGAAATGACACGTAAACGCACCAGAGAAAGCTTAGAGCATATTCTGTGTGATGTGTGCCCATCCTGTTCCGGTCGAGGTTCTCTAAAAACAGTTGAAACAGTATGTTATGAGATTTTACGTGAGATAGTTCGGGTTAATCGTGCATATGATGCTGATAAATTCATGGTCTATGCATCTGCGGCAGTCAGCGAAGCGCTCGTCAATGATGAGTATCATAATTTAGCTGAGTTAGAGTTATTTATTGGTAAGCAAGTAAGTATCCAAACTGAGAACTTGTATAGCCAAGAGCAGTTTGATGTAGTAATGATGTAGGCCCATATGCAAGCCAAAACTATATGCTTCTTTTGTGTGAGAAAAGTTTGGCAGGTGTTCGCCGTGACACTGGTGACGCTTGCTGTACTTGTATCATTGCTGAAGCTGACGTTACCCTACGCAAATGACTATAAAAGTAATATTGAATCTCTGATCTATGAACAGCTTAATGTTGAACTAAGCATTGGCTCAATCAGCGCAAGTTGGCAGGGAACTGGTCCTGCGTTGCTGTTAAAGGATGTAAGCTTTGAAGATAATCAAGCGTCACCTATCTCAGTGCAAATTGAAAGCACCAACCTACAGGTCAATGTTGTTCAATCTATCAGGCAGTGGCAATTAGTTTCTAACTACTTTGTTTTAGATGGTTTCAAAGCCAACATTCATTTAGATAAATTAGAGTTGGGTGATAGCTCTGGTGAATTTGAACAACAAGCATTGATTGAAGGGTTGTTTCTTGGCGATACAGGCCACTTTTCGGTTCAAAATAGTGAAATACACCTTTTTTCGAATACGCAAAAGCGACACTCTGTACTAATCCAAGATATGGTATGGCAAAACAGTGAGCTAGCACACCATGGGGAAGGCCGGCTCGTTTTACCTAACCTGTCTCAAGGTAGTCTAGATACGCTGGTTCGCTTAGAGGGTAAAACCTTAAACGACATTGGTGGTGAGGTATTTTTACAAGCTAGGGAGCTCAATGTTCTAGAGCTTATCGATGAGCATCTTGATGAATCCCGAGAAGCGCTTAGTGCGAGCATTAACGGACAGCTTTGGGCAAAACTAGAGAAAGGCAAAATTGGCAATGTCCAGCTGCAATTTGAACCAAGCTATTTAAAGTGGCAATCGGCAGGCGAAGATAATAAATTAGGTCTGGATAGTGGTCAATTGAGGCTACTAAAGCATCCTTCAGGATGGCGTTTAAACAGCTCAGAGCTGTACTTTAGCCATGGCGAAAGAATATTCGAGCCAGTGTTGCTGCAAGGCGAATGGCAAGACGATACAACGCAGCTTTGGCTCAAACAGTTTAATCTTGAACTCGTGATGGGCGCTTTATCATTGACGCATTACGACTGGGCAAGTCAACTTGTTAAAAGCAATATTGAAGGTCAATTAACACAGTCAAAAGTTTCTTGGCATCCACAACAGGGCCTAAATGTATGGGGTACTCTCTCTTCTCTAGGTTGGCAAGAGTCTGAATTAGCTCCTGGTTTTTCTGGGTTAGGCCTTGAATTTCACTGGCTGGCAGGTCGTGGTGTTGTGAGTTTAAATGCACATCGACAGCAGCTGGTAACAGGTCCCCGATTTATCGAACCGATAGAAATTGAAGAGCTCAATGGCGACATTCATTTTTGGAGTGACGAAAATGAGTACTGGCATGCTGAGTCTAATAATTTGTGGTTGAGTAATTCAGATTTGAGTGTTGCGCTAGAGTTTCATACTCGCTTGTTTGAAGAGCCTGAGTTAGACCTTTACGCTGAAGCATATGGCGGGGATGCTCGCATAGCGGGGCGTTATTTTCCTCTAGAGCTAATGCACTCGAATTTAGTTGAGTACCTCAACAAAGGTATTTTGGCTGGAAATAATAAAGGTACCCAAGTCTTGGTATCGGGACCACTGAAAGATTTTCCATATAGAAGCACGCATGGTCAGTTTGAGGTGCTCGCCGATATTCAAGATGCAGAGTTTTTATTTGCGCCTGATTGGCCAAGTATTCATAGTGCTGATGTAACATTGCATTTTATTAATGAGCGTATGGACATCACGACTCGTTCTGGACAGCTTGCAAATCAGCATATTCAAGGTGATGTTGCGGTCCGCTTAGCTGATCTCGAGCAGGCTGATATTTTAACGGTCGATATTAATCAAACCACAGAGGCGTCTTCGCTAAAGCCGTTTTTCGCTCATACCCCCATCGCAGACCCTCTGGTCGATGTGTTAGATGTTGTACAAGGACAAGGTTCAGTAGCTGGAACTGTTGGGCTCGAAATAAACTTAGAGAGTTTAGATGTGCTGGCTAGAGGGCGTGTGAAATTTGCAGACAACATCATTCATTTAAATCAGCCAGGAATGACGTTAAAAGGGGTATTCGGAGCGCTTACGTTTACTGATGATGATATTACTTTTGAAGGTGGGCAAGGGACTTGGCTCGACATGCCTTTATCGTTTTCTGTAAAAGGTGGGGGGGATAAACAAGGCTATTTGGTTAACGTTGACACCTCAATGCTGATATCTTCCGATAAATTATTGCCATATGGCCATGGTATTATGGATGGCTTTATCGAAGGACAGACCCAACTCAATACCAACGTGACATTAAACTTTGAAGAAGCTGGGTTTAACTACCTAGCCAGTTTTCAAACTGATTTAGATGGTGTTGCGATAAGTTTACCGCCCCCCTATAAGAAAGTATCTACATTACCGCGTATATTATCTGGAGAAGTTAGAGGTGATGATATCTCGAACCTTATCACGGCAAATTTCGACAATAATCTATATTTCAATGGGATTTTGAATAATCAAAATGGTCTATTGGATAAAGCGCATTTAGTTGTCAGCGAACAAAATCGGGGATTGGACAATTCGGGCTTTGTCGTCACGATAGAACACTCAGAGCTAGCGTTGGAACCTTGGTTTGATTTTATAGACCGTATAATCGAAAAGAGCACGCAGCCTAGTAGTGAAGAGCCTGGGATATTACCTGCACTCAATGAGATCCGTGCCAACCTTGGCCAATTGAAGGTCGGCGGATTGCTTTTCAATGATTTTGAAATGCGTATGACACCAGACGAACAATCCTTGAAAATGCGTCTGACGGGTAAAGAGCTTAGGGCACAAGTACTCATACCAAATCAGAAAAGTAGTGACCCAATACAAGTTCAAGCCGATTATTTACGACTAAATTCACATAAAGAAAGCGAGGAGCATGTTGAAGATATCAGCCCTCCACTTTCTGAGCAGCAATGGCTTGCGAAAATTCCTGCGATTGAGTTTGGCTGTGATGATTGTCGCTTAAACCAATATCAACTAGATAGAGTGAACTTGTCGATGTTCGGTGATGGTGAGCGCCTAAACATTACAACTTTGAGCATAGACAAAGGTGCACATACATTAAGTGCCAAAGGTAGTTGGCAAGGTGGTGTGTCGCAAATAATGGGTAATTTAAGTAGCGCTGATTTTGGTGATTTGATGGAAGAGTTTGAGATCACTTCAACTGTAAAAGATTCCCAAGCAAACATAGACTTTGATTTACAATGGCAGTCCGCACCATACGATTTTCAGTGGCCAAGTTTGGGGGGCGAGATTCAATGGCGTCTAGGTGAGGGGCATCTGACAGATATTAGCGATCAAGGCGCGCGCGTTTTCTCCTTGTTGAGTTTGGACTCTCTGGTTCGTAAATTAAAATTAGATTTCAGAGATGTTTTTGCCAAAGGCTTTTTTTATAACCAAATGGAAGGCAGTCTGCAATTAGAAGATGGCATAGCCTATACCAATGACACAAAAATGGATGGCGTGCCAGCTGACTTGAGTATTTCAGGTTATGCCAATTTAAAAACACAAGAAATCAACTATGACTTAGCAATTGCGCCTCAAGTGACGTCCAGTCTGCCAGTGATTGTGGGGTGGATGGTAAACCCTGTAACTGGGCTAGCGGCATTAGCGATTGATAAAGTGATTCACTCAGCTCGAGTCATATCAGAGATTAATTTTAAGGTCACTGGGACAATGAAAGAACCGATTGTTACCGAAGTAGATCGCAAGAGCCGCGAAGTGACAATCCCAGGGGCAAGCAAGCCACCTGAAGACACGCCGCCAGAGCCTGAAAGCCCTGAAGCACAAGAGCAAAATGATACAGACAAAATACAGCAACAAGACGGTGATAAGGCGCAAGTAAAGCCCGACAGTCTAAACGAGGTCGAATTACCCATGAAGAAGTTACCGTTGGCTAGTCAAAAGAGTGAACATACAAGTGACGATGGTAAGGTAAACCGAGGGCCGCGCGGGTAAAAGGTTCATTTGTATTGGCTTTAATTACGAAATCTGATTTGAATGAAGTAAGCAATAGGTGGAGTAAAATATGCGTAGCGAAGTTAATATTGTTGTTATACCTATGTGTTCAAAGCGCTTGCCTGAAGATAACTTTGCATACTTAGAGGCGCAATTAGAGCAGCTAGTAGTTAGTGAGCCAACACTGATTTGCTTACCAGAAGCATGGTTGGCCTTTGGTCGAGATGGAAATGAGTCTCTAAATGTTTCGAAGCAATCAGATAAGTGGCTAGAAAAGCTCGCAGCGTTATGTAAATGCAAGCGAGTTTGGATAGCGGCAGGTACGGTACCGATTTATTCTGCATCAGAGCGCTATTTGGCGGCAAGCTGCTTGTTTAACGAACAAGGCGAACTCGTTGCTACATATAATAAAATACATTTATTTGATGCCGATGTGGCGGATTCAGCCAAACACTATCGAGAGTCTGAGTTCACTGAACCTGGAAGTAATATTCAAGTTGTAGATAGTTCGTTTGGTAGGCTAGGCTTAAGTGTATGCTATGACGTTCGGTTTCCTGGTTTATATCAGGTACTGAGACAACAAGGTGCCGACATACTGCTAGTTCCCAGCGCTTTCACAACCGTTACTGGGGAAGCTCATTGGTTACCGTTGTTGCAAGCCCGAGCAATTGAGAACCAATGTTTTGTGGTTGCTGCGGCACAGGTAGGCAAGCATGAAAATGGTCGAGAAACATATGGTCACAGCGTCATCATTTCGCCATGGGGTGAAGTTTTAGAGGATAGTGAGCTATCTTTACAACCAATACAGCGACGTATCGATTTAAGTGAAATTGATAAAATAAGAGCTGCTATGCCAGTCGCAATGCATAACCGATTTAAGAGCAATTATATATGAATCAAGTTGAAAAGAACTTGTTGACTGACAGTCAATTAACAAGAGAGCAGCTAGAGCAAACGCTTAACTACATACATCAACACCAGGTTGATTATTCAGATCTATATTTTCAGTCCAGCTATCATGAGACTTGGGTGCTTGAAGATGGACAGATTAAAGAAGGTAGTTACAACATCGAACGTGGTGTTGGTGTACGCGCGGTGAGTGGCGAACAAACGGGCTTTAGTTACTCTGATGCCATCAACCTTGAAGCCATCAATCAAGCTGCTGAGGCTGCGCGTTCAATTGCATCTGGGGGGGAGTCTGGAACAGTTCAAGTCTTTACCGAGCGAAAATCGCCATTGCAATTTGCACCTGTCCAACCTCTATTGAGCATGAGTGACGAAGACAAAATCTCCTTATTACGAGAAGCGGATGCAGCGATTCGAGATATCGCACCGGATGCTCAGCAAGTCGTTTGCTCTATTGCTGCAGTATATGAAGAGGTACTGATTGCGGCCAGTGATGGTACTTTTGCAACAGACATTAGACCATTAGTACGTTTGAATTGCTCGGTTATATTAGAGCAAAATGGGCGCAGAGAGCGCGGCAGTGCTGGTGGTGGTGCACGATTGGATTATGGCTATTTTAAAGAGCTGGTTGACGGCAAGCCAAGGTGGATGACATATGTTCAAGAAGCTGTCAGGTTGGCGAGGGTGAACCTTGGGGCCATTGATGCGCCGGCGGGCACTATGCCAGTTGTATTAGGCGCTGGTTGGCCTGGCGTGCTACTGCATGAAGCCGTAGGTCATGGATTAGAAGGCGATTTTAATCGTAAAGGGGCATCTGCATTCAGTGGCAGAGTCGGCGAAAAAGTTGCATCACAGCTGTGCACGGTTGTTGATGATGGTACGTTAGAAAATCGTCGAGGCTCTTTGAATATAGATGATGAAGGTACGCCTGCTGGTTACAATGTATTAATTGAGAACGGCGTCTTAAAAGGATATATGCAAGACAAGACCAATGCGCGTCTAATGGGAGCTCAATTAACAGGCAATGCGCGTAGAGAGTCTTTTGCACATTTGCCAATGCCGAGAATGACAAATACTTATATGCTTGCCGGTGAAAGTACACAAGAAGAGATTATTAGCACTGTGAAGAATGGCATATTTGCAAATAGCTTTGCAGGTGGCCAAGTTGATATTACATCGGGTAAATTTGTTTTCTCAGCTTCTGAAGCCTATTTGATTGAAAATGGCAAAGTGACCAAGCCAATCAAAGGTGCGACATTAATCGGTAATGGGCCTGAAGTAATGCATCAAATTTCCATGGTTGGTAATGACCTCGAGTTGGATAGAGGCGTCGGTGTGTGTGGTAAAGAGGGTCAAAGTGTGCCAGTTGGTGTTGGGCAGCCAAGTTTAAAAATTGATCTGCTAACTGTGGGCGGTACTGCTTAAAAATAATAGGAGGGGCGTGCCCCTCCATCACTGTCTAGTCTAAGATCGCTTCTTTTAAGTACTGAAACAGCTCTTTATAGCCTTTGGCAGGCTTCTCAGCTTTAACTTCTTTATTGGCTTGGCGAACCAGCTGACGCAACTTTTGTCGCTCCATGCTTGAATGTAATTCCAATAGTTCATTAATTTTACTATCGCCCTGAGACAGCAATTCTTCTCGAATACGTTCTATTTGGTTTAGTAAAACTTCAGCTTGGTTGTTTTTATTAAGCAACGTATCAAGTGATTTTTGCAAATCTTCAACGTTATCTGTGGTACGGAGTACCTTGGCGATATAGTTCATATGGCGGCGATAAGCATCGTGTTTACCTCGAATTTTATCTGCTAGCGCCATCGCTTCAACCAACTCATGACTAAGTGGTAGTTTTTCTCTTTGCTTTTTTCCTAGCTCCGCGATGTCTATTCCAAGCTGTTGATATTGTTGAGCATCACGTTTTAATTCACTTTTTGAGACGTAGATTATTTCTTCATCTTCAATATGGTTTTCTGATTTTTTTGCCATAACTTTTCGACACTGAATATTACAATTACATTGATTATACCAAGAAGCAGCAAAAAATATCGCTTTTGCGCGCTACGAACTGATATCTAATCCAGCGAAATTGTGCCTCATGTGTTAGGATTGTAATGTTTACAAGCATTTGGAAAAGCAGCATGAATGACAACCAAGTTGAATCTATCTATCAGCAAATGGATGAAGTAAAGGGCGCAGTTTCTGAAGTACTCAGTTTTGCCAAACAGCTCGGCGCGACCTCTGCTGAAGCTGCGATGAGTCGCACTTCAGGCCTATCAGTCAGTACGCGTATGGGCGAAGTAGATACAATAGAATTCAATCAGGATGGTAGTTTAGGCATTAGTGTCTATGTAGGTAATCATAAAGGTTCTGCATCGACGGCTGATCTAAGCGAGCAAGCATTGCGTTCGGTGGTTACTAAAGCGATCGAAATTGCCAAGTACACCGCAGATGATGCCTGTAATGGACTGGCTGATAAAGCACTGATGGCAAAAGAGATACCTGATCTTGATCTCTACCACCCTTGGGATCTAAACCCACAGTATGCCATTGAGCAGTGTATTGAAGCAGAGAAGGCGGCGCTTGAGTTCGACCCTCGAATTGTAAATTCTGATGGCGCAAGTGTAGCCTCTCATCAAGGTTTGCGCGTGTATGGTAATAGTCATGGCTTTATTGCTGGATACCCACGTACTCGACATTCCGTGAGTACCATGGTAATTGGCCAAGAGGGCGAGATGATGCAGCGAGATTCCGCGTTTAGCATCACTCGAGAGCATTCCCAGTTGAAAAGTGCTAAAGCGATTGGCATTGAAGCAGCAGAATCGACTTTAGCGAAATTAAACAGTCAAAAACTTTCAACGATGAAGGTACCTGTTGTCTTTCGCGCTGATATTGCCAACAGTTTATTTGGTCATCTTGTTTCTGCGATCGGTGGGGGGGCCTTATATCGTAAATCCAGCTTCCTTCTTGATTCACTGGGTACACAAATCTTTAACTCCTGCGTAAATATTCAAGAGCGGCCTCATTTGCTGCAAGGTTTGGCTTCGAGCCCATTTGATGGTGAAGGGGTTTACACGCAGGACAGAGATATCATTACAGGCGGTGAGCTTCAAACCTATTTATTGGCAAGCTATGCAGCAAGAAAGCTAGGTATGCAGTCAACAGGACACGCTGGTGGGATCCATAACTGGCTTGTACAGCACACGCATGATGACTTAAAAGCCGTTTTAAATGAAATGGGTACTGGGTTACTGGTAACTGAGTTAATGGGTCAAGGGGTCAACACCGTCACTGGCGATTACTCTCGTGGCGCTGCAGGCTTTTGGGTTGAAAATGGTGAAATTCAATATCCGGTGAGTGAAATTACGATTGCTGGAAATTTGAAAGATATGTTCCAAAATATTCAAGCTATAGGTGCTGATATTGAATTCCGTGGTGCTGTGCAAACGGGATCTGTGCTCGTAGAGAGCATGCAATTAGCGGGTGAATAATTTTAAAAGTGGTTTTTACTCTGGACTAGGCTCAGAGTAAGAACCAAGTTGCGGTACCTAAAAACGCAAAAATTCCTACAATGTCGGTGACAGTGGTTAGCACGACACTCCCAGCTAATGCAGGATCAATTTTCATTCTCTTCAAAATCAGTGGGATACTGGCTCCAGCGATACCTGCGGCGACTAAGTTCATAAACATCGCAAAAGCAATGACTGCACCAAGCTTAAAGTCCCATTGCCACAACGCCACGACGCCTGCAATGAGGAGTGACCACAAAATGCCGTTCAAGGCACCAATTGCCAGTTCTTTGCCAAGTAAAAAGCGTTGGTTTGTTTGGTTAACATGACCAAGTGCAATACCCCGGATCACCAAAGTCAGCGTTTGGCTGCCTGCAACGCCACCCATACTGGGTACAATGCCATTTAGTACCGCTAAAATGGGTAAGATATCTAGCGTGCTCTCAAAAAAGCTGGCCACAAAAGCGGCTAATAAAGCGGTGAGTAGATTAATGCCCAACCAAATTGAGCGTCTTTGGCTACTTTTCATGACGGGCGCAAAGGTATCTTCCTCATCCTCTAAACCTGCCATACTTAATAGGCTGTGCTCGGCATCTTCTCTGATTACATCAACGATATCATCGATTGTTATTCGGCCGAGTAATTGGCTTTGATCGTCCACAACGGGTGCAGAGATCCAGTTATGGCGTTCGAATAATTGAGCAACATCACTTTCTTTCATTGAAACGGGAATGGTTTCACGTTCTTCATTCATTAACTCCTCGACAAGCTTGTCGGGCGGGTTGGTTAATAAAACCCCCAGTGGTAATGAACCTAGAAAGTGGTTTTCTTTGTCTACTACGTAAAGGTCATCAGTGCCTTGCGGTAGCTCTTCTTTTAATCGTAAGTACCTCAGTACAACATCGAGTGATACGTCTGGCCGAATGGTGATGGCATCACCATTCATCAAAGCCCCAGCAGAGTCCTCTTCATAGGAAAGAGCAAGCGTCGCTCTAGCTCTATCTTGACTGTCCATCGCACTGATAACATCTTGATAGACAGGATCAGGTAAACTTCTTAATACTTCACCGAGATCATCGTCGTCCATGTCCTCAGTTGCAGCAGCAATAAGCTCAGGCTCCATCTTGGCGATGACACTTAGACGAACATCTTCAGATAGTTCTTCTAGGACATCGCCTTGAATATCGGGATCGACAAGCTTCCAAAGCGTGTTTCTGATTTTAAGCGGTGAAGACTCTAGGAGTAATGCGGTGTCACATGGAGGGATCTCTGCTAGAGTTTGCCTGACTTGAACAAACTGTCCACTGTTAATAGCTTTGGTGACTTGCTGCAACTGTTCCAGTGTATAGTCTTGTTCAACAACGTCTGGCATAGGCTTCCTAAAATTAATTATTGTTGGTTCAGAATTTTCTTATCAAAGTGGGCTATAAATTAATCCAAACTTAGACTAATCAGTAGCACTATAAATTTCATTGCAACGCTGACATGTGAATGTAGTAGCAATTATAAAAGGCCATTGCTATGAGATGTATGTAGGTTGCATAATATGGGTTTGTATCAAAACCACTTAAGCTCAAACAGTGTAAAGAATTTTGTATAGTGATTATAGCTGTTTAAATTACAATTATTATATAAGAGTTTGCATTTGCACCATATCTTACCTGATTATTTTTCTAAATAATGAGACATGGTAATAAATACGGTCGTATTTTGGTGTTACTCTTCTTCGTGAAATTTATCTTCAATGAGGTTGCCGATTGCCAATAAAGCGCCTTGAGCGTCTGGCCCTGTACATTCAACACGAACAGTTTTACCTTGACTGCTCTCTAACAACAAAAGCGCCAACACACTATCTCCCGGTGCGCTTTTATCGCCTTGGTAGAGTGTGATCTGGGCATTAAATTGTGCTGACAACTGCGCCAAAACTGTTGCTGCACGTGCATGAAGCCCCAGTTTGTTGCGGATCAAAAAAGTGTCTTCCCACTTTAGCGCCATTACTCTTGCTCTCTGTGGCGAATCTTTACGTTGGTATGAGTGCGTGTGAAGCGCTCTCCTAGTGTTTGGGCTAGGTATACTGAGCGATGCTGGCCACCCGTACAGCCAATAGCAATGGTCAGGTAACTGCGGTTATTACGCTCTAAATGTGGTAGCCAAGTTTGCATAAAAGTTTGAATTTGCCAAATAAACTTTTGCACAATACTGTGGCTAGCTAAGTAGTCTTTAACGGGTTGGTCTAACCCAGTTAATGGCTTGAGCTCTGGCTCCCAGTGTGGATTAGGTAAAAAGCGCGCATCGAAAACATAGTCAGCTTCTTTTGGAATTCCATGCTTAAAACCAAATGATTCAAACGTAATAATTAGTTGCTTATCTTTCTGGCCAAGGATCTTTTCTCTGACGCTTTCAGCCAGCTGGTGAACACTTAATTCTGTGGTATCAATTGTTACATCAGCACGACGAATCACTACATCCAAAAGGTTTCTCTCTTGCTTAATTGCCAAATCAAGAGGCAGATCATTTAGAGATAATGGGTGTAGTCGTCGGGTTTCAGAGAATCGTTTAACTAAGGTTTGATCATCGCAGTCTAGATAAAAGACACTCGGATTAGCAAATCCTGGTAAATATCCCAAAATATCGTGAAACTCTTGCTGCTCTTTTGGCAGGTTCCGCACATCAATACTCACTGCAATTTTATCGTATCCGTCGGATACGCTGCGAACTAGCGCTGGAAGCAGGTTTACGGGGATATTATCAGCGCAGTAATAGCCTAAATCCTCTAAGACTCGCAATGCAACTGATTTACCTGAACCAGAGCGACCACTGATAATTATGAGTTCCACGATTAATTCCTATTAATTGTCAAATTCAACAAGGATTTGATAAAGTTCCTTGTCGTTTGTTGCCTGTCGAATGCGTTTACAAAACACCTTATTTTTAAGTTTATCAGCGATGCTTGCTAAGGTCTCTAAATGTTGTTTATTTTCACCATCAGGTACGATGAGTGCAATAAAAACATCAACATCACGATCATCGTAAGCGTCAAAAGGGATGGCTTGTTGGTTAACGAGTATAATTGCTAGTACTTTATCGAGCCCTGATAACCGACCATGGGGAATCGCGATACCTTTTCCAATACCTGTACTCCCGAGCTTCTCTCGATTTAACAGCGCCTCGAGAATATCATGTTGATTGGAGTCAGGGATTTTTTGTTGCGCTAATTCGCTAATATATTGAAGAATTCTTTTTTTGCTATTAAAAAGGACTGCAGCTTTGCTACAGTCCTCGGAAATGAGTGCGCTAAGTTTCATGATTAGTGTCGAGTTAGCTTCTCTTTATGTTTAATAACTTGGCGATCTAATTTATCAATTAGGCCATCTATAGCTGCATACATGTCTTTGTGCTCTGTAGAGGCAAACAATTCGCCCCCATTGACGTGAAGTGTAGCTTCTGCTTTTTGTATGAGTTTCTCGACATCTAAAATAACATGAACATTATTTATGTGATCAAAATGCCTTTCCAGCTTCGCAAACTTACTCGTTACGTAGTCTCTTAATGAGTCGGTAATTTCTACATGGCGACCAGTTAAATTTAGTTGCATAAGCATTTTTCCTTCTTTTGTTACGTCTATATCAAGCTCTTGCGCTGATTAGACGGTGGAATAGCCAAAGACTCTCGGTATTTGGCAATAGTACGTCTTGCCACCTTAATACCTTGATCAGCTAATACATCTGCAATTTTGCTATCACTCAGTGGTTTGGCTGAGTTCTCAGCAGCGATTAGCTTTTTGATAAGTGCTCGAATTGCTGTCGATGAACACTCACCACCATTCTCAGTACTTACGTGGCTCGAGAAGAAGTATTTCAATTCATATATGCCGCGAGGCGTGTGCATATACTTTTGTGTCGTTACACGAGAAATAGTTGACTCATGCATATCAACCATTTCAGCTACATCATTGAGGACCATAGGCCTCATTGCCTCAGGGCCATGTTCAAAGAATGCCTGTTGTTGCTGCACAATGCAATTAGTTACTTTCAATAATGTTTCATTTCTGCTTTCAAGGCTTTTAATGAACCACTTAGCTTCTTGCAGATGTGAGCGAATAAATTGGCTATCGCTGCTCGATTTCACTGAGCGAGACATGGCCGCATAATGATCATTGACTCTAATTTTTGGCATCGAATCTGGGTTTAACTCTACAACCCAACGACCTTTTACTTTTTTTACTGATACATCAGGTATTACATAGTCAGCTTCTTCCTGCACGATACTGGCGGCAGGTTTTGGGTTCAGACTATGAATAAGCGTCATAACCTCTTTTAGCTCAGGCTCTTTAAGCTTGGTTTTTTTCATGATAGTACGGTAATCACGATTTGCTAAGAGATCGATATACTCTTCGATGACATGTTTGGTTTCGGTTAACCAAGGGGTGTCTTTAGCAAATTGATTTAATTGTACTACCAAGCATTCTTGCAAACTACGAGCAGCAATACCGACAGGATCAAATAGTTGAATGCGCTTGAGTACCGCTTCGACCTCATCTAACTCAATAGGTTCCTGATCGTTATCAACATTTAAGCTTTCAACAATATCTTCACAGGCTACCGTTAAAATGCCTGAATCATCCACAGCTTCCACTATGGAGAGTGCGATAAGTCTATCAGTTGCACTGAATGGAGTAAGTTCAAGTTGCCACATGAGGTATTCTTGCAGGCTTTCGGTTGTTTTACCTTGATAAATACTCTCGTCCTCAGGCATTGGGCCCGAAGAGCTCACCGGTGCTGCGCTAATATACTCATCCCATGTAACATCCATGGCCATTTCATCGCTTAGCGTTTCTTTGTTAAGCGCGGTATCTGTGTCTTGCTCATACTCACTAGATGGTGTGTCGATGTTATCGTCGATACTTGTGTCTGTTTTTTCAGTGCTTTGTTGTTCGTTTGTTTTATTCAGACCATTTTCAAAGGATTCTGCTTCGTTTTCTTCTACTTCCAATAAAGGATTGCTGTCCAGCGCTTCTTGGATCTCTTGCTGGAGGTCTAACGTACTCAACTGTAGCAGACGTATTGCCTGTTGCAGTTGTGGTGTCATTGTTAATTGCTGCCCCATGCGCAGCTGTAGCGATTGCCTCATGTATCTCTAACAATCCTTTTTGTTGTTACGCTTGTTCTTAACTATAGCCTGAATTGTTCGCCTAAGTAGACATCTCGGACAGTTTGATCCGCTAAAACATGTTCAGGGCTACCTGATGCAATTAATTCACCGTGTGAAACAATGTAGGCTTTTTCGCAGACATCTAAAGTTTCTCTTACATTGTGGTCAGTTATCAGCACACCAATGCCACGGTTTTTTAAATGCTCGATTATTTTCTTTATATCTATCACTGAAATGGGATCAACGCCAGCAAAAGGCTCATCTAATAGAATAAATTTTGGATCAGCGGCTAATGCGCGTGCAATTTCTACCCTGCGGCGCTCGCCGCCAGATAAAGCCATGCCCAAACTGGTTCTAATATGTTGAATATTAAATTCGTCCAATAGCTCGTTTAATGTTTCTTCGCGCTGTGCTTTGCTGAGCTCTTTGCGTGTTTCCAAAATTGCCATTAAATTTTGATATACCGTAAGTTTTCTAAATATAGAAGACTCTTGGGGCAGGTAGCCAATGCCTAACCGTGCGCGACTGTGCATAGGCAGCAGAGTGATGTCTTGATCATCAATTTGAATACTACCTTTGTCACTGGGGACTAAACCAACAATCATGTAAAAGGTGGTAGTCTTACCTGCGCCGTTAGGGCCTAGCAAGCCTACGATGCTGCCAGCTTTTACACTTAACTCAACGTTTTTTACAACTTGTCTGCCTTTGTAGCTTTTTGCCAAAGCAATGGCCTTGAGTGTGCTCACGGCTGTTCCTCTTTGGTTTCTTTCTTTTCATCCACTGGCAACAAAACAGTCCTAACGCGTTTACCTTCTTGGTCTGAGCGTTGAGCACTGATCAGCTGTTTGTCCATATCATAGAGTATTTCTTGTGCAGATATTTTTTGTCCAGCTTGGCTGATCTCAGCACTGCCTTTAATAGTTAGTAATCTATTAGCAACATCGTAGCGCACTTCTTTAGCGCTTGCTTTGAGAATACTGCCATCGGCTTGTTGTTCTTGGAATACTGCGGGGTTACCTGTCGCAACCAACAGTTGTTTGTTGTCCCCAAGCTCTTCTCGGCGATGTACTTCCAGTCTGTCAGCCGTGATTTTACGTGCGCCATGAATGATTTCTACGTTATCTTCAAATACGCCAATATTAGTTTGCAGTTGTGCCTGCTGTTTTCCAGAACTGATGATGACCTGTTCAGGCGCTGTATTGGCAAATGCACTTTGCGCTAATAGTCCAATAGAGCACGCAAATAAGATTGTGGCACTTAGTTTATTGCTTATCATAAATCGTTTCAGTATGGTTGATTAATTCAATGACCTCAGTATTAAGGTCGGCTATCAGGCCTTTGCCCGTGATAGTTACATTTGGTCCAGTGATGACTACTGGTTGTTCAGAGCGCATCACTCGATTGGTGATCTCTAAACGTAAGTTGTCAGCATTGATATGTGTGATCATTGCAGCGGGCATTAAATTAGTTGCCGTCACTTCACCTTCTAAAATTAATGTATCGTTCTCATACAGCGTTGCTTCTTTGGCTGCTAATTGCCAATTGTGTTCGCCATTGTGGAGCATAAAAATCGGCGCTTCGAAATGACTAAAACCAAGCTCTTGATACAACTCCATTCTCTGAGCGGTAATTTGGTAACTGAGCTGCCCGTTTTCCGCGAAAGACGTTTGTTTCAAGTCAACAGCAACATAATCAGGCTTAGCAATGGCCTCCTCTTTGGGCAGCGCCAGTTTATCCTGCTGTGTTATATATGGGTACCATAGCCATAGCATCATGACACTAAATACTATGAGTAATATGACCCGCAAATTGGTCATGTGCTACTACCTTTTGAGAGTAATTCATTACCCTGGCTAAGCATGAGCAGGTCGGTCAGCTCTCTGACAGCACCAAATCCACCGGGCAACATTGTTGTGTAATGTGCTAGCCGTTTAACTAATGGATGTGCATCGGCAACGGCAACGGCTAAGCCTACTAGCTGCATAACAGGGATATCTGGCCCATCATCACCAATATATGCAATTTGTTCGTCTTCTAAGCCGAGAGTGGACTTCAGCTCTTCGTATGCCGCCACTTTATTCTCTTGACCTTGGTAAATGTGCTTAACATTTAAGCTAGTCATACGCTGCTTAACTATTTCTGAATGACGTCCTGTGATCACGGCGACTTCAACGCCTGATTCAATAAGTGCTTTAATGCCAAATCCGTCTTTTGTATTGAATGCTTTCAACTCTTCTCCTTGATTACCAAGGTAGATACGACCATCAGAAAAGACACCATCTATGTCACAAATTAAAAGCCTAATCGCTTTCGATTTATCGGCCGTTTGCTGTGTAATTGGTTGGTATAAATCACTAAAATGCATGCTACAAAACCCCTGCACGTAATAAGTCTTGAGTATTGAGGGCACCGATGGGGTGGTTGTCTTCATTAATCACTATCAGGCCATTAATTCGTTTCTTTTCCATAATATTAAGTGCTTCGGCAGCTAACATGTCTGGCATTGCTGTAGTACAGCAGATAGTCATAACCGAATCAATGGTGTCATTGTGCAAGTCTATTTTTTGTTCAATTACACGGCGTAAATCCCCATCTGTAAACAAACCGCTTAGCTTACCTTGACTATCAACAATTGCAGTCATGCCCAAGCCTTTTGCCGACATCTCGAAAAGTGCATCTTTAATAGAACTCCCCATAGGGGTAATCGGAATGTCTTTGTCTTTATGCATAATATCTGCAAGTGTTAGCAGCAGCCTTTTACCTAAACTGCCGCCTGGGTGAGAAAGAGCAAAATCATCAGCTGTGAACCCTCTTGCTTCTAGCAGCGCAACAGCTAAAGCATCTCCCATCGCAAGTGTCGCTGTGGTACTGGCAGTCGGTGCCAACCCAAGCGGGCAAGCCTCTTGGGAGACTTTAATACACAAATGAATATCAGCAAGTTGCGCCATCGTGGACTGTTCATTTCCGGTCATGCTGATAACTTGGGCACCAATTCGTTTGATGACAGGGATTATCCCAACGACTTCTCCTGTTTCCCCCGAGTTTGACAGCATTAGAACCACATCATCGGAGGTAATCATACCTAAATCGCCGTGGCTAGCCTCGCCGGGGTGTACAAAGAATGACGGCGTGCCTGTGCTTGCTAACGTGGCAGCAATTTTATTGCCCACATGACCTGACTTACCCATACCAATCACAATCACTCTGCCTTTGCAATCAAGGATTAAATTACAGGCAGAAACAAAATTTTCATCAATAAACTGCTCGAGTTCAAGTAGCGCTTGTTGTTCTATTTTTAAAACGCGTTTAGCAGTTTCGACAAACGACGGTTTTTTCATTTCCAACACCTAAATGATCATGTACATATAGCCTATGAAAGCGGCCAATAGTAAGCCCCCTTCAAAGCGGTTAATTTGTCGTTTTCCTTTGAAGTTAAGGCTCATTAAGATGAGCGCTGCTGTCGCGCCCAACATGACAAAGATATCTCTGCTTGAAATATTGAGGTCTAACTGTGCAGGGTTGAGTAGTCCCGCGATTGACAGCACAGCCAAAATATTAAAAATGTTTGACCCAATAATGTTTCCAAGTGCTAAGTCATCCTCATTTTTCAAGACACCGGCAACGCAGGCAGCGAGTTCAGGCAAACTCGTACCAATTGCAATAATAGTCAAACCAATTAGTAAGTCACTCATCCCAAAGAACTTGGCAATATCAACGGCTGCATCAACCAAAAAGTCAGCGCTAATAGGGAGTATTATCATGCCAACGATGAGCCAAAAAACGGCTTTGCCTGTTGGCACGTCATTGGGGACTTCGTCACATGCTTCAGAAACTAGCGGATCTTCTTCTGCAGCATGGCTACTTTTCTTTGTAATGTATATCAAACTTAATATAAATAAAGCGAATCCAGCTAAGAGTATTGCGCCTTCAAAAGCGCTGAAGTAATTGTCACTTACTATGTACCAAGCTCCAAGAGAGACAATGACTAACAACGGCATTTCTCTTCTCAAAATCCCTGAACCGACAGCCAATGGGCGAAGAAGTGCAGTGATCCCTAATACTAAAAAGATATTGGCAATGTTCGAACCAACGGCATTACCTACGGCTGTATCGGTTTTATCTGATAAAGCAGCTTGTGCGGCAACCATCATCTCCGGGGCAGATGAGCCCATAGCAACTATCGTAAGACCAACAATCAAGGTAGGAACACCTAGATTTTTTGCTAAAGCAGCTGCGCCAAAAACAAATCTGTCTGCGCTCCACACCAGCGCTATAAAACCTAAGATAAGAATGACAAAAGATAAAACCATGAAGTCTATGCCGAGTAACTTAATTAAAGTGCGACAAATATTATCAAATGCAATATCAAATGTATAAATAATCTCGTATTAGATGCGCTTGGTTAGCTTGTTATGGAGTGTGTGGTGTGTTTTGTGAGGTGCTTTAACAAATTCAATTACAAAATTTTACCAATTTGCATTTTCCATCTTGAGGTAAAAAAAAGTATTATTCATCAATTGGTGAAATCGATATATGGAGAGCGACTTGTCGCAGTCAATCGTTGAAGTCAAGGATGTAACCTTTTCTCGTGGTGATAGAGTCATATACAAAAATATGAGCTTTTCAGTACCAAAGGGTAAAATTACAGCCATCATGGGGCCAAGTGGTATTGGTAAAACCACCATGTTGCGTCTGATAGGTGGACAACTTCGTCCAGATAGTGGTGATATTACTTTTCAAGGTACTAGTGTGCCTTCGATGTCTCGTACAGAGCTTTATCAGGCACGCAAACAGATGAGCATGCTGTTTCAAAGTGGTGCGCTTTTTACGGAGTTGTCAGTATTTGATAATGTGGCATTCCCTTTAAGAGAGCATACTCAGCTCAGTGAAGATTTAATCAGATTAATCGTGTTAATGAAGCTTCAAGCTGTTGGACTGCGCGGGGCCCGTGATCTTATGCCGTCAGAGCTCTCTGGTGGTATGGCTAGAAGAGCTGCGTTAGCTCGCTCAATAGCATTAGACCCTGAATTGATTATGTATGATGAGCCATTTGCTGGCCAAGACCCTATCTCGATGGGCGTATTGGTGCGAATGATCAAATCATTAAATGAGGTATTGGGGTTATCTTCTCTAATAGTAACCCACGATGTTACCGAAGTGCTTAGTATCGCAGATCATGTTGTTATTATTGCTGAGCAGGGAGTTATTGGTAGTGGTTCGCCAGAAGAAATGCTGGCTCATAGCTCCCCGCTTGTTCAGCAGTTTTTGCAAGGGCTTGCCGATGGTCCGGTACCATTTCATTTTAATGCTGCGCTATACGATGAAGAGCTACTGAGTGGAGATACGCAGTGATAGATATATTACAAAGAATTGGCCATAAAACGCTCAGCCGCTTTGCGTCAATTGGCAGAGCAACACAAATGCTACTTGGTGCGTTGTTGAATGTGCCTAATTTACGAAAAGGCACACCGCTGTTGATTAAACAGCTGTATATGGTTGGTCACCAATCCTTATTAATAATCATGGTGTCAGGATTATTCATTGGCATGGTACTCGCGCTACAAGGCTACACAGTGCTTGTTGGCTATGGCGCAGAAGATAGCTTGGGGCCGCTTGTCGCATTGAGTTTATTACGAGAGCTTGGTCCTGTAGTGACCGCTTTACTGTTTGCAGGACGTGCCGGCAGTGCACTAACCGCGGAAATAGGCTTAATGAAAGCGACGGAGCAGCTGTCGAGTTTAGAAATGATGGCGGTTGATCCGCTTAAGCGGGTTGTTGCACCGAGGTTTTGGGCTGGTTTTATCAGTATGCCTTTATTGGCGCTTATTTTCTCAGCTGTCGCTATTTTAGGCGCGCACCTGGTTGGCGTAGATTGGTTGGGTGTCGACTCGGGAAGTTTTTGGTCGATTATGCAGTCTCAGGTTTCTCTACAGCAAGATATAATGAATGGCCTCATTAAGAGTTTTGTATTTGCGTTAATCGTAACGTGGATTGCGTTGTATAAAGGGTATGACTGTGTTCCAACGTCAGAGGGGATCAGTAAAGCAACAACGGAGACCGTTGTGCACTCTTCGCTTGCTGTTTTAGGGTTCGACTTTGTATTAACAGCAGTGATGTTTTCTAGTTAAGGGTTTGGGTAATGAATACACGGAAAATAGAAATTTTAGTGGGCTTATTTGTAGCTCTAGGTGTTGCAGCGTTCGTTATGCTTGCAATGAAGGTTGCCAATGCTGGTATCAGTGGCAACGGTGAAACATATACACTTCAGGCGAAGTTTGACAACATCGGTTCATTGAAAACGCGCGCCCCAATTAAAGTGGGAGGTGTTGTGATTGGCCGAGTTGACGGCATTCAAATCCACCCAGAAGAGTTTGTGCCAGTGGTAAGTATGAGCATAGATCAAACTTATGAATGTCAGTTTTCGGATACAACTTCTGTTTCGATATTGACGTCGGGTATTTTGGGTGAGCAGTACTTAGGTATTTCTCCTGTCATCGCTGCAGAATCTGCCAAGCAATCATGTTTAGGAAATGAAGTCGTTAGCGAGGATGAAATGGATTTGGATGACCTATTTGGCGTTGAAAGTAAAGCGTTGAAAAATGGCGACATGATCACCGATACGAAGTCGGCACTGGTACTTGAAGAGCTAATTGGTCAATTTCTATTTAATCAGGGAAGTGAGTAATACATCATGATTAAGCATTATACCCAGATATTTGCGTTGCTTTTCGCGACATTACTTTGGTCTTACACTGTAAAAGCTGAGCAAGTTGATCTCAGTGATCCATATAAAATGGTACAGCAAGTCGCTGATAATACCTTTAAACGCGTAGCAAGGGATCAGGCAATTATAACCAAAGACAAAGAGCATCTAAGGCTCATTGTAGAGCAGGAATTATTGCCTTACATTGACTACAAGTACGCAGCTTACCGTGTGTTAGGAAGCTATATTCAAAAAGTACGTACGATTAAAGATAAAAAGGAAAAGCAGCAAGCAGTACAGCATATCAAGGAGTTTATTACTGTATTCAGATCATACCTTGTGGCTACGTATGCTGGTGTGTTTACACAATATACGAACCAAAAAGTTGAATTTGAAGCGCCTCGTGCCATCGGTGCGGAATCTGTTGCGACAGTGAAAACAAAAATTGTTGAGGACGGTAAGCCAGATATCAAAATTGACTTTAAAGTTCGTAAAAACAAAAACGGTGAATGGCGTGCGTTTGACATGATGGCCGAAGGGATCAGTTTGTTAGATGCAAAACAAAGTGAACTTCACGGCATTTTACGTCAGCAAGGCATCGAACATGTAATCACTTTACTTGATAAGAAAAGTAAGTTGCCTGTGCAGTTTAGAGGGGATGATGGCAATGCCTAATCTGCAATTTAACAAGGTCGGTGAGGACACCATTTCGGTTACGGGAGAATTGACCCGTGACACCTTGGTAAATGAATCACTTCTTAATCAATTGTTAGAAAATGCGCAGTCAGTGCTCTATTTTGACCTTTGTGAGGTCTCAAGGGTTGACACCGCGGGTTTAGCTTGGTTAATTCACTCTTTAGGCAAATTAAAACGACAAGGTGTACGCCTTGAGTTGAAGAATAGACCTGAACAATTGCAAAATTTAATGGAATTGGGGCAGGTCACAAACTTATTTGAGTGAGTCCAATGGAAACTAATCAAGTCGAAACTGTGTTACAAGAATCTTTGACCTTAGAAGAGGTGAAGGTGAAAGCCAATGGTAGTCATTATGAAGTGATTGCAGTTGGAGAATGTTTTGATGGATTAAGACGTGTTAAAAGGGAACAAATGGTATATGGGCCTTTGATGGAAGTCATCAAAGACGGCACTATTCATGCTGTTAGTATCAAGGCATTTACTCCAAGCGAGTGGCAACGCGAACAAAAATTCATTTTGCCACAATAAGTAGGAGCCACAATGGATCAGTTTGTTATCCAAGGTGGCACCACTTTAAACGGTGAAGTCACTATTTCTGGAGCCAAAAATGCGGCTCTTCCTATCTTATTTGCTGCATTGCTTGCTGATGGCAAAAGCATCTTTAGCAATGTGCCACAACTTCGAGATATTGTTACAACCGAAGCTTTGTTGAGAACGCTTGGTGCAGATGTTACTTGGCGTGGTGACCTATTAGAAGTCAATGGTGCAACAGTAGATAAGGTTTTAGCGCCTTATGAGTTAGTCAAGCAAATGCGTGCGTCAGTTCTTGCGCTTGGCCCGCTTCTTGCCCGCTTTGGTAAAGCTCAAGTATCATTACCCGGAGGATGCGCGATAGGCGCCAGGCCTGTTGATTTGCACATCTCTGGGCTGGAAAAAATGGGTGCGCAAATTAGCGTAGAAAACGGCTATATAAACGCGCAAACACCAGCAGGAAAACGCTTACAAGGGGCCGAAATTCTAATGGAAACAGTCTCTGTAGGCGCTACCGAAAACCTGTTAATGGCAGCAACTTTGGCGGATGGCACTACGGTGTTAGAGAATGCTGCTCGTGAACCTGAAATAATTAATCTGGCGCAGTGTTTGATCGCTATGGGTGCAAAAATTTCCGGTGCAGGTTCAAGTCGCATTGAAATCCAAGGGGTTGAATCTCTGAGTGGATGCGAGCACAAAATCTTACCTGACCGCATTGAAACAGGCACATTCTTAGTGGCTGCCGCCATGAGCCAAGGTGAGGTATTGTGTCGTAACACGGATCATTCAAGTTTGGAACCGGTGCTAGAAAAGTTACGTCAGGCTAATGTTCTCGTTGAAGTTAACGATGATAGCATCTTTGTCAGTATGAAAGACCGAGAGCTCAAAGCTGTGAATATCAAAACTATGCCGCACCCAGGTTTTCCAACAGATATGCAAGCACAATTTACCGCACTTAATGTTGTGGCGAATGGCAGTGCAACCATTACAGAGACGATATTTGAAAACCGTTTTATGCATGTGCCAGAGTTACAGCGTATGGGCGCAAATATTCGCTTGGAAGGAAATACGGCAATTTGTGATGAAACCAAGCATCTGTCTGGTGCACAGGTAATGGCAACTGATCTACGTGCTTCGGCAAGTCTTATTCTGACAGGAATTGTAGCGCAAGGAGAGACTGTAGTAGACCGCATTTATCACGTAGATAGAGGTTATCAGAAAATTGAAGATAAGCTCAGTCGTTTAGGTGCCAATATCAAGCGCAAACACAATTAAAAAAAGCGAGCCAAGCTCGCTTTTTTTAATAAAGGGGAGTTTCCAGTTCGGCAACTTCCACCATAAAAATTAATGTTTCACCATTGCGGTATACCTCGAATTCTAGCGATGTCCCAGGCTCCGTATTTCCTATAATGCGTAGAGTTTGTTGGGGGTTAGTGATGCTTTTTCCCGCAACTTTAGTGACTATATCACCGTCTTTCATACCAGCTTGCCAAGCCGGCCCTAATGGGTCAAGTTCGCTTATTCTGAGCCCCATAATAGGTGTATATACATCGGTTATTAGCTGACCTTCGTTATCGACTGCGGAGCCAACAAAGCCTAAATACCCGCGAATAACTCGCCCGTCTTCAATGATCTTAGTCATAACATCTTTGGCTAAACTGTAGGGTACAGCAAACGAAATACCTTCAATATCAATGTTATACCGGGTCGTAAATTGCGCTGAGGTAATGCCTACCAAAACACCATTTGAATTAACCAGAGCGCCCCCTGAGTTGCCGACATTTACCGCGGCATCGGTCTGTAGCAGGCTATTGTACTGGCTGTCAGTGAGAGATTGCTTGCCTGTGGCACTGATGATGCCTTGCGTAATCGTTTGTCCTAAGTTAAGCGGGTTACCTATGGCCAGCACAACATCACCCACTCTGGGCGAGATGTTGTCATTAACTGGTATAACAGGAAGGTGTTCTTCGTTAACTTTTAAAACGGCTAAGTCGGTGATGGTATCAAAGCCAATGAGTACGCCATAGTATTGCCTGCCATCAGGGAGTAAAACCATAATTTGGTCTGCATTATTAATGACATGGTAATTGGTAAGAATATAGCCATCAGAAGTCATTATGACGCCTGAGCCGAGCTCTTGAATGCGGTTTTGACGCTTAAATCTAGGCACTTGGCTAAAGCTTTCGGAGAAAATCGTGACGACGGCTGGTGCGGCTTTACTGACACCATTGGCAAAGCTCATTTGCTGTACGGTGTATGGGACATTGAGGTTGCCTGCCTTTGTTCTAAATTCAGGCGTTAACCATAGAATCAAAAGGGCAATGGCAAACCCAATCGCGACGGGGGGCAACACAGTTCTAATAATTTGAAGCACAGGTTATTATTATTCACGTTTATTTGCTATGAAAGACATGATGACACAAAACGACGCAGCGACAAGTGCCGCTGCGTAAAACTTGATAATTTTTTTTGAAATGACTATTGAATCAGATAGAACACTGAGTCTCTACCGCGCTTAATACCTAAAACAATATTACCCTGAATATCGTCTACTAGGCGTTTCATCTCTCGGACAGTTGTGACTCTTTGTCGATTAACCTGCATTATGACATCACCCTCTTGCAGTCCAACGCGTGCCGCTGGTGAACGCTCTTCAATACTGACCACAACAATGCCTTGGTTGCCATTACGCTCGCTGCTTTCTAGCACAGCGCCACGCAGACTTGGGTGTATACGATCCGCCTGTGCTTGACGCTCATTTTGACCTTGAAGTTTAACGTCTAGATTACGATTTCTGCCATCGCGGTGAATACTGACTTCAATTTCTCGTCCTTCACCCAACGTAGCAATCTTACCGCGCAATTCTTCAAAACTTTCGATTTTGTCACCATCAATACGGGTAATTACGTCATTTGCTTTTATGCCTGCTTCTGCAGCGGCAGAGTCCGGAGTTACTTCTTGAACGAATACACCCTGTTTTACATCAAACCCTTGGGCTTCAGCAAGGCCCGCGTTTAGCGTGCGCCCCACAATCCCTAAAGAGCCGCGACGTACTTGTCCGTACTCAATAATTTGGTCGACTAGGTTTTTCATCATGTTTGATGGAATTGCAAAGCCAATACCAACATTGCCTCCCGATGCACCTAAAATGGCAGTATTAATGCCAATTAATTCACCATTCAAATTTACTAATGCGCCGCCAGAGTTGCCTTGGTTAATTGCCGCATCAGTTTGGATGAAGTCCTCGTAGCCCTCGATGTTCAGGCCACTGCGCCCTAACGCGCTGACAATGCCTGAAGTTACCGTGTGGCTTAAACCAAATGGGTTGCCAATAGCAACAGAAAAGTCACCTACACGTAACTTGTCGGAATCAGCTAGCTTTACTTCTGTCAGGTCATCATTGTCAATTTGTAATAATGCGACATCGGATTCTTTATCTGCGCCAATTAGTTTTGCTTTAAACTCTCTGCCGTCTTTAAGTGTCACAATGATGTTATCTGCTTCATCGATAACATGGTTGTTTGTCACGACGTACCCTTCATCAGCATCAATGATGACCCCTGAGCCTAGGCCGCTAAATGGTCTCTTCTGTGTTCTTGGGGCTGGGTTGCCAAAGAAAAAGTCAAACGGATCTACACGGCGGCGCACTTCTTTTGCGCCAGAAACTTGAATGCTCACGACTCCGGGGGTTACGCGCTCTAACATTGGCGCTAGGGTCGGAAGTTGCTGTCCGTCAACCGCAACAGGTAGCTTTGCTTCAGAAGTGTTTGGTAGCAAAAGCATACTGGAAGATAAAAGCGCTGCGGATAATAAAGTTAATTTTAATCTCATAGTCTGGAAACTCTCCTAAATTACAGCGTTGATTCACCCTTAGCGATAAAGTAGATAAAAAATAAATAGTTACTATTTATACGTACAATACACTAAGGTGATTTAGTCCCTGAGCAGAGAAACCTCTGCTCAATGATTCAGTAATTATTTCTACAGACTATGAGGCTAAAAAAAAGTTCATTAAGGTGTTTTTAATTGCTCGCTTTTTGAGCGGTTGTCGGAAAATAACCCACTTTCACCTTCCGCATAATCCACTGGTGGATTCGTGTAAGTGGATTCATCACTGCGGCGTTTTTCAGGGCGTGCTCGCAGAGAAGCTTGTAACTGTTCAGTCGTTTCTTTAGAGAAAAATGGCTCGCTTGGCTTTTTACTCTTTTCTTCAATCAATAGCTGGTTAGTGTCTTCAACGTGTTGCAGCAACTGACTGTAGTTGTCCTGCATTTTACCAACTAGCTTTTTGGTGCTCGCTAAATGATCCGCAACATCTTGACGATATTGCTCTAAATTTTGCTCAGCTTGCTTTGCTTGTTGCTCGATTTCTTCGTGCTTAAACTGTTTTTTAGTGAATAGTGAACCTAAGAAAAATGCACTGATCGCCACGATGATCAATAAGCCCAACCATGCGATTGTTGTCATACTTACTCCTGTATAAGGTGAAAGCCACCTGTTTTAATATGCTAAAAATACCATCTATCGATAGCTTAAATATACGCTGAGTTTGGATGCGTGTTAATATACTCGGCAAAGAAAACTGCTCAGTTCAATAAAAAATATGATGACGCCTTGGGAAAAGTATCAACAAGATCTTAAAAGAGATGACTTTCAGTACGACAGTGCGCAAGAAAATGCAGTAAAGCATTTACAGCGCTTATATGACGATTTAATTGCTCAACCAGCTGAACCAAAAGGCTTTTTTGCAAAGCTATTTGGGAATAAGCAAGTGGAGCCAGTGAAAGGGTTATATTTTTGGGGTGGCGTTGGCAGAGGGAAAACATATTTAGTTGATACTTTTTATGAAGCACTTCCGGGTGAAAGAAAAATGCGTGTGCACTTTCACCGTTTTATGCACCGTGTGCATGATGAGCTGAAAAAACTCAACGAAGTTAAAAATCCTCTCAATGTGGTCGCAGATATTTTTAAAGCCGAAACAGACATCATTTGTTTCGATGAATTCTTTGTTCAAGATATAACCGATGCCATGTTGCTGGGCGGACTGATGGAAGCTCTGTTTGAGCGCGGTATTGTATTGGTCGCGACGTCAAATATCATTCCTGATGAACTGTATCGCAATGGCTTACAAAGGGCGCGATTCCTACCTGCGATAGCCTTAGTCAAAGCGAATACCGAGGTGGTAAATGTAGACTCTGGCATTGATTACCGGCTGCGGACTTTAGAGTCTGCCGAAATATTTCATAGCCCGCTTGATGCACAAGCAGATCTCAACTTATTTGAGTACTTTGACAAATTATCACCAGAGGCAGGTGTCTTGGATGCAGAAATAGAAATTGAAGGAAGAATGATCAAAACACGTAAAGTGTCTGATTGCATTGCCATGTTTGACTTTACACAGTTATGTGAAACCGCCCGTTCGCAAGTTGACTATATGGAAATCAGCCGCCTTTATAACACGGTCATTTTATCAAACGTCAAGCAAATGGGGCAGTCAAATGATGATGCCGCGCGTCGATTTATTGCATTAGTAGATGAGTTTTACGAGCGAAATGTTACTTTGATCATTTCTTGTGAAGCACCAATCAATGACATTTATACACAAGGCACATTAAACTTTGAATTCAAACGTTGTATCAGTCGCTTACAAGAGATGCAGTCACTCGAATATCTATCCCGAGAGCACCTAGCTTAATAAAATAAGATTTCTGGCGGAAAAGTCAGCCATACGCTGGTTTTTCCGAACTACCCTTGCTATAATCCGCGGCCTGCCACGTTGCGTTCTATAGCCCTCGTCGGCTTAGCCACTGACTTGAGGGGCAAAAAAGTCTTAAACTCGAAGGGGTTGAAGCACCATTAGTAGAGCGGTAGTCCTCTGACTACCTGTGGTTTTAACTGAAAACTTTGGATTTTATAAATGAAAACGTTTGTTGCTAAACCAGAAACTGTAAAACGTGACTGGTACGTAGTTGACGCTGAAGGTAAAACTTTAGGTCGTATTGCTACTGAAATCGCTGCTCGCCTTCGCGGTAAGCACAAGGCTGAGTACACTCCACATGTTGACACTGGTGATTATATCATCGTTATCAACGCTGAAAAAGTTACTGTAACTGGTAACAAAGCTCAGCAAAAAATGTACTACGCTCACTCTGGTTACCCAGGTGGTCTTAAGTCTGTTAACTTCGAGAAGCTTCAAGCTAAAAAGCCTGAAATGATCATCGAAAAAGCAGTTAAAGGCATGTTACCTCGCGGTCCTCTAGGTCGTGAAATGTTCCGTAAACTTAAAGTTTACGCTGGTAACGAGCACAACCATGCGGCACAACAGCCTCAGGTTCTAGACATTTAAGGAGCACTATCATGGCAAATCAATACTACGGTACAGGTCGTCGTAAAAGTTCAAGTGCTCGCGTATTCTTACGCCCAGGCACTGGCAACATCGTAATTAATCAACGTTCTATCGAAGAATACTTCGGTCGTGAAACTTCTCGCATGGTTGTTCGTCAGCCACTAGAGCTAGTTGAGCTAACTGAGAAGTTTGACCTATACATCACTGTTGAAGGTGGTGGTATGACTGGTCAAGCTGGCGCAATCCGCCACGGTATCACACGTGCACTAATGGAGTTTGACGAGTCACTACGTCCAGCTCTACGTAAAGCTGGCTTTGTTACTCGTGACGCTCGTCGCGTTGAACGTAAGAAAGTTGGTCTTAAGAAAGCACGTAAGAAGACACAGTTCTCAAAACGTTAATTTATTACGTTTCAGAATTTGCAAAAACCCAGCCTTGTGCTGGGTTTTTTGTTTTGTGTAACCTTTGTAATTTGCCCTGTGCTGCAACCTTTGTTATCTCAATTTTTCTCCACTGAGTTTAATAAACTTTCAAAAAACTCTAAAAATTAGTGTTGTTGAACGTTTACCCATCAAATTCTTTGCTACACTTGCATGGCAAGTAAATTATTCGCGATTTGAACTGATTAATTTTCTGGTGATTTAGACAGAGGTTGATCTTGGTCAGAGAATCGTTGCATAAGACGTCATATCATAACCTGTCGTTTCTAATTTTGGCTGTTATTTGAAGTAATTATCGCTTTGATAGCATCTAAAGTGGAATAGTAATAACCCTGTTATAGATAGGGGTTTTACTTATGATCGCGTCTATTTTGAAATATCTTAAAATTAACCTGCTGTAACTGATGTTCTCAATATAGCAAGTGTTGAGGATCATAGTGGAGATAAGTGGATGAGCAATGCGCCTGTAGACAACAGCCGACGTCGCTTTTTAACTATCGCTACCTCTGTTGTAGGTGGCGTTGGTGCGGCTGGAGCTGCTGTTCCTTTTATTGCGTCTTGGAATCCAAGTGAGCGTGCTAAATCTGCAGGGGCTCCTGTAGAAGTGGACATAAGCAAACTTGAGCCTGGACAATTAATTCGTGTTGAGTGGCGAGGTAAGCCTGTATGGGTTATTTATCGCACCCCAAAAATGCTAGAACAAATGAAACAACACGAAGACCAACTTCGTGACCCTAATTCCGATGAAGCGCAACAACTTGAATCGGCGAAGAATAACTATCGCTCTAAGCGTGAGGAGATATTTGTCGCGGTTGGGATCTGTACCCACTTGGGTTGCTCTCCAACGTTTATGAACGGTGGGTTTGGTGAAAAAGTTGAGGGTACGGCGGATGGTTTCTTCTGTCCGTGTCACGGCTCCAAGTTTGATATGGCTGGACGCGTTTTTCAAAACGTCCCAGCACCGTTAAATCTGGAAATCCCGCCATACACCTTTCTAGATGACACCACTATCTTAGTGGGTGAAGAACAAGGGGTGGCGTAATGACTAGTAAATACGAAGAACAAACCGCTACGGGTGATAACACCACAACCAAATCGGGTGGTGTAGTGAGTTCAGTGGTCAATTGGATTGACGACAGAATTCCGATGACTCGAGTCTGGAACATGCATATTGCACAGTACCCAGCACCTAAAAACTTTAATTTCTGGTACCTTTTCGGTTCATTAGCCATCTTAGTACTGGTCAATCAAATTGTGACGGGCATTTGGTTGACGATGAACTTTGTGCCTTCTGCTGAAGGGGCATTTGCGTCAGTTGAATATATCATGCGTGACGTTGAATACGGCTGGCTATTACGTTATCTCCACTCCACCGGGGCTTCAGCATTTTTCGTTGTTGTTTACCTGCATATGTTCCGAGGTATGATCTACGGCTCTTATCAAAAGCCCAGAGAGCTTTTGTGGTTATTTGGTATGTTGATCTTTCTCGCGCTGATGGCCGAAGCATTTATGGGGTACCTATTACCTTGGGGACAGATGTCGTTCTGGGGTGCGCAGGTTATCATTTCATTGTTCGGTGCTATTCCAGTCATTGGTGAGGACTTAACACTCTGGATCCGTGGTGATTATGTTATCTCAGGCGCCACCCTGAACCGCTTCTTTGCTTTGCATGTTATAGCATTGCCACTGGTGCTGGTGATTCTTGTTTTCCTCCATATTGTGGCGCTACATGAAGTCGGCTCGAACAACCCTGATGGTATCGAGATCAAGCGCAAAAAAGGCTCTGTTGCAGAAGAAGACAAACCTAAATTTAAGTTCCATGAATATTATACCAACAAAAAAGATGTGGTTGATGCAATCCCATTCCACCCTTATTACACGGTTAAGGACATTTTAGGGGTCGCTGGGTTCTTAATATTGTTCTGTTGGGTCGTATTCTTTATGCCTGAAATGAATGGTTTCTTCCTCGAAGCACCGAACTTTGAAGCTGCAAACCCGCTTAAAACGCCAGAACATATCTTCCCTGTTTGGTATTTTACGCCTTTCTATGCGATTTTACGTGCTATTCCTGATAAACTGTTCGGGGTAGTGGCTATGGGTGCCTCAATTGTCATGCTGGCACTGTTACCATGGCTGGATAGAGGTAAAGTTCGTTCTATCCGTTATCGCAGTATTTGGCATAAGTTGAATATTGCTCAGTTTGTTGTGACCTTCCTAATTTTAGGTTGGGCAGGCGCGACACCGCAAACTGTGCAATCAACCATTTTGTCTCAGATTTGTACTGTGACGTATTTCATGTTCTTTGTATTACTGTACGTATATTCCAAGAACGAAGTAACAAAGCCACTACCAACGAGGTTGACGAAATGATGAAAAAGCTATTGATCGGTTTATTCGCATTGTTGCCAACCTTTACAATGGCGGCAGGTCCAACAATGCCTTTGATGGACGCTAACATTGACCTAAGGGATAAAGCTTCATTACAGCGTGGCGCCAAACTGTTTATGAACTACTGTTTGGGTTGTCACCAGATGCAGTACCAGCGTTATGAGCGTACGTTTCGTGATATTGGTATTCCAGTAGAAATAGGTAAAGAGACATTAATTTTTAATGACTCTAAAGTGGGTTCGCATATTCTTAATGCTATGTCTAAAGAGGATGCTGCGAAATGGTTTGGTGCTGCGCCACCAGACTTAACGTTAATATCTCGTGTTAAATCGCCAGATTATATCTACACCTACTTAAAGTCATTTTACAGAGATGAGTCTCGTCCTTTTGGTGTGAATAATGTTGTGTTCCCACTGGTGGGGATGCCTCACGTTCTACAGGAGCTGCAAGGTTTACCAATGCCAATCACTGAAGAGGTGGTTGAGGGTGATGAAACTGTAACCAAAGTTGTGGGTGTTGAAACTGACGGCTCCGGTGAGATGAGTGACGATGAATATGACCAAGCAGCAAGAGACCTTACAAACTTTTTAGCGTATGTGGGTGAACCTTCGCGACTAGAATCTGAGGCAATAGGTATCAAAGTGCTCGGATTCTTGGTAATCTTCTTCATCTTAGCTTTCTTCTTGAAGAAAGAGTACTGGAGAGACGTTCATTAATTTGAACACTCAATGGTGATTTTAGGTAATAGGGGCTTATGCCCCTATTGCTGTTTAAAGTGATTTGATTACTTTGTGATTATTTTATGGAGGTAGGCATGGCCGTAGCTGCCAACAAGCGCCCAGTTATGACTCTTTTTTCTGGTGCAAACTGTATGTATAGCCATCAGGTTCGTATCGTTTTAGCAGAAAAAGGTGTAAGTGTTGATATTCATCTGGCTGAAAAGGATAACTTGCCAGAAGCGCTACACGAAATTAACCCATATGGTACTGTACCAACCTTGATCGACCGCGAACTAGGTTTGTACCAGGCAAATATCATTATGGAATATTTGGATGAGCGTTTCCCGCATCCACCGTTAATGCCAGTATACCCAGTAATGCGTGGCCGCAGTCGTCTGATGATGCACCGCATTGAAAGCGATTGGTATAGCCTTGCTGAGAGAATTACGACTGGAAATGATGCTGAAGGCGCTCGTAAAGAGTTAACAGAAGCACTACTTGCTGTAGCCCCTATCTTTGGCGAAGCACCTTACTTTATGAGTGAAGAGTTTAGCTTAGTTGATTGTTTTATGGCGCCACTATTATGGCGTTTGCCTGAGCTAGGTATTGAGCTAACTGGCAGCGGTGCAAGCGAATTGAAAGATTATATGCTTCGTCTATTTGAACGTGAGTCTTTCCAAGCATCGTTAACCGATATTGAGCGCGAGATCCGCAGCTAATGACGTCTAATCGACCTTATTTACTTAGGGCGTTTTACGATTGGATTGTGGATAATCAATGCACACCACACGTTGTAGTCAATGCAAATTATCCACAGGTTCAAGTCCCAGTGCAATTTGTTCAAGATGGACAAATTGTGCTGAATGTGAGTCCAAGTGCCGCTAATAACTTTCTGATGGATAAAGAAGCGCTGAGTTTTAGTGCTCGCTTTTCAGGGCAGCCAATGCAGGTATATGTGCCTGTTGGTGCCGTGCTGGCAATCTATGCAAGAGAAAATGGCGAAGGTACGATCTTCTCTGAGTCAAATTTGGAAGAAGAGTATTCGCAAGACGTTGATGAAGTTGAGCAAGAGCCAAGCGTTGAAGAGTCAGACTCTTCTGAGCCAAAAGAGCCAAGCTCTAGCGAAGAGAAGCCTAAAAAGGGCGCTCACTTACGCGTAATAAAATAATAAAAAAACCTGCTAGTGCAGGTTTTTTCTTTTCAGTCTTAAGGTCGTATTAAAGGTATTCAAAGGCCTTGATAACCCTTTCAACGCCATGGATATTACGAGCAATGTCGACGGCTTGTTCGGCTTCATCTTTAGCAACCATCCCCATTAAGAAAACTTCAGCATTTTCGGTAATAACTTTTATATTACTGCCATTCACATTGTCACTGGCGAGTAATTGTGTTTTCACTTTAGAGGTTAGCCAAGTATCATGAGTTTGCGTTGATAGGCCAATATTGCTGCCAATTCTAACTTGATTGAGCAAGCGCTTTACACCCATTACATTGGTAACCGCACTGTTTGCTTCAGTGCGCATTTCCTCATTGGCAACCTGGCCTGTCAATAACACGGTGCCATTGACACTGACGACATTAATATTGGCATGCTTGGCTAAGCGTGGGATCTGTTTTAGCGCTAATGTGGCTTTTATTTCAATGCTGTTGTCATCAATTTGCGAACCGATTGTTCGCCTATCGTTTGCAGCGGATACTGCACTGGCAGTACCAGCAACCACAGCAACGGCACAGCCTTGGATAAATAAAACAGCACAAAGCAACAAGATGGGTCTTAAATACATACTAATCATCCTGAGGAAAAAGAATATTATCAATAAGTTGGCTAAGGCAATGCACGGTAAATAAATGAGACTCTAGAATGCGACTCGCTCGTTTACTAGGCATGCGAATTTCAACATCATTAGGGCCTAACAAACCCGTTAACTCCCCCCCATCATTACCTGTTAAAGCAATGATTTTTAAGTCTTTAGTCAGTGCTGATTCAACTGCACTGATGACTTCTTTTTCATTCCCGTTAACCGCAATTGCAAATAGGAGATCTCCCTCTTGCGCAATGGCCCTAATTTGTCTAGCGAAGAGCTCATGGTGTGCGTTAGGTGTTTGACCACTCAAGTTAATATTCGACTGACTAAGCGTCAGTGCGGGTAAGCATGGACGTTCAGTTTCATAGAAATTGATAAGTAAACTGGCAAAATGTTCAGCAAGCATATGGCTACTTGGCACTCCGCAACATATTAATTTATTACCATTAATTAATGTTTGCGATATGACATAAGCGGCGGTTTCTAATTGCTCTGCAACTGCTTCTCCGGCAGCGATCTGTGCCTGTATACTCTCGGTAAAGATGGCTTTGATAGATTCTTGCATATTAAAAAACGTTCTTTATCCATTGTATAGCGTGAGGACTATCCCCCTGTATTGCAACAAAGTCTACGCGTAGAGCGCGATTATGCAAGGCATAATCTTGAGTATATTGATAAATACTGCGTCTCAAGCACTGTTGCTTTTTGGCTGATAATGCATTGACTGCACCACCGTAGGCTTTACTTTTTCTAAATTTCACTTCAACAAAAACCCAAGTATTCGCTTCTTTCATAATGAGGTCTATTTCCCCAAAACGACACAAGTAATTGCGAGTGACAGGTTTAAGACCTTGCTTTATCAAATATTGTTCCGCAATTACTTCGTAGTGTTGACCTTTTTCACGGGTATTGCCAAATAGTCCTTTTAGCATAAAAGTTCCTTTTTTCGTCTTCTTTGCTCAGCAACACTGTCCTTTATTGCTCCGCTTGTTGCATAAACAGCGGAGTAGGTGGGCGTTCATCCAAGCTAACTAAGCGAATTCGATTTTTGTGATATTGCGCCCAAATTAGTTTTCTGTGTATCTGGTTTGCTTCTTTAATGCTGAGTGCACCTGTGAGGCCTTCGAACTCTTTTCCTGGTATTTTATTAAGCTGCTTAAGTTCTGGTATCAAGTTTACGGCATCGTACGCCATGGCAAATAAGCGCTGCTCTATGTCAGCTTGTTCTGGCCAAAGGCGAGAGTACGTATCACGTAAATTACGTTCGTTGACGGCATCTGGGAGCATCCAAGGCAACTCGGTGAAGTACAAGCCTTCTAAGTCTCCCTTGTCTGTTTTGTCTATTTGCTTGCTATAGCTACGGGAACTTGCATAGAGAGGAATACGCTCTGCAAAAGTGCTGACATTAACATCTAAATATGGCTTTAGCAGTCTTGTTTCTATCGCATCGCCAAGAATGTATATGGCGTCTAAATCACGTCTAGAGCGCGTTTCACTTTCAACTTCACTGCGAAATAGATTTTTTACTTCTTTAATCCGGGTTTTTGAGCTGTCGACTTCTAATAGTTCTGTAATGACTTTAACCATGTCTTCGCTGTTTGAGTAAAAGCCGACTTCGGGGTGGGTGTCACTAAAGCCTTGCCATTGTTGGTTAAAGTGAGCAATTAAGCGTTGCCCGGAAGGCGTATCAGGCGCAAGAATCATCGGCTTCTGATAGCCTTTTGCTAAAAAGTGAACCATGGCTTGTTCGACTTCATGCTCAGGGTTAAGCGCAAAGTAAAAATGCTCAGAATGTACACGCTCTGCTTCTGATTCATCGACTTCATTTAAGAAGATTGCAGGAGAGCTCGCAACGTAACTGCTACTTTTTACCTTGACAACATTAGACTTGAGAAGAGGCCCGATAATAAAGTCCGCTTGGATTTTTTGCAGGCTTCTTTCAATTAACTCGGGGCTGTCCATCTCGTCAATAAAGTAGATCTCAGATATTTTGCTTCTGTCCATTGCAGCCAGAAAGCCGTTTTTAAGTGCTGCGCCAAGGCGTTCGCTGCTGCCGGATTGTGGTAGCAAAATGGCCAGCTTTGTAGCCTGATAGGGGGCTAGGTTGATATCTGATTTAACTTTTGTTGGAATAATAAAGCTACCAGGGTGGTTTTTATAACGACGTTGCCAGTTATTCATCGCTTGATGTAATTGCACTGTTGAGCCTAGGTAAACCTGATGATACTTAGCGAGTTTAACCCACCCTTGTTGAATCACAGAGCCACGATCAAAGCGTTCTAATGCATAAGATGAAAGCTGTTGTAATGCCGCCCAAACCTCGCTGTCCAGCCCCGCTATCGCAAGTTTATTTTGCTGAGCTATATCTGCACTTTTGAAATAGTGGACGAGTGCTTTTTTAGGTAAATTTTGTGAGGCAAAAATGCTACCGGTTAGATATTGGTGCCAAGCTTTGTGCTCTGGAAGTTTTAACTTCTGAGCAACGCTTTGCAGTATTTCGTGAGCACTTTCGTATTTTTTGAGTTCTTTGCGGGCTAAAGCGACATACAGTTTGTTTTGTACATGATCGACACTGGCTTTCGATTCTAATTCAATACAGGCCTGTTCTAATATTTGCCAGTTTTTCTCTGTAATAGCTGCTTCTCGCGCATTATAAAGGAGCTGAATGCGAGCCGCGCCATCTTTTTCTAGGCCTTTTTTATAGAGTGCTGCAGCATCTAAATCTTGCACAATTTGCGGTGTACTGAGCTGTGATTGAGCGTTTGTGGGTGGTTGAGTGCTATTAGGGGTTGTGCCACAGGCAGATAACCCTGACAATATGGCCATAATTAGACTTATTTTTTTCAGTTGCACGCGTATACCTTCACTCATCACTTTGTATGTGAATATCTTACTGACTGATCTTGGAGACCTCAATGACAAAAGCCGAAACCACTAATAAAATTGGCACCCTTTATATCGTGGCCACGCCCATCGGTAATTTAGAAGACATCAGTGAACGAGCGCTGAAGACTTTGGCTGAGGTCGACTTAATTGCCGCGGAAGATACCCGCCACACAGGTAAATTACTTAGTCACTTTAATATTAAAGCAAAAACCTTTGCTCTGCATGATCACAACGAAAAACAAAAAGCACAACAAATCTTAGATTGGCTAAATGAAGGAAAAAACATTGCCTTGGTTTCTGATGCTGGTACGCCGCTGATTAGCGATCCTGGCTATGCCGTTGTGAACATTTGCCGAGAGACAGGCGCACAAGTAACACCGATCCCTGGCGCGTGTGCGGCCATTGCGGCGGTTAGCTGCTCAGGACTACCGACAGACAAATTTCAATTCTTAGGCTTTACACCAGCAAAAAGTCAGGCACGGCAACAGTTTTTTATATCTGCTCATGAGTCTGGGATCACCAGCATCATTTATGAGAGCACACACAGGATTATGGCAAGCTTGAATGACTTGTCAGACGCACTAGGTGAGCAGCAGCATGTGGTATTTGCCAAAGAACTGACAAAAACTTATGAAACGTTTTTTAGTGGTCCTGTTAGCGAGTTGATTATATTTTTAACCGACGAGCCTGAGCGTCAGCGTGGCGAGTTGGTACTCATGTTACCTGGGAAGGGCAAGGAAACAGCAGCAATTACGCCAGAGGCACAAAAGTTAATTTCGCTTTTGGAAGCTGAAATGCCACTTAAAAAGGCATGTGGTGTGGCTGCTGAGTATTTTGGTCTGAAAAAGAATGCATTGTACAAGGCAATTATTGCACAAAGAGAAGAATAGCAAAAAATCCGCTGTGCTTTAGGCTAGAAACAGGTATAATGCGCCGCGAGTTGGCCGGATAATCGCTGCTTGTGACGAAAATGATCAAGGGGAGGAAAGTCCGGGCTCCACAGGGCAGGGTGCCAGCTAACGGCTGGGGGGTGTAAGCCCACGACAAGTGCAGCAGAGAGAAGACCGCCAACCTCGGTTGGTAAGGGTGAAAGGGTGCGGTAAGAGCGCACCGGGCCACTGGTAACAGTTGGTTGCAAGGTAAACTCCACCCGGAGCAAGACCAAATAGGGTTCCTTACGGTGTGGCCCACATCGGAACCGGGTAGGTTGCTTGAGCCTAAGAGCGATTTTAGGCCTAGACGAATGATTATCACCTCGCAAGAGGAACAGAACCCGGCTTATAGGCCAACTCACTAATTTTAGTAGCCGCTTGCATAGCCAAGCGGCTACTAGCCTTCATCTTATAAATTTTTCTAGCTGCAGCAGATTAGCACGCAAACCCAATTTCAAAGTTACCTCGATTCAATAGACTAAAAGCGTAAATCTTTGCTTGTTCGCTTACCATGTCATTTTAAGCAAACGCTTACCTACTCAGGCATATCAAATCATCATTAGGACAACACAATCGTTGTGCTTCTATCCATCTTATTATTTTTATATTTTAAATAATGATGTTTCAAGCATGCTTTAATTCCTTCCATTTTTTTGCACATTTGCATGTCATAAACCCTAAGTTGAACTGTATCTGTCAATTAATAGGGGGTATTAATATTATGATGCGGACTAAACTGTGTCTGGCCTTATTGACTTTGGGGGCAACCGTTCCCAATAGTACTGAAGCTGCTATGGCACCATTAACAATCCATGTTGATGAAAATACCAAAACAAACACCACCATTGGTCAGGTGAGTTTTGTTAATGGTGAATCCGATAAAACGGTACGTTTAGAAGTCGGTAAAACGGACATAAAAAACTGGGTAACCAATGGTGAAGCATTCGAGCCAATCTCATTTGCCTCAAGTTTTACGCAAGCGCCGATTGTTTTTGGTCAGATCCAATCCAATAGTGACTATGCAGTAGAATATGAAGTCAGTACTTACTCTTATTCTGGCATAACGAGCAAAAACAATAGTAGACTGTTGATGCGTCACCGCTTAGATAACGTGAGTGCGCAGGGCTTTGAGGCCGTATTGGAGTCTGAGCTCGATAAAAAAGGCACCAGTGTTATTCAAAGCTTTATCAATACCGGTGAGGGCGAAACGCTTGGCTGGATAGCATTTGCTGAGCCGATCTCAGCGCTTTGGAATAACAAGCCATTTGAAGTTTCAAGCACAGGCACTGCGGTGACGCATCAGGTTCATGGCCATGCGTTTAGTGCGCCAATTACAGAAACCCCAACGATTTTAACCTCCTTAGCATCATACAATGGCACATCTCAAAGTGGTGTGGCGATTGATGAGGTCTCTGCAAACCGTGTAAAAGTGCACATTGATAATATTGATGATGACGCCCATGCGGCTGAAAACGTTAATGTGTTTGCACTGCAAGGTTCAGGCTTACTATTTACAGAAAGCTTGGCGATTGTAGGTGAAACGGGCGTCATCAAGGTCTCTGACTCAGGCAGTGATGCGCCATTTTCTATCACGTTTTCGAAATCTTATAACAACCCAGTTGTATTCGTTCAAGCGGTCGGGATAGACAAAGACATCGTTGATGCGGCGGTACGCTTCAATTTCGTTGCGCCAATGATGCTGCAAGGGTATTTGCATGCCGATAATGAAAGTGTAGTACCAAACCGCTTTGGCGAGTTTGAACTGCATTATCAAATTTTTGAAGCAGGCCGTTGGGATATACCGCTAGAGCACTATAGCTATGAAATCGTGTCTGGTAATGACGCGGGTGTATTCTCTATTGATGCAATCAAAGGTGACATTAAAGTTGCTGACCAAACACAGTTGGATTTTGAGCTGGGCAATAATCAGTACGTATTAACAGTGCGTGTGAAAGATGGGGCAGGCAATACGTATGATTCGACTGTTACCATTAACGTAAACGACATTAATGACTCCCTGAACAACAATGCACAATCTATCGATGGCTTAGAGGCCGCTGATTGGACTGGTTGGACTGTTGCACCTGCGGGGGATGTGAACGGCGACGGTTTTGACGATATTATTGTCGGTTCGCCTCAAGCAGATGTGCGCCGCAGTGACGGTTCTCTGATATTGGAAGACAATGGTGCTGCGTATGTGTTATTCAGTGATGCAACGGGTACATTCCCGTCATTAACCGAGGTGAGACAAGGCACGCAAGGCTTTGGCATCATGGGGGCTGCATCTGGTGATAACGCAGGTTTTGCGGTCGCAGGTGGCGTGGATATTAATGGCGACGGTTTGTCAGACGTTGTGGTTGGCGCTCCCTATGCAGGTACAAATGGTGAAAATTCAGGTTCAACTTACGTTATATTTGGTAAAACAGACACCAACTATGTGCCGTTGTCTGATTTAAACGAGGGGGGCAGCGATGACGGTTTTGCTATTCATGGTGCTTATACTGAAGACTACGCTGGTGGTACGTTAGTCGTCGGCGATGTGAATGGTGATGGTCTAGGTGACATTGTTATCGGCGAAACAGTTACGCGTTTTTTAGCAGGAACGGGGTCATTTGAATTAAGAGACTTGCTAGAAGATGGCACGGCAGACCCTAACTTAGCCTATGTTGTTTACGGTAAAAAAGACAACAATATGGTTCAGTTAGCCAATGTTGCGACAGACTACAATACGCAAGGTTTTGCGATTACTCGCCCAAGCAGAAGGCTATTCAGTGGCTGGCACTACGGTGCACAAGTATTACCAACTGGTGATTTTAACAGTGACGGCCTGACGGATTTTATCGTGAGCCACGGTTTATATGTTGATACATCGGGTACCAGTTATGTGGCGTATGGCCGTATCGGTGGCGAATCGATTAAATACAACAGCATCAAATCTAATGGAAATGGTATCAAAATCATCCCTGAAGGCAGCGGCAACTATGGTTTTAATTTTGGTCGTGCAAGCTTAAATACACTGCCTTCATTTACGACCTCTCACGTTGGTGACGTGAATGCCGATGGTGTTGACGATATTGCGTTATTGTTGACTGATACAGGGTGTTGTTCTGCTATTGATCATCCGCGTGCGTATATCTTATTTGGTGGGGTAAACGTTGCCGATGAAATTAACTTAGCGGATATTGCACAAGGCAACGGCGGTTTTGTTATTCATAATGATGCGTCCAATATTGATCACAGTGACTTGCAGGTTATTTTGGGTTCTATCGGTGGTGCAGGTGACCTAAATGGTGATGGTTTTGATGACATTATTATTGGCGATCCGTTTGCAGAAGATAACAAAGGCCGTGTGTATGTCGTATACGGACGTGCAGGTACAGATCCTGTTTATCTAAGCGAAATTATTGAGACAAAACAAGGTTTTTATTCTGAAGGTAACGGTGGCGAGCAGTTAGGTCAGTTCATCGCCAGCGCGGGTGACATCAATGGCGATGGCATCAAAGATATTCAATTTGGTACGCCTTCTGCTGATAAAAACAATTTAAACAACACCGGTGCAGTTTATGTATTAAACGGTGACGGTAATTTAGTGACACTTTGGGGCACCGAGGGTGACGATATAATTACAGGTGCAGCAATCGCAGATAATATCGCGGCAGGAACAGGTGATGATGTCATTCGCACCAATGGCGGTACTGATGCGGTGTATGCAGGCCCCGGTGAAGATACCATTTATATTTCTGACAACACGTTTACTCGTATCGACGGGGGTGGTAATACAGATATATTAATCTTTGAAGGCGCAGGCATTAATCTAAATCTCGCAGCACAAGCATCTCGTGTTCGTAATGTTGAGGTGTTTGATATTCGAGGCTCTGGTGCAAACTCCATTACACTCAATAAAAGTGTCAGCAGCAACTCAAACTTGCGCATTTTGGGGGATGATGATGACTACATTGGTGCAGCGAACAACCAATGGGTTGATTCAGGCACAACGCAAGTTATCGACAATATCACCTATAAAGTGTTTACAGCAGGCTCTGCAACGATGTTAGTGCAAGACGGTGTGAGTATTGCTGTTAACAATGCGCCTACCATTGAAGCGCAATCTTTTACTGTGAGTGAAGCCTCTGCGAGTGGCACTGAGATTGGTACTATTTTGGCCGATCCTAATGATGTCGGCGACTTTGTAACTTTCCAAATCTTAAGTGGCAACATAGACGGTGACTTAGTACTAGATGCACAAACTGGTGTATTAAGCATCAGTTCCGAAATTTCTCGTTTAGACTTTGAAAACACCTCAACGTATAACTTAGAGGTCATCGTTTATGACCAATACAACACAACGGATGTGGCAAGCATTACCGTTGATGTATTAGATATGGAAGCCATGACCATCAGCTTCGCAGGAGACGCAAGTGGTGAGGGCAGTTATTGGGGTAATAATACGGTTCTTGAATTGCTCGGAATGAATTCACCGGATTGGGCATCAACTGAAACAAAAATGACTTGGACGCTACCTGATGAAGATACTGGCGCGGCAACATGGCCCGCGTTTAGAGTACAGTCTGGTGGTAAAATTCATTATGTGGGTGGTCTTGATGTCTTTGGTGGTTGGGTTGAAGCAGATATCCCACTAGCCATGGACTTAAAATACCCTGATGAAATTCAAGTAGGTCAACCCGTTAATCTAACCACGCAATTTAAAGTGGACCCACATTCTAACTTTATGGCGTCATCCCCTGGTGTGCAAATCTCAGCTGAGTTAATTGTTGAAGATTTCTTCATGAGCTTTGAGTCTGAGGTATTCCCAAATCTGAATGACACAACCAAGATTGATTATGGCTCATATAAGAAAAGTGTCGGTTCGGAGTCATCTGGCGTTTATGGAGACAACTGTGCCAATGCTTTAAATCGTGCCGATTGTTACAAGTTGGACGAGGGTGTGGAGGTTTATGATTTAACACGTGAGCTAACGGATGACGAAATTGCTACGCTCATTGCAGAACATCACTATGAGTTATCGCTAGCAACAACAATTGCGCACGCAAGACAAGTTAGTTCAAACCTAACGTACGATACCAGCATGGTTGACGGCGACTACCTTGTGGATGTTGTTTATGCCCATCTAGGTGCGACGGATGGATTTGAGATTATCAGCACCGATCACTCTGACCCATTGGCATCGATCACATCTTTCGTCCGTACTGAAACGACAGACGAAGAGATTGCTTTATATATCAGAAATCTAACCCGCGATACATTAGCTGCTGATGTCGCAAACAGCGCTAGAAAAGCGATTGAGAAAGCCATTAACTTAGAGGTAGATAAGTTACGCTTCCTCGCCGGTCATGACTTAATTGATTGGGTGTCTGAAGAGGTATATTGGGGGAAAAATTGGACCAAATGGCATGCTAAAGCGGGCATGGAAGCGGTCGAAGGCACCTCTGAGCAGTGTATTGACGACTTTTATGCACCAGTTGGCGAAGATTTGTATCGTAGCTATAAATTCAGCACCTTAGATACCTTTGTTAGTATTACATTGGATTTGTTCCAAGATTTTGAATTGAACGTCGAGCCTTCAGCAATCTTAGTGTTAGAAGATGGCACAGAAATTTATTTTGACCCAGAAGATGACATCGTATTCACGCCAGAGCTTGCGCATGATGTTAATAACGATGGCATGATCGATGCCACATTAACGGTTGATGTTCAGTCTAAGTTTGTGAACAACAGTAAAATGAAAGCGTCATATAAAATGCCGTTTAAGTTCTTAGAGTTTTCTTACAATGTGCAAGAGGCGGTATGTACTGATGCCCAAGCCTACTTTATGGGTAAGCAAGGCATACAGTACGAAAAAGGTTCATATGGCCCGTTAATGGATAGTGAGTGGGTGTTCGAGTTTTCTGACACGGATTTTGGTGGCCCAACTGAGATCACACTGGCACAAAATTCATATACCACGCACCTATCGTTTGACTTATGTAATACCAATGGCGTGTGCGGCGAGCCGGTATTGTCTTACAAAAATAATGCGCCAGTGGCATCTGATATCACAGTAACGGGTGACTTTATTGGTAAGTTTGCTGTACTAGGGACTTATACTTACTCGGATCCAGATGGTGACATCGAAGAGGCGACGCGTTTTCAATGGTATCGCTCTGCAACGGGCAGTGAGACAGATGCACAAGTGATTGATGGTGAACTCTACCAATCATATACCTTGGCATTAGACGATATTGATAACTATGTGGCATTTTGTGTGACACCTGACGATGGCACAGATCTTGGCAGTCCAGCATGTTCTGAATGGACTTATGTAGAAAGCCCATTCCACAAAGACTTGTCTATCATCAATGGCTTCGGTCAATCTATTGTGTTTGATGGCGCTGATCAGAGCATGGTTCAAACTCTGAATTCAGGTTTCAATCCGAATAGCTCCTATACAATAGAAGCGTGGGTGAAAGTGAATGTATTGAACCCAGATGATAATTCAAACTTAATTACCTTTACACAGGGAGAGAATACCTCAAAAGCTGCAATCAGAATTTTAACTGATGGCCGTTTACGTATCAAAGCAACCAATACCACATTTAAATCGACAGAAACAGTGACTGTTGGTCAGTGGCAGCATTATGCCATCAGCTATGATCAGCCAACACAACAGTTATCTGTGTATTTAGATGGTGAATTGATCATCTCTGAAGTTGACGCTGCTGATTCAAGTAATGTGTATTTTGTATGGGGATCAGGCAATGATGGTGTGAGTAAAAAACTCAATGGTCAAATTGATGAGATCCGCGTTTGGAATCAAGCGCTATCGCAAGAGACGATTGCAGCTCATCGAGCATTAAGTGCGTCTTTAAATGACTCAAGGCTTGTGTCTTATTACAACTTCGATACTGTAGTTGACGGTGAAGTAAAAGATTTAGTTGATCAAAGTACGATGTCCCTAGTAAACAGCCCTGACATCGAAAAGCATGACACCTACTTAAAGTTTGATGGTAATGGTGATTATATCAACATTGCTGATGCTAGCGACGGTTCGATAGATTTTGCTGGAGAAAACTTTACTGCTTCAGCCTGGATTTACTTAGAGCCGGGTTCGAATGGCACAAACCGTAACATTTTTGCGAAAAAAATCTCTGCAGCTCCAGGTTACAAAGGTTGGAGTTTAAGTGTGAACAGTTCAAACCGTTTGCAATATCATCATGATGCTGTCAACGATGGTAAAAAGACTTACTCAGGAGGCACGTTTAAGACGGGTCGTTGGTATCATGTTGCAGTGGTCGCCGATTGGGAAGGTGGCAAGGTGAGACTGTATATTAACGGTAGTGAAGTTGGCGGAAATGGCAGTGGTCTAGGGAATAAACGTAATCTGAACAACCATGTACCACTGCGTATTGGCGCATATAGCTCTACCAATACGACATCAAACACTTTCAAAGGTCACATTGATGATGTCGCTATATGGACGCGTGCATTGTCTGAGGATGAGCTGAATATTTGTAAAGATGAAATGGCGTTGGGCTGCGAACAAGACCTATTACTCTATTATGACTTCGAGCAGGAAGCCCATAAAAACAAAGCTGTTGATAGATACAACGGCACTATTTTTGGTGCAGCTGAAGTCAATCATGGTCTTGATGTTAAGTTTACCACGACTGAGTATGCCTCTTTTGTCGGTAAGCTACCAGGTGGCACGGGTGTGACGTTTGGACTCGCTGATGCGCCTGCTTATGGTGACGTGGTCATCAATGAGTATTCAGGCGAATTTACCTATACACCAAATGGTAGCGCAAACGTCGCCAGCGATTCGTTTAGTTATGTCGTTTACGATAACAATGAGGGGTATAGTCTCAAGCAGGTTGTTACCATTGAGTTTGAATAAGTTTATTCATGCATAAAAAGTACAAAGCCGCGATACCAAAAGTGTCGCGGCTTTTTTATCTTGATAAGTCACCTAAGGTATTGCACAGCTAGGTTTTCTGAATCTTGCAATAGCTTGAACTTTTAGCTGTTTGCTAAAGTCTTTATCAATATACTGTTCCTGTTAACTCGGTACATCTCATGGTCTTTGGTTAGTATATCCAAATTAGATAATTCTTTTTAATACAATAATGTAAGAATAAAAATGTAACCCCCATGACATGTTCCTGAAATAAAAAAGTCATTTTTTGTACGTACACTTGCGCGTGCTCACAATTGATTACGTTTTAGGAACATTCGAATGAAAATGAAATTTGTTGCACTCGCAGTGTCTGCGGCTTTACTTACTGGTTGTAATGATGACACTCAAACTGTTGAAGTCGTTAAGGAAGTTGAGGTTACGAAAGAAGTTGAAGTGGTAAAGGAAGTCGTTAAAGAGGTACCTCCGACACCAGTCACCTCTGTTAAAAATGTCATTTTAATGATTGGTGACGGCATGGGCCCTCAGCAAGTTGGCCTGCTTGAAGAGTATGCACAGCGCGCACCTAATTCAGTATACAAAAATAAAAATAACCAAACCGCGCTTTCTAAGTTTGCCAATGCAGGCCACTTGGGCTTATCGCTGAACGCTCCACATGGACCAACAGGCAGCCTAGTTACAGACTCCGCGTGTTCTGCAACACAGCTAGCGACAGGTATTTCTGCAGGTTCTGAGATGATAGGCTTAGACACTCAGGGCAATAAAGTTGCGACCATCTTAGAGAAAGCGAAAGCGATGGGTAAAGCGACAGGTTTAGTTTCGGATACTCGTATTACTCATGCGACACCTGCTGCTTTTGCTTCACACCAACCTCACCGTTCTTATGAAGACAAAATCGCGGCTGAACTTATTTCTTCTGGTAATGTAGACGTGATGCTTTCGGGTGGAGCACGTGTTTTCTTACCTCAAGACGTTGCATCAAATGAAGCGGTTCAAAAGCAGCTTGCCGAGCTCGGGATGCCTAGCGGTGTTTATAAAAAGTCTAAGCGTAGTGACAACGAGAACCTAGTTGTTGAAGCAAAAGATCAACACGGCTATGCATTGGCATTTGATAAAACCCAATTGATGGATGTAGAAGGCGATAAGCTATTGGGTTTATTTGCAAACTCGGGTATGGCTGATGGTATCGCATACAGAAAATGTCAGCAGGATAACAGCTGTACACAACCTTCATTAAAAGAGATGACAGTCAAAGCGCTTGATGTGTTATCTAAAGATGAAGACGGCTTTTTCTTGATGATTGAAGGTGGTCAAATTGATTGGGCTGGCCACGCGAATGACGCTGGCTGGATGCTAAATGAATTACTTAAGTTTGATGAAGCAGTTGAAGCTGTTCATGAGTGGGTTAAAGACCGCAACGATACGCTAGTTGTTGTAACCGCTGACCATGAGACGGGTAGCTTTGGTTTTAGCTATTCAAATCACAATACGCCAGAGGCGGTTGCATTGCCAGGTGATGGCATGGGTGATGCTCTGTATAAACCAAAATTCAACTTTGGTGCATTAAGTCTACTCGATACGCTTTACAATCAGGAAGGGACGTTCTACGACATCATGGGGGACGTAGATGGCAGTTACAACTTTGCAAATAGCAGTGCAGAGCAGTGGCAAACGGCCATTACAAAGCATACGCCCTATACAGTAACCCTTGAGCAAGCTGCAACGATTCACGAGTCTCATGAAACAAATGACGATGGTCATCCGTTGCCGCATTTTGAAGATTTTTCTGATTTCTATGTATACGGTACGGAAGACTTCACAGGTAAGATTGCGCGAGTTGTTGCAACACAGCAAAATGTGGTTTGGGGCACTGGTACCCACACAGCTGCGCCAGTACCTGTATATGCATTTGGACCAGAGGGCATTACTAAACAATTCTCAACATTGCAGCATCACGTCGATATTGCCAATAAAATGATGGCGGCTCTGGGTGTTAACGAATAAATAAGAAGCTGTTCAATCCAAACAGACAAAGCCATTCTTCGGAATGGCTTTTTTACTTTTTAAAGTTGCGCGTCTTGAGTTGTTAAATAGGCGATGAAATTGTCCATAGGCAGTGGCTTACTGTAAAAATAACCTTGGCCAAAATCACAACCTGCTTGTTTAAGCAGTTCATGCTGCGTAGCTGTTTCAATACCTTCGGCGATGACTTTAAGTCCTAGCTGGTGAGCCATCAAAATCATTGTTTCACACAATACCAAGTCGTCTTGATTATGCTCTATACCATCGACAAAGCGCTTATCAATCTTGATGAACTCGGTATCCATTTGCTTGAGATAAGCCAAAGAAGAGTAACCGGTACCGAAGTCATCCAGTGCTATTGAAAAACCTTGTTGAATGAGTTTGGTTAAACGTTTTTGGCTTCGTCCTTCACCTTGCATCATTAAGCCTTCTGTGATTTCCAGCACCAGCATATCGGGTGTTAATTGGTGCTTGGCTAGTTGGCCTTGCCAAGCTAATAGTGTGGTGTGCTTGGCACTGAATTGCACAGGAGATACATTAATGCTTAATTGCAAGTTAGTGCGTAAATGCTGAGTTTGTTTTAATACATCGACAGCTTGTGTAAAAGCAAATTCACCCAATTGATGGATGAGTTGAGTTTCCTCAGCCAAAGGAATAAAGTTGGCGGGGCTGATCATGCCTTTGGTTGGATGCAGCCATCGAATTAAAGCCTCAGCTTTGGTGACTGCACGGCTTTGCATAGAAACAATAGGTTGAAAATGCATGACAAATTGATTGGCACACAGTGCTTGTCGCATGTCCTTTAGCAGAATAATACGCTGCTCTGCTTGTTCTCGTAGCTCAGAACTAAACAATGCATATCCATTTCTACCCAGCTGCTTTGCCTTATACATTGCTTGATCCGCTGCTTTTAAGAGCTGCTCGGTATTTTCACCATCTTGGGGTGCAAAAGCAATTCCAATACTGGCTGCGATATGACAGGTTTCGTCGGCTAACTCAAAAGGTGCTTTAACCTCAGTCAAGATTTGTTCTGCAAGCGCAATCGCTTGAGACTTGTCTGTGCAGTTATCATATACAAGGACAAATTCATCTCCCCCGATCCGGGTGAGGCGAGCAAAAGATTCTGTTGCTTTTTTTAGTCTTTGCGCAATTTGCGTAAGCAATAGATCGCCATAATAGTGACCCAATGTATCATTAATGTCTTTGAAGTGGTCGATATCCAGCAGAAGCACAGCAAACTTATGTTCTGACAACCCAAACAAGGTATTGAGCTGTTTCTTAAGGCTAGTGCGATTCGGTAAATCAGTCAGTTCATCGATATGGCTTTGTCGCCAAAGTTGCTCATCTTTGCGCTTTTTATCTGTAATATCGGCAAAAATACCGACTCTACGATACGGCTCACCATGTTCATCATAAACGGTATCGATCGTTAACCATTCTGTATAAAACTCGCCATTTTTACGTTTGTTTATGATCTCTCCTTGCCATTTACCAGAAGTGATCAGTGAGCGCCAAAGTTGTTCATAAAAGCTGGGGTCATGTTTTCCTGAGCTCAATATTGAGGTGGTTTTACCGATGGCTTCATGCTGTGCATAACCCGTTATTTTGCTAAACGCCGGGTTGGTATCCAATATATACCCTTGGGCATCGGTGATCACCATACACTCACTGCTATTATTGTATGTGAGCGCGGCGAGGTTAAGTGCTTCTTCTTGCTGTTTTTTCTGACTGATATCGCGCATGATCAGTATCGCTTCATCTATATCAGCGATTTTATGTATACGGATCTCAAATACTGTGTTCTGGCTTTTATCTTTATGTGCGTATTCAAAAACGGTATTTGGTTTGTCCTGCAGTAACGCTAACGCGGCTTTAATTCGAATATTAATATGGGTAGGAAAAATATCGCTTAAGGCGTTGCGGCCTGTCACTCTACTTCCATGTTGATCGAGAATATTTGCTTGTTTATCTAAGCGGAGAAAATCATCAGGAAGTGCGTTTATTAACGTATTAATCTCAGCATGCTTACGGTTTAGTTCATGCTCTGTTGTGATTCGAATATTGGCCATACGCTCAAAATGTTCAGCAAGATCGGCTAACTCTCTAGGCATGCTTTGTTGTTCTATTTTTACTGCCTTGCCTTGAGTTAACGCACCAATCGCATTACTAAAATCTTGCAGTGGTATTAGAAGTGTATTGCGTAATTGTTGACGACCTAGCCAAATTAAAAAACATACGGCAAGTAAGAATGCGACTAATATCAGCGCAAACTGTCGGTTTACTTCATGCAAAGCATCGTCGAACGGGAAATCAAAATAGATATTCAGTTCAGACTCTGGCTGCTCCAGAGGGAGACGCAAGTAGACATGATGTAGTCCATTATTGTCTTCTGAGATAGACACTTTATGAGACACATTACTGGGCCAGTCTTCACTGACGGGGCGACCCAGAGGCTTATCAGAGTATGGGTACTCAGCTACGACTTGTGCAAAATTGTCAGCGATCATGACCCGAGTACCAATTGGCAAAGGTAAATGAGAAAGAGATTCGCTCCAGTTGGTAAGGCGACGAACAGCAAAAATCACCATCTTGAGCTGATTCTCTTCATACACAGGCTGCGCGAAATTGAGGGTTGCTGTATGTACACTTCGGTCTTGTTGATATTCACCAATACTAAAACTTTGCGTTGTAACTGCCTGTAAAAAGTAGGCTCTATCAGCGATGCTAATCGGATCAGTGAGAGGGTACAAAGAACAAAATACGCGCCCGCTGGGTGTTGCCAACCCAAAATTGGCAAATTCTTGATGGAGCAACTTGGCGTGGTGCAATAGCTGAGGACAATCTGAAGTAGGCGATTGAAGTAATTGCTTGTTCGCTGCTAGTTGTTCTAAAAGTTGCTGTGTATCAGCAATTTCTACACGTTGCTGAGTCGCTATCTGATTGGCATAGAAGATCGCATCCTGCTCTTTGATGTGCAGTATGTCGGCTCGCTGCGCAAACAATAACGCTAAGATCAGTGTGAAGCCGGGCAATGACAGTAACAGCATCAACCTAGAAAAGCGTTGTTTTATTGTCGAATAAAGAATAATCAAGTCTCAATTTGTAAATACATGTATATCATAACCGCGTGATGTTAAATCACCAAACTTCGGACAGAAGTGATCACATGGTGGGTTGAGAATAGGCTTGCCTTGGTCAGTTTTGATTGAATTTAAGGCTGTATTTTTTGTGCGTTGAATTTAATTTAAACGCAAATTTTTTATTTATAGATTGTGATTTTCTGAGTCTTCCCATTTTTTCCCACACATTTCAAAAACTTCTTTGAAAGCCTCATTATTTCTGGATTTAAGGATATGTTCCCCCCCTTATCTTGCTTGACAAAAAGGCTTGTCAAGCCCTAGACTTGTCAATTGTGGTAGAATGTGGGTTAAAGTGGATCAAATTGGATCAAAATGTACATTTCTTACTCGTTGAGGTGGTTTAGCTATGTTCCGCGGCGCGAACTTAATAAGCCTTGACGACAAAGGGCGTTTTTCGATACCTGTGAAGTATCGCCAACCGCTGCTGTCTGAAGAAATGGGGACAGTGATTTGTACCATTGCGATTAACGAACCTTGCCTTTGGGTGTATCCACTTTCTGAATGGCAAGATATTGAAGCTCGTTTACACAAGTTGTCGAATACTAATCCACGAGTAAGACGATGGCAGCGCATGTTGTTAGGACATGCGACAGAGTATCAATTGGACAAAAATGGCCGAATTTTGTTGGCCCCATCTTTGCGCAATTATGCCAACCTTGGGAAAAAGCTCATGTTGGTTGGCCTATTAAATAAGTTTGAGATCTGGGATGAAGCTCGCTGGAACGAACAAATGCGTCTCGATACAGAGATTGAGCGCAGTGGTGACGTGGAAGAGAGCTCAGATCTTGATGGTTTTTCTTTATAGAGTACAGGTGTAGCTCACAATTATGAGTTCAGAATTAGAACATATCTCGGTGTTAATGAACGAAACGCTCGACGCACTTGAGATAAAGGCAGATGGCATTTATATCGATGGTACTTTTGGTCGAGGTGGCCACTCAGGACAAATTCTGAAGCGCTTGGGCGAAAAAGGTCGTTTGCAAGCAATAGATCAAGATCCTCAGGCGATAAAGGCTGCTGAAAAGTTTGCGCAAGATGAGCGGTTTTCAATCGCACATAATCGCTTTTCAAATATTGCAGAGGTGGCTGAGTCAGCGCAGCTGACAGGCAAGGTGGACGGCATCTTGCTGGATATTGGGGTTTCTTCTCCACAGCTAGACGACGCAGATAGAGGGTTCAGTTTTATGAAAGATGGCCCCCTCGATATGCGCATGAACCCTCAAGCTGGCAGAAGTGCAGCGCAGTGGCTAGCTGAGGCTGAGCTTGAAGACATGGTGCACGTTATCAAGAAATATGGTGAAGAAAAGTTTGCCAGACGCATTGCACATAAAGTGATTGAAACTCGTGAAGTGACTGAAATTACCACGACTAAACAACTTGCGGATCTTATTGATGAAGCCGTGCCGGTCAAAGATAAGCACAAGCACCCTGCAACACGCACCTTTCAAGCCATTAGAATTTATATTAACAGCGAGTTAGAAGAGATCCAAACGGCGCTTTCGGCAGCAATCGATGTTCTTAAGCCAGGTGGTCGACTGGTTGTTATCTCATTTCACTCTTTGGAAGATCGCATTGTTAAACAATTTATTAAGAAGCAAAGTAAAGGAGAGGCTGTTCCACGAGGATTACCTCTTACTGATGAACAACTCAATAAAAACCTAACTCTAAAAGCGATCGGAAAGGCCATCAAACCGAGTAAGGCTGAAATTGAGGCAAATCCCAGATCGCGCAGTTCTGTTTTACGCATTGCAGAGAAGCTCTAAATGGCTAAGTCGACGCAACGCCAACCTCAGCTCTTTTTAGAAATTTGCCAAGTGATCTTGGCGAATAAACTGACGTTTTTGTTGCTCGTAAGTGTCTTCATATCCTCTTTAGTGGTGGTACAAGTAACTCACTCGACACGTCAGCAATTAATTATGCAAGATAAATTATTACAACAAAGAGACGAGTTAGATCTTGAATGGCGTTACTTATTAGTTGAAGAAGAGTTTTATTCACAGCATGCGCGAATTGAAGAAATAGCTAAAGCACAGCTAAAAATGCTGCGTCCAACGAGTAAAGAAGAGCAGGTGATAGAGCTGCCATGAAGACAAGTAACAAACCTTCACAAAATCTAATTGCTTGGCGCTTTATTTTGGTTTGCGTCATGTTGGTATCTGTATTTGTCGCGCTGATTGCAAGAGCTGCTTATTTACAAGTTATAGAGCCTGATAAAGCGCGAGCTGAAAACATGAAGCGCACAGTAAGAATGGAAAAATTACATGTGCAACGTGGGATGATCTTTGATCGCAACGGCAAAGAACTTGCGGTGAGTGTACCTGTGGTAAGCGTATATGTCGATCCGCTCGCATTGGACAAAGCATTAAAATCACGCGTTTTGCGTCAAGCTAGAAAGAATGGTGAGGATCACGTTGCGCTGGCTGATAACGCGTCATTGCTCGCCGAGCGAAAACAGCAGCTCTTTCAAGAACAGGCGCGTTGGCGGGAGCTCTCCGATGTCCTCCAGTTACCTTCAGAGCAGGTCAATAAAAAGTTGCGCGGAAATGCAAAACGAAGGTTTGTTTATTTAAAGCGCCAAGTTACACCTGCAGTGGCAAAATATATAAAACAGATGCGCTTACCAGGTATTCACTTACTGGACGAGTCAAAGCGTTTTTATCCTAGTGGTGAGATTGCGGCACATATTCTCGGTGTCACGAATATTGACGGTATTGGTATTGAAGGCATTGAAAAGCGCTTTGATAAAGCGTTAACAGGCACCGAAGGGCTTAGGACGATTCGAAAAGATGCACAGGGTCGAGAAGTACAAGTATTGTCTGAAGAGGAACGTGTAGAACCGGAAGATATTCACTTGAGTATCGATCTAAGAATTCAGACCATAGCTTATCGAGCGCTTAAATCGGCCGTGCTGACCTATCAGGCAACTTCGGGGTCTGCAATTGTTGTTGATGTGCATACCGGTGAGATTTTGGCAATGGTCAACAGCCCAAGTTTTAATCCTAACGATATGAGTAATGCGGCACCTTATAAACGCCGTAACCGTGCAATTACGGACTTATTTGAACCTGGCTCGACTTTGAAGCCGCTGGCTATACTAGCGGGACTCGATCATGGGGTGATCGAATCTGACGATGTTATTAATACTTTTCCTGGCTGGATGAGGTTAGGGGGCAGTTTAGTCAAAGATACACGAAACCATGGCGAAATGACTCTCAGAGAAATATTGAAAGTCTCAAGCAATATGGGTGTTGCGAAGATCAGTCAACTATTACCAAAAGATTATTTAGTTGGCGTATACCAGAAAGTTGGATTTGGAGAAGACACTGGCACGTTGATGATCGGGGAGAGTTCAGGATTATTCTATCCGAATAGACGTTGGTCAGATTTCGAGATTGCGACGCTGTCATATGGCTATGCGGTTTCGGTCAGTACGGCACAGGTCGCGCGCTTGTATGCCACGTTAGGTGCCGGTGGTATTTCAAGACCTTTGACAATTTTAAAACAAGATGCGCCTCAGCCGGGTAATCGGTTGTTCAAAGAAGAAGATGTGAAAGCCGTTGTTTCGATGATGGAATCAATCTTTGAAAAAGGTGGCACAGCTTCAAGTATCAAAGTAGATGGCTATCGCGCTGCTGGTAAAACTGGTACGTCCAAAAAAGCGGTGGCTGGTGGATATGGCGACGAATATGTGGGTTATTTTGCAGGGGTTGCACCAGCGAGTGATCCTAGGCTTGCAGTTGTAGTCATGGTGAATGAACCAGGCAATGACGTATATTATGGTGGTGATACTGCTGGGCCTGTTTTTGCTGAGATCGTTTCTAATGCGCTAAGAATGTTGAATGTTGCTCCGGATAAAGAACGGGTTGCTTATTTATCGGAGTCAAAAAATGATGCGTGATCTGGCACAAGTATTGGCGAAATTTGACGTTAAAAGTACGCGTATAGAAGTACAAGATCTTCGCTTGGACAGCCGAGAGGTGCGTCATGGCGATTGCTTTATTGCCATCAGTGGTCATCAATTAGATGGACTCAGATTTATCGCCTCAGCAATCGAAAAGGGTGCAGTATGCGTTTTAGTTGATGCAAGTGCAGATGTAACGGACTTTTCGGTTGAAGTAATTAAAGTCCCTAGTTTGAAAAGTAAATTGGCGAGTATTGCTGCCGATTTTTATCAATACCCTAGTCGACACTTAAATGTAGTCGGTGTAACAGGAACTAATGGGAAGTCGACTACGACCGCGATGATCGCCAATTTGGCGACTATATGTGGCAAAGACAGTGCAGTTATTGGGACATTAGGCTTTGGCAGTCCGAAAAAATTAACCCCCTTGAATAATACGACCCCATCTGCGATTGATTTACAACGTATTTTTTCAGAGCTCTTAAATCAGTATCAACAAGTTGCGATGGAGGTGTCTTCTCATGGTATCGTTCAAGGGCGTACAGAGCAGATCGATTTTGATGTCGCAGTTTTTACTAACCTGAGTCGCGATCACTTGGATTACCACGGTGATATGCAGAGCTATGCTGGTGCAAAAAAACGTTTGTTTACTGAGTGTGGTGCTAGACACAAAGTACTCAATTTAGATGATAGCTACGCAAGACAATGGTTAACGGAGTTGCCTCCTAGCGATTGTGTTGTATATGGTGAGCAACCAGAAAGCCACCAGTTTGAAAGTTATGTATTTTTTGACAAGGTTGTTTGTCATCAACACGGTCTCTCATTTCAACTAAATACGTCATGGGGGGAGGTGACAGTCTCCACGCCATTATTTGGTTTGTTCAATTTATATAATTTGTGTGCTGCATTTGCGAGTTTATTAGTCCAAGGATATTGCTTGGACCAATTGCAAGCTGCTGTGAAAAAGATCGAGCCGGTAGATGGCCGTATGCAAGCATTTAAAAACGATGGTAAGCCAACTTGTATCGTTGATTATGCGCATACACCTGAAGCACTGGAACTTGCATTGCAGGCCTTGCAAATGCATGTACCAGGTAAAGTGACATGTGTATTTGGTTGTGGCGGAGACCGTGACGCCGGTAAGCGTCCAATGATGGCCAAAGCAGCAGAGCTATATTCCGATAAAATTATAATTACAAGTGATAACCCCCGCAGCGAAGATCCATTAACAATTATTAATGATATTAAGGCTGGGCTCAGTAATCCAGAGTATGCTGTTGTGCAACCTGATAGAGCAATGGCGATTCGATTCGCTATTGAACACGCAGATGAAGAGAGCGTTGTTCTGATTGCGGGTAAGGGTCATGAAGACTATCAAATTATTGGAAATCAAAAGCTAAGCTTTTGTGATAGAAGCTTAGTTAAAGCAATTTTAGAGGGGGAAAGTGCATGATCAAGATGAATTTTTCTTGGCTTGCAGAAGTACTTGAGGCCCCTTTTAGTGGGCAAGATTTGGCAGTTGCCAATATCAATACAGATACAAGAACAATAACCAACGACGAAGTTTTTCTCGCGTTACAAGGCGCAAACTTTGACGGTCATAAATTTGTGGCCGAAGCAAAGAAAAAAGGCGCTATTGCTGCGATTGTATCTCGACCTGTAGATGTCGACATTGTTCAGTTTGTGGTGCCGGATACGCGACTCGCACTTGGTAGGTTAGGGCAAAAGGTGATTCAACATGTGGCACCTAAAACAGTGGCTATTACTGGCAGTGTCGGTAAGACCACGGTTAAAGAGATGGCGGCAGCGATCCTCTCTAGACGCGGCAAGGTACTGGCAACAAAAGGTAATTTTAATAACGATATCGGTGTGCCACTCACTTTATTACGACTATCAGAAGATGATGAATACGCCGTAATTGAATTGGGCGCTAACCATATTGGTGAGATTGCCTATACCAGTGGCTTAACTAACCCGGATGTTGCTGTGGTCTGTAACGTTGCGCCATCGCACTTAGAAGGGTTTGGCTCTATTGAAGGTATTGGCCAAGCCAAGGGGGAGATATTTGGCGGCCTTAAAGCTGATGGCACTGCGGTTATCAATCAAGATAGCGACTTTGCTGATATGTGGATTGAAAGTTTATCTACCCAATCGACAAAACGATTTTCGATGCAGGCTAAACATGATGTCTGGGCAGAAGATATCAAGTTAGATGATGCCGGCAGGGCCGAATTTGTATTGTGTACTCCTACTTCATCTATGCCGGTCCAGTTGGCCTTACCAGGTAAGCATAATGTGATGAATGCAGTGATTGCTGCGTCGATTACAATGCCATTAGGTGCTTCTTTAGAAGATGTTGCAGTAGCATTACACAATATGGAAGTAGTAAAAGGCCGTGTAAATGTGATTGATGTTTCTCACCGTTTGAGGGTTGTTGATGATACATATAATGCAAATGTACGCTCAGTTAAAGCTGCCATTGAGCTTCTGAAAGAAATGCCTGGTACTCGAATACTGGCTCTTGGAGATATGGCTGAGCTGGGAGATGAGGCGCGAGCATACCATCAAGAGGTTGGAGAGTACGCACGCCAATTAGGGATTGATGCGTTGTTTTCTTTAGGCGTATTAAGCCGCTATGCCAGCGAAGTATTTGAACAGCCTGAGCGTCACTTTTCGGCCCGTGAGCACTTGCTTGAAGCGCTGTTCGAATTTATTAATCTTGAATCTCAAAGGTGCACTGTGTTGATAAAAGGGTCGCGTAGTGCACGTATGGAGCTGTTGGTTTCAGACTTGATAGCTGCCCACAAAAATTCTGTCGATGGGGACCGGTAATGTTAGTTTGGTTAGCAGAGTATTTAACGCAATACTACAGTGGTTTCAATGTCTTTTCATATCTCACCGTACGAGCAATTTTGGGGATCCTCACGGCCCTTTTGATCTCGTTGTATTTTGGTCCAAAATTGATACGAGCTTTACAACGTATGCAAATTGGACAGACTGTCCGAGATGATGGTCCAGAGACTCATCTATCTAAGTCGGGCACACCGACAATGGGTGGCTTGCTTATTTTGGCAGCGATCTTTACCAGCTCTTTAATGTGGGGAGACTTAAGTAATAAATATGTTTGGGTCACCTTGTTTGTGATTGGTTCTTTGGGCGTTGTTGGGTTTGTCGATGACTACCGTAAAGTGATTCGAAAGGACAGCAAGGGTTTGATCGCAAGATGGAAGTACTTTTGGCAATCAGTGATTGCAATCTCTGTTGCCGCCTTTTTGTACTATACAGCGAATTCTGACGCGGAAACCTCTCTGGTTGTGCCGTTTTTCAAAGATGTGCTACCGCAACTTGGGTTGCTCTACCTTGTCATGAGTTATTTTGTGATTGTAGGTACATCCAATGCGGTCAATTTAACTGACGGCCTTGATGGGCTTGCTATTGTGCCAACAATTCTAGTCGCCGCTGCATTGGCAATTATTGCCTATTTGACTGGTAACGTGAACTTCTCAAATTACCTCCATATTCCTCATATACCATTGGCCAGTGAATTGGTTGTTGTGTGCACTGCTATTGTTGGTGCTGGATTAGGGTTCTTATGGTTTAACACCTACCCTGCGCAAGTATTTATGGGCGATGTGGGCTCTTTGGCCTTGGGCGGCGCTTTAGGCATAATTGCTATTTTGGTAAGACAAGAGTTGGTATTAGTGATTATGGGGGGCGTATTCGTGATGGAGGCCCTGTCGGTTATTCTTCAGGTCGGCTCATACAAACTGCGTGGTCAACGTATTTTCAGAATGGCTCCAATACATCACCATTATGAATTAAAAGGCTGGCCTGAACCGCGCGTTATAGTGCGGTTTTGGATAATCTCTTTTATTTTAGTACTTGCTGGATTGGCAACTCTAAAGATCAGGTAAATGAACGATATAGACAAGCTTAAGCAGCAACACATTACAATTCTAGGCCTTGGTGTAACAGGGCTTGGAATTGTGCGTTTTCTAGTACGACATGGTATCACGCCCAAAATTGTTGATACGCGCGCTGTGCCGCCAGGTGCTGAGTGGTTGGCGCATAATGTACCTGAATGTGAGGCCGTATTTGGCCCATTAGCTGAAGCTGCATTAACGAAGACAGATGTCATAATAATTAGTCCTGGTATCCCTCTTTATGATAGGTACGTGGCACAAGCAATAGCGGGTGGGACCGAGGTGATCGGGGATGTTGAACTGTTTGCCCGTTTAAATCACACACCAGTTGTTGCGGTAACTGGTTCAAATGGTAAATCTACGGTAGTAAGTTTGGTGACCGAAGTCTGCATAGAGGCAGGTCTCAAGGTGGGGCTCGGTGGAAATATTGGTACCTCCGCTCTTGATTTACTGGATCAAGACCTTGATTTAATCGTATTAGAGCTATCTAGCTTCCAACTTGAAACGACTCAAAGCTTGAAGTGCACTAGCGCCATGATCCTCAACATTACCGAGGACCATATGGATCGATATCCTGATTTTGATGCCTACTGCGCAGCTAAAAAACGTATCTTTCAACAAACCGATTTACTGGTTTTCAACTGTGACGATGAGCGAACCTACCAAGCACACGAGCGTTCATTGAGTGTGGGACTAAAGAATGCAGACTATTGCATTAAAAATTTTCCTGAAGGCGCATATTTTTGTGCAATGGATGAGGCTTTTCTACCAGTAAACTGTCTCTCTATTCCTGGTAAGCATAACCAGTTCAATGCGTTATCGGTGATGGCTTTATTGAGCCCTTTTGAAATAAGTAAACAGGCATTTGAACAAGGGTTTGCTCGGTTCAGTGGGCTTGCGCATCGCTGCCAATTAATTGCCGACGTCAACGGGATCAAATATTTTAATGATTCAAAAGCGACCAATGTAGGTGCCACAGTTGCAGCACTTGAAAGCCTCGCTGATGATAGCGGTAAAATTGTTTTGATTTTAGGTGGGGATGCGAAAGGTGCAGAAATATCTCCTTTAGTGGCGCCGCTCAAAAAGTACTGTCGCTCCATTTTATGTTTTGGCAAAGATGCAGATTTGTTCGTGCCACTCCATGACAACAGTGTGAAAGTTTCAACGTTGCAAGAGGCTGTTTTAGAGGCAAAAAAACAAGCTATTGCTGGTGATATTGTATTGTTGGCTCCAGCATGCGCTAGCACAGATATGTACCCTAATTATATGATTAGAGGTGATGAGTTCACCAAATTGGTAGGAGAACTCTAATGATAGCGACACTCAATTTAAGAAGTGCCTTTCAATCTAAAAGCTCAGACACTTTGTTTGATTTACCATTGCTGTACGCGATGCTTTGCTTGATCGGTGTAGGCTTTGTGATGGTAACGAGTGCTTCTATGCCAGTTGCTGAACGTCTTTATGACAATCCTTATCATATCATTGTCAGGCACGGCATGTTTCTCATTATGGGGATGGTTTTATTTTGGTTGAGCACGTCTGTGTCAATGATGTGGTGGAAGCGCTTTAATCCATATTTATTACTATTTGGAATGGCAATGCTAGTGCTCGTACTGGTTGTTGGTCGTGAGGTGAATGGCGCGAAACGTTGGATCCCTGTCGGACCAGTAGGCATACAAGCCGCAGAAGTGGCTAAGCTGTTCTTTATCAGCTATATCGCTGGATATTTGGTACGTAAGCGTGAAGAGGTGCAAGAAAATATCAAAGGCTTTGCGAAACCTATCGTGGTCTTTGCTGTATACGCATTTTTGATTCTCATGCAACCGGATTTGGGCACCGTTGTGGTGATTTTTGTAACGACTGTTGGGCTGTTATTTTTGGCTGGCGCAAAGCTGTGGCAGTTTTTTGTGCTGATGCTAACTGGTGTATTTTTAGTTGTGATGTTGATAATCTTCGAGCCCTACCGCATGGCTCGGGTCGTAGGCTTTTTGGAGCCGTGGAAAGATCCTTTTGGTAAAGGTTATCAACTGGTTCAATCTCTAATGGCATACGGTCAGGGCGGTTGGTTTGGCCAAGGCTTGGGCAATAGTGTGCAAAAGTTGCAGTATCTTCCTGAAGCACACAACGATTTTATTTTTGCAGTCATCGCCGAAGAATTAGGGTTTTTGGGTGTGATTTGTGTGCTGTTGATGCTTGGTACGCTCGTTTTCAGAGCCCTAGTTATTGGACAACAAGCTTTAAAATCGAATAAAGAGTATGAAGGTTATCTTGCCCTTGGTATTGGTATCTGGTTCGCTTTTCAAACACTGGTTAATGTTGGCGCGAGTGCTGGTATGTTGCCGACGAAAGGGTTGACTCTGCCGTTTGTATCTTATGGTGGATCCAGTTTATTGGTCATGACCATTGCGGCTGGGTTGTTACAGAGGGTGGACTTTGAAACAAAGATGTCGACTAGGCAAGCAACATCGAGAGGCAGTAAACGATGACAAAAAGAATATTGGTTGCTGCCGGTGGTACTGGTGGACATATTTTTCCCGGTATAGCGGTAGCGCAGCAGCTGAAGGATGCTGGCTGGAAAGTCTCGTGGGTAGGGACGGAAGATAGGATGGAAGCGCAGGTTGTTCCTAAGCATGGCTTTGACATTGATTTTATTACTGTCAAAGGGGTGAGAGGAAACGGGCTTAAAAGGCTTTTGCAAACGCCTTTGATGGTTTTTAAAGCCATATTTGCAGCCAAGAAAATCTTATCCACAAACCGACCAGACGTTGTTTTGACAATGGGAGGGTATGTAACAGGCCCTGTGGGGATTGCCGCTAAGCTGTTAGGTGTACCGCTCATAATTCATGAACAAAATGCGGTTGCTGGTTTAAGTAATAGAATGTTAGCCAAACTAGCCAATCGCGTTTTATGTGCCTTCAAAGGCGCTTTTCCAGAAACCGAGTGTGATGTTGTTGGGAATCCAATCCGAGACTCGGTGACGCAAATACAGCCTAAAGTGGTTGAGGAAAATGTAAATTGTCTCGTTGTAGGTGGTTCATTAGGTGCCAAAGCGCTAAATGAGACCCTCCCAGGCATTTTTAATGCGCTGCATCAGCTTGGGCATCGCAAGTTGTCTATATGGCACCAAAGTGGTAGAGGAAATGAGCAGGCTGTTGCAACCAACTATAGCGACAGTCAATTTACATATAAAGTTGATGAGTTTATCGAAAATATGGACCAAGCCTATGAATGGGCTGATATTATCATTTGTCGAGCTGGGGCGCTAACAGTGAGTGAAGTTGCTGCAGCGGGAAAAATGGCGGTCTTTGTTCCTCTACCTCATGCGGTGGATGATCATCAAACTTTAAACGCGAATGCTTTGGTGAGTGAGGGGGCCGCTCTGTTGATGCCTCAGTCAGAATTAAATGAGTTGAATATGGTGACGCTACTAGAGCCATACTTACGTGAACCAACACGTATTGAAGCAAAGTCACAAAAAGCAAAGCTATGTGCCCAAACATCAGCTACGAATACAGTAGTTGAAATTATTGAAGAAATTACAAGTCAAAGAGAAAATTGTGAAAGAAAATAAATATCGCCGAGCTATGAGACGAATTAACACCATCCACTTTATTGGAATTGGTGGTGCCGGTATGGGCGGTATTGCAGAAGTTTTGGCATATGAAGGTTATCGAATCACAGGCTCTGATATTGCTCAGAACGCGATGACGCAAAGGTTATTGAAAGTTGGCGCGGAAATATTTATTGGCCATGATGCCAACAACGTTAAAGATGCTGATGTTGTGGTTGTATCTAGCGCTATTGATATGACTAACCCAGAAATCATTGCTGCCAAGCAGGCACGCACGCCGGTTGTAAGGCGCGCTGAGATGTTGGCTGAATTGATGCGTTTTAGACATGGTATTGCTGTTGCTGGAACCCACGGAAAAACAACAACAACGAGTTTAGTGGCCAGTATTTTCGCTGAAGCTAAGCTCGACCCGACCTTTATTATCGGTGGTCTGCTTAATAGTGCGGGCAGCAATGCGAAAGTTGGTACAAGCGATGTACTAATCGCAGAAGCAGATGAAAGCGATGCCTCTTTTTTACATCTTCAGCCAATGGCTTCTGTTATTACCAATATTGAAGCTGACCACATGGATACATATGGCGGAGATTTTGAAAAGCTTAAAGATACCTACATAGAATTTATTCACAATTTACCGTTTTATGGTTTAGCTGTGGTGTGTATCGATTCTCCAGTTGTACGTGAGTTGCTTCCGCGCTTTGCAAGGCCGACAATCACATACGGTGAGAGCGAAGATGCGGACTATCGTTTGACTGACTACGTCCAAGAAGTAGGCAGTTGCCGTTTTACGGTGTTACATAAGTCAGGCTCAAGTATAGATATTCAGCTCAATATGCCTGGTAAACACAATGCATTAAACGCGACAGCAGCAATTGCGATAGCCAAGGATCATGAGATCGAAACCATTGCTATTCAAACTGCATTACAGGATTTTGCTGGCATTGGACGTCGCTTCCAGCACTATGGAACGTTTAGCCGTGAAGATAGCAGTGCAATGTTAGTTGACGATTACGGCCATCACCCGTCTGAGGTTGCCGTTACTATTGACGCAGCTAGAGCCGGGTGGCCAGACAAAAGGTTAGTTATGTTGTACCAGCCGCATAGATACACTAGAACAAGAGACCTGTATGAAGAGTTTGTTAAAGTGCTTTCAGAGGTGGACCAGCTCATATTATTAGATGTGTATAGTGCAGGTGAGAGTCCGATTGTTGGTGCGGATAGTAAGGCGCTATGTCGCAGCTTGAGACAACGAGGAGTTGAACCTATTCACGTCGCAGATCATAGCGAGCTATTTAGCGTGCTTGCGGATGTGATCCAAGATAACGATTTAGTGATCACCCAGGGAGCAGGTAACATCGGTCAAATTGTGAAAAAGTTAGCAGCGACGGAGCTATCAACAGAAAAGCTGAGGTCAGAAAGTTTATGAGCAAGTTTGGTAAAGTAGCTGTTTTGTTGGGTGGTAGTTCAGCCGAACGAGAAGTCTCCTTAGCTTCGGGTGAAGCGGTGTTGGACGCTTTGAAACGTGAAGGTGTGAATGCAATTGCCTTTGATCCTGCGCAGCGCAATATATGGGATCTTAAAACCCTAGGAATAGAAAGAGTATTTATCGCCTTGCATGGTCGTGGTGGAGAAGATGGCACTGTGCAAGGGGCTTTGGAATTTATGGGCATTCCTTACACCGGCAGTGGTGTCTTAGGCAGTGCGTTGGCAATGGACAAAATTAGATGTAAGCATTTATTCCAATCGGCCAAATTGAGCACGGCAAAGTATGCTGTTGTTGACAAGCAAAGCGGGTTTGACGCCAAAGCAATTATCAAAGAGTTGGGTTCTGTAATGGTAAAACCCAGTCATGAAGGTTCAAGTGTTGGCATGGCCAGAGCTGATGATGAAGTTACTCTGACTGAAGCGCTTAGTAATGCTTTTAAATTTGATAGCCAGGTGCTTGTCGAACAGTGGATCGAAGGGCGTGAATTTACAGTGGCTGTGCTAGATGGTAAGGCTTTACCTGTCATAGAAATGCGCACTCCACGCGGTTTTTACGACTATGAAGCGAAATATAAAGAAAATACCACCGAGTATATTTGCCCAGCCGATATAAGCTTGGCTTTTGCAGAGCAATTGCAAGTCATGGCGAGTCATGCATTTGAGCTGGTGGGGGCGACGGGGTGGGGCCGCGTCGACGCGATGCAAGATATAAATGGTCAATTTTATTTGCTAGAAGTCAATACAGTGCCTGGGATGACCGAGACGTCATTAGTTCCTAAAGCTGCCAAAGTCGAAGGGATGACATTTGACCAGTTAGTTATTCGTATTTTGGAGCAAACAGTTTAAGATGCGCCAAAATTTGCAAAAAGCCATATTAAACCTTAGGACCTTGAATTGGTCCATAATACTGGGTATGAGCTTTTTCTTGTGTGTTTTATTGGTGTTGTCACGCAGTTTTTACTGGGTGAGTGATTGGCTAGTTGAACATAGGGATGCGCAAATTAAAACGCTAACCGTATTAGGGGAACCGTACTATACCAGTGAGCAGGCAATAGTTGCAGCGATTAGCGAAGCTGATCTGAGAAGCTTCTTTAAACTGGATGTTAAGACGGTTCAGGCTTCAGTAAAGTCTTTGCCGTGGGTTGCATCTGTATCAGTACGCAAGCAATGGCCGGATACGATACAAATTTATGTCACAGAGCACACACCTGTGGCGTTTTGGAACAGCGACTCGTTGCTCAATGAAAGCGGGTTTATTTTCCAAGCGAGTAGCAATAAATTACCAGATGGGTTACCACAACTTTATGGCCCTGAAGGCAGTGAGAAAGAGGCCTGGGAAACGTTTTTACAGCTGAAAGAAATGCTGGCTGTCAACTCATTTGAATTAACCAGCTTGGCTTTGTCTGAGCGGTTTGCTTGGCAACTGTGGTTGAAAAGTGGCATTAAGCTTAATTTAGGTCGAGAAGAAAAAGCAAAAAGAGTGCAACGGTTCATCGATGTGTATCCATTGTTACAGCGCCCAGAAGGGGCCCTGCTCGATGTGATCGATTTGCGATATGATACAGGGCTGGCGGTAAGTTGGAGATACCCCCAGACACAAGAACATAAAGAAAAGAGTAAAGCATGACCAAGTCAGCAGAAAGAAACTTAGTGATAGGGCTAGATGTGGGGACAGCGAAAGTTGTTGCTACAGTGGGTGAGATCACACCGGATAATCAGTTAAGTATTGTTGGCGTTGGCAACCAAGTAGCGCACGGTATGGACAAGGGTGGCGTAAACGACCTTAACTTGGTATCTGACTCGATTAAACGCGCGATTGATGAAGCAGAATTAATGGCTGATTGTCGCATTAGTTCAGTGTACTTAGGCATTTCTGGAAAGCACATCCAATGCCAAAACGAAAGTGGCGTAGTAGCCATTAATAACGCCGAGGTGACAGATGATGACATTGCCAATGTGATCCACATTGCGCGTTCTGTGCCGATCTCTGCAGAGCGGAAGATGCTGCACTCGCTCCCGCAAGAATATAGTATCGACATGCAAGAAGGGATTAAAAACCCGCTCGGCATGAGTGGTGTGAGAATGGAGGCCAAAGCGCATATCATCACCTGCTCTAACGATATGGCAAAAAACATTGAGAAATGTGTTGAGCGTTGCGGGCTTGATGTAGACCAACTTACTTTTACTGCATTAGCTTCGTGTTACTCAGTATTAACTGAAGACGAAAAAGAGCTTGGTGTTGCAGTTGTCGATCTCGGTGGCGGTACGATGGATATCGCAATATACGTGAACGGCGCATTACGCCATACAGCAGTGATTCCAGTAGCTGGTAACCAAGTAACAGGCGATATTGCAAAAATATTTAGAACACCTATCTCACATGCAGAGTCTTTGAAGGTACAATATGCGTTTGCAAGTAGTCAAATGGCCAGTGCGGAGGAGACAATTGAAGTACCAAGTGTAGGTGGTCGCCCTTCAAGAATTATGTCAAGGCATACTTTATCTGAGGTTGTTGAACCCAGATTCAGAGAATTATTTGAACTTGTTCAAGAAGAAATTCGCCGCTCTGGTTTTGAAGACCAAATCGCGGCTGGCGTTGTTTTAACAGGTGGTAGCGCCAAAATGAAAGGGGCTTTGGAAGTGGCTGAAGACATTTTCCAAATGCCAGTAAGGATAGGAAACCCTGTTGGGATCACAGGATTAACTGATTATGTTGATGATCCGGCATATGCAACAGCGGTAGGTTTGTTACAATACGGCCGAACGCTGCAAGCCAAAAATGCACAAAAGGCGAAAGTTGATGCCGAAGAAGGTTGGTGGAGCCGAGTTACTAAATGGTTCCAAGGTGAGTTTTAAAGCTCAAGTCGGAGAGTGAAGATGTTTGATATTATGGAACAACACGGCGAAGAGGCCGTAATTAAAGTAATTGGTGTCGGCGGCGGTGGAGGCAACGCGGTCGAGCACATGGTAAAACAAGAAATAGAAGGTGTGCGCTTTATTGTTGCTAACACAGATGCACAGGCGCTACGAAAGTCGTCAGCAGATGTAACAGTGCAATTAGGCACGCAAATTACTCAGGGTCTAGGCGCGGGTGCAAACCCAGAAGTCGGTAAAAAAGCTGCTGAAGAAGATGTTGAAACGATAAAAGCGAGCCTTGAAGGTGCAGATATGGTTTTCATCGCAGCAGGAATGGGAGGGGGCACTGGTACTGGTGCTGCTCCTGTAGTTGCGCGCGTAGCGAAAGAGCTAGGCATTTTGACTGTGGCTGTTGTGACTCGTCCTTTTGATTTGGAAGGCAAGAAGCGCATGGCAGCTGCTGACCATGGGATTGGTGAATTGTCAGAAATTGTAGACTCACTTATAACAATTCCTAACAACAAGTTACTGAAGGTTTTAGGCAAAGGTACTACATTATTAGATGCCTTCGCTAAAGCAAATGACGTGCTTTACGGCGCAGTACAAGGTATAGCGGAGCTTATCACTCGTTCAGGTTTGATTAACGTCGACTTTGCTGATGTAAGAACTGTGATGTCAGCAATGGGTACTGCCATGATGGGCACAGCAGCAGCATCTGGCCCAGACCGTGCACAAGAAGCGGCAGAAGCTGCTATTTCAAGTCCATTACTTGAAGATGTAGATTTGACTGGTGCAAAAGGTATCTTGGTCAACATTACTGCTGGTATGGATATTACTATCGAAGAATTTGAAGTTGTTGGCAATCATGTGAAAGCGCTCGCTTCGGAAAATGCAACGGTAGTTGTGGGTGCTGTCATAGATCCTGAAATGAGTGATGAACTGAGAGTGACAGTTGTTGCAACGGGACTTGGTGGTGAGCGCAAGCCGCAGTTTGGTATCGTTGACAATGGCCTTCAGGGTTTCTCGGGTCAGGTTAGCACTGGTAAAGGTACAGGTACAAATGGACCTGGTTTTATTAGTGAAGAAACGATTCCAAGCTTTGGTGGTGCAGGCAATAAACCTGTAGAAGCACAAGGCGGCGCCGATACGGGTGCTAGCATCGCTGGAGAACAAGGTGTGAAAACACCAAAAGATTCAGAGAGCGTAGCAAAAGATACTGGTGATAAAGAAAAAGGCGACTACTTTGACATTCCTGCCTTCTTAAGAAAGCAGTCAGATTAATAAGTAGTTAAACCAGAATAAAAAATAGACAATTGGCAGGGTGCGCAATTTGTGATACACTCCGCCGTCTATCTAACTTAAAGTGGGCGAATATATGATTAAACAACGTACAATTGCAGAAGTTGTTAAAGCCACAGGTGTAGGTTTACACAAAGGTGAAAAGGTCACGATCACTCTCCGACCTGCGAGCGCAAATACAGGTGTTGTATTTCGTCGCGTAGATCTAGACCCTGTTGTCGATTTCGAGACAACCCCTGAAGCTGTGGGTGATACGCAATTATGTACTTGTTTAACAAATAAAGATGGTGTTCGCCTATCAACGACAGAGCATTTGATTGCAGCTGTTGCTGCTTTAGGAATAGATAACTTAATTGTTGAGCTTGATAGTGCTGAAGTCCCAATTATGGATGGTAGTGCATTACCATTTATTTATTTGCTTCAGAAAGGCGGCATTGCTGAATTGAATGTTGCTAAACGCTTCATCCGCATTAAAGAAAAAGTGCGTGTTGAAGACGGAGACAAGTGGGCAGAGATAGAGCCTTATGATGGCTTCCATATCGATTTTGAAATTGCCTTTGACCACCCAGCTATCAATGCCAGTCGTCAGCGTATTGGACTAGATATTACTGCTCAAAGTTTCACTCAAGAAATCAGTAGAGCGCGTACTTTTGGCTTTATGAAAGACATTGAGTACATGCATGCTAATAATCTTGCACTAGGTGGAAGTATGGATAATGCGGTAGTACTGGATGATTTTAAGGTTTTGAATCCAAACGGCTTAAGATATAAAGATGAGTTCGTAAAACATAAGATCCTTGATTGCGTCGGCGACCTATTTATGACGGGCCATAACATTCTTGGCAAAGTGACTTGCTATAAATCAGGCCATGGCCTGAATAACAAATTACTGCGCGAAATTATGGCTAATGAAAGTGCTTGGGAGTGGGTCACATTTGATGAGCCGGTAACCATGCCAGCTCCTGGATTAGAAGCTGGTCAACAGCTTGCTACAGTATAAAAAAAATGACGCGGAAGCGTCATTTTTTTTGCTCTGAGTTTTTTCATTCAATTTTTATTGCTTCGATTGTGGCTGGCAAGCTTTAACAGCTTTTCTCTCAACCCTGGCGGAGCATTTTCGGCAAGTTGAGATAATTGGTTGGCGGTTGCTTGACTCAAGCCCGGGTTATTTTTGGGCGCAGAGGAAGGTTCCGTGACTCGTTGTAAACGCTGCTGCGCCTCAGGGTTTGATGTAATTTTAATCTGGCCGCAATCATGTAAACCTGACTGCCTAAACGCAGATAAAATCTCCATTTTTAAATAACCTAACCGAGTCGCTAACGTTGCTGAAGATGCTTCAATATACAAAGTACCTTGTGCATAGTTTGCAACGCGGCATTTCTTACTCAGAATTGGTCCCAACGCTTGCGCTAACGGTGCTTGCAGTGAATTGATGTCCTGTGCTTTTTCGACATAGTTAGACAATTTATCTGACCATTTGGGTGCTAGCTCTGACAAAGGCTTTGGGTTAAATCGATTTTTCGCCATGGCTCACCCTTAAACTCAATGGTTAGTCTCTTAATTTAAATATTCCCCTGCGACAAACGGGGAACTTTACTGCTTTGGTCTTTATTATATAGTGCTTCAAAACATAGCTGCAAATTTTACTAGCTAGGAGTTGAGCGAATGCCGTACACTTGAACTCGGAGTTGGTAGCCCCCATATTATGCTAATCATCGAACATTAACGTCATATCTCTGATGTATGATTACGGGAAATGACGCGAATACTAGAGTGTTTTCAAATAAGCTCGCTGGGCATATTTTATTAAATAGGAACAGTTTTCGCTTTGGTGGTTTGCAGATGCGCATAGTCTGGTATGATAGGGCATAAATTTATACTCGGCACACAGCACAAATTCGACTTTGTCGCCAACAGGACTAGTAAGCCTATTGGAATTCGCGAATGCACGGGCTTACAAATATAAGATTGAAATGGTTTAAACATGATAACTAAAATTTTTACCAAAATTTTTGGTAGCCGTAACGACCGGATGATCAAAAATTTACGCAAGACGGTCGCTTTAGTTAATGCTTTAGAAGAGCAGTATAGCAAGCTATCTGATGAACAACTAAAAGCAAAAACAGCAGAGTTTAGACAAAGATTTGAGCAGGGAACCAGCTTAGACGAATTACTTCCTGAAGCATTCGCTACTGTTCGTGAAGCATCAAAACGAGTCTTTGAAATGCGTCACTTTGACGTCCAAATGATAGGCGGCATGGTGCTGCATCAAGGACGCATTTCTGAGATGCGTACAGGTGAAGGTAAAACTCTGACAGCGACATTGCCTGCATATCTAAATGGATTAACAGGGAAAGGCGTACACGTCATTACGGTCAATGATTACCTTGCCAAACGAGATGCCGAAAATAACCGCCCCCTATTTGAATTCTTGGGTCTATCGGTAGGTTGTAATATACCAGGAATGATGCCGGCTCAGAAAAAAGAAGCTTACGCGGCAGATATCACATACGGAACCAACAATGAGTTTGGTTTTGACTATCTGCGTGACAATATGGCTTTCAGTATTGAAGAGCGTGTTCAGCGTCCATTACATTATGCAGTTGTGGATGAAGTGGATTCAATTCTTATAGATGAAGCTAGAACGCCACTTATTATTTCAGGCCCAGCTGAAGATAGCTCTGAACTTTATACTCAAATAAACAAAATAGTACCTGAGTTAGTTCAGCAAGAAAAAGAAGATGAAGAGGGTGTAGAGGGCGATGGCGACTACACAATCGACGAAAAATCTAAGCAAGCGCATTTGACTGAACGCGGTCAGGTCAAAGTAGAAGAGTTGCTTATTAAGCACGGCCTGATAGAAGAAGATGACTCTTTATATTCAGCGGGCAATATTACTTTATTGAGCCATGTTTATGCAGCACTGAGAGCTCATAAGCTGTATCAAAAAGACGTTGATTACGTTGTCAAAGACAATGAAGTTATCATTGTTGATGAACACACTGGTCGTACAATGGAAGGCCGCCGTTGGTCTGAGGGCCTGCACCAAGCTGTTGAAGCAAAAGAAGGTGTACGCATTCAAAACGAGAACCAGACATTGGCCTCGATTACATTCCAAAACTACTTCCGATTGTATGACAAATTGTCAGGTATGACTGGTACAGCTGACACTGAAGCGTTTGAGTTTCAATCTATCTATGGTCTAGATACCGTTGTTATACCAACTAACAAGCCGATGATCCGTGATGATCGTGCAGATTTAGTTTATCTGACGCAAGAAGAGAAGTTTGAAGCTATTTTGGCTGATATTCGAGACTGTCAAGAACGTGGTCAGCCTGTACTGGTTGGTACGATTTCAATTGAAAGCTCTGAATATCTGTCGCACTTCTTACGCAAAGAAAAAATTGAGCACAATGTGCTTAATGCCAAATTCCACGCTCAAGAGGCTGATATTATCGCCGATGCTGGTCTACCAGGATATGTTACTATCGCGACTAACATGGCTGGACGTGGAACAGACATTATGTTGGGCGGTAACTGGCAAAACGACATTGCTAAGATAGAAAACCCAACTGAAGCGCAAATTGAAGACGCGAAAGCGAAGTGGAAAGAGCTACACGATAAGGTATTAGAAGCCGGTGGCCTGCACATAATCGGTACTGAACGACACGAGTCGCGTCGTATTGATAATCAGCTGCGTGGTCGTTCAGGCCGCCAGGGTGATGCTGGTTCAAGCCGCTTCTATTTGTCTATGGATGACGCTCTAATGCGTATTTTTGCTGGTGAGCGCATGACAACAATGATGCGTAAACTCGGTATGCAACGTGGTGAAGCAATTGAACATCCATGGGTAAACCGTGCAATTGAAAATGCGCAGCGTAAAGTAGAAGCGCGTAACTTCGATATTCGTAAACAGCTACTAGAGTACGATGATGTTGCCAATGACCAGCGTCGCGTTGTTTATGAGCAACGTAACGAACTATTGGAAGAAGGTGATATTTCAGAGACGGTTAATGCTATTCGCAGCGATGTTGTGAACGGAATTATCGACCGCTTTATTCCGCCACAAAGCTTAGCTGAAATGTGGGATATTCCAGGCCTAGAAGAGCGCTTAAAATCAGATTTACTGTTAGAGATGCCTATTGCAAAGTGGCTTGAGGAAGACAGCAAGCTTTATGAAGAGTCTCTTAGAGAACGCATTGTTGAAGAAGCTGAAGCTGCATATAAGCAAAAAGAAGAGCAGGTTGGTGCTGAGGTACTACGCCACTTCGAGAAAGCCGTTATGCTACAAAGTTTGGATCAACACTGGAAAGATCACTTAGCTGCAATGGATCATTTGCGTCAAGGTATTCACCTTCGTGGCTATGCTCAAAAGAACCCTAAACAGGAATATAAGCGAGAGTCTTTCGAACTATTTTCTAATATGCTTGAGACTCTAAAAGTTGACGTTGTTGGTGTACTTAGCAAAGTACAGGTTCGCGCAGAGGAAGATGTTGAGAAGGTAGAAGAGCAACATCGTCGTAGTGAGCAAGTTCCAAAGCAATACCAGCATGAAGAAGCTGAAAAGGTTGGCGGTGAAGCACCTCAAGGAGCTGCAGTAGCAGCACGTGCGGAACCTAAAGTCGGTCGAAATGAGCCGTGTCCATGTGGTTCTGGTAAAAAGTACAAGCAGTGTTGTGGCAAGCTTAGCTAATTAGAAATATATAAGCATTACTAAAGCGGCCTTGTGTCGCTTTTTTTATGAGGATCAAAAATGACCAAAAAAGTCGTGAACGTGGCCGTTGGCGTTATCTACGAACAAGGCAAATATTTTGTGTGTAAACGCTCAGAAGAGCAACACCAAGGGGGGCTGTGGGAGTTCCCTGGCGGCAAAGTTGAGCCTCGGGAAAGTATTGAGCTTGCTTTGCAGCGTGAATTATCAGAAGAGATTGGCATTCAAGTGACGGACTCCAAGCATTTGCTAACAATTGAGCATGATTACGGAGACAAACAGGTGTGTTTGCATGTCCATGTAGTTGATCAGTTTTCTGGAAGACCGAGTGGATTAGAAGGTCAACCAAGTCAATGGGTGGACTATAACGAACTAAAAAACCTCGAGTTTCCAAAAGCAAATATTGCGATTATTGAGGCGCTATCGACATTTTAATAAGCCGTTACAATTGTTTTCACTGCAAGTTGTAAAAACTTCAGTGAGCAGGGTATGATTTGTGTATATAAAGTATGGAGTCAATAATATGCGCAAATCATATGCTGCATTTGGTATCGCTTTGGCGCTTGGTTTAGTTGGGTGCAGTGAGCAGCCAAAAACAGAAGCACCACAGGCCGTTACGCAACAACAATCCCTTAACTCTGGCATTGAACTAGAAAACATCGATCATTCAATTCGCCCTCAAGACGACTTTTACTATCATGTAAATGGCAAGTGGTTTGAAAAAACAGAAATCCCAGCGGACAAATCTAATTATGGCTCGTTTACCGAATTGTATGATGAGTCGCAAAAAGCGCTGCGTGTTATTTTGGAAAGTGCTGCAAATAATAGTAACGCTAGGCCAGACAGCGACGAATATAAGCTGGGTGCTTTCTACAAAAGTTATACTGACGAGTTGGCACGAGAAGAGCTTGGTGTTGCTGCGCTAAATGACTATTTGGAACCTATTCGCGAATTAAAAGATAAATCACAGCTTCCTCAATTAATGGCAAAAGTGCTCATGCAAGGGGGCACAACGCCCATGGCGTGGTACGTGAATAATGATGCCAAAAACTCTAGTGTCAATGCACTTTATTTGTATCAAACTGGTCTAGGTCTACCGGATAGAGACTTTTACCTCAAAGATACTGAGAAATTCGTTAACGTTAGGGCTGAGTATCAAGCTTATATAACTAATCTATTGTTCGAATTTGGCTATGATGAGAAGCAAGCAGAAGAAGCAGCTAAAGGTATCATTGCATTAGAAACACAAATTGCTCAGGCTCAATGGAGTCGAGTAGACAGTCGAGACGCTTCCAAAACGTACAATAAACTCAATGTTAAAGAGTTTAATAAGCAACTCGCTGATTTTGATATCGAAGCATATTTAAATACATTGGGAACCGATTTAGAAGAGATTATCGTCTCTCAACCTACATACTTTACCGCATTGTCTGAAGTGATTAAACAAAGTAATGTAGATGTATGGCGTGATTATCTCACTTTTCATTTCGCCAGCAATTATGCTGAGCTGCTTGAGCGCAAACTTGTTGATTTACACTTTGGGTTTTATGGTAAAACCTTAAGAGGGGTAGAGGAGCAAGCTCCAACTTGGAAGCAAGCTGTCGATGCCAGTAACGATGTGTTAGGCGAATTACTTGGAAAAATCTACGTAAAAGAGTACTTCCCACCTGAAGCGAAAGCACGCATGACCAAGATGGTTGATAATCTGATTGCTGGATTTTCTCAATCAATCGATGAGCTAGTGTGGATGAGTCCTGAAACTAAGGTGGCTGCTAAAGAAAAACTAAATAAGTTTACGCCTAAAATAGGTTACCCCGATAAATGGCGCGATTACTCAAAATTGGAAATCAGTGCGGATGATTTAGTGGGTAATTTTGCGCGTTATAACGAGTGGGCATATAAAGATATGCTTAGTGAAGTCGGCAAGCCAGTAGATCGCTCTAAGTGGTATATGACCCCGCAAACAGTCAATGCTTATTACAACCCAGTTAATAATGAAATTGTATTCCCGGCCGCAATTCTACAACCGCCTTTCTTTAATTTAGAAGCTGATGACGCAGTAAATTACGGTGCAATTGGTGCTGTAATAGGGCATGAGTTAGGTCATGGCTTTGACGACCAAGGGGCTAAATATGATGGCGATGGCAACCTGCGAAATTGGTGGACACAAAGTGATCTTTCACAATTTGAAGCGAGGGGACAAAAGCTTATTCAACAATTTGACCAGTTTAAGCCTTTTGAAGACGCCCATGTCAATGGTAAACTTACGTTAGGCGAAAATATTGGTGACTTGGGTGGGTTGACGGTTGCTCTAAAAGCATATCAATTATCATTAAATGGCCAAGATGCGCCAGAAATTGACGGTTACACGGGCGAGCAGCGCTTTTTTATGGGGTGGGCTCAAATCTGGCGTAGAGAATATCGAGACGAAGAATTGAGAAATCGTCTAATGACAGACTCTCATTCTCCTAGCCAATATCGTGTAATTGGTATTTTGTCGAATATGCCACAGTTTCATGAAGCCTTTGATGTAAAAGAAGGCGATGGCATGTACATCAAGCCAGAAGAGCGTGTGAAAATCTGGTAGTGTTGTAATCTCTTCAATAAAAAAACCTGCTTTGGGCATTGCTTGAGCAGGTTTTTTTGTGGAATAAACGGGCTTTATTAAAATTTGATAGCGCTGTCATTTTTTCTTCGATATGATGAAAAGCTAACAATAAGTTGGTTAGTACTATTCTCCGAAGCCCTTCAAAAGCCTGTTTGGTGTGTAAAATAATACCACTGATCAGTACAATTAAGTGTGTACAGCAGTACAAGCGAGCTTTTGCTAAAATGTGGTTTCAGGGCTTAGTCTATAGGAGCTGATATGAATTTTAGAAAAAACATGCTGACGCAAGTATTTGCAACAACGTTGATGGCCACATCGCTTGGAGCAAACGCGGCGCTTTCCCAATCACAGCTAGATGCCTTTGCACAAAATACGCAACTCACATTTTCGGTTGAAAACAACTTTCATGGTGGTGCTGGCAGCTTTATTGGCTCTCTGTCTCTCGAAAACCATTCAAATATCGCGCTTCCAAAAGGAAAAAGCGATTGGCAAATTTATATTCATTCGGTTCGGAAAATAAAAACAACTGAAGCCGTGGGGCTAAAAATAGAACATATTAATGGTGATTTGCATAGATTGGTCCCGACGGATGGTTTTCAGGGCCTTTCTCCAAGCAACTCAATTAAGGTCGAATTTGAAGCAGCCGCTTGGATAGCAGCTTATACAGACTTCATGCCACGTGCTTTTATCGTGGCTAGTGGCCAAACTCCTGCTATTTTTGCCAATACAAATACGGAAAATATGAAGAGTTTTGTTGCGCCATTTAGCCGTGAAAACCAACTAAAGCGTCATAATGAGCCGCTTGATTATTCTCCACTGGCAAATGCAACATGGCGCTATAAACACAATTTAAACTCTATCAAGGTAGATAAAGAGGCTGCTGTAAAACGCATTATTCCAAAGCCATATAGCGTTGATTTTAATCGAGGTGTTGCGGAGCTTACTAACAATTGGCAAATTCGTTTTGCCGGCAGACTAAAATCTGAAGTGGCTGTCTTCAAAGAAGATTTACAATCACACGGGCTATCGCTTGATGCGCAACCTGATCATATCGACGCTGGTAAAAGTCCGACAATCTATTTAAAAGTAGAATCGAACGGCTATAATCGGAGCGACTCTCTAAGCGCTTCAGGGAGTTATAAGCTCGAAGTGGATGATGATAAGATTGAAATCATCGGTGTAGACAATGCCGGTGTGTTTTATGGTATTCAAAGTTTATTGTCACTGTTTCCTGTCGAGCAAAGTGGCACGATTAAGATACCAAATGTCGAAATAGAAGATACACCGCGCTACGGTTGGCGAGGCATGCACTATGACAATGCACGTAACTATCATGGTAAAGATGCGTTGTTTAAGCTCGTTGAACAAATGGCACGTTACAAGTTGAATAAGTTTCACTGGCATTTTTCAGACGATGAAGGGTGGCGAGTAGAGATCCCTGACTTACCAGAGTTATCAGAAATTGGCGGCTACCGCTGCTTTGATCTACAAGAGCGTAACTGTTTATTGACTCAGCTTGGAACTGGGCCTTTCAAATCAGGCTCTGGTAATGGTTATTTGTCGAGGGAAGATTTTGTTGAACTGTTGAAATTTGCGAAGGCACGACACATCGATATTATCCCTGAGATTGAAGGTCCAGGCCATGCTCGAGCTTCAATTAAAGCGATGGAAGCGCGCTACTACAGATTAAAAGAACAGGGTAAAGATACGGAAGCAAGTGCTTACTTGTTAAGTGATCTTGACGATAAATCAGAATACTTAACGGTACAAAACTATACAGATAACTCAATCAATGTATGTATGGACTCGACATACGCATTCATTGAAAAAGTCACTTATGAACTTCAAGGTATGTACCGTGAAGCCGGCACACGTCTAACTAACCTCCACTTTGGGGGTGATGAAGTGGGGGCTGGTTCTTGGGCCAAATCTCCGGCTTGTCAGGCGCTATTTAAAGATGCCAATAATGGTATAGCTGGACCCGCAGATCTTAAACCATACTTTACGCAACGAGTTGCAAAGATCTTTGCCAAGCGAGGCATCGCGCCAGGCGCTTGGGAAGATGGCCTAATGTATGACCGAGTAAACCCATTCAAACGTGATGAATTCCCTAATCAAGTATTCACGGCAAATGTTTGGGATAATATTTGGGAGTGGGGTGTAGCCGACAGAGCCCATCGATTAGCCAATGATGGTTATCAAGTGATACTGTCTCACGGCACTCATTTATATTTTGACCACCCCTATGAGGCACACCCTGAAGAGCGCGGTTATTACTGGGCTGCACGCTACACAGACACTAAAAAAGCGTTTAGTTACATGCCTGATTATGTTTATGCGAATGCTGACTTTACAAGAAACGGTGAGTCGATTGACAACCTAGAAGCCCTCGTCGGGCGTCCATTACCCGCCTTGGAAAGACCTGAAAATATTCTTGGAATGCAAGGGCAGGTATGGACGGAAACAATCCGTACTGAAGAGCAAGTAATGGCGATGATGTTTCCACGGGTGTTAACCGTCGCAGAACGTGCTTGGCACAAGGCTAAGTGGGAGGCAGAAGTACGTGATGAAAAGGCCTTAGCAGCAGACTGGCAAGAGTTTTCAGCAACGTTGGCGTTAAAGGAGCTTACCCGTTTGACCAAGTCAGGAGTGAACGTCAATTTACCTGTTCCTGGTGCTATCGTTGAAAACGGTATGCTTGTAGCAAACAGCGCTTTTGCATACTTAACGATTGAGGTTAGTTTCGACAATGGCGGTACTTGGCAGGAGTATACAGGTCCGATGTCAGTGACAAATGCTCAAGCTGTTCGACTAAGAACCACACTAGATGGTAAAAAATATAGCCGCATCACTGGATTAGAGTGAATATTTACAATTCTTTAAATGTTTAAGGGGCGCTTGCCCCTTTTTTGAATACTATTTAGTATAATTTCTAACTAGTAATAAAGTAGATTTTAACGTAAAGTTAAATGTCAGCGCTGTCATTTTTGTGCTGCGCGAAGCAAAGACAGTGCTTTGACCTTAGCTTACAGCTGAAAAACTGACCGAGTGAATCGGTAGAGAATAATAAAATTTTGAGAGCTGATGGCTTGCATAGCCATCTGCAAAAATTGTAATAAAATTTAATTGCAAACAAGAAGAGTATTATGGAAGCAACAGTGGATATGAATGAAAAAGCGAAGCAGAGTGTCTGGTTGCCAATGACACTGGCTGGTTCTATGTTTTTTATATTGGGGTGTATCACCTGGCTGAATGGAGCTATTACACCTTTTTTACAGCAGATGCTTGAACTATCCCCATTACAAGCATCGTTTATTATTTCCTCATTTTACATTGCTGTGACAATTGCAGGCATTCCTTCTGCGATGGTAATAAAGCGTGTAGGTTATAAGAATGGTATGGCTGTAGGCTGTGTGATTATGGCGTTGTCTGCGTTGTTATATATTCCCGCAGCAAAAATGCAGGCAATTGAAATATTCTTACTTGCCCAGTTGCTGATTGGTGTAGGTCAAACAGTATTACAAACCGCTGTTAATCCATATGTTGTCAAAATGGGATCTGAAAAGTCGGCGGCGGTTCGTGTATGTATCATGGGTCTACTTAATAAATCGGCTGGCGTAATCGTACCAATTGTATTTGCCGCGGTTGTTGTAAGTGGTGTAGTACAAGGTGGAGAAAGCCTTTCTCAAGAACAAAAAGATGCGATGGCGAATAGCCTTATTGCACCTTACTTGGCGATTGCAGGCTTAATATTCCTATTTGCATTGTTTGCGAAGTTTGCCCCATTACCTGATCTTGTTTTTGAAGAAGAAGGTAAAACCTCTAAGGGTGAGCTTAGAGAAGCGCTACAACACCCTCATTTAGTATTAGGCGTTGTTGGTATCGCACTATATGTTGCCGTTGAAGTGATAGCTGCCGATACTATCGGCTCTTACGCATTGCATTTGGGTATTGCTGATTACTCAATCATGACCTCTTATACGATGGCCTGTATGCTTTTGGGTTACGCAATTGGTATTATATTAATTCCTCGTTTTATGTCGCAACAGAGCGCACTGGTGATGTCTGGGATCGCAGGTATTATTACTGTACTGGCTGTTGTTATGGGTGATAACGCTTCTTTTGCAATTTCTAACGTATTGCTGGTTCCTTTTGGTGGACCTCAGCTACCAGATCCGCTATTGTGTATCGCACTATTAGGCTTTGCCAACGCAATGGTATGGCCAGCAATTTGGCCACTGGCATTAGATGGGCTTGGTCGCCTAACTGGGACTGCGTCAGGTCTTTTAATTATGGGTATTGCCGGTGGTGCGCTTGGACCGCTATTAATAGGGCTAGGAAATGTGGCAGGATTAGGCGCACAGGGCGCATATAGCCTCATGATCCCAAGTTATATATTTATTCTCTTCTACGCTTTGAAAGGTCATAAAATGAGAAGCTGGAAGTAACCAAGAATTTCTATTTCAAAGTAGAAATAATCCCGTGTGTAATGCCACCTTTAAGGTGGCATTTTTTTGTGCGTGTTACTGCGCGCCAAGCGATTTCAAGTGATATTGCCAAATAAAAAGGTTAAAGCAGCCTTTGAGAGCCTCCCACACGGCTTAAAACGATTAACAGACGCTATAGGCGAGTTTGATTAAAACAAGCTTTGAGGGGAGTACATACATTTTTATGTCTGCGCAAGACAAAATCATTTAACTGGGTAGCCATTTTGATGCCGAGGAAATTTGCAATAGAATTAATTGTTTGAATTAAGATAAACTTTTAGACTTGATAGTTGTAAATAAACGTTTGATATACAAAGATATAAATTTTTTATTTGCTTTCTTGAGAAGTACCAAGAGGAGGGATGGGGCGACTGATGGGGCTCGAACCCACGACAACCGGAATCACAATCCAGGGCTCTACCAACTGAGCTACAGCCGCCACAATTTTCGTGTAACACCTTTGTGGTGTGGCGCGCATAATACAGAACTTTTTTTACAATGCAAAGCCTTTTTTTATTTTTTTACTGTTTTTAGTAGATTTGCAGCAATTTTCGTCGAGACAGCTAAAATTCATACTTTGTAATTAAACTTAATAGCTTAGAATAATTTATAGGAGAGTTTATGGAAGTACTTATGGATTGGCTGAATAATAATTCGGACACCTTGTCACATTACCTCATTCAAGGGGTAATCGCTTTAATCATTTTCTTTATTGGTATTAGGGTGGCTAAGTTTTCGGCGTCTTTAACAGAGAAGGCGATCAGTAAACGAAAAGTAGATAAAGCGGTCGGCACTTTTGTATCAAACATTGTTTACAGCTTGGTCTTTGTGGCGACCCTATTGATGGCACTATCGCAAGTGGGTGTTGAAACAACGTCATTTATCGCTATTTTGGGTGCAGCAGGCTTAGCAGTGGGTTTAGCGCTGCAAGGGTCACTCTCTAATTTTGCTTCAGGTGTGTTGATTATTATATTGAGACCTTTTAAGTCTGGTGATTATATTGACGCAGCAGGTCAATCGGGCAGTGTCCAACGCATAGAGATTTTTTCTACTGAATTGATAACGCCAGACAATAAAGTTGTTATAATACCCAATTCATCAATCATGTCAGGTGCGATAGTAAACTATTCTCGAGAAAAGACACGCAGAATAGACTTTGTAATTGGCGTAGGATATGACTCTGACCTTAAGCACGTGAAGAAAGTACTGCAAGAGGTGCTTGAAAAAGAGTCTCGAATTTTAAAAGACCCAGCTTATACTATAGCTGTTTTGGCATTGGCAGATTCAAGCGTTAATTTTGCTGTACGACCTTGGGTAAATACCAGTGACTATTGGCCAACTTATTTTGATTTGTTGGAAAACATCAAACTGGCGTTAGATGACGCTGGCATTAACATTCCTTATCCGCAAATGGATGTGCATTTACAAAAAGATTGAATATAAAGGTTACTTTTATAATGAAAATGAAACTGGTTTCTCTCTGCGTTTTAACAGCAACTTCTTCTTTTGTAGCAACTGCTGAAGCAAGCTCTGAAAGTTCTACCAAAGAGGAAAAAGTATGGGACATCACAAGTGAAGTGGGCGCAATTGTCACAAGCGGTAATACCGAAACAACAACACTCAAAGGTGAGATTAAGGCTAAGCACAATTTAGAAAGTTGGCGTAACGAGTATAAGTTGGATGGCATTTTCAAAGAAGATGAAATTGAAAATGACGACGGTGAAAAAGTCAAAGAACGTACTAATGAAAAGTACTCTCTATCTGTTCAAGGTAACTATAAACTAGTTGAAGATCACAGCCATTTGTTTATTTCTGGTTCTTACGCTTCCGATTACTTCGGCGCATACAGAAGTGAATCAGTATTGTCTGTGGGTTATGGCCTGAGATTGTTAAGTAAAAGCAACATGTACTTAGACTTCGAGATTGGTCCTGGTATAAAGCGCTTTGAATACCAAGATGATAGCACTGAAACAACGCCGGACGGAAAATCGTTAGCAGGAGAAACTGAAAGCGAGGTTATCGGCGTTGGAAAGATCGACTACGAATGGCAGATATCAGACAATGCTAAGTTCACACAATTGATAGCAGTAGAGTATGGTGATACCAACACTAAAACTGTATCGGAAACCGCATTACTGACAAAGATAAACGGTTCGTTGCAAATGAAAGTCGGGTATAATATCACCCATAATTCTGATGTTGATGAAGGCAAAGAAAAAACGGATACGGAAACCTCGTTGACCTTGGTTTACAGTTTTTAACACATAGACGCAGAATATAACAAAGATATGACAAAAAAAGGGCTGTCAGCCCTTTTTCTATTTCCTAGAACTCGTGTAGAATATGCAATCTTTTTTTGGATATTTGGCAAGCAGGATACAAATTAGATGTCTTTTACGCGTGTTTTAGCAATAATTTTATTTGGGTTTAGTGCCTTTGTTAGTGCATTCTCACCGACACCAGAGCAAATAGAACAGTTCAAAAAATTGCCTAAGTCACAGCAAGAGGCATTAGCGAAACAATATGGTATTGACCTGTCAGTATTGGGAGCCGGTACTAAAACCAATGCTGCAAGTAATATGGAGCTCTCTCCGTTAAGTATCGAGCCAAGAAACCCTGCTGAAATAGAAATAGAAGAACCTTTAAAGCCAGTCCAAAAAAAGTTGAAGCCATTTGGCTATGAGTTGTTTGCTGGCACGCCAACAAGCTTTGTGCCAACTGAGCAAATTGCCGTTCCAAATGATTATGTTTTAGCAAGTGGCGATGTGGTTTCCATTAGTTTATACGGCAAAGAAACAGCTATTCACGAATTAAAAATTGATCGTGAAGGCCGTTTAAGCATTCCAAATTTCTCACCCGCTTATGTTGCAGGATTAACTTATAAAGAATTAAAACAGCTTATTGACAATAAAGTAGCTACCGAAGCAATTGGCCTAAAGGCCTTTGTCTCTATCGCTGAGTTGAGAAGCTTACGTGTATTAGTAGTCGGTGAAGCATATAAGCCCGGCAGCTACATACTTTCTCCGCTATCTAATGTCACACATGCGCTTTTTGCAAGTGGTGGCTTAACAGATATCGCTTCATTGAGAAATGTTGAAGTAAAAAGAAAAGGAAAAAGCGTCGCCAAACTTGATCTTTATGATCTATTACTTAGAGGTGATAGCAGTGGAGATATTACATTACAGTCTGGTGACGTTGTATTTATACCGTCCGTTGGCCCTCAAGTAAGCGTTGAAGGGCTTATTAAACGACCTGCAATTTTTGAATTAAAGCATGGAGAAACTGCTGAATCGCTGATAACTATGTTTGGTGGGTTTCAGGAAGATGCATTTTTAGAACAAGTTGAAATAAAGCGTGTAGTGGATAACGCAAAAAAATCAGTAATCTCTGTCGATTTTAGCAAAAAACAAATTGATTATCTCCCACAGGGTGGTGATGTCATAAAAGTACAAAGTGTCAATAATGACATAATTGACTCAGTTACTCTAATCGGTGCGGTTTCTAGACCTGGTTACTATCAATGGAACGAAGATTTGAGCTTTGATCAGTTGGTTAAAAGTAGCAAAGCTGATTTACTCCCTCAAGCTGACTTAAACTATGCAATTATAGTTCGAGAAGGGAGAGCACTTGGTCAAATTGACATTATTCAGTTCTCTATTCTAGACGCCCTAAATGGGGAAAAAATTAGTCTTCAGAAAAATGATGAGGTTTATGTATTTAGTCGTTTTAACTATTTGCATAAAGAAGAGAATGCGCTTCGCAATTTGGCTCTGACAGCTGCTGAACAAGAGCTTCAGGAACAGGTGAAGTTATGGCATTTGTATGAGCGCGAGCAATTTAATAAGAAAATTATTTCTGCAGGAGTGAAGGTCAATACTGCAGAGATTAATGGTGATATCAAAAAAGCGACACCGACATTATTTGGTCGAGCTAAATTGCTTGCCCCAATTATTGCTAAATTAGAGCACCAGTCTACTGCGGGACAACCTGTCGCAATATTCGAGATTGACGGGCAAGTGAGGTTCCCAGGGGTTTACCCATTGTCGCAAAATAAAACGGCAAGAGACGCACTGGCTGCTGCAGGGGGGCTATTGGAGTCTGCATTTACAGAGTATGCCGAAGTAACACGTGGGCTGACAAATGGTGAAGTGCTTCATTTCCAAATTAACGACATTGATAGTAGAGCTAAAAATGAAGGTAAGCTTTTAGCAAGCCGCGATATATTAAATATTCTAAGGCAACCTAATTGGCAAGAAAGTTATAAAGTTCAATTAAAAGGCGAAGTTAAATTTCCAGGGATTTACACCATAAAACGTGGTGATAGCCTAGAGCAAGTTTTAACTAGGGCTGGCGGAATTACAAAATTTGCTGAGCCAAGAGCTGCCATTTTTACACGTGAAGCAATTAAAAGCCAAGAAGAAAAGCAGCTTCAAAAGTTGTCGGAAGATTTAAGAAAAGATATCGCATCAAAGAGTTTTCAAAAATCGATTGGCTCAAATACTTCACTATCATATGACGAGACAGATAAATTGCTGAAAGACTTAGCTAGCGTTAAAGCTCTTGGCCGTTTAGTTATTGACTTACCAGATATTATAAGTGGTAGAGAAGTTTTGAGACTTCAGGATGGTGATACTTTGTATATCCCTGGTAAACAAGACTCTATATCAATTATTGGTGAAGTAAATTATAGCTCATCTCATTTGTTTAAACAGGGCGTATCTATTGAGGAATATATCGCTTTGAGTGGTGGCATGAAAGATCGTGCTGATGAGAAAAAGGTATATGTAATTAAAGCAAATGGTGCTGTATTCATACCTAATTACACTAATTGGTTTGCGGTTAATAATCACCTTGAACTTGAAGCTGGAGACACAATAGTTGTGCCAATGGACTCGTCACACATGGATAATCTGACTCTTTGGAGCACCGCTACTCAGATATTTTATCAATTGGGTGTTGGTGTCGCGGCGATTGCAAGGATCTAGGTTGAGTCGATTATGAATAAAGAGAATAACGAAGTGGACTTTCAAGCCTTAGTCAAGTTAATTTGGAATAAAAAGTTCTACATCATTAGCATTGCGTTTCCAATAATTTTGCTAATTAATTTAGCCGTTTATTTTGGTGTTGAAAAAGAGTATTCAGCCCAAGTTTTATTGTCGGAAAGAAGCAGTAATAATCCGTTAGAGCTTCCTAGTGAGATGGGGGCTTTGGGGGCATTGGTTGGCTTCGGGGCAGAATCCACTAATGAAGCTGATAAATCTTTAGAAATAATGAAAACTCGAAAGTTTATTGGTCAGTTTGTGAACATGTATGGTTATGCACCTTATTTACTAGCGGTCAAAAAGTGGGATAAGGAAAGTAATGAAATCTCGTTTACCGAGGCGTATTCAGCTACTGATGGGTGGGCTGAGGGTGAACCGAATATCTTTCAAATTAAGAAGGCCTTTTTGGACTCGGTAAAAGTCGCTCAGGATAACGTAAGTAATTTTTACTCGATCGCAATTACACATAAGTCTCCTTATGTTGCAAAAGAAATCTTAGAAAACCTTGTTTCTGACTTAAATGAGTTGATGCAACAAAAAGCTATTCTTAGTGCCGACTCTAGCATTGAGTATCTTGAGAGAGAATTGGTAAATACGAAAAACGTTGAGCTGAGGCAGACGTTATTAAAGCTTGTCGAGGCTGAGTTGCAGAAAAAAATGATGGCTAGAGTCCACAGTGACTATATTTTTACAATTGAGGACCCAGCTGTATTGAAGTTAAAACACATTTTTCCGAACTACATGTTATTGGCAATACTATCGGTTTTTGCTGGGCTAGGTTTTGGTGTTTTTATTGTGTTATTGAGAGCAAAGTTTAAAGGGGTGAATCAATAATGCACAGAACGAATTCAGAAATGCACCTAGATGAAGTAAAAATGGATAATCAAGATATCAAGTACTACTTGAACAAATCCTTTCGCTCAAGAAGGCAGGCTTTGAAGCCTGATATTATATACTTATATTGCCCAGAATCAGCGGTAGAAGAAGTACTAAATTGTACTAAAGATTATGATTTTGATGTAGCAATCAATGACTATGACGTTAAAGCAATAGGCCGAAAGGTCATTTGTCACTATCACAGTGCCGCGCTTTCAAGTGAGCAAAAACAGTTCTTAATTCGTGCTATGGAGTACGGCGCATGGGTAGAGCCTTTGGTAAGCTACTTAGATGCTCGAAACAAGTACACTGAAGTTAAGCTTCTGAACAGTGGTTACTTTTTGCATCAAAAGGCGTTTTCGATTCTCTCTACTCAGAGAAACCAGAAAATTAAGCGTGTATTGGATATCGTAGTCTCTTTAACTGCTCTTATCTTCTTACTCCCTATTATGTTACTTGTTGCCATTGCTATTAGGCTTGAAAGCCCTGGACGTGTTATATATAAGCAACTAAGGGTTGGGCAGTTTAACCAAGAGTTCGAGGTTCTTAAGTTTCGTTCAATGGTTAACAATGCAGAGAATGGGAAGGCTCAATGGGCTCAGAAGAATGATCCTCGCGTAACTAAGGTTGGAAAATTTATACGCAAAACACGTATAGACGAACTCCCTCAGTTTGTGAACGTTTTGAGAGGAGAAATGTCACTTGTTGGCCCTAGACCAGAACGTGAAGTGTTTATATGTGACCTTGAAAAGGAAATCTCCTACTACAGATTCAGACATTCAGTCAAACCTGGTATTACAGGGTTAGCTCAGGTTTCGTATCCTTATGGTGACTCTATAGAGGATGCCGTTTGGAAGCATAAATACGATATTTATTATATTAAACACCATTCTTTAAGAAGTGATTTCAAGATATTGTTAAAAACAGTCAAAGTCGTACTTTTTGGTATGGGTAGATGATTGATGTTTTGAAGGGGAAAGGACGAAAAGTCCTTTTCTCAACAATTGCTGATCTTATTCCACGGGTTATTCCTCTATTAACAACTATCTTTATAGTTAGTTTAGATACTGAATCTCGAGTTGTTGATTACTTATTTACTCTAGCAATTTTTAATATTGCAGCTGTTATTTTAAACTTTGGTGCTCAATATCAAGAGAGTACATCACATGAATTATTAAAGCAGAAGCTGATAATTCAGTTTTCGTTTGTTCTTCTTGTATATTTGTCTCAGTTTCTAATTGAAGTTAAACAATTTGAAGAGATATTTTACGCTTTGATTCTTGGTTGTGTTTATGCTCATGTTAATGAGTTTAGGCTGCGTAGAGAAGGTAAAGTATATAAATATTTCTTGGCGGCTCTGTTACTTGTGGTACCTAGAGCTGTATGCATGTTTTTTAGTGTTGACTATTATATATCTTCAATAGTTTCAGCAGTTTTGTTAGCTTTATTTATACTGGTAGGGCTAGATAAAGTTGGGAATAAAGCTGAGAGTCAAAGTGTTTTTAACTTTGCATTTTTAACAAGCGTAATCATAATTATATATCAGCAAATACCGAGCTTGTTTTCAATAACACAAGGGGTTGATGAGAATGAACGTATAGAACAGATAGTTGTAAGAATACTGTTTGGCCTTATGTTCCTTAAAACTACACTGGTAGTTATGATTATCAGATATAATTTTAAAATTTATTTTAATCGTTTGGTTTTCTCATGCTTTTTATTGTCTTTTATCTTGGTGACAGAGTTTTTTGTTAGTTATACATATTTAAAATACTTTTTATATATAATTATATTTTTTAGCTCAGAATTAATTTACGCGTACTTCTCTGCAGAAATGCATAAGAATTATAATTATAAGAGTATGTCTGTTGATGCATTTTGCCTCATGTCTTTAGCGTTTTTGTTTTCGTATTTTGAGTTTAATTTAATTCAGATTTATACCTTTAGCTCAGTAGGGCTTGTTATTTTTAGGTTAAGGAGAGGGCATGTTTAAGCACTTAACAAGGCTTATTTCTTATGCTTTAAAATTTAGGAGAATAGATAAATCCTATTTTACTATTAATATAGGTAAAAATATTCGCCTTTATTATCCAGGAAAAGTCCAGCACGAAGGGTATTTGCACCTCAACGATGATAACTTCATAGATGCACGTGGTGGTGTTGATTTTGGAAAGAACGTTATATTGGCTCCTAAAGTTTGTATTCTTACATATAATCATGATTATGATAATGTGGATTGGGTTCCTTATTCTCCAAAAATAATCATGAAAGGTGTAGAAATAGGGCAAGATTGTTGGATTGGTTACGATTCGTTGTTATTACCTGGTACAAAGCTCGGTAATAATACTGTTGTTGCAGCAAAGTCCGTTCTCAAAGGAAGTTACCCCGACAATGTGTTAATTGCCGGTAACCCTGCAAAAGTAATAAAAGCATTAGAGAAGTCAGATGATGCAAAACAGTATTTAATTCAAAAGTTTGGTGGTATATCTTGAGAGATGTCAATATTGTAAATGGCTTTTTCCCTAATAAAAATTTTGGAGATGATATGTTTCTAGCTTGTGCTGGAGAATATGTCGAAGGGGATTATGAAGTACGTAATCTAGCAAAAGAAAATAAAGGCTACCTAACTTGGCTTGCGTATTTATTTAAAAGAGCAAAATCTTATACTTGGCTAGGCGGTACATTTATTGATAAAGATACAACTTTTCCAATGTTGATTTCTATGCTGATTGAATTCACCTTGGTGAAGCTCGCTGGCGCGAAATTGACCTTTGTTTCCGTTGGTTTATCGAGGGATGTTAATTTAATTAAAAAGCTATCACTAAAGTATATTTGCTGGCTGGCTAATGATGTATCAGCGAGAGATAAAGATAGCTTTGAGGCATATAAGCGTCATAACAAAGACATGACTCTGACCGGTGACATTGTAGTCCTGAACGAGGGGTTGTTTCATAAGGGAGCTAAGCAATCAAATCGTCAACTTCTTTTTGTGAGTGTTGATAAAAATAAGTCGTTACAAATTTTCAATGATAAGCAAAGTGTATTCAAACACTTATCTAGTACTCCAGCTGTAGTACAAGTAACTAGTCCATATCAGGCTGAGTCTCAAAAGAGGCTGTCAGAAGAGATATGTAGCTCTTTGGGGTGTAGTTATGACTGCATTGATTATAGCTCTTTTAAAGAAGTGCTAGAGCTTATTGCAGAGTCAGAATGTGTAATCACTGATAGGCTGCATGTTGCGATTGCTGGAGTAATTAATAACAAACCAGTTTATTTATTTGGTGTTAGTGAAAAGTTGAAAGGTATCAATGATCTGTTGGACACACGTGGCCTTCTTACATTGGTTTCGTAACAACTTATTTGAAAGAGTGAAGAATGAAAACTAATGCCGAAGTAATTAAAGTTGATGTAAGTCTAATAATTTCAGGCTTTTTTGCATTTTTGACTTTTGGTAACTTAGTGGTTGCTCTTACTGTCGTCCCTTATTTTAAAGAGCCATTGTTTTATTCAGTTTATATACTAAATTCTATGATATTGCTCTTTGCATACTCTAGGCTAAAACCGACTTACTGGAGTTTTCAACACGATAAAAGTGCTAGTCTTTACATTAAGTTTATAGGCATCTTATCTTCACTGCTAATTCTTAGTATTTACGTCGCGCAAGGAATGCCTAGTTTAATCGATTTTAGAACGAGTAATCATCATTCTCTAGGTATCATTTGGCTGCTTTTGAACGTGTGTTTATTAATATCGCCGCTTGGTAACGTTAAAAAGAGCTATTTCTATATAGCTGTTACCTTGGTTGGTGTGTTGCTCACGGGGTCAAGACTTTACCTGCTTATCTATATGGTACTTACCATGTTAGTTTTTGGTGTTAAACTTAAAAGTATAAAGACTGTTATAGTTCTTTCCATGACTATCTTGTTATCGACTATTTTAGCCGTATTAAGAGAGTCAGGCGGAGGTGTCAACCGAGATGCTATTATATTCTTTCTATTTGAACTAATTGAACGGAATGTATCATTACTTAATGGGATAATGCTCAACTATAAGCATTGTGCAAACTCGCTGGAGTATAGTAACCCTATAGGTTTGTTAATACCGAGAGTTTTGTACTCTGATAAAGAGCTCGTTTTTAATATAAGAGCGTTTATGTGTTTTTATGATAAGAAATTTGTGCCTTCTAAAAGCTCAGGCTTTTTTATGAGTGAATATTTCCTATATTTTGGAACCTGGGGAGGTGCAATACTTTCATGTGTCATCGCACTAATTTACTCATATTTACTGGTTAAGTTTTTTAATAGGCTTTCTTATAAGTTTAAGTTGATATGTTTCCCATTATTGTTCTTGGGTATTTTTGGGCCAATTGAAGGGTTGTATACTGCTTCATTTCAGATTGGTCTGATGTTATTTGTGATATTTGTTATATATGAGTTAATGCCGAAAAATGAAGGTTATTCTGTCTCCTCATCCTGAAAAAACTGCTGGCTATAAATTTGATGAAAATTATGCAGAAAAAAACGATTTTCAAATTATTAGTTTAAAGTCACCTAGCAAGTTAATTAATCTAGTTCAGTTATTTATCTCACTCCCTTTTGTACCTTTTATGGGTGTTTATGGTGCGATAACGTTTATTCGTGTTCTAAGTAAGCTGAACGTTGTAAAACAAAGTTCAGAAGTTTGCATCTCTAGGTCATTGTTTCCATCGGTTTTATTGCCTGGTAAGACCTCTGTTTTATATCACAATATTGAGCTTTTATATTATTTTGAAGAAGCTAAAGCTTCAAAAAGCTTTTTAAAAAAAGCTATTTTTTACCATCAATTCCTCGTATTGAAACTCTTTGAGTTTAAGGGATTAGGAAATAACTTAGTTATTTGTCTTTCAATGACTGAGAGCAGGTTATTAAATCGTAAAAAGCGCAATGCGATTTTCAGTAAAAGTACATTGTTTACACATACGGTGAAAAATGAGCAGTTTTTAAGTGAATTTGATGGGATGGATATTTGCTTTTTCGGAGCCTTCAACAATGTGAGAAATATTGAAATGGCAGAAAACCTTCAAGAGGTATATCCAAATATTCGCTTTTTTGGACGTCATGGTGAGTTATTGCCCAGTCATCTAAAAGTGAACTATAAAGGGGAAATAGACGACTTTTCAAAGTTTGTTAACTCTAATGTACTTGTGATGATTGAAGCTCCAAAAGCTGGTGTTCAGACTAAAGTTGTTGACTGGCTTGAGAATGGGGGAAAAGTTTTTATCCCGAATAATTTGAGACGTAAGATGTGGGGTAAATTAAATGAACGCTAGAACAGCTATTATATGCAATTCAAATAACCCAGACCTAGCAATGTACTTTAGCAAAAAGGTTAAATATTTCAGAGACGAAGCCTATTTCCTTGCAAATAAAGAAATTGCAAACAACCTGAATATCGGCTGCTCTTCAGTGTCAAAAGTTTCAGGTCTGAGTTTTGGCCTTATTATCGACTCGTTTTTAGCCTTTATTGTAGTCTTTAAGTTGCTTTTTAATAGAGTCAATACAGTAGTTTTTGATACTGCACACATCTCAAATCTGCCATTAGCAGTATTGTGTAAAATATGTGGAATTAAGCTGGTTTTTACTATACATGATTGGAACCCTCATGAAGGCAAGCAGCAAAAAAATGTACTCCTCTACAATAAATTCGTCGATAAAGTGTTAGCGAGTGCTTACATTACCTTTTCAAAAGTGAATACTGACACTAAAGTTTACCAGCTGAGGTTGTCAGGCTTTGAAAAGCAATCTCCAGCACAGCCTGATGGATACTATTTATTTTTTGGCAGAATTGAGCCTTATAAAGGTCTCAGGCATTTGGTTAGTATTGCAAAAGCTATGTATGAAAAAGGTTTACCTGAGAAGATCATCGTTGCTGGACGAGGCGAAGACAATTCTATAGATGAGTTGAAGGCATTACCTAATGTAGAAGTTATAAATAGGTTTATTTCTGACCAAGAACTTGACGGTCTACTGAAGGGGGCTATAGCTACATTATTACCATATGACTCTGCTACTCAAAGCGGCGTGATTTTACACTCTTATTCATATTCTAAGCCAGTCGTCGCTTTTGATGTTGGTGCACTTCACGAATATATCAATGATGGAGTAAGTGGTATTTTAGTTGAACATGGAAATACGTCTCTCTTTACAGAGAAAATGCATTATGTAAATGAAAATTATGACTTTTTTATGAGCGGTGTAGAATCCGAGTTTAAGGAATTTGATGATAATGCGCTTGAAAGACAATACAAAGCGCTATTAGAAAGTTTAAAAGATAATTATTAGGTGATTTATGATTTTACCAGTGATCATGGCTGGAGGCTCTGGCACAAGATTGTGGCCACTGTCAAGGGGCAATTATCCAAAGCAGTTCTTGAAGCTGTGCGGTGAGCACACAATGTTACAGCAAACCGTTCTTCGTTTAAGTGGCATCAACCACTCTGCGCCTATGCTGATTTGCAACGAAGAACATCGCTTTATCGCAGCTGAGCAACTAAGAGCTATAAGCTCTCAAAATAGTGGTATTTTCCTTGAGCCTGTCGGCCGAAATACTGCTCCTGCAATTGCTCTAGCTGCATTAAAAGCGACGAAAGAAAATGAAGATGCGCTACTTCTTGTACTTGCTGCTGATCATGTTATTGGCAACCAAGAGGCATTTACAAAAAGCGTTGAAGCTGCAAAGCCTCTTGCTGAGTCAGGCAAACTCGTAACATTTGGTATTGTAGGGAATAAACCTGAGACAGGTTACGGGTACATTAAGCGTGGAGAGTCAGTAAATACAGATTCTTTCCACGTTGCAGAGTTTGTCGAAAAGCCAGATCTTGATACAGCTAAAAAATATTTAGAATCGGGTGAATATTACTGGAATAGCGGTATGTTTATGTTTAAGGCATCAGCATATTTAAGTGAGCTACAAGCACACCGCCCAGATATCTATAAAGCTTGTGTAGCTGCTTCTGAAAATAGCAGTACTGATCTTGACTTTATTAGAATTGATAAAGAAGCCTTTGAGTCATGCCCAGATGAGTCAGTAGACTATGCTGTAATGGAGCACACTAAACATGCTGTAGTTGTTCCTATGGATGCAGACTGGAATGATGTTGGCGGGTTTTCTGCCCTGTGGGATGTTCAAGAGAAAGATGCTCATGGCAACGTATTTCTTGGGGACGTAAAATCAAAAGAAACCAAGAACACATTGGTTTACGGCGAAGGCAAGTTGGTTGCTACAGTTGGTGTGGAAGACCTTGTTATCATTAATACCAAGGACGCCATATTAGTTGCAGACAAAAATAAAGCGCAAGATGTGAAATTGATAGTTAACGAACTGAAGGCGCAGGAAAGGCAAGAAGTTACATTCCATCGAGAAGTATATCGACCTTGGGGTAAATATGACTCTATTGATAGTGGTGAACGTTTTCAAGTAAAACGCATTACAGTAAAGCCTGGTGCTAAGCTGTCTGTGCAAATGCATCACCACAGAGCTGAGCATTGGATTGTTGTTTCTGGTACGGCTAAAGTACTAATTGGTGACAAAGAACAATTCGTTACTGAGAATGAGTCTGTATATATCCCAATAACTGAAATACATGCTTTGGAAAACCCAGGTAAGGTAGATTTAGAGCTGATCGAGGTTCAATCAGGTACTTACTTAGGTGAAGATGATATTGTTCGTTTCGAAGATAGATACGGAAGAGTTAAATAATGACCAACGCGAGTCAATTAATTAAGCAAAGCGGAATTGAGTTTGGGACAAGTGGTGCGAGAGGTTTAGTTGAGCAATTTACGCCTCAAGCTTGCTATGCGTTTACTGTCGCTTTTATTAAAGCGTTGGAAGGTGAATTCTCGTTTCAGAGAGTTGCGATAGCAATAGACAATCGTCCGAGCAGTTATGCTATGGCTAAATCTATTTCTGCGATGGTAAAACATCTGGGCTTTGAAGCTGAGTTTTTTGGTGTATTACCAACACCTGCACTCGCATTTTACGCGCTTCAAAATCGCATGCCATGCATAATGGTCACGGGTAGTCATATCCCTTTTGACCGTAATGGATTAAAGTTTTATCGTCCTGATGGTGAAATCTCAAAAGCTGATGAAGCTAAGATCATTAGTTGCAACGAGAGTGTTACTGTTCCAAATAGTGAAGATGAACTGGATATATTGCACAGCGCAACTAATTTGTACATAGAGAGATATACACAACACTTCCCAAATAAACCATTTTCTGGAAAAAGGTTGGGTATATATGAGCATTCAAGTGCGGGACGAGATATTTATAAAAAAATATTTGAATCACTTGGTGCAGAAGTGATCTCTTTGGGAAGAAGTGACCAATTTGTGCCGATTGATACTGAAGCAGTCTCTGATGAAGATAAGAGCAAGGCTTTGAATTGGTCTAAAGAGCTAAATCTAGATGCCATTTTTTCGACCGACGGCGATGGGGATAGACCTCTCATTGCTGAAGAGTTTGGTAATTGGCTTAGAGGTGACATTTTAGGCCTAGCTACTGCAAAATATTTGAAAGCAAAGCTGCTGGCAACTCCTGTCAGTTGCAATACTGCCATTGAGTTATCTGATGCTTTTGAAAAAGTAGTGCGAACTAAAATTGGTTCTCCATATGTTATTGAAGCGTTTGGTGAGCAAGATGAAAACTTAAAACCTTATGCTGGCTTTGAAGCCAATGGAGGTTTTTTGTTAGGAACAGATTGTAACTACGGAGGCGGTGTATTCCATGCATTGCCAACGAGAGATGCCGTATTACCGGCTCTCGTGCTTTTCAATGAAGCTTGGTCCAATCAATCGGGAATTAGTGAACTGATTGCAGAACTTCCTCGTCGGTTCACTGCAAGCGACCGAATTAAGGAATTTCCGAGGGAAATTAGCCTTTCTTTGATAGATAAGTTTGCTAATTCAGAAGATATGAGGGGCAAACTTCAAGAAGAGCTGTCTATTGAAGGAACTCTAGAATCATCTAGTGAAATAGATGGATACAGAATGGTCTTCACAAGTAATGAGATAGTTCACTTCAGACCGTCAGGTAATGCACCTGAACTAAGATGTTATGCTGAAGCTGATACGCAAGAACGAGCAGAAAATTTGGTTGAACTTGCGCTTAAAACGCTCAAAGCGCTCTCTATCGCTTAATATTAATTAAATCGAGCGGTTTATGGCTTACTAGGGGTTGATAAAGTATTTTTATCAACCCCTTTAACCTATTCCCTTTAGAGGTAATGTGTAAGTTGACGTACTTTAAATGGATGCATGGAATAGTAAGAAGTCGTAGCTCGATTTGGTTTTCTTGAACTCAGCCTGTTGTTACAAAACATATTCTTATCAACGCTTGGTCGTTGTTGATAGCCGCTTTTGAATAGTCTGCGGGAGTTCAGGCTAGTAACTGTTTAACTCTCAATCGTAATTTCCTCTAACTTTAAAATTTCTGACATTTTTCCCCTTCATTATGTCCTTGTTAGCTTAATTCGAAAATTTAATGTCGCCTCTGATGGGACGTTGAAGCTTAGTCTACTAAATGGCAGGCAGGGAAAAGTAAATGAAAATAGCGGTTGCAGGAATAGGCTATGTAGGGCTTTCCAATGCAGTATTGTTGGCCCAGCACAATGAAGTCATGGCTTTCGATATCGATGAAAGTAAAGTCAGTGCGATAAATAATGGCATATCGCCAATTCTAGACGAAGATATTAGTGAGTACCTGAAAAGTTCGAAATTACGGCTCGCTGCAACCTCTGATAAAGTTGAAGCATTTTCACATGCAGAGTTCGTGATAGTCGCTACCCCGACCAATTACGATCCAATAACAAATTGCTTTAACACAACTTCAGTTGAGGCGGTTATTGAAGATATTATCTCGATTAATCCTGCTGCACACATAATAATAAAGTCTACAGTGCCTGTCGGCTATACGCTTGGGCTACAACATAAATACCAATCTGAACAGATAATCTTTTCGCCTGAATTTCTAAGAGAGGGTAAAGCTCTTCATGACAACCTATATCCCTCGAGAATTATTGTAGGCAGCAAAAGTCAGAAGGCTCATCATTTTGCTGAGCTGATGTCACATGGTGCAAAGAAAAAGGATGTGGAAACTTTGTTTACCGGCTCTACAGAAGCTGAGGCAGTGAAACTGTTTTCAAATACTTATTTGGCAATGCGGATCGCTTATTTTAACGAGTTAGATAGTTACTCAGAAGCACATCAGCTAAATACACGCGAAATTATCAAGGGAGTAGGGCTAGACCCAAGAATAGGCGATCATTATAACAACCCTTCATTTGGTTATGGTGGATATTGCCTACCTAAAGATACTAAACAGCTGGTGGCAAACTACCAAGATGTGCCAAGCAATATCATCGGTGCTATTGTTGATGCAAATAGAACCAGAAAAGACTTTGTGGCCGAGTCGATATTAAAGAGGCAACCAAAGGTTGTTGGAATACATCGATTAGTCATGAAATCTGGTTCAGATAATTTCAGAGCTTCTGCCATTCAAGGTGTTATGAAGCGAATTAAAGCAAAAGGAATTGAAGTGATCATCTATGAACCAACGTATCGCGAAGAGAGGTTTTTTAATTCAAGGGTCATTACTAACTTAGCGCAGTTGAAGCAGGAGGCAGATATTATAGTGACGAACAGAATGTCTCAGGATTTAGAGGATGTTGAGTATAAAGTCTATACACGAGACTTATTTGGTAAGGACTGATAAGTATTTTGGGGTGTCATAAGCATCCATGCATACCTGCCAGTCTATATACTGTTTCTTTTATGGAAACTTGTTCTCCGACCTCTGCTGGTCATGTTTTTAGTTATATTAATAGGGTCAGTATTAATTCTGATGTTTTGTATCTCGCAACAGCTGTTTATGATTGGCGATGGAAAAATTATTCTGTATAATATTTGAGGTTAGGGAGATTTCTAAATAAAGATACAAGGAACAGTATGAAAACAATTCAAAATACCTCTACTTTTGCTGCTGCTACTGTAGAGAATTCATCAAATTTTTCTCGAAATCAATGAGCTATTCATCAGTTGGCTATTTGGTTTGTGGTGCAATAAATTACAATTCACGGTTAGTTTGAATTTTGCAATTATCTTTTCAGATGTTGAGATCAGAAAACCAGCAGTATGTGATAAATAACCCCCCTAAAAGGTGTATAAAAATTGGTACTAATCGAGATTTTTTCATGTAAATCAAGCGTATTTTAGTTAGGATTTATTTGCATGGCTATTGCAACAAATCTTTAGTAAAACTCATGTAACATTAACGCAATGTAAACTTGCGATTGATTTCATCGCATGCTTTAATTAGCCATCGCATAAGTAGGACTTATGTTTCTTAGTTGAAAACAACTCAGATAGTAAGAATAAGTATTAAAATATTTAGGAATAACAAATGGCCCAACGCTGTAAAAATTTCATTGCCACTTCTGCTGCTGCATGTATTTTGGTAATGAGTGGCTGCACCTTAATCCCAGGTGGGCATTACGAAGGAATTACGTCAGGTGATAAAACAACAAGCTTGGAGCAAGATCTTTCAAAAGTTAATATCCAGCTTATAGATTCTACATTAATTAAACAGCACAAAAACCAAAACCACCAAGTTAAACAGCACCAGTCTAAAGGCTTAGAACTGTCAGATTATGAATATAAGCTGGGAGTGGGTGATGTAATCACTGTTGGTGTTTGGGATCACCCTGAGTTAACTATACCTGCGGCCGTGCAAAGAACTGCGGAATTTGATGGCTTCCGTGTTCAAGCCGATGGCACCATAACATATGCATATGCACCAAAAGTACCAGCTGCTGGAAAGACAGTTGCTGAACTGAGAGAAGAATTAGTAAAACGCTTGAGCCGAGTGATTGAAGATCCGCAAATTGATGTCAAAGTTGTTGGATTTAGAAGTCAAAAAGCTTACGTGACTGGTGAAGTAACCAAACCGGGTGTCTACCCTATTCGTGAAACACCTCTTACCCTTATTGACGCTATCAATTTAGCTGGTGGTTTAACAGAGCGAGCTGATTGGCAGGTAGTGACTTTTACACGTGGCGATAAGGTAGAGCATATTGAGCTCGATAGCTTTTACGCAAAAGGGGATATCTCCCAAAACCGATTATTAAAGCATGGTGATGTGATCCATGTATCCCGCAATGATAAGCGTAATGTATACGTAATGGGAGAAGTCAACAAAGTTGGCACTGTTGAGGTAAACCGTTATGGCTTAAACCTAGCTGAAGCTTTATCTGAAGCTGGAGGCATTAACGAGCGTATTGCGGATGCTAACGGTATTTTTGTATTGAGAAAAAGAGATCTTGAACAAGATGGTGTCATCGCAGATGTATATCAGTTAAGAGCTAATAATATAGCTGCGCTTGTGTTCGCTGAACAATTTGAGTTAGAGCCGCAAGACATTGTCTATGTGACCAGTGCACCAATTGCTCGCTGGAACAAAGTTATTAGCCTGTTACTTCCGTCGCTTTCAACGGTAGATGCAATCCAAGACATTGATAATCAATAAATAGGTATCCGTATAATGTTTGATAGTATATTGGTTGTCTGCGCTGGGAATATTTGCAGAAGTCCAACGGCTGAGTACGTGTTGAAACATAAATTGAAAGAAACCAAAATTAATGTTTCATCCGCAGGTTTAACTGCGTTAGAAGGTAAACCAGCTGACCCAATGGCGCGCGAAATTGCGAGCAGCCATGGTATTGAAATGAATGAACACCAAGGGCGTCAACTTACCTCTCAGCTTATTGCCAGTAATTCAGTCATCCTTGTAATGGAAGAGCGACACTTAACTGATTTGTGTAATCGGTATCCGCAAGCGCGCGGAAAAACATTCTTATTGGGTAAGTGGCTTGGTGATAAAGAAATTCCAGATCCCTACCGCCAAAGTAAAGAAGCCTTTGAGCATGTATACGAATTAATCGATAGCGCTTGTGGCGCTTGGCAGAAGTATTTATAAGGATGAAAGAGTCAATGAATGCTCAATCAAACCTAGCAAATGGTGTGCAACAGAAGCAAACCTCACAACAAGCGCAAGAAATCGATTTAATGGCATTGTTTGGCGCTTTGCTTGACCGAAAACTGTTTATTGTCGGCTTCACTGCGCTGTTTATGATAATTGGTGTAGCGGTAATGATATTTAGCACGCCAGTTTATCAAGCTACCGCAATGATCCAAGTTGAAGAAAAAGGTGGTTCGGTTCCTGGTTTTGACGAATTAGGCGGCATATTTGAGACGACATCAGCTGCTGTGACCGAAATTGAACTACTTAAATCTCGTAGCATTATCGGTGAGGCTGTAGATAGTCTAAAGCTTGATATTGTGGTTGAGCCCAAGCTATTTCCTATTATTGGGGGTCGTTCTTTCCGTAAGTTTACCCCGATGCAAGAGGGTGAATTGGCGGAGCCTAGTTTTGGTGCTAGCAGTTATGCGTGGGGTGGTGAAAAGGTTGAAGTATTCAAGTTTGAAGTACCGAAAAGTGCAATTGAAACTGAGTTTGTACTAGTTGCTCTAGGTAACGAACGATTTGAGCTATTCAACGGAAACGGCGATAGCGTTTTAAAAGGCAAGGTTGGCGACGAAGTTTCAAATGGTTCATTTACTCTGACGATCAAAACCTTGCATGCACGACCAGAGACGGAGTTTGTTTTAGTTAAGCATGATCGTTTAAATACTATTTTGGATTTGCAAACGACCATCGCAGCGGGTGAGAAAGGCAAAGATTCCGGTATTATCAATTTGAGCCTACAAAATGAGAATGCAGATTACGCGCAAATCGTGTTAAACAAAGTAGCAAGTATTTATGTACGTCACAACGTAGAGCGAAACAGTGCAGAAGCACAAAAATCATTGGAATTTTTGGAGTATCAACTCCCTCAGGTCAAAAAACAACTAGAAGCTGCTGAACAGCGTTTTAACGACTATCAAGTAAAACAACAATCAGTTGATATCACCCTCGAAACTGAAGGTGTACTTAAGCAGTTAGTGAAGTTAGAAACTCAATTACAAGAGTTAGAGCTTAAGAAGCTAGAGCTTGGCCGTAAATTCAAGCAGAGTCACCCAAGCTATCAGGCTGCGGTTGAGCAAATAGAAGCCGTTGAAAACCAAAAGCGCCGATTGGCAGCTGAGGTTCAAGTGCTTCCTGAAACACAACAAGAATTGTTGAGACTTACCAGAGATGTAGAAGTAAACAATGAAATCTATACATTGCTACTCGCAAAAACCCAAGAATTAGACATTGTTCGTGCGGGCACAGTGGGCAATGTGCGCGTTATTGATTTTGCTGAAGTCAATATCTCGAAACCTGTAAAACCACAAAAAGCGTTGATTGTTATTATGGCGACAATGCTAGGTGGCATGTTGGCCGTAGCTATTGTATTGATTCAAAAGGCTATGCATAAGGGGATTGAGGATCCAAGTGAGATTGAAGCGCTCGGATTACCTGTTTATGCAAGCGTACCGTATTCAGAGTATCAAGTTAAATTGACTGGCTTTGCAAAAGCGCGCAAAGGCAAAACGGCAAAAGCAAAATCTATATTAGCTGTAGATAACCCTGCAGACCTTTCTATTGAAGCGCTGAGAAGTCTTCGCACAAGCTTGCACTTTGCAATGATGGAAGCAAAAAATAATGTAATTGCGATATCAGGCCCAAGCCCTGGTGTTGGTAAATCGTTTATTTCCGTAAACCTAGCGACAGTACTTGCCCAAAGTGAAAAGAAAGTGCTCATTATCGACGCGGATATGCGTAAGGGTTACTTGCAGACTCAATTTGGTATGAATTGGGACGATGGTCTAAGCGATTACCTTTCTGGCCGAATTACACTTGAGCAAGCTACAAAACAGAGTCAGGTAGCAGGGTTAGATGTAATGACGCGTGGGCAAATCCCACCGAATCCATCTGAGCTGTTAATGCATGAAAACTTCTCTAAGTTAGTTGCAGAAGTGAGTGCAAAGTATGACTTGGTGATTATCGATACACCACCAATCCTTGCTGTTACCGATCCTGCGATTGTGAGTGCTCATGCAGGGAGTACCCTATTGGTTACACGCTTTGGACAAAACCATGCCAAAGAGTTGGAAGTAACACGTAACCGCTTTGAGCAAAACGGTATTGATGTAAAAGGTGTTGTATTTAATGGCGTTGTGAAAAAAGCGAGTAATGCCTATGGATACTATGGCTATTACAATTACGAATATAAATCTGATAAATAAGAAAGCGTTACAAGCTAATCGTTTATGAGTATGGGCTACTCTGAACACCTTCAGAGGCCCATCTCTTGAGAAAAGCCGCAATAGGCTTATGTAACTGCGATTTGACATCGCGTAGTAGTAAACATTAGGTAAAAGGGAAAAACGGTGAAAGTTCTTACAGTTTTTGGAACACGACCAGAGGCCATTAAAATGGCCCCGCTAGTACATGCTTTAGCTGCTGATGCGCGTTTTGAACAAAAAGTATGTGTGACTGCACAGCACCGTGAAATGCTTGATCAGGTGTTAGAGCTATTTAAGATCGCTCCCGATTACGATTTAAATATCATGAAAGCTGGGCAAACACTGCCTGAAGTTACTAGCCGTATTATTTTAGAGCTCACACCTGTATTAAAAGAGTTTAAACCCGATGTTGTATTGGTACACGGTGATACTGCGACTACTTTTGCTGCTAGTTTGGCTGCTTACTATGAGCAGATTGCTGTTGGGCATGTGGAAGCTGGTCTACGAACTGGTAATATTTACTCCCCATGGCCTGAAGAGGCGAATCGCAAGCTTACAGGTGCATTGACCAAATACCACTTTGCGCCGACAGAAACCTCTAAAAATAACTTGGTATCAGAGAATTATGATAAAGCTGATATCTATGTGACGGGTAATACCGTGATTGATGCTTTATTCATGGTTAAAAAGAAAATTGAACAAGATAGTGACTTATCAGCAACGCTATCTGAGCAATTTCCATTCTTAGACGATACCAAGAAATTAATTCTAGTAACAGGTCACCGAAGAGAAAGCTTTGGTGGCGGGTTTGAAAGGATTTGTGAGGCTCTTGCAAAGACGGCTCAGGCTCACCCTGAAGCACAGATCCTTTATCCTGTTCACCTAAACCCAAATGTTCAAGAGCCAGTAAAACGCATCTTGGGAGGGGTTGATAATGTTCACCTTATTGAACCTAAACAATATTTACCATTTGTCTACTTAATGAACAAGGCGCATATTATATTGACAGACTCGGGCGGTATTCAAGAAGAAGCGCCTAGTTTAGGCAAGCCGGTCTTAGTTATGAGAGACACCACTGAACGCCCTGAAGCTGTTGAAGCTGGAACCGTCAAATTAGTGGGTACGAACGTTGAAGTTATAACCTCAACACTCAATGAATTATTGACCAATGAAGCCAGTTATCAAGCTATGAGCCACGCCCACAACCCTTATGGTGATGGCTCTGCAAGTCAAAGAATATGCGATATATTGGCTGAGTCTAAGCATAGCTAATGTTTGACTATTGATAGCTCTTAAATTTAAAGTTTAAATAACAAAAGGGATTCCATGTCTTTTAATACAATTTCGGTGGTTGGCCTCGGATACATAGGTTTACCAACTGCAGCAATGTTTGCCTCACGTAAAAAAAAGGTGATTGGTGTCGACGTAAATAAGCATGCCGTCGAGACGATTAATCGAGGTGAAATACATATTGTAGAACCTGAACTAGATATGATTGTTCATGCAGCTGTGACTGAAGGGTATTTGAAAGCAACGACATCACCTGAGCCTGCTGATGCATTCTTAATTGCTGTGCCTACCCCATTTAAAAATAATGGTTCAGAAGTCCCAGAGCCGGACCTTGCATACATAGAGGCGGCAAGTAAAGCAATAGCACCGGTACTTAAAAAAGGTGATTTAGTTATTCTTGAGTCGACTTCTCCTGTGGGTGCTACAGAACAAATGGCAGAGTGGTTAGCCGCTGCGCGCTCAGATTTAACCTTCCCACAACAAGAAGGTGAAAACTCAGATATTAGAGTCGCTCATTGCCCAGAACGTGTTTTACCAGGTCATGTGGTCAGAGAACTTGTTGAGAATGACCGCGTCATCGGTGGCATGACTAACAAATGTTCAGAGGCTGCAATTGAGTTGTACAAGATATTTGTCGCTGGTGAGTGCGTTAAGACCAATGCTCGAACAGCCGAAATGGCAAAATTGACTGAAAACTCATGTCGAGATGTGCAGATAGCATTTGCCAACGAATTGTCTGTGATTTGTGACAAGTTAGACATAGATGTCTGGGAGTTGATTTCACTCGCAAATCGTCACCCAAGAATTAATATTTTACAACCAGGTCCTGGTGTCGGTGGGCACTGTATTGCAGTTGACCCATGGTTTATCGTGAGCAAAACACCAGAAGAGGCGAATATTATTCATTGTGCTCGTAAAGTGAATGATAATAAGCCTGAGTGGGTAATAAATAAAGTCAAGCAAGCTATTGCTGACTTTCTCCAGCAAAACCCTTCAAAAACGATTAGTGACGTAAAAATTGCTTGTTATGGTTTAGCATTTAAACCTGATATTGATGACTTAAGAGAAAGTCCTGCATTAAGAATCACGAAATCAATTAGTGAATTTCACGGCGGTCCAGTGTTTGCCGTTGAGCCAAATATTCAATCATTGCCAAATAACTTACAAAATATTGAGTTGTTAAATAAAACAGATGCGCTTGAATTTGCGGATATACATGTATTACTGGTGAGGCATAGCGCGTTTAAAGATGTTGAGTTTGATAAAGATTTCTTAATTGATTCAGCAGGCTTTCAATACCACTTATAGAGGAGATGTTATGAGAAAAGGGGTTATTTTGGCGGGAGGAAGCGGTACACGCTTATACCCGTTAACAACAGTGGTAAGTAAACAATTAATGCCAGTTTATGATAAACCTATGGTTTATTATCCTTTGGCAACGTTGATGCAAGCCGGCATTCAGGAAATTTTAATTATTTCAACACCAGCGGAACTGCCTCGTTTTGAATCTCTTCTTGGTGATGGCAGTAAGTTTGGTGTGTCTATTTCTTATAAAGTTCAACCATCTCCAGACGGTCTGGCACAAGCATTTATTCTAGCGGAAGAGTTTCTAGATGGCAGTGCATGTGCTTTGGTTTTAGGCGACAATTTGTTTTACGGCCATAACTTAACTAAGTCTCTTCAGAGTGCTAATAAACGCACAGATGAAGCGACTATATTTGGTTATCATGTTGCTAATCCGAAAGCATACGGTGTTGTTGAGTTTGATGAAAACAACAGTGTTGTGTCAATTGAAGAAAAACCACAGAATCCAAAGTCAAATTATGCGGTACCTGGTTTGTACTTCTTCGACGCTGACGTCGTTGAAGTGGCAAAACAAGTTAAGCCCTCAGCACGTGGTGAATTAGAGATCACTGATGTCATTCAGCACTATTTAGATGCCGGAAAGTTAAAAGTTGAGATCATGGGTCGTGGTACTGCTTGGCTAGATACAGGTACACATGATGACCTGCTATCAGCTGCGAACTTCATTGCCACTGTTGAAAAGCGCCAAGGTCTTAAAATTAACTGCCCAGAAGAAGTGGCATATCGCAATGGTTGGCTATCTCGAGAGCAGCTATTAGATATTGCTGAACCTCTTCGCAAGAGCGGTTACGGAGAGTACTTGCTTAAGTTATTGCAGGAGTAGCATTTTATATGCAAGTTATATCAACGAGCATCCCTGATGTAAAAATCATAGAGCCTAAAATATTTGGCGATGACAGAGGCTTTTTCTTGGAAACCTTTAGAGATAATTGGTTTCGTGAAGAGTGTGCAGATGTCACATTTGTTCAAGACAATCACTCCAAGTCTTCGCAAGGTATTTTAAGAGGGTTGCATTACCAAACAGAGCAAACTCAAGGTAAATTAGTCAGAGTTACTTCTGGGGAAGTTTACGACGTCGCAGTCGATATGAGACGAGACTCAGAAACTTTCGGTCAATGGGTTGGCGTTAATTTATCCGCTCATAATGCGAGACAGTTGTGGGTTCCTGCTGGCTTTGCCCACGGGTTTTATGTGATGTCTGAAAGTGCTGAATTTGTTTATAAATGCACAGACTACTATCACCCAAATTCTGAAGTATCGCTTAGGTATGATGATCCAACGCTCAATATAGATTGGCCTTTGGTTAACGGTGACAAACCAAACTTGTCCGAAAAAGATTTAAAAGGATTGAGCTTCGAGCTTGCTCCAAAATTTGAGAATATACGATGAAAAAAACAATTTTAGTAACTGGTGGAGCTGGGTTTATTGGCTCAGCCTTAATTCGTTTTTTAATCAATGAAACAGAACATACAGTCATTAACTTCGACAAACTGACGTATGCGGGCAATTTAGAGTCTTTAGATTCTGTTTCTAATAGTGAACGATACCACTTTGTTCAAGCCGATATTTGTGATGCTCTGGCAGTCAAAGAGGCGTTTGATACATTCCAGCCAGACTACGTTATGCACCTTGCAGCAGAAAGTCACGTAGACCGTTCGATTGATGGACCTGGTGAATTTATCAAGACAAATGTGATTGGTACGTACGAGTTATTAGAAGCTGCACGTGCTTATTACCTATCTCTAGATTCTGATAAGCAAGCAACCTTTAAATTCCATCACATCTCAACCGATGAAGTGTACGGTGATTTAGGTGAAACAGGTCTTTTCACTGAAGAAACTGCATATGAGCCGAGTTCACCTTACTCAGCATCTAAGGCGTCTTCAGATCACTTAGTTCGAGCTTGGCATAGAACATATGGATTACCAGTTGTACTTACCAACTGCTCAAATAACTATGGACCTTACCATTTCCCTGAAAAGCTGATCCCTCTGGTGATCTTAAACGCATTGGATGGGAGAGATTTACCAATTTACGGCGATGGTAAACAAGTAAGAGATTGGTTATTTGTTGAAGATCACGCCAGAGCGTTATTTAAGGTTGTCAGTGAAGGCAAAATAGGCGAAACATATAACATTGGTGGTTTCAACGAAAAGCAAAATATTGAAGTTGTAAACACCATTTGCGAACACTTAAATACACTGGTAGCTGAAAAGCCGAATGGTATAAGTGACTTTAAAGAGTTGATTACTTTCGTTAAAGATAGACCCGGTCACGATGTTAGATATGCAATTGATGCATCTAAAATAAATACTGAGCTAGGCTGGCACCCAGAAGAAACTTTCGATTCGGGTATCCTAAAAACTGTTAAGTGGTATTTAGAGAATCTTAACTGGTGTCAACGTGTTCAAGACGGTAGCTATCAAAGAGAAAGATTAGGTCAATAACGTGATGCGCGCGATTATAATCGGTAAAAGTGGACAGTTAGCTCAAGAGCTTGTTGCAACTCTACCTGAGTCTATTGAAGCAATATGCCTAGGTAGTAATGAAATTGATATCACAAAGCTAGCTGATCTAGAAGCAAAATTTAATGATTATCAACCACATGTTGTTATTAATGCGTCTGCTTATACCAATGTCGATAAAGCTGAGAGTGAGAGATCACAAGCCTTCTTATTAAATGAAGAAGGCGTAAGAAATATCGCTATCACGGCCAAAAAACACGCTGCGCGCTTTTTGCATGTCTCAACAGACTTTGTATTTGATGGTTCTCAGAGTCGAGCATATAGCACGACAGATGAAACAAATCCCATTGGGGTTTATGGTGCTTCCAAGTTGGCTGGCGAAAAAGCCATTGAAGGTTGTTATGCCGAAAACTCAGCTGTGGTGAGAACATCATGGTTGTATTCAGAGTTTGGCAATAATTTTGTGAAGACCATGTTGAGGCTGATGAAAGACAAACCAGCATTAAATGTTGTAGCAGATCAAATTGGTTGCCCGACTAATGCGAAAGGGTTAGCTCAATTTTTGTGGTTTTTAGCTCAGAGTGAAAGTGTCGATAGTCGCTATCACTACAGCGATCTAGGTGTAGCTAGTTGGTATGATTTTGCTGTTGCAATACAAAGTATTGCATATGACAAAGGGATTTTAACAGCAAAGATCCCTGTAAACCCAATTCCTAGTGAGGAATATCCTACACCAGCGAAAAGGCCTGCATTTAGCTTAATGAAAACGGTCAGAACGGATTTTAATTATCACTGGCAAGTTCAATTAGAAAAAGTGTTGGATGACCTCAAAGTATCGCTTTAGAAGTTAAGAGTTGGATACAGGTTTACTAACAGCTCTATAAGAAACTCAGTTTATTAGGTGGATACCTTAATACTGGCATTTAAATTTACTTTCTCTTGTATTTAGCAAGCTGATTTAAATACCGTGTAACTGAGCATTTTGATTGATAAAGTTATCTAACATAGGTTCGTGAGGGTAATAGATTATTCTCACTGCCAAGCCCACAGAAGAGGGGAGAAGGGAAAAATGAGTTTGATAAATGAACAGTCTTTAAAAGTAATTGGCGATGACAGAGGTCAGTTGATTGCTTTAGAAGGTAATAAAGATATCCCTTTTGATATTAAGCGCGTTTATTACATTTATGGCACTCAAAGTGGTGTTGCCAGAGGGTTTCACGCTCATCGAAACTTGAAGCAATTACTCATCTGTGTCAGTGGCAATTGTGACATCTTATTGGACGATGGCCATAGCAAAGAAACAGTAAATTTGAAATCTCCAGACCAAGGCTTGTTAATCGAAGGCTTAGTCTGGCGAGAGATGCATAACTTCAGTGAAGATTGTGTATTGTTGGTACTTGCCAGCGAGTATTATGACGAGTCTGACTATATAAGATGTTATGATGATTACCTTAAGCAAACAAGGAAATAACAGATGAAAGATAAAAAACTTGTAATAATTGGTGCTGGCGAATTAGCACATATTGCGTACGAATATTTCACTTATGATTCTGATTATGAGGTTGTTGCATTTTCAGTACATGAAGAGTATTTGAAAGAAAAGGAAATGTGCTCAGTTCCAGTTGTACCATTTGAAACTCTAGAGCAGCAATATCCGCCATCTGAGTACGATGCATTTGTTGCCATTCCTGCTTCTAAACTGAATCAAGTCCGAACTCAATTGTTCCACGAAGCTAAAGATAAAGGTTATAAGCTCGCAACTTACGTTAGTTCGCATGCATTTGTATGGCGCAATGTGAAGCTTGGAGAGAATTGCTTTATTTTTGAAAACAATACAGTTCAGCCGTTTGTTGAAATTGGTGATAACGTTATTTTGTGGAGTGGTAACCACATTGGCCACCAGACAAAAATTCAAAATAATGTATTCGTTTCATCTCACGTTGTAATTTCAGGTTACTGTAACATCGGTGAAAGCTGTTTCTTAGGTGTGAACTCTACGTTTAATGATCACACATCAATCGGAAAAGATTGCATCTTGGCTTCAGGAAGCCTAGTAAACAAAAGTTTAGAGGGTGAAGGAAAGATTTACTTCGGCAGCCCTGCAAAAGAATTAGCGAAAAAGTCAGCTTACTCAGTGGATTTGTAATCACATTATGAAATGGAAAAAACTTGGCCTCATTTTTGACGGCAAAAGCAATGTAGAGTGGCACGCAGATAGTGCCCTTACACCGACACCCTTCAAACTAAATGACGAAGTTATCAGAGTTTACGCGGGTTTTCGCGATGCTCAAGGCGCATCAAGAATTGGCTATGTGGACGTATTAATAAGCGATCCTACAAAAGTAGTTAAAGTTTCAGATAAGCCGTGCTTGGACTTAGGTGAAAATGGCTGTTTTGACGATAATGGTGTGATTTTAGGTGATGTTGTTCGACATGGCTCAGAAATTCGAATGTACTATGTTGGTTTTCAACTCGTTAAAAAAGCCAAGTTTTTAGCTTATTCAGGGTTAGCCGTCAGCCATGATGGTGGGGAAACTTTCGAAAGAGTTAAACAAACCCCAATTCTAGATAGAAGTGACGATGGTTTAACTATCAATGCTATTCATACCGCGCTTTATGAAAATGGAGTATGGAGATTTTGGTATGCAGCTGGTTCAGGTTGGGAAAACATCAATGGTGTTGACTACCCGCAATACCATATTAAATACACTGAATCTCAAGATGGCATCAATTTTTCGCATGATAGACTAAGTGTATTGTGTGTAGATAATGAAGGCACTGAATACCGTATTGGTAGGCCGTCCGTCTACAAACTGGATTCTGGTTATCTGATGTTTTATACCAAAGGTAGCACCAGTGGTGAAGATTATTACCCAGGTGTCGCGTATTCTGACGATGGCATTACTTGGCAGCGAAGAGATCAAGAGTTTGGACTAGAGCTTTCAAGCGATGGTTTTGATTCGAGACACCTTTGTTACCCACGACTAATCAATGTGGGAGATAAAGTCCTTTGTTTCTATAATGGTAACGATATGGGCAAGCATGGATTTGGGTTAGCGGAGTTAGAATCATGGTAAGTTGTAGAAGATATAACCCAGAAGATCTGGCTACTTGGAACAGTTTTATTCAAAACAGTAAAATGAATGCTTTCTTCTTTTTAAGAAGCTTCATGGACTATCATTCGGATAGATTTGATGATCACTCGGTTATGTTTTACGACGAAGGGCAGTTAATTGCTGTTTTACCTGCGAATCAAAACCAAGATCAACTAGTTAGCCATGGCGGTTTAACCTTTGGTGGGCTAGTACTGAGCAGAAAGCTTCGCTCGAATAAAGTTGCAGAGATCCTGACTAGCCTAAAAGAGTATTTATTAGGTTGTAACATTACTAGTGTCATATACAAAGCTTCACCACATTTCATGCATGACTTGCCTTCTGAAGAGGATGTATACTTCCTGTTCAATGATGGCGCTCAGTTAATTCGCAGGGATCTTACGAGTATTATATATAATGGCCGTAAGTTAAAGTTATCAAAAGGGCGCAAAGCTCTGATCAGTAAAGCTCGCGGCAATGGCGTTGTTATTACAGAGTCCGACGACATTACTGGTTTTTATGGATTGTTAAGTGGTGCACTAGAGAAGCACGGTGTGAAACCGGTTCATTCAGTTGAAGAGCTGGAGATGCTGAAAGAAAGGCACCCAAAAAATATAAAGCTATATATTGCTGAAGAAAATGGTAAAGCATTGGCAGGCGCGTTGATGTTTAACTTTGATTCAGTAGAACACACTCAATACCTTGCAACTTCAGATGAAGGCAAGACTGTGGGTGCGCTTGATTTATTGATAGGAACGTTGATTGAGCGTTTCCATGAAGGAGAAAGTCGAGTATTTAGTTTTGGTATTTCTACTGAGAATGCAGGGAAATACTTAAACGAAGGGTTGTTATCCCAAAAGGAAGGGTTCGGTGCTAGAAGCGCTGTAATTGACTTTTATGAGTGGAATTTAAATGGTTAGTTTTTTAGATCTGAAGTCGTTAAACGCACAATATAAAGAAGAGTTAAAAGAAGCTTGTAGTCGTGTTATTGACTCTGGGTGGTATGTTCAAGGCCCAGAATTTAAAGCTTTTGAAAAAGAATTTGCAGAGTATTGCGGTACTCAACAGGCAATTGGTGTTGGTAATGGCCTTGATGCACTTATCTTAACGCTAAGAGCGTGGAAAGAGCTAGGCAAATTGCAAGACGGCGATGAAGTTATTGTTCAGGGCAACACCTATATTGCTTCAGTGTTAGCGATAACGGAGAATAATTTGGTGCCGGTATTTGCTGAGCCAAACCCTGAAAGCTTTAACTTAGATGCACAAGGCATAAAAGCGGTTCTGACAGAAAAAACCAAAGTCATTCTTCCGGTGCACTTGTATGGTGCGCTTAGCCCAATGCAAGAAATCATGGAGGTGGCAAAAGAGCACAACCTACTAGTGCTTGAAGACTGTGCTCAGGCGCATGGCGCTCAAGAAGCTGAGCACAAGGCGGGTGCTTGGGGTGATGCTGGTGCATTTAGTTTTTATCCTGGTAAAAACTTAGGTGCTCTAGGCGACGGCGGTGCTGTGACGACTAACGATCCTGAGCTGGCTGCAATGATCAGAGCGTTATCGAATTACGGCAGTGAAGAGAAGTATGTGCACAGATATCAGGGGGTTAATAGTCGCCTTGATGAAATGCAAGCTGCTATGTTGAGAGTTAAGCTGAGACATTTGGATCGTGAGATTGAAAATAGACGCAATGTCGCTAACAGTTACAAAGCGGGCATTAATAACCCACACATTGAACTGCCTATTTATGAAGAAACTGAGCGTCACGTTTTCCATTTGTTTGTTATCAAAACAGAATTACGTGAGCAGTTACAGCAGCATCTACTTAATTCAGGTATTCAAACGCTTATTCACTACCCTACTGCGCCGCATAAGCAAGGGGCATATAAGCAATATAATGATTTGACGTTACCAATTTCAGAAAAGTTGCACGAGCAAGTTTTAAGCTTACCAGTTAGCTCGGTCATGTCTGAAGAGCAAATTCAGGCTGTGATTCAAAGCTGCAATAATTTCTCTGTAGAGTAAGGTCATGACTCTTTTAAAGACTAGCTTTTTAAATGGTATTGCTGTCGTTGTTAAGATGATCACTTTGCTGATCATCAACAAGGTGCTCGCAACTTTTGTTGGTCCAGCGGGCTACGCAACCATCGGCCAATTTCATAATGCTGTTCAGATGGTAACGGCAATAGCCAGTGGCGCAATACAAAATAGCGTTACAAAGTATACTGCCGAATATGTAGACGACTTTGAAGCTCAGAAGCAGTTGTGGAAAACAGCTGGCATGCTTTCTGTCATATGTGCACTTGTGTGCGCGGTAATTCTCATCTTGTTGAAAGATGTTTTGGCCGTAGCATTACTGAAAGATGAGTCGCTAAGCTCGGTATTTGTATGGTTTGCTATTACGCTAGTCTTTTTCGTATTCAATGCGCTGCTACTGGCAATAATAAACGGTAAGAAAGAAATTCCAAGCTACGTTGCAGCAAATATTTGCGGCAGTATCATATCGCTGGTGATCACCATAGCGTTATCGATGTCTCTTGGCTTATACGGTGCGTTACTGTCTTTAGCGATATATCAGTCAGTGAGCTTTTTTGCCACGCTATTCATTATTTTAAGATTGGATTGGTTTAAGATATCTTTCTTGATTGGTCGTTTAGACCCAAAAATTGCTAAGAATATCTCGATGTTTTCTCTAATGGCAATTACAACTGCTATTTGTTCTCCAATTACACAAATGTTGGTAAGAGAACATATCGGGACGACAATTGGCTGGGTTGAAGCAGGGTATTGGGAAGCTCTAATGCGGCTCAGTGCAGCATACCTCATGTTTGTAACAACTACGCTTGCAGTCTACTTCTTACCTAAGTTTTCTGAACTTGATAACTATGCGGACATCAAAAAAGAGCTGTTCAATGGCTATAAACTGATTTTACCAGCTGTTGCCATTATGGGTGTTGGCATATATCTGTTTAGGGACTTTATCGTACATCTGCTATTTACGGAAGAGTTCTCACCGATCACAGAGCTACTCGCAATTCAATTAATCGGTGATACGTTAAAAATAGGAAGTTGGGTTGTCGCGTACCTAATGATAGGTAAGGCAATGTTCAGGCTTTTCATTGGGACAGAGATGTTTTTCTCAGCATCTTTTTATGGATTTATTGTCTACTTCACAAACCAACTTGGTATAGAAGGTGCGGTGTTAGGGTATACAGTAAATTACTTCTTTTATTGGCTAGTAATTCTTGTACTGGTAATGCTCAATTTAAAGAACAATTTGTTTTTAAGCGCAAAAGCATAAGTACTCTTGAGGTTGTGATGCGACAAAAATTAAAAAAAGTAAGTGTACTTATGCTTGCTTATAACCACGGTAAGTTTATTTTGGACGCCATACAAAGCGTTGAGAAAAACATATCGGATAAGTTTGAGCTAGAAATCATCGTACTTGACGATGGATCTAGTGATAATACAGTGGATGTTGTTAAAACTTATATGGAAGATCCAAAAGTTGAAATAAAACTAATTGAAAATGAACATCAGGGTATACACGCAATTGCAAAAAACCTAAATACGCTGATACGCGCATCTTCTGGTGATTTCATATGCTTCTTGACCTCTGATGATATGTTTACTGAAAACCGTTTTGAGCAGCAATTAGAAATGATGGAGCAGGACCTCGATGTTGTGCTTTGTTATGCAAACGGCTCAAATATCATTAATGGTGTGAACTCCGGCTTAGTTCATAAAAAAGTAGATCTGAAACTGCTTGAGAAAAAATGCACCGACAGCATGTATGAATATGTAACGACCTGCGTGCCAAGCCTATTTGTTCAATCGGCTCTAATTAGAAAGAGCTTTGTATCTGATATGGATGAAGTGTACGACGAATCCTTAATTGCTGATGACTGGGTGCTTAATATTAGGCTGTTCAATAAAATGCAGAAAGAGTCGAAGAAGTTTGACTTTATTGATAAGCCTGTCTTTTTAAGAATTCTTCACGGTGGGAATACGTCTTCGAATCTGCCAGTTCACTTTGAACGAGTCGTACAGGTTATTAATAAGTACTGCCGTTCACCAGAGAAACTATACGCCAAAACTATTTCGGAGTTTTTTATACTCGCGCTATTGCAAGGCAAGGTTGGTCTGGCTTTTAAGTTTGTTTCAAAGCTAGGGTTTAAAATAAATTTATTTGGATACTATGTGTACTATCTATTTAATTTATTTTTCCTCAAGCTGAAAAGGAATTAGACCTGTAATGATTGCGGACAGAAGCCAAAACGAGCAGTTGTTTATTACACTGTTATTTGTATTTTTTAACTACTATAACCCGTTCTCTGTTGTTCTGACATTGGCAGTGAATACTGGGTTACTCGTAATCTTTCTGTTTTTTAACTATAGAAAGCGTGGCATTTCTGTTGGTCAAGAAGGCTTTGTAATTTACATTTCAGCGTTTGTTCTCTTTTGGACATTGGCGATAATGTTTTTGAGAATGGGAACGGATCTGTATGTACTAGGCAAGTACACGCGTGTATTTATAGCGACCCTGTACATATTTATGCTCTGCGCACTTATAAACATTACACCGCATACTTTGAGGAGAGTGCTGAGTGTTATCTTCTTTTTACATTTATTAGCGGTTATAGCTCAGACTGTTTTTCCATCAATCAATATTGCGATGGCAAACGTATTTGGTATGTCCAACTCATCAGAGTTCTTTTTAGAATATAAAAATAGAAAGATGGGGTTGTCGTCAAGTTTTGATACAGCTTCGCTTATTTCAGTTGCAGCAATGGTGTTTTACTTTATAAACTATCAAGTTTTTAGAAATAAGTATTATCTGCTGTTAATTGTTTTGGCGTGTTTTTGCTGGACGATGTCATCTCGTACTGGGATGGTTTTAGGCGCGTTATTCTTTGTGTACTTTGCAGCTTCCACCTTCAATACTTCTAAAGGGTGGGAGAAAATGCTAGCGATTGTTTTGGCTGGTGCCGTTTTATATGCCGGTTATCAGGTACTTTTGCCTATTTTTGCACATACTTTTGAACTAAATATCGCCACTGCAGGTGAATCCCAGGTGACCGTGGAGTACGGGACGAGAGGTACTTTAGATACCTTACTTGGAGATCACTTAGCAGTTTTATTTAATATTAACTTTATCGAAGCCGTATTGGGTTTGGGATTGGACCCGGATGGTACGGATATTGGGTATGTTAAACTTATTTTTCATGTAGGAATAATTGGAACAATTGCCATTTTGCTTCTATATTTCCGTTCATTGATAAATGCATATAACATATCCAAAAGAACTGAAGATACGGACGTTTATATACTTTCTCGCTTCCTTGGAATCTACATACTATTGCTATTCATTATGAATTACAAAAGTCTAGAAATATACAGCCGAGGGGCACACGAAATGCTGTTGATAGTTGCTTTCGCACTGTTTCGGTCTGAACGTATAAGAACAGAAAATAACTAGGTAATTAATAACGGTTTGGCAATGTCGAATATAATTTTTGTTTTTACCAATTTTAACAATAGCGACTTTACGGAAAAGGCTCTTAAGTCTATTCAAAGTTCTGATGCATGTGATGAACCTGTAATCGTTGTTGACAATGGCTCTAAAGAAATAGAAGTCAATAAACTCAAAGAACTCGAAAAGCAGTTCAGCAATTTAACTGTTATATACAACAGAGAGAACCTTGGGTATTTTGCTGGCCTTAATGCAGGCATAAAGGAAGCCCGAGAGTTGCCAAGTTATACCCCAAAAACGGTACTCGTTGTCGGCAACAATGATCTGCTGTTTGACAAAGCTTTTAAACAGCAAATATTCGCTGATGAAACCTTGTTAGAACGCTACCCAGTCATTAGCCCCAACATCAGAATGCTTGATGGTACGCAGCAAAACCCACACGTTATTGAAAAGATTAGTAAGGTGAGGGAGTTCATATACGATATCTATCATACTCACTACTTATTTGCAGGAATGATAGTCAAACTGGCTCAGTTAACGCATTCATTTACTGATCGTAAAGATGAAGAGCAGTTCGATGTTGAACAAGAAATTTATCAAGGGTATGGCGCATGTTACTTGCTAACGGCAAAATACTTTGAATTATTTGATGGGTTGCCTACCGATACATTCCTTATGTATGAAGAGTTTTTCTTAGCTAAACAGCTGAGAAGTAAAGGGTTCCAATTTTACTATCGCCCAACCATCAAAATTCAGCACTATTGCCATGCCTCTACAGGCTTGATACCGGGCAAGTTAAAGTGGCAATATTCGAAAAAAGCACACAAAGAATATAGAAAATACGTCAAGGTATGGAGCAAAGAATACTAATGGCACATCAAGTTTGCACAAATTGTGTCATGGACACAACGGATTCAAAAATCACTTTTGACGAGAATGGAGTTTGTGATCATTGTACAACTTTTTACAATGATATTGAGCCTAATTGGCACACAGATGAAAAGGGATGGGCAGAGATCACGAAGATTGCTGCTGATATTAAAAAAGAAGGCGAAGGCAAAGAGTTCGATTGTATTATTGGCATGAGTGGCGGTATCGACAGCTCATATTTAGTTTACTTAGCAAAAGAAAAACTAGGTCTAAGGCCGCTGGTATTTCACGTTGACGCAGGCTGGAACTCTCAGCAAGCTGTTCATAATATTGAGCAGATAGTAGATCGCCTTGGCTTAGATCTTTATACAGAAGTGATCGATTGGGAAGAAATGAAAGATTTACAGCTTTCTTTCTTCAAAGCGGGTGTTTCTCACACTGATACACCGCAAGATCACGCGTTTTTCGCCACGATGTATAAGTTCGCGTCAAAGCATAAAATCAAGCATATTTTAACTGGTGGTAACTATTCTACAGAGTGTATCCGCAACCCACTAGAGTGGATGTACTTCCAGTCGGACTCTCGTCAAATTAAAGATATTCAGAAAAAGTTTGGCACTAAAAAGCTTAAAAACTTCCCACTGACGAATATTTTATGGCACAAAGTGTACTTGCCGTACATCAAGGGGATTAAGCTTTATAGACCTCTCGACTTTATGCCTTATGACAAAGAAGAAGCAACGCAGTTTTTAGTAGACAACTATGGATACCAGCGTTACGCACAAAAACACTTTGAGTCACGTTTCACTCGCTTTTATGAAGCTTATTGGCTTTATGAAAAATTTGGCTATGACACCCGAAAAGTTCAGTACTCTAGCTTAATCGTGACGGGCCAAATGACAAGGGAAGACGCGCTCGAAAAATTGAAAAAGCCACCATATGATCCTGAAACAATCGATGATGATTTTAGCTATATTGCCAATAAGCTAGGTATCACGACAGATGAACTCAGAGGGTACCTTGAAGCACCAAATAAGACTTACAAAGATTATAAGAATCAACAGTCTATTTATGATTTAGGTGCAAAAGTGATGAGAAGGCTAGGTCTTGAAAAAGGCGGCAAGAGATGATCGCGATAGTAGATTATGGCTCTGGCAATATTCAAGCCATTCAAAATATATTTACTAAGCTAAAAATAGAAACGTTCTTTGCCAGTACTCCTGAAGACTTAGAACGAGCTGACAAGATAATTTTGCCAGGTGTTGGGGCATTTGACGAAGCTATGACACAGCTTGAAAAGTCAGGTATGAGAGCGGCGCTTGACCATTTTGCGATGGTAGAAAAGAAGCCAGTCTTAGGGATTTGTGTTGGCTTGCAAGTTATGGCTAAAAGTAGTGATGAAGGGGAGTTGCCCGGACTTGGTTGGTTTGACGCGTCGGTTAAAAAGTTTGATGAGTCTAAAATTAATTTTAAGCCCAAGCTACCGCACATGGGCTGGAATGAAATTGAGCCAACGGAAGCACATCCTCTACTGAGTAATATTGACTGTGAAAAAGGGTTTTACTTTATTCACTCTTATTACTTTGAAGCGCACGACGAGAAAGATGTACTCATTAAAGCACATTATGGTGATGACTTTTGTTGTGCCGTAAGAAAAGACAATATTTTTGGGTTCCAATTCCATCCAGAAAAAAGCCACTCTAATGGTATTAACTTATTTAAGAATTTTGCTGAGTTTTCATTATGTTGAGATCAAGAGTATCCCCATGTTTGCTCGTCCATAACAAAGGGCTAGTTAAAACTGTAAAGTTTAAAGATTCGAAATATGTTGGGGACCCGATTAACGCCGTCAAAATCTTTAATGAGAAAGAAGTCGATGAACTGATCGTGTTAGACATCGACGCAACGGTTGAAAACAAGTCGCCTGATTACCAAATGATCAAGCACCTTGCTAATGAGAGCAGAATGCCGCTGTGTTATGGCGGGGGTATTAAAACTCCTCAACAAGCGCAAGAAATTATTAAACTGGGTGTTGAAAAAGTAGCGATTTCAAGCGAGGCATTGAGCAATCCTTCTGTGCTTCGAGAAATGGCTGACATTATCGGCAAACAAAGTGTCGTTGTCGTTTTAGATGTCAAAAAGACTTTGTTTGGCAGTTATGAGATTTACACTCATAACGGTAAGAAAAAAGTAAAAAAGAAACTTGAGCAAGTTATATCTGAGTTAGAAGAAATTGGGATTGGTGAGCTCGTCATCAACTCAATAGATCAAGATGGAATGATGAAAGGCTACGATATGAAGTTAGCCGAAAAGGTGCGAGATCTAGCTAGTGTGCCATTGACAATCCTTGGTGGTGCCGGTTCACCGGAAGACATCTTAAAGCTGATTGAAAAGTTTAAAGTCATTGGCGCTTCTGCCGGGAGCCTCTTTGTCTTTAAAGGTGTTTATAAAGCAGTGTTAATCAATTACTTAACGCAAGATGCTCTAGCTAAGATCAGAAAGATCGCACGTTCACAATTAGGAAAGTAACATGAAACAAATTCTTCAGGATATGGCGAAAGGCGGCTCGTCAATTGTTGAGGCGCCTGCTCCAAAAGCAACAAAAAACCATGTAGTTATTAATACGACTACAACGCTAATTTCTGCAGGTACAGAAAGGATGCTGGTGGATTTTGGTAAAGCGAATTTAATCGATAAGGCCCGTTCACAGCCAGATAAAGTAAAAATGGTGCTCGAAAAGGTTCAGACAGATGGTTTGATGACGACTGTTGATGCAGTGAAGTCAAAACTGGCTCAGCCGTTACCATTAGGGTATTGCAATGTCGGTGTTGTTGAGCAAGCAGGAAATGGCGCTGATGCATTTAAGGCGGGTGACCGCGTTGTATCTAATGGTCCTCACGCTGATGTTGTACGAGTTTCTAAAAACCTTGTTGCTAAAATTCCAGAGAATGTTTCAGATGAAGAAGCGGCATTTACTGTCGTGGCAAGTATCGGCCTACAAGGCATTCGTCTTGCAAATCCTACAATGGGTGAGTCATTTGTTGTAACAGGTGTTGGTTTAATAGGCTTGCTGACAGTACAGATGCTTCGTGCACAAGGGTGCAGAGTACTCGCTATCGATTTTGATCAAGCTAAACTGGATATGGCGAAAGAGTTTGGCGCAGAAATTTGCAACCCTGGGTTGGGAGAAGACCCAGTAGCCGCTGGTATGGCATTTAGCCGAGGAAACGGTATTGATGGTGTCATTATTACTGCGTCTACTAAGTCAAATGATCCTGTTACGCAAGCCGCTAGAATGAGCCGTAAGCGAGGCCGAATTATTTTGGTTGGTGTTACGGGGTTGGAGCTTAGTCGAGCAGACTTTTATGAAAAAGAGTTAACTTTCCAGGTATCTTGTTCTTATGGTCCAGGTCGCTATGATCCAAATTATGAAGACAAGGGCAACGACTACCCACTGCCGTTTGTTAGGTGGACTGAGCAGAGAAACTTTGAAGCCATTTTAGATATGATGTCTGGTGGCCAGCTTGACGTAAAATCTCTCATCACACATAGAATTTTATTTGAAAATGCGACTGAGGCCTATGATTTATTGACCAGCGATAAGTCAGCACTGGGTATATTGCTCCAGTATGGTTCAGCTACTGAATCTCGTCATACTTCAAAAGTGGTATTGCACCCTCAGGTTGAATATACAGCTGGAGAGCCGATCATCGGATTTGTAGGTGCTGGCAACTATGCGTCTAGGGTACTGATCCCCGCGTTCAAAAATGCTGGAGCTCAGCTGCATAGCATCTCGACATCAGGTGGAATTAACGGTGTTATTCATGGTAATCAGGCAGGGTTTAAAGAAGCGACAACCGACACTGATGCGTTGATTGAAAGCGATGAGATTAACACAGTGGCGATTGTAACACGCCACAATAGCCATGCTCACTTTGTAAAGCAGTCTCTGCTTGCTGGTAAAAATGTATTTGTAGAAAAGCCTTTGGCAATTACATATGAAGAGCTTAATGGTGTTGAGGCTGCATATGAAGAGGCGTCACAGTCTTCCAACCCTCCGAAATTAATGGTTGGATTTAATCGTCGATTTGCGCCGCAAATTCAAAAAATTAAATCTCTGATTGATCCGATTAAAGGTCCGAAATCTTTCATTATGACAATGAATGCTGGCAGTATCCCAGCAGATCATTGGACTCAAGACATCAATGTCGGTGGTGGCAGAATTATAGGAGAGGCATGCCACTTTGTTGATCTTATGAGATTCCTTGTGGGCAGTGAAATTGTATCTGTTCAAGCTCGTAGAATGGGTGATAGTGACGCTGTTGACATCACAGAAGACAAAGCTGCTATTATTCTCGGTTTTGCAGATGGTTCTTTTGGCACAATCCATTATTACGCAAATGGCGCCGCTAGTTTCCCTAAAGAGCGCATAGAAGTGTTTGCTGATGGCAAAGTACTGCAACTGGATAACTTTGTAAAATTAAAAGGGTTTGGTTTCAAAGGGTTTAAGAAAATGAACCTTTGGAAGCAGGATAAAGGCCAAAACTTATGTTCTCAGTTGTTCTTGGATTCTATTCGCGAAGGCAAAAGCGCACCCATTGATATTAAAGAAATTTTTGAAGTTGCAAAGGTATCAATAGATATAGCAGAGCAACTTAGACAACAATGATTAAGCAAGTAGAAAGGTTTCTTAAGATATTTCACACTGTGAAGTATCTTAAGTTTAAACAAGTATATTACAGAGCTTATTACAAATTTAGAAAACCTAAGCCTGCAGAGTGTGGTCAGCCACATAGTGCGTCATGGCAGTGGTCGGGTCCATTGCTGAACAAGCAAAGCATCTTTAGCGAGACTGAAGTTCTGTTTTTAAATCAAAAGGGTAAGGTTACATGCTCTGATGATTGGAATTGTGACAGTAAACCTAAGCTATGGTTATATAACCTGCACTATTTTGATGACTTGAGTGCTCGCAATGGCTCCGAACGGTGTCAACTGCATCATCAGTTTATTGAGAAATGGATTGAAGACAACCCTCCTTGTCATGGGAATGGGTGGGAGCCATACCCGGTTTCACTGCGATTAGTGAATTGGGTTAAGTGGTGCAGCGTTCAAGCTGAAGTGCCACCAATGTATCTCAAGAGTATGCTCGAGCAAGCAAATGTACTGACTCAGCAATTGGAGTACCATATTCTTGGTAACCACCTGTTTGCGAATGCAAAAGCGTTAACTTTTGTCGGTGCCTATTTGCAAGGAGAAAACTCTGCGCAATTGCTTGCACACGGTATCAAATTACTTAATGAAGAGTTGGCTGAGCAATTCTTGGAAGACGGCGCGCATTTTGAGCTTTCTCCAATGTATCACGAGATCTTATTATGGGATTTACTTGAACTGATTGACTTGGCTAATACGAGCCAGTGCAGTGAGTTAATAGAGTGCCTACCTGAGTGGACCAAAATTGCCGAAAAAGCTTTGTTTTGGCTACGATCTATGGTGCATGATGACGGTGAAGTGAGCTTTTTTAATGATGCTGCGATGGGGATTGCAATGCCTCCACAGCAAATTTTTGCGTATGCACACTCCTTAGGACTGAAAAGCACTCAGGCTGAGCAGCAATTGATCACAAACAAAAATAGCGGCTATAGTCGCGCTTCGTTTGCAGACTATACAGTTATATTCGACCACGCAAATGTAGGGCCTGATTATTTGCCCGGTCATGCACATGCTGATACTTTGAGTTTTGAATTATCCATGGGCAAGCAGCGGGTTTTCGTCAACTCTGGCACTTCCTTATATGGTACCAGCGTGGAGCGCGTCAGGCAGCGACAAACAGCGGCTCACAATACGGTTTCGGTCGCCGGTATGGATTCATCACAGGTTTGGTCTGGGTTCAGAGTGGCAAAGCGTGCTTATGCACAACTAGATAAAGTCAACAATTCGGGGCAGCAAGTGCAGCTTGTAGCCAGTCATAATGGTTACATGCAGCAAAGCCCAAAAGTTACACATACTAGAGCTTTAGATTGTGCACCTGATAGTTTGGTTATCAATGATACGTTGTCAAAAGAGGTTCCTGCTTGTTTTCATCTGCATCTCCATCCTGAGGTGGATGTCATAAAACTTTCAGAGAGTGAACTTAAAATAATGCATGGTAACGAATTACTCTGTGTATTTATTAGCACTGAGCCCTTAGTGATTAAAGACAGCTCTTGGCACCCTGAATTTGGCAAAACAATCGCAAATAAGAAAATTGAAATAGCGTTTGCTAGTGGTCACTTAAGAACAGAAATTAAACAGATTAAGAGGGACTCGTGAGAATACTGGTTTTATCATTTTACTTTAAACCAGACCTGTGTGCTGGATCATTTAGGACGACTGCTTTAGTGGAGCAATTAAAGCAGCAAGCAGGCGTTGAGGTTGATGTTGTCACAACAATGCCTAACCGGTATGCCAGTTTTAATGAAGGTGCAAAAACGGAAGAAGTTGAAGGCAACGTAAGAATACGACGTATAAGCCTGCCTTCACATGAAAGCGGCATGTTAGACCAGATTAAGTCTTTCAAAACTTTTTATCAGCAGGCAAAAAAGTTGGTAAAAAATGAAGATTATGATGTGGTTTTTGCAACGAGTTCAAGATTGTTTACAGCGTTTTTAGGTGCACGAGTGGCGAAGAGCAAGAAGGCTCCATTGTATCTAGATATACGCGATATATTTGTTGATACGATTAAAGATGTGTTGTCCCCCAAGGTTGTTTTGGTTCTAAAACCAATACTCTCTGCGATTGAAAAATACACTTTTTCTTCGGCAAAACATATTAATCTGGTATCAAAAGGGTTTGCCGGGTATTTTAATGCGCGCTACTCAAAGGTTAACTATTCTTGGTTTACAAATGGAATAGATGGTGAGTTTTTGGACTTGCCGACGGCCAGTAATGAGGCTGCATCTAATGAGAGTTCCAAACGCCTTGTTTACGCAGGTAATATTGGTGAGGGGCAAGGATTACATACGATCCTTCCAGAGTTTGCCAGCTCAGTAAATAAAGATATTCAGATTAGTGTAATTGGAGATGGTGGCCGAAAGCAGCAATTGGTTGACAGTATCTCTGATTTAACAAACTTAGAATTGTTACCCCCGGTAAACAGGCAAGAATTAATCGAAGAGTACTTAAGCGCAGATATTCTCTTTTTACACTTAAATGATTACCCAGCTTTTGAGAAAGTGCTTCCTTCCAAGATATTTGAGTATGCCGCAACGGGGAAGCCAATTTTAGCCGGTGTTTCCGGGTACGCTGCTGAATTTATAAAATCAGAAGTTTCTAATGCTGAAGTTTTTTACCCTGGTGATCATAAAGGTGCAGTAGAAGCATTGAATAAGTTAGAGTTGGCGCACACTGATAGAAGTGCTTTCATTGGAAAATATACCAGAGCAAACATAATGAAGGACATGAGTAACTCTATCGTGGAGTTAGGGTAGTTATCATGAGTAAGATTTTAATTACTGGCTATTCAGGATTTGTGGGTGGTCACTTATTAAATGCACTAGGCACTTTAGAAAATGTTAATTTACTTGGACGCTCCACACCTCCAAAATGTCATCGACATTTAAAAGCAAGTATCGACCCTCATTCCGATTATTCGTCGGTGTTACAGAGCGTTGATGCTGTTGTACACATCGCGGCTCGTGTACATGTGATGAGTGATACCGCGCAGAACCCGCTGGAAGAATTTAGACTAGTTAACACTGCAGGGACTCTTAATCTCGCGAGACAAGCTGCGAAGGCTGGTGTGAAACGCTTTGTATTTGTGAGCTCAATTAAAGTAAATGGCGAAAGCACGACTGAAAAACAAGCTTATAGTGCTATGGATAAACCAAGTCCAGAAGACCCATATGGTGTATCCAAGGCTGAAGCCGAAGAACAGTTGCTAGCCTTGAGTAAAGAAGTTGGTATAGAAGTCGTCATCATTCGCCCACCGCTGGTTTATGGCGAAGGTGTTAAAGCTAACTTTGCATCTTTGATGAAACTCGTTGGCAAAGGCCTCCCTTTGCCATTTAGAGCGATCAACAAGAATAAACGGAGCTTAGTGTCCGTATATAATTTAGTCGACCTGATTAAAGTATGTATTGATCATCCTAATGCGGCTGGACAAATTTTCTTGGTAAGTGATGGCGAGGATGTGTCGACAGCTGAGATGGTTGCAATGATGGCTAAAGTACAAGAAAAACCGAATTTATCTATCCCAATACCTAATTGGTGTTTTAAAATGGCAGGTAAATTTTTCTCAAAAGAAGACATTGTCGATAGATTGACTGGGTCTTTGCAAGTAGATATAACACATACAAAAAATACGCTTAGCTGGTGCCCACCATATTCGATGGAACATGGGTTTCGATTGGCATGTAAGCAGAAAAACTAGGAAATCAACATGATTCGCATACTCGATTTTTTCTTCGCACTGTTCGGCTTGCTATTTGCCTTGCCGTTTTTGGTTATTTTATATGTAATTGGCCTGTTTGACACGGGCTCACCTATCTTCACTCAAGAAAGAGTGGGTCGTAATAAAAAGCCATTTACGCTGGTGAAGTTTAGAACCATGAAGGTAGATACTGCGTCTGTTGCTAGCCATTTAGCGAGTACCTCTTCAATTACGCCATTTGGTGGGTTTCTTCGTAAAACCAAACTAGATGAATTACCGCAACTTTGGAATGTATTAAAAGGTGAAATGAGTCTGGTAGGCCCGCGTCCGGGGCTCTTCAATCAAGAAGAATTAACTAAGGCAAGAGATGCTAAACGAGTGTTTGATGTAAGACCTGGCATTACTGGCTTGTCTCAGGTGAATGAAATAGATATGTCTACACCCGAGCTACTAGCAAAAACAGATAGACAAATGTTAGACACATTAAACCTTGCTAATTACTTTAAGTACATTTTAATGACTGTAAGCGGAAAAGGTAGCGGAGACCGCGTTAAGTAATACAATAAGTGGTCATAATATTGACAGCTTGTTAAGCACTGCTAAATGACAGTTGGCAGTTTATTGTGTATCATTTTAAAAGTAACTCATCGATAATAAGATGTATATTAGTTCAAGGATTTACAATGGATAGTTGGTTCAATTCTATTTTAAGGGCCTCTCGCTCAAAAAAGCGTCTTATTACTTTGGTCATTGACACCGTTTTTATTGTAAGTGCGTTTTGGTTGGCACTGATTGTACGCCTTGATAGTTTGCAGCCACTGTTTGAAGTTGGAAACTGGTTGTTATTATCCGTTGTACTGCCATGTAGTTTATTCGCTTTTGTGAACTTAGGTTTGTATCGGGCTGTACTGCGTTATGTTGGTGCACATGCTGTTGGTGCGATAGTCATAGGTACTATGATTAGCACAATCGTACTAGTCCTTGCCTCGTTTTTCACTCATGTCGGCATTCCGCGTACTATGCCCATCATATATGCATGGTTACTTATTCTAGCCGTTGGTGGCTCTCGCATTGTGGTGCGTGCGTTAGTAGGACGTATGGCCACGGTAAATAAAACCCCTGTTGTTATCTATGGAGCAGGTTCTGCGGGCAGGCAGCTTTCACCGGCAATTGGTGCGGGTGACGAATATTATGTTAGTGCATTTATTGACGATGATAAGTCTAAACAAGGCGCTATCTTACAGGGTATTCCGGTTATTGCCTTTGATGGTATCTTTAGTCTTATTGAAAGAAATAAGGCCAAGAAGGTTCTATTAGCTATGCCAAGTGAGAGTCGAGCCCGACGCAGAGAGATACTTGCTCAATTGGAAAACTTACCTGTTGAGGTATTAACAATTCCAGGTATGGTTGACGTGGTAGAAGGGCGAGCGAAGCTTGACGAAATCAAAGATGTCGAAATCGAAGACCTTCTAGGTCGAGATCCCGTGTCACCAAAAGGCGATTTGTTAAATGCCAACGTGAAAGGCAAATCTGTAATGGTCACGGGAGCTGGTGGTTCAATTGGTTCCGAGCTATGTCGCCAAATAATCAAACAGTCACCAAAAAAACTCGTGCTATTTGAACTCACCGAGTTTGCTTTGTACTCAATAGAGAAAGAGCTAAGCGAGCTGATCCGCAGTCAAGAACTCGATATTGAACTAATTCCTATCATGGGCTCTGTGCAACATATCAACCGCTTAGAAAATTGTATGCTCGCATTTGGCGTTCAAACTGTCTACCATGCCGCGGCTTACAAACATGTTCCTTTGGTTGAGCACAATGTTGTTGAAGGTGTCAGAAACAACGTTTTTGGTACTTACTACTCAGCAAAAGCAGCGATTAATGCAAAAGTTGAAACCTTTGTTTTAGTGAGTACAGACAAAGCTGTACGCCCCACCAATGTCATGGGTACTACAAAACGTATGGCTGAACTTTGTTTACAGGGTCTTGCGCAAGGTAAAGAAAGTGGCAAGCACAGCACGCGCTTTTGCATGGTTAGATTCGGTAATGTGCTTGGTTCTTCAGGCTCGGTTGTGCCGCTGTTTCGCAGACAAATTAAGGAAGGGGGTCCGATCACCCTTACACACCCTGATATCACAAGGTTTTTCATGACTATACCTGAAGCCGCTCAACTGGTTATTCAAGCTGGTGCAATGGGTAAAGGGGGAGATGTGTTTGTTCTGGATATGGGCGAGTCTGTAAAAATAAAAGATTTAGCTACCAAAATGGTGCATTTATCAGGTCTTGAGGTTAAAAGTGAAGCGAACCCTCATGGAGATATTGAAATACAATGTACGGGATTACGCCCAGGTGAAAAGCTCTATGAAGAGCTTTTAATTGGGGACAATGTAGAGCGGACAAGCCACCAGAGAATTATGACTGCAAAAGAGGTAATGCTGCCACTACCAGAGTTAAATGTCTTTTTAGATGCAATGGACAAAGCCTGTCATAACTTTGAGCATGAGAAAATCCGTCAGCTACTTCTGGATGCCCCTACAGGGTTCAATCCGACAGATGGCATATGCGACCTAGTATGGAATGCTAGAAAAGAGCATCTAGGCTTTGAAGATGCGAACGTTGTTAGCTTTAAGTAGTTTATAATTATAGTGTGCGCAGCGTTAATAGAGATAGCTATATCGGTGCGCTTACTAACAGGTACATCTAGAAAAAGGCTTATTGGAATTTCAGAATAAGCCTTTAGTTTTTTGAGTGGCTTTAGGACTGTGGTTAGGTATTTTGTATTTCGGCCTTTTATACAAGCTCTAACATGCAGTTAGGTTTACTTAAAGCCTTCTATTAATAATAATTAATTACCTTTTGGACCTTGGAACATGTCTAAATTTTTCCCCTTGTTTTTATCAAGTTTAACGATTGTCTCGGCCCCAAGCTTTTCTGAAGAAAACCTCAATAAATATCAGACCTTTACGGGATTCTCTGGATTGATAAATACGCCAAATTCTGAGGTCTTAAAGCATGGCTTTTGGGACATTGGCTACAATAATATGCTGGATTACAGAGGCATAAACTTTGTTGACGGGCACAATATCGTCTTTTCTACAGGTTTGTTTGATGGTCTAGAAGTCAGTGGCTTAATTGCCAGTAATAGCATGAACGACAGTCTGTTCGATCCCTCTGTACACTCTGAAGAGGGGAATCAAATGCGGGACCTATCGTTCAATGTAAAGTACCAAATTCCGCTCATACCAAAAGAATGGTTTAGCCTGAGCCTAGGCAGTAAAGATATTGGTGGTGCTGAAAACAAGTACAAAACTCATTTTGTTGTCGCATCAAAAGAATGGCGTGATTTTCGATTTTCATTGGGAGCAGGAGCCAGTGACCATGAAACTGGGATGATGAATGGTGCCTTTGGTGGTGTTGAGTGGGCACCATTAGATTGGTTTGCATTGCAAGTAGAGCATGATGCGGCTGCTGTAAACGCCGCTGCACGTGTTACGGTGCCAAAAGAGTGGTTATTCGACCTTGGCCAATTGACATTAACAAGCCGCTTTTACAGTAGTTCAGATGACTCCGCAGAAGATGTTTATTGGGGAGTTAACTTTACAGCACCATTCTCTGATGAATACCACCCCGCGCGTAAAAAGGTGTTAGCTGCACCAGCGCCGATTGTAGATAATCGTACGGTGTCGCGTGTGACTCCGCCTGCATCGACCTCGAGTGATGTTCAAAAAGACCAGCAAAAAAGTAAGTTAGAGCGCAGTCAAAGTACGCTTAAATCAGATATGAATAAACTTGCACGCAAGCTGAGAAATGTGCTTATTGCAGATGGCTTTGAATCAGTTCGCGTTGGTTTTAATCAGCGGCCGACAGTTGTTGTGTCTTTTGAAAATTCGGTTTTCAATCGAAATGAAGTTGACGCACTAGGCTTAGTTGCTGGGCGAATTACTGAAGTATTCGCGCAAACCAATGCTCAGTTTGTATTGCAGCTTAAAAACCATGGTCTGCCTATGTTGGCGCTGTCGGGTGATGTAGCAAGTTATGACCGCTTCATTAAGCACAATGAAAATCCAGTTGTAAAAGCGAAGTTAGGCGCTATGCGCAGTATTGGTGGTATTTCTTGGGTTGGTCTAGAAAGTGCGAATAGCCCTTACTTTAAACCTAGAGTTACTATCAGCCCAGAAGTGAACTCGACTCATGCAACAGAGTTAGGTGTATTGGATTACTCACTAGCAATACGTGCGGATGTAACAGTACCAGTTTGGAAAGGGGCAGGCTTTAACTTGTCAGCTCAAACGGTGGTGGCAGAAAGTGACGATTATGAAAATAGTGGTGCCTTTAATGACCGCTCTGTAGACAACGGTGTAAGCAATGCCTTTTTCTATCAGACCTATCAGTTGCCATGGGGGATATACAACCAAACCAAAATTGGCTACTTTAAAGAGTTTCATAAGTATACTGGTATTATTAATGAAACAGCTTGGGTTAGTCCACAAGGAAACCACAAAGTAACAAACACTTACGGTTTTTTTGATTACAAAGATTATGACTCAGATAGAGACTACCATACAGTTGAATACCAGTATAACTGGGTTGAAAAAGACATTAGCTTCCATGTTACCGGTGGTAAGTTTTGGCGTAAAGATAGTGGCTTCAAGGTCGAGACGCGATTCTGGTTTGGTGACAGCTATGTAGCTTTGTATGGGGAGGACACCAATGCACAAGTGGCAGGCGTTGCATTGAGTATTCCACTATCAAAACGTAAGAGTATGAATGTGACTAGGTTTGGTCAGGTGAAAGGGAATCATGCTTGGCGACATCAAGTTGGTTCACGTGTAGGCAGTGATAGTAATTACTTGGTCTATCAACAGGCTTATACACCAAAGACTGATATAAGCCTCAATAGAAGCTTCTTTAATCAAGGTCGTAGTTCTGTCGATTATATCTACACAAACTTACCTAGACTCAGAGAAGCCTACCTAACACACAGGTAACAGCCTTTCTTTGATCTTCAGCTGACACAGGTCCCACACAGATTTGTGTCAGTTGATACACAGGCTCTAAATTCATCTATTAGCCATCCAATGATAAAATAGTCTTGGTTCATAGCTCTCTTCTTAGCATCGCCAATTTTATTTTCGCTTATCAACTCAATAAACTTAGCTACGTCCCTATAAGTATTGATATAACAAACCTAGTACACGGTGCGCGTATTTTATATTAGTGCAAGGTTCAAAGGGTATAAAAATCGAAGCAGTGCTGATAGAGCCACACAGGAGATATTTAAAGAGGTATAGACTATCCTGATTTCAAACGCTCGTGTTTGAGCTGCCACGTAAGCTATATACGTCAGCCATTTGTGCAGATACAGTTATTGAAATAACAAAGTGTGGGGTCTTTCAGTTATTCTTGATTTTATAAGGAAGCTAAAGAATGGTTGTTTAAATGCAGGAACAGAAAGAAAAAAGCTGCGATTATGATCGCAGCTTTATGTTCAGTTTACTTAAATTCTTAGCTACCAGAACCAGAAACTTCTTCGAACTGACAGTTGCTACGTCCAACATTGAACGATACTGCTTCACCGTCAGCAGCTACGAATGTAGGTACTGTTAGAGATGCGTCGCCTACATCAACACCTACTGGAATTACTGATACTTCATATGTTGCACCAGAAACAAGACCAGTTAGAGCGTATGTACCGTTTGAGGTTTCAGCAGCAATTAGAGGTGCTTTACCTGCTTGGTTGTAACGTACAAGTGCACCAGTGAAGTCAAGCTGAGTGTCTGCTTGGTCAGTGTTGCTACATGTATACGTTAGGCTGAAATCTTGGTTCACGTAAGTAACAGGAGATGTAACTGGTATAGTTACGTTACCACAAAGGTTTGCGTTAGTTTCGCTACCCCAAACGTTACCATTAGCATCCACAACACTAACATTTGCAGATGAGTTCACTGTGATGCCATTTTTAGCAGCTTGGTCTGCCGCGTAAAGCGTACCAGAAGCAGAAGTAATAACTTCATTTAGCGCTAAACGGTTTGAGCGGACTTGTAAGAATAAGCCAGCTGCAGGAACGCTCACATTCGTACCAGAAAGCGTGAATGTAACAGCTTCAGTACAAGCAGCTACTCTTTCTACAGGTACGAAGCTTGAGAAGTGGTTAGTTTGGAAGCTAGTTGGGAAGTTAGTACCAACTTTTTCACCTACAGTTGCTACAGTGTCATTGTTTGCGCTGTCTTGTAGTTTAGTCCACTGTGCTTTCGTTTCATCGTATGTATATACGTCGAACGTGTTGCCTTGTGCTAATTCATTGTCTTCAGCTGTTCTGTAAGTATCAGGAATGTCAGTCGTTACAGTAATTGCTTCAGATAGTTGCTTAACAGCTGTTGTTGTATCACCCTGCGTAGCTGTGATGTTTACAGTTACAACTGCAGCTGGTAATAAAACTTCATCAGCACTTGCACTGTTCAAACCACCAGGGATGATGCTAGCCGCGCTAGCAGCTGTGTCAGCAGCGTCTAACTCAGCTGTAACAACTTCAACGTTTACGGAACCTGCGATTGCTTCACCAGCTGCATCTTGTAATTCAACCGTTGCAGGAATTACTAGTGATGCACCAGCGCCATCAGCGTTAGTGTCAACTGTAAGATCAGTTGTCAGCTTACCTTCTGCTGTTTCTAGGTTTGTTTCAGTTTTAACAGAAGCTTGCGCTGCGCTAACTAGGTTAACAGCAACGTTTACTGTACCGTCACCAGCTAGGCTAACTACACTTGCATTTGCTAGATAGTTTTCAGCCGTGATAGCCAGCGTGATAGTCTCTAGGTTCGCATCGTCTTTGATTTTGAAAGCAAAGCTACCATCAGCAGAAGTTTGCGACGTGATATCTGCACCAGCAAGGTCAGTTACATTCGTAGAAGCTACACCAGCTTCAAAGAATGAAATCGTAGCATTATCTACCGAATCACCAGATGCGCTGTCAGTAACTGTTACTGAAACGTATGAAGATAGTGCTGCAGGTGTGTCAGGAGTTGGAACTTTTACTGTACCCGGATCTGGATCTGGCGGAGTTACAGTAACATCGTTGTCATTATCGCTGAAACAGCCAGCTAAACTTACTGTTAAACCCAATGCTAGGGCAAGTTTAGTTAGCTTGAAATTTTTATTTCCCATGATTTTTACCTTTTCCTTTAAATACAAGTAAACTGAGAGTTTTAAACTAATCAATTGCAGATGTAAGACAGCCTTGCCCTGCACGCAAATTAGTGATTAGAGGATAAGCGTACATTAAATGTTCGTCAAGTGAACTGTTCTAACTTTATCCAAAAATTCACTTTTAATAATAACACATTGATCTCAAATTGGGATCTGAACTTCAAAATGTTAAAAAAACAATAATATTGCTGTCATTAAATTTGTGAAAAGCTCTCTACAAATTCGTTTAAAAGTGCCAAATTTATTGGCTTTAAGCCTGAACTGGTCCTTTCAATTAATCCCTTTTCAACGAGCTCACTAACCACTCTTCTATATGCCCTTTCAGTGGTTGCAAATCTCTCGGCTTCGGCACTGACTGTTGAATACGCACGAAGCAAGGTCGGGTGGCTATTTTCAGCTCTCAATAGGCAATCTTTTGCGATGTTATAACTCAGTGGGAGGAGGAGTTTATCTAGGTTGATTTTTTGGTTCTCAGTAAACTTGGCTGCGATAGTTTGGGCTGTGTATAAACTCAACTCAGGTTGCTCAAGCAACAATTGTCTCCAGTGTTTTAATTCTATCAAGTTGTATTGCACATCGCTGAGGCAGCTTACCGTGTAAATGCACGGCTGATTGTTAAGTGCTTCTATTTCACCTATTAGAGTATTGTTGCAATCTAACTGCCCAAGTAGCAATCGCCTTCCATTACCAACATCATAACTGAATGAGACCGTTCCGCTTCTGACCAAAATGAGTTTACTTAACGGCTCATCTTGGTGGATCAAAATTTCTTTTTTGCGGTGTTGAAAGCTGTTGCCAGCAAAACTTAATAGTTGCTCTACCAAAGTGGTTGAAAAGTGATATTGGAACATCTGGTTGGCTCTCGGACAATTGTCCTATTTATTAAATTATTATAAAGATAGCATGAACAACGTTATTCAAGTGCTATGCGCGTTACTTCTTTGTGAGTTTATGTCGCATTGGTTCCTTAACGCGATAAGTACCTTATCAATTACAACTCTGTGAACTAAAATTTTACGCAATCAATAGGTCGACTGCAGTATTGATCCCATTCACAGCAGTGTGAAAAAATTTGATTGTCACCTTTATAGAGGTTTCAATTTTTAGGCTCAGTGTAGTCGCTTTTTTAATGCTAACCCAACTAAGAGGAGAGAACAAATGACTTGGGAGTATTTAGGTTATCTGGCATCTGTATTCTTAGTGGTTTCACTCATGATGACCAATGTAACAAAGTTACGTTGGTTCAATTTGGCCGGATGTATTTGTTTTACCATTTATGGTGCAATGATCAGTGCTTGGCCAGTTGTATTGACCAATGGGCTACTCGCATTGGTCAATATATATCACTTGATCAAACTACTTAAATCAAAAGATTAATGGCGCAGATATCTGCGCTCTCCAGCTATCCATGTTTGCTGCACCTGTGTTGTTAACAGTGAGTTTAAATCGGAGTTGAAGTAGTCGTTGTCTATTAAGATAAAATCAGCCCATTTACCGTGCTCTAGGCTACCCAATTTAAACTCTTGGAATGCAGCGTGTGCAGCGTCAAGCGTAAAAGCTTGCAGTGCTTGTTGTTTTGATAAGCGCTCTGCAGGTCGCCAGCCGCCTTCAGGATGAGCTGTTTTGTCCATTCGCGTAATCGCTGCATAAAGTCCATCGAAGGGATCTGCGAGCTCTACAGGGAAATCTGACCCTGCGGCAACTTTGACCCCCAGCTTCAAAAATGATTGCCAAGCATAAGCCCCCTGAAGCTGAGAATTGTCGAGACGCTTTTCGGCCATATGCATATCTGAAGTCGCGTGGACCGGTTGCATAGAAGGAATAATTTGTAACTGTTTAAACCTTGGTATGTCAGCGAGGTCAACTAGCTGGGCATGCTCAATTCTATTTCTCAGTAACTTCCCACCTGATTGCTTAAATACATTTTGGTAGCTATCTAAAACAATGCGGTTAGCACGATCGCCAATAGCATGCGTGTGCGCACTAAAACCATGCATAACACTCTTAGTGATAAGTGACTCCAGACTGGGTTGGTTTTCCAACATGAGGCCTCGATACCCTGGCCTATCTTTGTATTCAGACAAAAGAGCAGCTCCACGGCTGCCAAGAGCGCCATCGGCATATATTTTGACACTGCGAATGGAAAGGTAGTCAGATTGTTCTTTATAAATGCCAGCTTTTAACATGGTGTCTAACAGGGGGTCTGAGGCGCTAAGCATCGCATAAATACGTAACGGAAGGGTTTGTGCTTTAGCTCTCTGCCGATATAGTTGCCATGTTGCATAATCAATACCCGCATCGTGAACGGATGTTACCCCGAGGCTTAGCAAGTGTTGAGCTGCAGCATCTAACGCATTACTTATTTGTGTGTGCGAAGGACTCGGTATGTGTTTTGTGACCAGTAGTTCCGCTTTATCAATGAAAATTCCGCTGGGCTCACCATTTTTGAGCCTGAGTATTTCTCCGCCTGGCGGTGAGGTTGCTGTACTTTGAATCCCAGTGAGCTCCATAGCCTTTGAGTTTACCCAAATTGCGTGACCATCTACTCGGGTTAACACAACCGGACGGTCTGAGACATATTTGTCTAAATCGGATGCGGCAGGAAAGCGACTGGGTGTCCACTTTGATTGGTCCCACCCTCGACCAAGTATCCAGCCTGTTGGGTTCGCTTTGGCATAATCTGTGAGGCGTTTGCCAACCTGTTCTACGGAAGTGCTGTTTCTCAGGTCTAATTGAGATAAGTTTTTGCCTAAACCAATAATGTGTCCGTGAGCATCAATTAACCCCGGCAGCATAGTTAACCCTTTACCATCAATAGGCTCGGTTTGGGGATATTGTTTTACCGTGCTTTTATCTCCAGTTTTAACAACTTTACCGTCTTTTATGACTATAGTAGTGAAGTGTTTAATCTCACCTACTCGAGTGGGTGTATACCCATTGACATTGTGTATAACCGTAAATTGGGCATAACAAAGCTGGCTGGCTGCTATGATCCATAGGAAGAGTAACTGTTTCACACTGGGCCTTATTTTTAATTGTTATAGAATGACTTATAGATACATTATTTGGTTTTAATAGCAAGTGTTGAATTTGTTATTTGGCAATAAGTCAATATTGATTAGCGCTGTAAATAACGATGAATAATTTGAAAGAACGATAGCCTATTCTTCGTCTTTATCAGCTTTGATAGCTATTTTTATCGCTATAATTACAACCGCAAACATTAAGAATGGTAAGGCCGCTAAGCTGTATTCCGCCCAGTGGTTATCTTGATAGTTTGGTTGCAAAATAAAATGTCCACCAATACACATTGCAATACTGACAAGCAGTAAAGGCAGCATCATTAATTCCTTTTTATAATTTGGCTTTTTCATATACCTACCTCCAAGTTCAAGTATGACATGCAAGATGGATCAGCAGCTTGACATTGATCACGTATATTCAGTGCATAGATTTTAGCATGTTGACAGTGAGAGCCACATGGGTTGGCGAACTTTTCATGAATAAATCTGTATCAGCTTGTTTGGAAAGTATTCAATTGGTACGGGTCGTGATATAAAAATAGTCACGATTTAAATGAAGGTGTTTTTTATGGCTAAACGTAAAGTCATAGTAGTAAAACTGGGCACCAGTGTATTGACGGCGGGTAGCTTATATCTCAACAAACCGCGATTAGTTGATTTAGCGCGTCAATGTGTGGAGCTTAAGAAGGCTGGGTGGCATGTTGTTATTGTTTCCAGTGGTGCAGTTGCCGCGGGGCGCTCTGCGCTTAATAAAGAAATTGGCAACTCGGTTGCAGAAAAGCAAATGTTGGCGGCTATTGGTCAAGGGCAGCTAATTCATCTCTGGCAAAGCCTATTTTCGCTGTTTGATGTTCCTGTCGCACAACTCTTATTAACGCGTGCAGATGTTGAAGATAGAAGTCGATATCTCAATGCGCGAGACACGCTTGATCAGCTCTTGGCCCACGATATTGTTCCGATCGTGAACGAAAATGACGCAGTTGCCACTTCCGAGATCAAAGTGGGTGATAACGACAATCTGTCGGCTTTGGTGGCAATTTTAGCTAACGCAGACCGGCTCTTGCTATTAACAGATCAAGCGGGTCTATTTACCGCAGATCCAAGAAACAACCCCGATGCGCGGCTCATCGAACGGGTTGCGGAAATAGATGAACGGATCATTGCGCTAGCCGGGGGATCCGGTACGTCTTTGGGAACTGGTGGAATGGCGACGAAATTACAGGCTGCACAAATCGCCCAGCGTGCTGGTATTGAAACGATAATTGCAAAAGGTGAAGAGCCAAATGTGATTATTAACATTCAAAATGACCTAACCAAAAGCACTAAAGTGATTCGATTTGATGCGCCTTTGGATGGACGCAAAAAATGGCTTCTATCGGGACCTCGTTGCAGCGGCGCTATCATATGCGATCCGGGAGCGGTAAACGCGGTTGTAAAAAATGGCGCTAGTCTGCTCGCGAAGGGAGTAACCGATGTCTGTGGGCAATTTTGCCGTGGTGACTTAATTGAGCTTAAAGACTTAAATGGTAGGGTCATTGCCAGAGGGTTAATCGCCTTTGATCACAAGGAGATGCAAAACATTAAAGGGTTACATAGCGCCCAAATCAATGATGCATTAGGGTACCAAGGCGCGAATGTTGTTATGCATAGAGATGATTTAGTGTTGCTTGAGTACGTTGCAACCTAGTTGATAGGGGCTAAGCTTTACAGTGTAAGTTTACTGGGAGGCTAAAGTGTGGACATATCGCCATGCGGACATGAGTTCTCAATTAGTTTGCAACAAATGCGCAGTGAAAATGATCTTTATAAACGCATTGCGTACGTACTATGTGAATTGTTGCCAGATATACCGATTGCGATGTATTTGGCACCCAGTTTGTCTGAAAAAGAGACGTTAAAACTACTCACGCTTTCGTCCGTTGCTCAACCGCCCGATTTGCAGTATTTGATAGCGAGGGCAGAGACATTAAAAAACCAGCAGATCCTGCATGGTGACAATCACTATTGTATCGTATTGAGAAAAAATAGATCTATCATGGGGCTGTTGTGGATTGGCGAGAAGATCCCAATGTCTCGTTGTTATTTGGTAGGACATCTAATTAATGTTTTTTACCATCAGCTAAATACACTCGCTTTGAGCCGTATTGATCCACTAACCCAGCTTTTAAATCGGCAAACCTTTGACGACAAAGTGATAGAGATCACAACGGGTGATGGGTTCATTGTTGAGCGTGAGCAACAGGGGATCAGGCATTGGTATTTGGCACTATTTGACATTGATCACTTTAAAGTAGTCAATGATAATTTTGGCCATGTGATCGGGGATGAGGTACTCCTGCTGGTGGCGCAACAGTTAAAAGATAACTTTCGAGCAGAAGACTTTGTATTTCGTTATGGGGGAGAAGAATTTGCGGTTTTGTTTCAAAGCCATGATGGAGATGAAGCGAATCGCCTGCTTAATCGAGTACGCAGCGTAGTGGCTGAGTTTAACTTTCCTCAAGTGAATCACTTGACCATTAGCATTGGATTCACTCTATTGGATGATATTTGCCAAGTGTCTGAGTTAGTGCATGAAGCTGATCTTGCGCTTTATCATGCAAAAAAGCACGGTCGCAACCGTGTCATTGACTTTGAAGAGTTGGGTATCGCTGGGCAAGCCAAAGCGGAGACCGATATCGAATTGTTCTAAGTGCAATACGTCCTGCTCATTCTACGAATAGAAATCAATTTTTAAGCATATCTTTTGTGCGTATGTTACACAGGTTTGTGGTATCCTAGCGCCAATTTTGACTGGGAGAATACTGATGAAATTGATCCGATGGTTGCTTGGTCGACTTATCCTGCTTTTTGATTTTATTTTTGCTCCGCGCAGTAAAAAACGTACAGCTGAAGCTCAACAGCAACTTGATGAATTGACCCAAAACATGAAGCTCTATCAATTTAAAGCTTGCCCGTTTTGTGTCAAAGTTCGACGTGCTGCAAAACGAGAAGGCTTAAAGTTAGAAACGCGCGATGCAAAAGATAACCAAACGCACCGCCAAGAGCTACTTGAGCAGGGTGGCAAAGTAAAAGTGCCGTGTCTGAGAATTGAAGAACAAGGCAATGTAACTTGGTTATATGAGTCAAGTGATATTGTTAATTACCTGCAGCGCTTAGAGCAGTCTGCTTAATGGCGCATGGCATTGCTGGCGGTTTTCCACTGGGTGAGCCTATGCTAGCATTGAAGCTAAAATACTTTAGAAAAATTTAAGAGAAATAACATGACGATCCGTACACGTGTTGCACCGTCACCAACGGGTGATCCGCATTTAGGTACCGCTTATATTGCACTATTTAACTACTGTTTCGCTAAGCAGCAAGGTGGTGAATTTGTATTGCGTATAGAAGACACCGATCAGGTAAGAAGTACGGCTGAATCTGAGCAAGCAATCATGGATAGCTTGCGCTGGTTAGGTCTTAACTGGGATCACGGTCCTGATGTGGGTGGTGAATTTGGTCCTTATCGCCAATCAGAGCGTACAGAGCTATATCAAAAATTTGCGCACCAATTAGTAGAACAGGGTAAAGCTTTTTATTGTTTCGCGACAGCAGAAGAGCTTGATCAAATGCGCGAAGAGCAAATGGCCGAGGGCTTACGCCCGAAGTACGATGGTCGCGGACTACGTTTGACTCCTGAAGAGGTACAGGCAAACCTAGACGCAGGTAAGCCATATGTGATCCGTATGATGATCCCTGAGGAAGGCACGTTCAAATTTAACGACTATTTACGTGGCGAAATTGAAATTCCTTGGGAAAATGTCGACATGCAAGTGCTGTTGAAGGCTGATGGTTACCCAACATACTTTATGGCAAATGTTGTTGATGATCACCACATGCAGATCAGCCATATCTTCCGTGGCGAAGAGTGGATCAACTCAGCACCTAAACTTCTAAAATTGTATGAAGATCTGGGCTGGGAAGCGCCTGTACTGGGTCATTTACCGCTACTGCGTAACCCTGACAAGTCTAAGCTATCAAAGCGTAAAAACCCGACTTCGATCAATTACTACAAAGAAATGGGTTTCTTACCAGAAGCGGTATTGAATTACTTAGGTCGTATGGGCTGGTCAATGCCGGATGAACGTGAAAAGTTCACACTAGCTGAGATGATTGAGCACTTTGATATGAAACGCGTTTCACTTGGCGGTCCAGTATTTGATGTTGATAAGTTAAGTTGGTTAAACGGTCTGTGGATCCGTGAAAACTTAACAGATGAAGAGTTGATCCAACGCTTCGTAGATTGGAAGTTTAATACACAAACGCTTTCGCGTGTGTTACCTGAAGCGAAAACGCGTATTAATACGCTTTCTGACTTAGTTGATCTTGCAGGTCACTTTGTTGGTGGTATTCCAAATTATGATCCAGCTCTGCTAACGGCGGGTAAAGCGGATGATGCGGTTATTACTCAGGCATTACAGTTCTTTATTTGGGAACTAGAAAAGCTACGTAGTTGGAATAAGTCTGAAATTTTTGCCATCGCAAAAAGTGTTGCGACGTTCCACGAGTTAAAGATTAAAGAGTTCTTAGAACCAATTTTTGTTGCGATCACGGGCAAAACCTCTTCAACGTCGGTTGTTGATGCGATGGAAGTACTTGGTTCAGACCTGTCAAGAGCACGCTTAAGAGTAGCTCTAAACCATGTTGGTGTTTCTAAAAAGCAAGCGAAAAAGCTAGAAAAAGCGTATCGCGAATACCCAACGATTGGCTAAGCCAAACGGCTCATTCCATGGCGGGTAATCACCCGCCATGCTTTTCTTGTAGCTGTAAAAACTCATCTAGTAGCGACTTTAGCTGCATCAATTTATCCAATGACATGTCTGTTTGTCCCATCATCTCCATTGGGATACAAGCGCATTCGTTTTCAAGGGCCTTTCCTCTGTCGGTTAGAAATACATAACACTGCCTTTCGTCTTCCTTCGCTCGTTTGCGGCTTACTAACCCGCTTTGTTCTAAGCGTTTTAGAAGTGGCGTGAGTGTATTGCTCTTCAATTGAGACTGGTGGCCGATGTCTTTGACCATGAGCCCGTCAGTTTGCCATAAAATCAATAACACAATGTATTGTGGATAGGTCAAGTCGTGGCGTTTGAGCAGAGGTTGGTACAAACGTGTAACCTGCCTAGAGGCGGCATATAAGCTAAAGCACAATTGCTTATCTAAATTTAGATCGGGGAACTTCGCGCTCATTGTTTATGCCTGCAATGCTTTTAAAATGTCAGCTTTGATCTTTTCTGGCTTTGTCGTGGGTGCGTAGCGGTGCAAGGGTTGACCATCTTTACCGATAAGAAACTTAGTAAAATTCCACTTGATGTTGTTGGTTATTAACCCTGGTAAAGCAGGCTTTAGATATTGATAGATCGGGTGCGCATGTGGGCCATTGACATCAATTTTTTCCATCATAGTAAAATCGACGCCGTAGTTTATCAAACAACCTTGCTGTATATCAGTGGCGCTGCCTGGCTCTTGTTGGCCAAATTGATTACAGGGGAAGCCGATTATTTCAAGGCCTTGCACACTCAATTCATTGTGTAGTTGCTGAAGCCCTTCATATTGGGGGGTTAAACCACACTTGCTCGCGGTATTGACTATCAGCACTACTTTGCCTTTTAAGCTAGCAAAATTATACGGATTACCTTGTAGGGTATTTGCTTTAAATTCGTATATCATTTTTAATCTCTCTAGATTTAATCGTGTGCGATTTAAATGGTATGTGATTTGATTGGCTTGTGCAAGTGAGTTGCTTACTTAAACCAGTCGAGCAGAAAATCAATCAGTAGACGAACTCTTAGTGGAATAAGATCTTTACGTGGGTATATTAGCCAAGAAGCGTTGTCGCTCACCTGATATTTTTCCAGTAGCGGTATTAGCTCTCCGCTGGAAATATGGTCGGCAGCAATATCTTCGGCAAGGTGGGCGATACCTAACCCTGCTTTGCAAGCATGAATGATTGCCTGAGGATTGTTACTGCGCCAACTGCTGTTTACTCTCACTTCTTCTACTCCACTGTCAAGGTGAAAACGCCAGCGGTTTGAGAGGGCAATCAAGCAGTTGTGGTGGTGTAAATCTGACGGGGTATTTAAAGGAGGGGAAGCTTGTAGATATTCAGGGCTGGCAAGTAACATCATATTTCGAGAGCTCAATTTTCTCGCAATTAATCTCGAGTCTTGTAATCTGCCAAAGCGAATCGCGAGATCAAATCCGTCCTCTATTAGATCGACAGTTCTAGCGTTAAAGTCTATATGGATATTGACCTGAGGATAGCGTTTGCCAAACTGTGCAATCGCTGGAGCGACTCGGTTTGCCATGAAGTCTCCTGCACCTGTAATCCTAATCGGCCCTTTAGGCGTGTGCTGTACTCCTTGTAATTCATTGTTCGCATCTACGAGTTCCTGTTGAATCACTTTCAATTTACTTGCGTAGGCAATACCTTCTTCAGTGAGGTTTATACTGCGGGTTGTACGTTGTAAAAGCACGGTACCGAGTCTTTGTTCCAATTGTTGGATTTGCCTACTAACGTGTGATGTTGATACATCAAGTGCTTGTGCTGCTTTACTAAAGCTACCGTGCTCCACAATAGCTAGAAAAATGTCTATGCCTTGCCACATATTCCTTTCTCATATTGCAAATATAATAGTATATTTTAATTGATTGTTGCTTGTGTGCAAAAGAGAATTGCGAACTGAATAATGATCTCGCTGAGGGTTATCATTACACTGTGTGCAATCAAAACTAGTCGTCAGAGCAGGGGCAAGTATGCTGAATTTTAATTTTTATAATCCAACAGAAATATTTTTTGGCGAAAATCAAATAGCAGAAATCACTAAAACGATACCGCAAGAAGCAAAAGTACTGGTTGTTTATGGTGGTGGAAGTATCAAAAATAACGGTATTTACGAGCAGGTAAGTCAAGCGCTTAGCGAGTTCAGCTGGGGAGAGTTTGCTGGTATTGAGCCTAATCCAACTTATCAAACTTGCATGCAAGCCGTATCGAAAATCAAGGCTGAAGGCTACAACTATATTTTAGCAGTGGGCGGCGGCTCAGTGATTGATGGAAGTAAGTTTATTGCTGCCGCAGCAAACTTTTCAGGTGAGCCATGGGACATTTTGAGTAAAGGTGCAGAGGTCACTTCAGCCTTGCCTATTGGTGTTGTACTGACACTGCCTGCAACAGGCTCAGAGTCAAATAGTTTCAGTGTTGTATCGAACAGTGAAACTCACGACAAATTGCCATTTGCATCTCTTCACATCCAGCCAAAATTTGCAGTGCTAGATCCGCAAGTAATGAAAACCTTGCCACAAAGACAGCTGACTAACGGGGTCGTTGATGCATTTGTCCATACAATGGAGCAGTATCTAACTTATTCTGTTGGTGCCAAAGTGCAAGATCGCTTTGCTGAAGGTTTGCTGATGACCTTAATGGAAGAAGGGCCAAAGCTGGTATCGGAAGATGTAGACTATCAAGTCCGTGCCAATATTATGTGGTCAGCAACAATGGCATTAAATGGGTTAATCGGTGCAGGGGTACCACAAGACTGGGCAACACACATGATTGGCCATGAGATCACCGCAGTGTATGGTCTGGACCATGCACAGACCTTAGCCATTATTCTACCAAGAATGATGGCAGAGCAAAAAGAAGCAAAGCGGAGCAAGTTACTACAATATGCCGAGCGTGTACTGGGTTTAGACATCTCCGATGAAGACAATGCAATAGCATCGGCGATTGAGTTAACAGAGCAGTTTTTCAATAGTGTCAATATGAAAACGCGCCTGAGCGACTATGGCATTGGTGAAGAAGCGGTTAGCAAAATCACCGAACAGCTCGAAAGGCACGGTATGACAGCTTTAGGTGAGCAACAAGCCGTGACGTTAGAAAAAAGCACTAAAATTATTCGTGCAAGTTTATAGTATAATCCGACTCTCTGAGGTGCGGCTTATTTAAACCGCGCCTCAGAGAAACCCATCAGAGCTATTCTTCGGGTTAGATCTCTTTCCTTATTTGGCCTACCTCAATAAAATCGCACCAAATTTGATAAAAGCATCGTCTTTGTGGCGCAGCTCAGGTAACCTTTGAACAGAAGATACGGTCATTTGGGGCAATTATGACAAAAGTTTGGGATGGATTTATTCGTGGTTTTCACTGGTTACTCGTGGTGGGGATTGCTGTTTTATACTTCTCTGGTGAAGAGGGCTGGCTAGACCTACATTTTGTTGTGGGATACCTGTTGTTGGCATTGATGATAACCCGCGTGATTTGGGGCGTTATTGGTAGCGATACGGCTAAACTGAGTAGTTTGTTCCATCATCCTAAACATATCTTTGCAGCGTTAAAGTCTAAATCTTCGCATACAGGACATAATCCAGCTGGTAGCTTGATGGTACTGGCATTCTTTGTATTGGTGTTTGTTCAATTGATTTCAGGCCTAATGACGACCGATGACATTCTTATGGAAGGCCCACTTGTGACCTATATTAGCTATGAGTTAGCTGAAATCGCTGGTGATATCCATCGTCTTAATATTGATATTTTATTAGTTGCAATTGCGATACACATAGTTGCGATTATGATGTATCGGGTCAAAGGGGTTAACTTGGTTAAACCGCTGCTGACAGGTAAAAATGATATCGATACTGCGGCGCCTAGAATGAAAAAAGGATGGATTGCCTATGCCATATTTTTGTTATTGGTTGTGGTTGTCATTTATGCTTGGGGTCAAGAGCCGCTCAATGCACTGATTTAATTTTTCTTGTATGTTTCGTCTATAGATAAGAATACTTTTGTGTCATATTCATCGGAACCAATTTAATCTGGTGCTTAAAAAAGCCTTTTGAAACCAAACGTTACAATACAAAAGCACAGATATGACCTCTCTGTGCTTTATTTCTGCTAATATAGCGCGATTTTCATGCAAGAAAGAAGTTAACTATGCTTACACCTTACTATCAAGAAGAAACCAATAAACTTGTGATTAGCCGTGAACAAGGCAGTCAATTCGCAAAACAAGTTGCGGACGACTTTAACCCTTTACACGACATTGATGCGAAGAAGTTTTGTGTCCCTGGAGATTTACTGTTTTCTTTGGTGCTGGATAAGTACGGTGTTAGTGAAGACATGCATTTTACTTTCTCCGGTATGGTAGATGAGACATCTCAGCTTGAGTTCCCTCAAGCGAGCGCAGCTTTTGATATCGTCTCAAATGAGAAAGTCATGCTTTCAGTGAAACGGTCAGGCGAAAGCAAACAATGTCCTGAATTGGTAGAAAGTCTTATCAAAAATTATGTGGCTTTTTCGGGCAAAGCGTTTCCACACGTGATTATTCCTCTAATGGGCCAGCAGGAAGTCATGATCAATCCTGCTCGACCTATGGTGATCTACGAATCTATGTCAATTCATTTGGATACGCTGGATGTGTCTGAAGTCTCTCTTGAAGCTGCACAGCCAGACTTTAGTTTTGAGGGGAAACGCGGAAAAATAATCTTACGTTTTGAGTTGTTGAGTGAAGGCAAAAAAGTAGGCTTTGGTGAAAAGCACATGCTGGTTTCAGGTATTAAAGAATACTGTCAGCAGGCTATTGATGACTTAATTGACTATTACAATGAGCGTAAAGAAACGCTTAAGTAACCAACGTTTATTACCGCTCTCTCAGTGAACAAAAAGCAAGCTAAGTGCTTGCTTTTTGTTTGTCTTCAAAACAACATGTATAGATCAAGTCGGTAATCATTTTTTGGCTTGGCTTGATTTTTTCCATCTCTAAATGTTCGTCAGGCTGGTGGGCTTGTGTTATAGAACCTGGACCCATAACTAAGGTTTCACATCCGAGCTGTTGTAAGAACGGCGCTTCAGTGCAGTAGTTTACTGCAATTGCCTTTTGACCTGAGAGCTTCTCAGCAAGCTTTACTAGGCCGCTGTCCGGCTTTCCACTAAACGCGGGGATTGGATCATGGAGGTCGATGACATCAACACTTTGTGGGTATTGGTCATTAATCGGTTGCATGGCTGCTAGCAGCATCTGCTCAAGTTCTACAATACTTAAACCTGGCAGTGGACGGATATCGATATGAAGTTCGCAACAGCCACAGATCCTGTTTGCATTGTCCCCACCATGAATATGTCCTAAATTTAGAGTGGGGTAGGGTACAGAAAAATGCTCAATTGAATATTTATTCTTTAATTCTTCTTTTAGTTGCAACAGTCTGGATATGACTTGCTGCATGATCTCAATGGCGTTTAAACCGCGATCAGGATCTGAGCTGTGCCCCGAACGGCCAGTAATGCGAATAGCACTGCTCATGTGCCCTTTATGTGTAAAAACAGGGACCATATCGGTAGGCTCGCCAATTACGCAATAGTCAGGTTTTAGTTGCTGGTGTTTGGCTACCTGTTGAGCACCCGCCATAGTTGTTTCTTCATCTGCAGTTGCTAATATCAAGATAGGTGACTTTTGTTGTGTGTGTTCAAGCTGTGCAACGGCCTCAAGTACAAAAGCGAAAAACCCCTTCATATCAATGGCACCGAGACCATAAAGCTTATTCTCTTTCTGACTTAATTTAAATGGATCTGAATGCCACCTTGTGTCGTCATACGGCACCGTATCGGTATGCCCTGCTAACATAAGGCCACCAGCTGTTGAAGGTTTATTGAGTGGATCGCGTTTCGCAAGCAAGTTAAATTTACCCGGAGCATTTTCAAGTTCCGAGATTTCTACAGTAAACCCAAGTTCGCGACACCAAGTCGCCAAAGTGTCGATAACCGCTTTGTTACTTTGATCTAAGCGTTTATCAATTGCACTAATTGATGGCAGTTCAATGAGGTTTTTGTACATATCAAGAAAGCTGGGAAGAGGCATAATACTCCAAAATATTTATTCAAAGATGTTGCATAAAAATTTATACTTGTTTAGTATGAATATCAATTCATTTTTAAAGAATAATTATTGAGGGTTGGCAAATGCGACGAACATTTCATCTTTAGCAAATTTGACCCCCTACTTAATCAAATAAACGAGTTATCGATGTTGAATGTTTCTATTATAGGCGCCAGTGGATATAGTGGCGCAGAATTAGCCAAATTATTAGCCAACCACCCCCAATTTTGTTTAAAAGGGTGTTTTGTTTCTCAGCAAAGTTTGGATAAAGGTAAGCAGCTCAGCGAGTTATACCCTGAACATGCGGGATTGCTGGACATTACTTTGCAGCCTTTGTATGAAGAGTATTTTGAACAAATTGCTGCTGATTCGGATTACGTCTGCTTGTGTACAGATCATAAAGTTAGCGTGGACTTGGCGCCGAAGTTTCTCGATTTGGGCGTGAAGGTATTCGATTTGTCAGGTGGGTTTCGATTAGCGAACTCATCACTCTACGAGCAGTATTACGGATTTACGCATGCCCACCAAGCGCTGCTCGACCAAGCACAGTATGGACTTGTGGAGTGGAATCAAGCAGGTATTAAACATGCACAGCTGATTGCTGTTGCTGGTTGCTATCCTACGGCTGCACTCAATGCACTTAAGCCTTTAAAAAATGCCGGGCTAATTTCTGATGCACAAATCATTATCAATGCAGTTTCGGGTGTTACTGGCGCGGGAAGAAAAGCCGCACTTAAAACGCAGTTTTGTGAAGTGTCGTTATCACCATATGGATTGTTTAATCATCGCCACGGCCCTGAGATAACGCAGTATTTAGATCACCCTGTTCTGTTTACGCCACATTTAGGTAATTTTTCTCGTGGTATTCTCGAAACTATCTATGTGCAGCTTGCCGACAATGTGACTGAAAGTGACGTGGCTGCTGCGTATCAAAGCCTTGCAGAAGAACCGCTCATTCGATTGAAAGGAAACGTGCTACCTACAATTAAGGGAGTCGCTGGCACACCTTATGTTGACATTGGCTGGCAACAGCAAGGTAAGCAACTCATTGTCATAGCTGCAATTGATAACTTACTTAAAGGTGCAGCTGGCCAGGCTTTGCAATGTATGAATATTGTCAGTGGCTTCGATGCGACTAAAGGGTTAAAGGATTGATCATGAGCGACAAGCAAATATGGGTAGTTAAAGTGGGTGGCGCGGTACTTAATACTGAGCAAGCAGCGCTTGAGCTGTTTAAAGTGCTAGCCCACGTGAGTGAACAAGAAGGCAAACAGTTTGTCATTGTGCATGGTGGGGGGGGGTTGGTTGATAGCTGGTTACAAGATGCTGGTTTTGCAACTGCAAAGCATCAAGGACTTAGAATAAGCCCAAAAGAGCAAATGCCATATATTGTTGGTGCACTGGCTGGATGTGCAAATAAGCAATTAATGGGGCAAGCAATTGTGGCGGGCTTGAAGCCGATTGGCACCTGCCTCTTTGAAGCTGGCTTGATGACTAAACAAAAGCTTAAAGCACTGGGGCAAGTAGGGACTTGTTACGCTGAAGAAAATCTTGGCTTGCTAGAGCAGTTATTGAAGTTGGGTCGGATACCTCTAGTGAGTTCTGTTGGCATTGGCGACAATGGTGCTCTGTACAATGTTAATGCAGATGAAGCCGCTGCAGCCATTGCTCAAACGATTAATGGTGAGCTTATCTTTATGACCGATGTGGAAGCAGTTTTAGATGCGCAAAAGCAGCCATTACACACCTTAGACGCAAGTCAAATTTCTACGCTAATCGATGAGAAGGTTATTGTGGGCGGGATGGAGGTCAAAGTTAAGACCAGTCTTCACGCTGCCCAACATTTACGACGGGGCGTATACATTTCCAGCTGGCAAAAGCCAGAGAATTTAGTCGCTTTGATCAAGGGCGAACATGTCGGAACTCAAATTTTACCTTAGGAAAAATAATGGACAATGTATTTATTAATGGCTTGGAATTTGACCAAGCTGCGCTGCTTAAATTGCTTTCTCTCGCACACCAAATAAAAGCTCAGCCTCAAGATTTTGCGCAAGCTTTAGCGGGAAAATCTGTTGTAACTTTATTCGAGAAGCCCAGTTTGCGAACTCGTTTGTCATTTGATATTGGTATTAATAAATTAGGCGGTCATGCAGTTTACTTGGATCAACAAAATGGGGCCATGGGCAGTAGAGAGTCAGTCAAAGACTTTGCGTTGAATATTTCAACGTGGGCTGACGCAATTGTTGCGCGAGTCAATCACCACAGCACACTGACAACCTTATCTGAGTATTCATCAGTTCCAGTGGTTAATAGCTTATGTGACCTATACCACCCCTGCCAAGCGTTAGCGGATTTTATGACGATACAGGAAGTGTACGGTGATGTGAGCGGCTTGAAACTCGCTTATCTAGGTGAAGGAAATAATGTGACTCACTCGCTTATGCTATTGGCAGCCTGTTTAGGCACAGACTTTGTTGCTGTATGTCCGAAAGGCCACTCGCCAGATGCACAAATAGTGAAGCAAGCAGAGCAAATAGCGGCGGTAAATGGTGCCAGCATCATGGTAAGTGACCGTGTAGAAGCCGCTGCAGGCGCGAATATATTATACACAGATACTTGGGTATCTATGGGCAGTAACGTTACTTTAGAACAAGCTAAAGAGGTGTTTATGCCTTACCAAATAAATCAACAGTTGGTGGAGCAAACAGGCGCTCAAACCATACTGCATTGCCAACCAGCACATCGGGAGTACGAAATAACTTCTACCGTGATGGATGGCGATAAGTCAAAAATTATTCAACAAGCAGAGAACCGGATGCATGCCCAGAATGCGCTACTGGTTACCTTGTTAAACAACCAATTTAAATAAAGGTTTTAAAGTTATGAGCGAAGTAAAAAAGGTAGTACTGGCGTATTCTGGTGGTTTGGATACGTCTGCAATCGTGCCTTGGTTAAAAGAAAATTACGGTTGCGAAGTGGTCGCATTCGTCGCCGACGTCGGTCAAGGTGAAGAGGAGTTGGCTGGGGTTGAAGAAAAAGCGCTCGCTTCAGGTGCGAGTGAATGCCACATCGTAGATTTAAAAGAAGAACTTGTAAGCGATTATATTTACCCTACTTTGCAAACGGGTGCAGTGTATGAAGGCACTTATTTGCTGGGTACTTCTATGGCACGCCCTATCATTGCAAAAGCTCAAGTAGAGGTTGCGCGCAAAGTCGGGGCTGATGCTTTGTCACACGGGTGTACAGGTAAAGGTAATGATCAAGTTCGATTTGAATCTTGCTTTTCCGCACTGGCTCCTGATCTCCAAGTGATCGCACCTTGGCGCGAATGGGAGTTATCCAGTAGAGAATCGCTATTGGGCTATCTGGCTCAGAGACAAATTCCTTGTTCAGCATCAGCAACGAAGATTTACAGCCGAGATGCAAACATTTGGCATATTTCTCATGAAGGTGGCGAACTTGAAGATCCATGGAACCAGCCAAGCGATCAAGTCTGGACTTTGACAGCTTCCCCAGAACAAGCGCCAGATCAAGCAGAATTTGTGTCTTTATCAATTGAACAAGGGCAAGTCGTTGCTGTTAATGGAGAGCGTTATAGTCCATATCAATGCTTGGTAAAACTCAATGATATTGCTGCTGCACATGGTGTTGGACGTGTCGACATTGTTGAAAACCGTTTAGTCGGTATGAAATCTAGAGGCTGTTATGAAACGCCAGGAGGCACCGTGATCATGGCTGCACTTCAAGCAATTGATGAATTAGTGCTAGATAAATCGAGCCGCAAGTGGAAAGAAACGCTCTCTAGCGAGTTTTCCCATTTGGTATATGACGGTCGTTGGTTTACGCCACTGAAAGATTCCATTCTAGCAGCTGCACAAGCGTTGGCGGTACCGGCCTCTGGGGAGGTTGTTTTAAAGCTATACAAAGGCCAAGTAACAGCGGTGCAGAAGCAGTCTACAAATAGTCTTTACAGTGAAGACTTTGCGACATTTGGTGAAGATGATGTTTACGACCAATCCCATGCAGAGGGATTCATTCGTTTGTTCTCATTATCAAGTCGTATTGCCGCGCTGAATAAACAGAAATCGTCGTAGAGGAGTAAGATAATGGCATTATGGGGAGGTCGTTTCTCTACAGGACCGGATGAAGCTTTCAAGCAGTTCAATGACTCTTTACCGTTTGATTATCAGCTTGTTGAGCAAGATATAATTGGCTCAATCGCATGGGCAGGTGCATTGCAGCAAGTTGAAGTGCTCTCACATGATGAGTGTGACACGCTAACAAGCGGTTTAAGTGCGTTACTAGAGGAAGCGAAACAAGCGCCGCAGCAAATTGCTAGCAGCGGCTATGAGGATATTCACTCATATGTTGAGGCAAAATTGATTGAAAAGGTGGGGGATTTAGGGAAAAAACTGCATACTGGACGTAGCCGTAACGATCAAGTCGCCACTGATTTTCGCCTTTGGAGCCGCCAAACTGCACAACAGGTAATACAAGCAATTGAAGATTTAAAATCTGAATTTATTGCGTTAGCTGAGCGTGAGTTAGGTACAATTTTACCAGGTTACACCCATTTGCAACGTGCTCAACCTGTGCTATTCAGCCATTGGTGTCTCGCTTATGTTGAAATGCTTGAGCGTGACAAATCGCGCTTAGCTGACGCAATAGAAAGATTAAATGAGTGTCCGCTAGGGAGTGGAGCTTTAGCGGGTACGGCATACCCAATAGATAGAGAGCAACTTGCTCAAGAGCTTGGCTTTAGAAATGCGACACGCAACAGCTTAGATGCAGTGTCAGATAGAGATTTCGTCGTGGAATTACTTAGTTGCGCGTCTATATCGATGATGCACCTTTCCCGATTATCTGAAGACATGATTTTCTATAACAGTGGTGAATCAGGGTTTATTGAGTTATCGGACAACGTTACTTCTGGCTCTTCACTGATGCCACAAAAGAAAAACCCAGATGCATTGGAGCTGATCCGTGGCAAAACGGGGCGTGTTTTTGGGGCATTTAGTGCCATGATGATGACTTTAAAAGCATTGCCTTTAGCCTATAACAAAGATATGCAGGAAGACAAAGAGGGGTTGTTTGATGCATTACCCACTTGGATTGCATCTCTTCATATGGCACAAGCGTGTATTAAAGGTGTCAAGGTTAATGGTGAAGCCACATTAGCAGCTGCGAAAGGGGGGCATGCAAATGCCACTGAGCTTGCTGATTACCTCGTTGCTAAAAACATTCCCTTTAGAGAAGGGCACCATATTGTCGGTCAACTGGTACAACAGGCTATTGCGCAAGGTAAAAACCTTGAAGAGCTTACGCTTGACGAATTCCAAAGCATTTGTCCACAAATTGAAGAAGATGTTTATCCGCGGTTAGAAATTGCCGCATGTATTTCTGCCCGACAAGCACTGGGCGGCACATCTTTGCCGCAAGTTAAAAAAGCGCTTCAATTGAAAAAATCTTGAGCAACCTCCCTGGCATTGCTCAATACGACAAGGCCCCGCAGATAAGGACTCTTAATTTAGGAAATAACTTATCTGCGGGGCCTTTTACTTTTATGCAGGGCAGTTTTAATGGTGGTTGCGTGAATAGTTATTTTTAGTACGTTTTGTAAACATATTGGCGTTTTCTTTAACTTAGGTGAACTTTTTGTTTTTTTTATATATCATGTGGCCCGGGTATTGCAGTCTATTGCTCATCGATATAGCTATCCATATGAATTATTTCATATGAGAAATAGCCTTAATATTTATAAAGGGAAAACAATGTCTATTTTTAAGCGTAAGCGTACGAATTCATCTAATAGTACTAGCAAAGCTAAGGTGCTTTCTGATAATGTTATTGAAAGTGAAGCAAATTTAAGAGCGGTTACAGGCTCTCGCGGTAGTGGAATTTACCCTAAACCACCGCACGGCGGCTAACTGCAACACAGCGAATGGCATACGATTATTTCGGATTAAGTATCGGAGCCCTTGTTATTTGGGGCTTCGTAATGGCGAGTTTAATGAACATATTTTTTTATGTGCTTGCCATCAATAAAAATTTACAAACCCTGTCTTGCTCCCTTATATTGGCGACATCTTATGGTGTAAGCGACCTGTCTTTATCAACACAATTTCACTCGAGTGATTTTGGTATCCTTCTAGCCTATGACGTAATCACGATTATTTGTTTGTTGATTGCACGGCAAATATTATTTAAGCGCGAAAAAGTTCAACCCGTCATTGTATATTGCTGCCTTGGGTTGATGATCAACTCAGCCCTTTTTCTAGCTATGTTTGTCGACTCCCATCTACTAGGAAATTACCAACCTTGGGGCTTGTGGTATTTTTACTCGACAACGGTTAACGTAATCGATTTAATTATGGTTGGCGTTGTTATCTTAAATCGAGATTTGCTCGGTATTCAACTGATCACGAGGAAGTTAGGTCTAGATAAGGCTGCTGCATAGCTTACTTGCCAGAGTTATGCGTCTTTGCAGCCTTTCAAACGTTAGTATTGATACTCCCAACTAAACGTAAACGCGTGCTCGGTTTCGCTGTGTTGTGGTGTTTTGTCTTGCCAGAAGCTAAAACTGGCTTTCATTAACCCATTAAACACACCTTGTTGATACCCAATCTCTAATAATGTTCGGTCAAGTTGCAAAGCTTCAAATTCCGAGCGTTTAAATTTGGTATAGCCACCCACGCCGTTGGTTTGAAAATAGTCAGCAGCTATAGTTAAGCTTTTAGCTTGTGGGCCAATCGAAGCGCCGAGCCATCGGCCCCGTTCGGTATAATCGGAGCCATTGCCTTGAGTTTGAAAGTTGCACTGAAAACTGCGTGTTTGTGCCTGACAGTCTGTAAGCGTATCGCTGTATTCAATGTAGGCCTTGGTTCTGCTGTCCTCTTGTGACCAAAAACTTTCTAGACCAAAGGTAAACAAAGGTTGGTCAGGCAACGCACCAGATTCGTTATCACCTGTATATTCACCATAAACAGCAATAGGTTGGGCATTTAAAACTGTTGAGTACTTAAAATCTACGCTAGTGAGGCGTTGCTTTTTAATCTTTTCAGCAGTGTCTTGAGTGGAGTAGATAAAATCACTGCCAGTGGTTGCAAAGCCTACTTCTAAGCCTTGCAAAGGTGATGCGGAAAAGCGTGCACCCCAAAAATCACCTTCTTGTTTGGCTGGTTGTTGCTTTGCCGCAATAGCGGTTATTTGCCAAGGACCGATAAAAGATAAGAAACTCGGGCCGCTGTAATTTGTATTTGCTCTGCTTAACCTGACTGCTTTCATTGGCGCTGCATTATTAGAAAGAAGTAAGGCGGTTTCATTACCTGGACCCCACCAATAGTCTAGTCGCTCCGCACTTAAAGCCCAGTCCCCCAGTAGCACCGCGACATGGCTGCCATGATGGTTAACGTGTTTGCCATCTAGTCCGTCATCGGCATAATTAACCTGTACGCGGGCACTGACGTTGCTGCCTGTCAGCTCCCCAAATGATTGAACCCCTGATTTTGCGCGGCTATTTTCTCCCATACCTGTTTTTATACCAGGCTCACCATTATAGTGTGCTTTAATCCCTGAACGCTTGGTCCTTTTGTCGGTATTTAGAGCGTGACGTAAATGGTTGACCGCAAATGCGGTTTGCTCCGTTAACATGTCCGGAGCAATTTTACTCAAGTCATAAGCAATACCTTGCCATAGTAGGGGGTACTGATTGACGGGCCGATTAATGAGCCCATGACTCACAAGGAGATCAATAGAATGCTTGGTTACGCTATCTTGGGCTGAGATCCATGGGCTTGCTTTTGCTTGCAAAGACATTACGCATAGGCAAGCAATCGTTATAGGCCTGAGTTTCATTTATGTAGCTTCTCCACAAGTGCGCTAGCAACAATAGGGTCAACAAACTCGCTAACATCGCCGTGATGAAGCGCCACTTCTTTAACCAGTGTTGATGAAATGAATGAGTTTCTCTCAGAAGGCGTTAAAAATACACTTTCCAATTGAGGGTAAAGTCGACGGTTCATGTTCGCTAATTGGAATTCATAGTCAAAGTCAGAGACTGCACGAATTCCTCTTATAAGAACGTTGGCATTTTGTGCTTTGGCCAAATCAACTAATAAACCTGAAAATCCAATGACTTTAACATTTGGTATATCACCAAGGACCTGCTCAGCCAGCTCAACACGTTCATCTAGTGTAAAACATGGTTTCTTAGATGGGTTGTGGGCAATGGCGAGTAACACAGTATCAAACATTTTTGCAGCGCGTTTGATAAGATCTGAGTGTCCATTGGTCAGAGGGTCGAATGTACCTGGATAGAGAGCTATTACTTTCATAGGATTGTTGCAACGCAAAAAATTTTTGCTATGTTAGCAAGCTTCGCACTCAAATTCACTGGTCTGCTTTCAAATTTGCTCATTTAACCTTGTATATGTTTAGTGCTATTTTCAGATAACCAAGCGGGCAAGTGAACCCACTAATTCAATTAAGCGTGTAAAGAGAGTTGGATATGAATACCAAGGAAAAAATAATTCGTACGAGCATTGCGTTGTTCAATCTGCATGGGGAGCGAGCAATAACAACTAACCATATTGCCTCTAATATGGGAATCAGCCCCGGCAATTTGTATTATCACTTTAAAAATAAAGAAGACATTATTCGGCATATTTTTTCCTTATATAGTGAGCACTTAAGAACCCACTTTAAACCACTTAGTATTGAACATGAGCCGCTAGAGCAGCTTACACAGTATCTAGACTCTTTGTTCGAACTGATGTGGCGCTACCACTTCTTCTACGACAATTTAACGGATATATTGGCGCGTGATAAAGCGCTGAAAAGTGATTATATTGAGTTTCAAGCTCATTTATTTGAGCAAGTAAAAGCCGTTGTTATCGGACTTCGTGATGCTGGCGTTATCGATATTGAAGATGCGGATACGGACGAGTTAGCGCATATGTTGAAAATGGTAGTGAGCTTTTGGACGCCCTATGTCAAAGCGCGCAGAATGACAGGGGTGCTTGAACAAAAAGATATATACAATGGCATCGTCAAGGTTCTTATGTTGTTTAAGCCTTACGCCACTGATCTAAGTCGAGAAAAAATTGCACAATTAAGAGATTATTACCAAGAGCAAGCCGACACGACTTTACCCAGTATCGCGTAACTTATCATTACAGCAACTTAATGGGGGCGTGTTGCGACATTGCCTCCAAGTATGTTTGTCACGTACAAAGTTGCCAATCCGATTGTTTATTTCCTAGTCTTTAATAAGTTTGTTATAATCCCGCGCCTTAAAATGATTGGACGTTTAATACGTTTGTAGTTTCACACCAATGAGTGACTTCTTATGCTTAAATTTATCGTCAAGCTGCACCCTGAAATTGTTATTAAAAGCAAATCGGTGCGAAAGCGTTTTACAAAAATTTTGGAAAAAAACATCAAGTTGCTGCTGGGTCGCATTGACGAAGCTATAACAGTAAAAAACAACTGGGACAACATTACCGTTGTGAGTCAACTCAGTGATGAAGATACGCGCCTAGCTCTGATTGATGGCTTAAAACGCGTGCCGGGTATCGTGCTATTTCTTGAAGTACAAGAAGAGCAATTTGAAACGCTTGACGATATTTACCAGCACACCTTACCGCTGGTAAAAGAACAGATTGAAAATAAAACGTTTTGCGTTAGGGTGAAGCGCCAAGGTAAGCATGATTTTACTTCTAGCGACGTAGAGCGCTACGTGGGTGGCGGCTTAAATCAAAATGTTGAGTCGGCTAGCGTTAAATTAAGTAAGCCACAAGAAACTGTAAAGATAGAAATCAAAGATCAGTTTGCCTATATCGTAAGGAGCCAACACCGTGGTCTAGGTGGATTCCCGCTTCCTACTCAAGAAGATGTTTTATCATTGGTTTCTGGTGGTTTTGATTCAGGTGTTGCCACATATCAAATGATTCGAAAAGGCGCTCGAACGCACTTCTTGTTTTTTAACTTAGGTGGAGCGGCTCATGAGATCGGCGTAAAACAAGTCAGTCATTATTTGTGGAAACAATATAGCTCGACGCACCGTGTTAAGTTCATTACAGTTGATTTTGAGCCGGTTGTGGCGGAAATTCTGGAAAACGTAGAAAATAGCCAGATGGGTGTCGTGCTAAAACGTATGATGATGCGTGCGGGCAGTGCGGTTGCTCAAAAATTAGGTATACAGGCGCTGGTTACTGGCGAAAGCATTGGCCAAGTATCAAGCCAAACATTAGCTAATTTGAGTGTGATTGATAGAGTGACTGAGACCTTGATCTTACGACCACTAATTCAGCATGATAAAGAAGAGATCATTCGAATTGCCAGAGAGATTGGTACCTGCGAAATGGCTGAAGCGATGCCTGAGTATTGCGGTGTTATCTCTAAGAAGCCTACTGTTAAAGCGGTGCTAGAAAAAATCGAAGCAGAAGAAGCCAATTTTGACTTTGACGTTTTAGATACCGTGGTGAATAATGCAACGATAAAAGATATTCGTGAAATAGAAGAAGAAGCCAAAGAGGAAGTTAAAGAAGCTGAAAATGTCTCAGAGCTTCCTGCTAACGCGGTTGTTGTGGATATTCGCTCCCCTGAAGAAGAAGACGCAGATCCATTAGAGCTTGAAGACATTGAGGTGATCCATTTACCGTTCTTCCGTCTTGCGACGAAATTCGGTGATTTACCTCAGGATAAAGACTATTACCTATACTGTAGCAAAGGCGTAATGAGTCAGCTTCAAGCACTGATCCTACACGAAAACGGTTTTACCAAAGTGAAGGTATACAGACCATAGTAAAGAGCGGGTTTATACCCGCTCTTTTTGTTTTATTTGCTGCCACATCCATTCGTTCTCTGGCACGCTGACGCCATGCTTGTTGGCTCTAGAGACAATAAATCCACATATTGCATCTATTTCGGTGCGTCGTCTGAGTTTAATATCCTGTGCCATGGAGGAGTTATTTGCCGCGGTAAGTTTCATGACTTGATATGCACGCATTAACTCTGAAGATAACTTTAACTCAACGCCGTCAAGCTCTGCGACAAAACACGCCTCATTAAGTAGAGACAAAACTTGCCTTGCATATGCAGGTGCACGCAGCTTACCATTTTTGCATTGCAACAGCGCGCTCAGTGGATTGATAGCAATGTTGACACACAGTTTTTGCCAGCGTATTTCGTTGATGTTGTCAACGAGGTGTGCCTGAGACAAACAAGGCTGAATGAGTTCTTGGAATAAGTTTGGCAAGCGAATTTGTGCAACTTTGTTACAGGCTCCTATCTGAGTAAGGCCTGCCCCGGTGTACTTAACGGTATTGGCAAGCGGTTTCATCCCGCCCATTGAAGTAGATAAAAAGTATAGTCCCTGATTAGGTTTGAGTAATTGGTTAACTTCAGATAGGTCACTCATGCCATTGTGGCTCAGTATGATGTTCGCATCATCATGCAAGTGAGGAATGAGTGCGTGTATCGCTTGGGAGAGTTGATAAGCCTTAACGGGTACAATGCAGTGAGTGATTTTTGAGCGTAATGCGTCAAAGGTCGTTTGATTGACTGGTATTTTATGGGACTTTTCATTGTCGATGAGGTGGTAATCATCAATCACTTCATCACGCGTAATGAGAGTCACTTGGGTGTGCTGAGTGAGCTTATTGGCAAGCAGTAATCCAATTGCACCCCTGCCTATAATATGAACTGGTGTCACAGCTCAGCTCTGCGCATTCGATACCTGCGCACCAACCAAAGTAAAATAAAGTAGCTGAGTGCACCGAGTACATCAGCGATAAAGTCCCCAAGTGACGCTTGACGATAAGGTAAGGTAGATTGCATCCATTCAACGCAAGCGCCATAACTGGTCAATAAGACCATGTGGAACCAGGGCCTGAATTTAAATGCATGGCAGGAGAAAAATGCGAGCACGAAAAACACCACAAAGTGCGCAACTTTGTCCAAATGAGGGATTTGAATTCCTTGGACTTGAACCTCTTTCGCAAACAGATAAGTAATCGCTATCAAAAATAATAATAAAAGTGTTTGATATACTCGTCTTGTCACAACCACTCCAACTTCAACTTGATGGAAATCCAGTATAACATCGAAAACTGAAAAATGGATTAACGTTAAGTGGCTTAATTTTAAACCTTAAATGTTACTCGCCGCTTCGGGTGCTTACTAACAAATAAGTTCGTCAATAAAACGGTATCTTATTGCTAAAGAGCATTGTTATAATTCGAAGCAAATTTGATTTGAGGAGAGAGCAATGCCTTCTTTTGATATTGTGTCTGAAATAGAAATGACCGAGGCTAAAAATACAGTCGATAACGCGAACAGAGAATTGGAAACTCGCTATGATTTTCGAGGTGTAGAAGCATCGATTGAACTAAAAGATGAAGTAATTCAATTAAAGTCTGAATCAGAACAGCAAGTTATGCAATTGTTTGACATGGTTGTTGGTAAAGCTGCAAAGCGTGGTTTGGATGTTGGTAGTTTTGAACTAAAAGACGTGGAGCGTAGTGGTAAAACATTTGCTCGTAAAGTCGCGTTGAAGCAAGGTATTGATAAAGATATGGCTAAAAAGGTTGTCAAACTTATCAAGGACTCAAAACTAAAAGTTCAGGCAGCAATACAAGGTGAAGAAGTACGTGTCACTGGTAAAAAGCGAGATGATTTACAAGAAGTTATGCAACTAATTCGCACCGCTGAGTTGGGTCAACCTTTTCAGTTTAAAAACTTCAGAGACTAATCTTTGATCCAGTTAGAGTTCCAAGTATAAATTCCTTGCTGGAACTCTAGACGTCCATTGACATCCCCCTTATAAATCCCGACAATATGCGCTGAATTTCGAGGTGCCAAGCTACAGCTAAACTGTCCGTAGATTGGATAATCGGGAAGTTGGTGCGCACAAGTAGTGTATGTGCAAATCCAACGCTGCCCCCGCAACGGTAGAACTGTGTTCGCGCAGTTGAGCCCGGAGACCGGCCTTGAACCAGACTCATTGATTGAACTTTGTGCGGTGGGCACGAAGTAGGGGAAACCATGTTTAAAAAATCTGCTCTAAGCCTTGCTGTACTAGCTGCGGCTTCTTTTAACGTATCTGCAAATCAAGATATTGAACGCATCACCGTCACTGCGAATAAATTCGAACAACCTATAACAAATACGCTAGCGAGCGTATCAATTATTGACCGTGTTCAAATTGAAAAGCTTAACGTACGAGACATTCCATCGCTCTTAAATACTTTACCCGGTGTTGACGTCGTCAGAAATGGTGGATTTGGTCAAATCGCAAGTGTCTTTGTCCGCGGTGCGTCAATTAAGCGTACTCTTGTGCTTGTAGATGGCGTAAGAGTCAGTGATTCCAACTCAGGCAATGTGTCATTTACTAATATCCCAGTAAACAGTATTGAGCGCATTGAAGTGGTAAAAGGTGCGCGTGCAGCGATATATGGTTCAGATGCGGTATCGGGTGTTATTAACATCATTACGCGTGAGTCTCAAACAAACCAAATTGCACTTACATCTGGTAGCAACAACTATGTTGAAGCGCAAGCAGCTGGTCACTTTAAGTCTGGTAAATTGCGTTTAAGCTACAACCTTGGGTATCAAGAAACCGATGGCTACGATGTGATTGAAAAAGATCCGAGCGCCCCCAGAGGCAAAAACCACGACAGAGACGGGTACGAAAACGAAAACTTTGGCTTCAATTTGGCGTATGACTTTGAAGAGTATGGCGAACTTTCAGCTTTAGGCCAATTTAGTCAAGGTGAAGCGCAATACGATAGCAATTGGGGCAACGATGAGTATGAGTTTGATAACTATACAGCTAAAGTCGCTTGGCAAAAGGGCTCTGAGCGTTTAACCCAAAATGCATCTGTCAGCGTTTCTCAAGAAGAAAATACACAACAGGGAAGCGGTACAGTCAATGTCTACAGCACTGAGCGTGAAGAAATTGAATACCGCGCCCGTTTTGCAGTGATTGACTCCTTACAAGGGACGGCTGGCATCTCGCATTTACGCGAAGACATATCAAAATCTACCGCAAAGTTTGCGCAAACAGAGCGTGATAATACGGCTATTTTTGCTGGTGCTTTTTATGATGACAGCAAGTGGTTAGCTAACATTGCTGTACGTTCAGATGACTATGAATTCCATGGCAGAGCGAATACTTATACGACTAGCTTTGGCGTAAAGCCTCATCAAAATGTCGCGTTCAGATTCAATCATGGCACGGCATTTCGTGCGCCAACTTTAAATGATGCATTCGTTGCTGATAGTCTTTGGTATGCGCCGAATATTGATATTGAGCCGGAGGAAGCGGAAAACAATGAGCTAGGTCTAACTGTGACGTCTTCATGGGGTCGTTATGATGTAGCTATATTTGAAAACCGCATCACTAACTTAATTGCTAATAAGCTAGATGATGAGACTCAAAAGTATGTGGCATACAATGTCGATAAAGCAACAATGAGGGGGATTGAGCTAAGTGCTCAGTTTGATGCGTTTGGTTTGAATCACTCTACAAACTTAACGTTGTTAGACGCTAAAGACAATTCAACTAGCCAACCAAAAGATTTACCTCGTCGCCCTTCAAAGACGTTCAATTACACATTGACCAAGCAATGGGAAAATTTAGATGTAAATCTAACAATGATTTATCGTTCGGATAGGCCATCGATTAGCTTCTATAATACGACGTTAAGTGCGTACACGTTATTTAATTTATCTGCAAATTACCAACTGCTAGATGGCATTGAATTGAATGCGCGTTTAGAAAACTTAACTGATAAAGAATACTTTACAGCTGGCGCTGGGTTTACGGCAGATAATAGCCGTTTGCTTGGCTACAAACCGTTGGGTCGTCAACTTTACGTTGGCGCAAAAGTCGAGTTTTAATTACTGATGGGGGCTAGCCATTGCTAGTCCCCATTGATTACTTGTTATGCTAAGTAATCTGCAAAGTTTTGTTCAAATTTTGCGACCTTTGGCGCAATCATAATACTGCAATAACCTTGGTTCGGGTTTTCATTGAAATAATCTTGGTGGTACTGTTCTGCGTCATAAAATGCTCCTATGGCACTCAATTCTGTGACGACAGGATCTTGAAAGCGTTCTTTAATCTCAGAAATTACCTGCTTTGCCTGCGCCATTTGTTCATCGGAATGATAAAAGATAACACTGCGGTACTGCGTGCCCACATCGTTGCCTTGGCGATTCAATTGCGTTGGATCATGTAATGCAAAAAACATTGCTAAGAGCGTGTTATACGAAACGACGTTAGGGTCAAACTCTAATTGCACGACTTCAGCATGGCCGCTCATACCGGTACAGATCTCTTTATAGGTCGGGTCTAATGTTTCCCCGCCACTGTATCCTGAGACGACTTTGTCGATCCCTTTGACTTTGCGAAAGGCTGCGTCAATACACCAAAAACAACCCCCACCAAAGGTGGCTAACTGCATTTTACTCATTATTTTACTCCCTCATTGTGCTCTTGGACTGGGTAGGCACTATGCTGCGAATCTAGTGCGGCAGCGGTATGCTCTGGTGAGCGAGTGCGCCTAGCCAATATGCTATAAGCAGTTGGGATAACAAACAAGGTTAAGATGGTTGCGATGCTCACACCGGCAAATATGACAATGCCAATAACCATCCTACTCTCTGAGCCTGGGCCACTTGCTAATACAAGCGGAATTGCGCTCATGACCGTTGTCAATGATGTCATGATAATAGGCCTTAAACGCTGAGAGGCCGCTTCAATAATAGCCTCTTCAAACGGAAGTCCTTTATCGCGTAACTGATTAGCAAATTCAACAATTAGGATGCCATTTTTGGCACTTAGACCAATGAGCATCACAATGCCTATTTGGCTGTAGATATTTAACGAGCTATCGCTTAAATACAGCCCAAGCATTGCGCCTATTAACCCAAGTGGCACAGTTAACATAATCACAAAAGGGTGCACAAAGCTTTCGAATTGTGCAGCCAGTACCAAGAAAGTCACAACCAAAGCTAATATAAACACATAAGTCATAGCTGAGGCGCCTTCATAGAACAGTTGAGACTCGCCTTTATAGTCTATTGCCCCTTCATACAGATTTTCTTCGTCAGCAACTTGGTTCAAAAAGTTCAAAGCTTGCTCAAGGGTGTACCCCTCAGCAAGATTGGCTGTGATAGTGATAGAGCGCATACGGTTGTATCGGTTTAGGCGTGCCGAGGTTGCTTCCTCTTTAATGCTAATCAGACTGTCCAGAGGAATTAGTTCCCCTGAGCGAGAAGATACAAACACATCATTAATATCCGTCGGTGCGGTAAAATCGGCTTTGGTACCCTTGAGTATGACATCATATTCTTCCCCTCTGTCAATAAAGGTTGTCACGCGCCTTTGCCCAAGCATGGTTTCTAGCGTGCGGCCTATATCATCAGTAGACACACCCATATCAGCGGCTTTGCGTTTATCGATGCTAATTAAGAACTGGGGGAATGTCTCTTTGAAGTCATGATCTAAGCGCACCAAACCGGGGTTGTTTCTTGCTCTTGCAAATATTTTGTCACGCCACTGTGCCAGTTCTTGGTAGTCATTACCTTGCAGTACAAACTCAACAGGTCGCGAGGAACCGCCACCGCCAATACCGCGACGCATGATAGCAAAAGCTCTCACATCAGTAACTTGTTGCATTTTACCACTTATCTCGGCCATAACCTGCCAAGTTGAACGCTTTCGTTCATCCCAATCAGGCATGCCAACGATAGCAACACCGCCCATACTGCCCCAGCCCGGAACGCGTATTAACACTCTGCTTAGTTCTTTGTTTTCTACGTATGGCATGAGGTGTTGCTCTATTTCTGCCATATTTTGCGCGTTGTTCTCGTAACTTGCGCCTTCAGGGCCACTCATCATAATGAAAAAGGTGCCACGGTCTTCTTTGGGCGTTAATTCCGATGGTATTTTGTTGAATAGCCCATAGCTTGCCAGCGCTGTTAATGACAAAATGAGTAAAAGGGCAATCCGACTTTGAATGTTTTGCATTAAAACTCGTTTGTAAGCTGACTCAAGTTGAGTGAATTGTTTGTTCATCCAACCAGAAAAGCGGCCTTCTTCTTGGTCTTGCTTTAACACTTTTGAGCACAGTGCTGGAGACAAAGTCAGCGCGGTAATACTTGAAAATATCACAGCAGCACTGACCGCAAGCGCAAATTCGGTAAACAACGCACCAATTCGTCCATCCATAAATACCAGAGGAACGAACACAGACACCAGAACTAGGGTGGTTGCAATAATGGCAAAGCCGACTTCTCGGGCACCTCTGAATGCGGCAAGCAGCCTTGGTTCACCTTGCTCAATTCGGCGATGGATATTTTCAAGCATGACGATAGCGTCATCAACGACTAAGCCGATGGCGAGCACTAAGGCAAGTAAGGTCAATAAATTGATGGAATAGTCCATTGCCAACAAAAACATAAATGTCGCGATAAGTGCCACAGGGACAGTCACGGCTGGCACGAGTGTGGCGCGAACATTGCCTAAGAATATGAAAATAATTAATACGACCAGACCCATCGCGATAGCGAGCGTTCGGTATACTTCAGTGATCGACTCACGAATGAAAATCGAAGAGTCATAGCTATCTTGTATTTGTGTGCCTTCAGGTAGATTTCGTTTTATCGTCACAAGCTCTGTTCTGACATTGTCGACAACATCTAAGGTATTGGCTTTGGCTTGCTTTACAATACCCAGGCCAATCATATTAATCCCATTACCTCTAAATGTACTTTCGTCATCTTGCGCTTCCAACGATACTTTGGCGACTTCGCTCAGTTTTATTTGGTAGCCGTTTTCGCCGCGCTTAATAACGAGGTTTTGGAAGTCTCTTTGCGTGGTGTAGCCACGAGCGATGCGAACTGCGAAGTCTCGGTCTTGCGATTCAATTTCGCCAGCGGGCAATTCGACATTTTCGCGTCGTAATACATTTTCAATATCTGAACTAGTCACACCGCGTGCGGCCATAGCTTGTCTGTCTAACCAGATTTTCATGGCATATCTGCGTTCACCACCGATAATGACTCGAGACACGCCGTCTACGACCGCCAAACGGTCTACAATATAACGCTGGGCGTAGTCTGATAATTGTAAAGTGTCCATTGAGGTACTATTGAGCACAAACCAAGCAATGGCATTTTCATCATCACTGGATTTGGATACTTCTGGCGGGCGCACTTGTTCGGGAAGTCGATCTAATGCGCGAGAAACACGTTCGCGCACATCATTGGCCGCAGCATCGATGTCTCTGTCGATGTTAAATTCAATGGTGATATTTGAGCGTCCATTTCGGCTTGAAGAATTTATACTTTTGATCCCTTCTATGCCTGATATGCGGTTTTCTAACACTTGGGTAATTTTGGCTTCGACAACCGCAGCAGACGCTCCGGTGTAATCGGTACTCACATTGACTATTGGGGTTTCTATATCTGGGTACTCACGCAGTGGAAGCATTGTAAACGCAACAATACCAAAGGTAAGTAAAAGTAAGTTTATGACAATGGCAAAAACTGGGCGTTTGACCGCGGTATCTGTTATCTTCACTCATTACCCCTTCACAGTAACTTGGCTACCATTACGTACTTTTGTGGTGCCTTCTGTGACAATCAATTGGCCAGCTTGTATCCCTTCTATTGCAACCCAACCTTTGAAGCGATTAAGTAAGGTCACTTGTTGCTGATGCACTTTGTTATCTTCAACAACATAAACAAAGTGTTTATCTTGTCTTGGGATAATACTTTTTTCTGGTAACATAAGCGCATTGAGTTGTTGCAGTTGAACCGCTACATTGAGCAACATACCAGGACGCAACTGCTGTTCTGAGTTTTCGAAGTCGGCAGTTACCTGTATACTGCGCGTTGTTTCATCAATACGCGGGTCAATGTGTGATATGTGACCGGTAAACTTGATACCTTGATATGCTTCATTGGTTACTGATGTTTGCATGCCAAGATGAAGTTTCGCGAGGTACTTTTCTGGTAATTGAAAGTCGACTTTGATGGTGCTGATATCATCTAAAGTGGTTAATGGTGTATTGTCATCGACATAGCTACCTACTGAAATGAAACGCTTACCAAGCACACCATCAAATGGTGCATAGACTGCCATTTCAGAGAGTTTTAACTTTATGGCTTGTAGTTGTGTAGATAGTGCGTCAACTTTGGAGCGCTGCGCATCAAGTTGAGAGCGAGCCGTTGACTGTGTTTTCGCAAGTTCAGTGAGACGTAGCAATTGTCTTTGTTGTTCTTTGAGGTTTATCGTCAACTCTTTGACAGCCAGTAATTCTTGCTGGTTTTGTAATTGTACGAGCTTTTGACCGCGCGAGACTGATTGGCCATCGATAAAGAAAATCTCACTGATATAGTCACTGTGAGAGCTGGTGATATCAATCGCTTGATTCGCTCTAGCTGAGCCAATCGCATTGGCAGTAATAGAGCGATTCTGTGTGGTGGCTTCATAAACGGCAACTTGAACAGGTCTGGATACATGCTTTGCATCTTCGCCCTGTGAAGCTGGGAAATAGAGATAGCCGCATAATGCGATTAGCATTAAAATGAAAGTAGGAAAGAGGGCTTTGCCCGACTGGTTTGCACGCATAAATTAATCTCACTATTTGTAGATGATTAGTGTACAAAAATTCCTGAATGAGAAAATCGCGGATATCTTGTATATTTGTGTATTAAACGAAAATCTAACAGGGATTTTCACTTTGTACCTAAAAGGTTACTGAAATGAGTAAAGTAAAGCCCTGTAAAAGGTGTATGCAGATACGTAAAATATTAGTTTGGCTGGTGGCCATGCTAATATTTTATTGGTGGTTTTACTATGCATAAAGTGTCTTTACGTGCTCAGGCAAACCGTCACAGCATTGAATTTATGCTCGCAGGCGCAGTGTGTTTGGTCATTATTATGGTGTTTGTCACGCTTAGGGCAACCCCACCGACGGTATTGGAACTTGCATTCTCTGCCGCAGCTATATGCTCTATATTGCTGGGCTTTTTAAAAAGCCAACAACCTTACTATAGCATTGAGCTAAGTATAGAAGCCCTGAATTATGTGCATAAATTTGGCGTTATGCGTGTTTCTCACTCTAACTTTCACTCTAGTGGTGTCCCTTTTGTGACTCAAGGAGTTGAAAACCTTGAGTTAAATGCTGTAGGTATTAAACTAAACAGTATTGATGAGTTTTTGGCAGAGTTAACCCCCCGTTTGGCTGGGAAACTGCTAATAGAACAGCGGCATATTTTTTTACAAGCTGTTAAAATACATTGCGCAAATGGCAATTGTCCATCAGAATGGCTGATTGAAGAAACCAGTTATCTGTCGCCAAAAAGGCGAAATTACACCGGTTTAATGGCTATGTTTGCAAATAGGATGCAAAACTTAAAGACCGTCACTGGCTACGATTTGATTCTACCAGCGAACGTGTTGGACAGGGATATTTGGCAATTTGCTAACATTTTAAACCACTGGAAATCAAATCCAGAAAAGGTGGTAAAAGACTTGCATGAGCAAGTGGCCACCGCTAAGTGAAGTAACAGGATATATACATGAGCTTCGATAGAGCCTTTATTAAAAGTGGTCGTAATACCATTATCCATAAAGATAAAAAGCTCGATTTAGTGATCGTGAACGGGGAAACTCACCCCAAGATTAAGGTAACTGCAACAGGTTTAATCCCGTTTAAAGAAGAGTTACCTAGAAATCGCCGGGAAGCTAAAGAGCGTTATTTAGAGGTGGTGCAAATATCAAGTGCCGATGTGTTCAGCGAAGTTAAAAGGCTGCTATTTATTCAGTCTTTAGACGGGCGCGAATACAAAGTCGATTACAGTAAAGTTGGTACTAAATTATTTGTTCGTATTCACCAAGATAGCTACCTCTAACATGACAACGGGGGTAGTCAGTTAGGAGTTGTAATGCTAAAAAAATCGCTCGTGTTACTTGCCATTAGCAGCGCATTGAGTGGCTGTGGCGGATCTGGCGGATCCGACCAAGAAGTTGTAGGTGCCAGCATCAATGCTGGAAAAGATGTCACCGTTATAGAAAAAAACGAGTTTACAGTCAAAGCGGTAGCTTCACCTGCGGGCGGTACGTTTAATTGGCAGATTGTTTCTGGTCCTTCAATTGCTGGTTTTCCACAAGCTGGTGAAGAGTTAACCGTCGCGGCGCCAGATGTTAAAAGTAACAGTGTCGTGGTGTTGAAAGTCGATTACCTTACAACAGCGGGTGCATTAGTCAGCGATACTTTAAACGTCAATATTACTTCTAATAACCAATTACCCGTTGCTGTTGTAACGCAAACGGCACCGGATCCCTTACCCTCGAAATACTTAGATACCATTACTTTATCTGCTGCTGATTCGACAGATCCTGACTCTAATGGTCAAGTAGTAGGTTATAAGTGGGAGCAAATATCTGGGCCCAGTACAATTAAAGTAGAAGATACAGGCTCTGTGACTTTAAGTTTTGTGCACCCATTACTAGCGGAAACTCAAACTGCGCTTTGGCGTGTTACTATTACCGACGATGAAGGCGGGAGTGCGACAACGGAAACCAGTGTGGTATTGGCCAAAAACTCGCAAGTGGTATTGGCAAAAGCAGGCGCTGACCAACAAGTTTTAGAGTTTGATGAAGTTACCCTAGATGCAACAAGCAGTGTAACCGTAGATGGTCAGTACAACTGTGTTTGGGAACAAACTAGCTCGGGTTCAACCATAGCCTTGACGGATGCATCGGAGTGTAAGACTACATTCAGAGCGCCAAATATTACCGATATTGTATCGGCGACGTTTAAAGTAACCGTTACTGATTCTGCAAATAGAACGGGCGAAGACGAAATCACCGTCACTATTTCGAAAAAGCCACTCAGTAACTTGAATGACTCTGGTGCAGGACTTTGCTTTAATAATACTGAATCAATAACATGCGGCGATGATGACTTTCCTGGTCAGGATGCTGATCTTGGCAGAGACAGTGTCTCGCAATTGATTGCAAAAGAGGGCAAGGGCAACCTCGCTTTTGACTTTACGAAACTTGATGCCGATGGCAAAGAGCTGAATAATGATGCAACTGAGTTCAGCTGTGTAAGAGATAATATAACTGGGCTAGTTTGGGAAGTAAAAGAAGCGAGCGCGGGTACTCTACCTAATACCTCCATCAGAAATGCTCAAAACCACTATACGTGGGCGGTGAGAGATCCTGATGATATGGATGACTTAATTCACAGCAATACTGTGATGCCAAATCCCGTGCCATGTCCACATTCAGATCACTGCGGGATCAAAAATCTAGTCAGTGCTGTTAACGAGCAAGCGGGAGACCCTTATTGTGGTGGTAGAACTTGGCGATTGCCGAGTTATTCAGAGCTAATGAGTATTGTCGATTTTGGTCGACAAGGTGCACATGTCTTGGATCCTGAATTCTTCCCGAATATGCCTGATGTGACTTTATTAAATCACTTACATTATTGGACGATTCAAACCTATGTAGGCGGAACAGAAGGTATTGATGCTAAGCTGACAAGCGCCTACATTGTTGATATGGCAACTGGAAACACAGTACATGAATCGAAAGGCAACACGGCCTATGTGAGACTCGTTCGGGGAGATGAAGATGCGAATTAAACTTATTTTTTCGTGCTTACTGTTTAGTACTTCCGCACTTTCTCAAGAATGTGCTACAGAAACATCTGTACCTTTCACAACGCCTGAATCTCGATTTGTTGTAAACAATGATGGCACGGTTTGCGACAAAAAAACGGAAATTATGTGGCAGCGTTGCACTTTTGGATTTGTATATAACGCAACCAGTGAGACCTGCGACAATGAAGAGCAAAAGTTAAGCTGGCAGGAGGCATTGTCAGCTGCCAAGAGTAGCCGCGTTGCAAACTTTGATGATTGGCAATTACCAAACGTAAAAGAACTATCGTCCATTGTAGAGCGTAGTTGTGAAGATCCTGCCATCAACGCGACCGTGTTTTTAGGTAACCACAGCGGTAATTATTGGAGCAGCACAACCAATATTAATGATCCTAGCAGAGCGTGGACTTATCAATTCCAAGATGGCCTAAATGACAGCTCTAGCAGTAAAACTTCAGACGCGTTTGTGCGTTTAATGCGATATGCTGCGTGCGAGTAAATAAAAAATAGGTTTGGTTAAAATTTAAAATTTGCTACCCTCGTAGTGTCAAAGTTGGGGGTAGTATGAGTTTGTCCATATCTAAATTTAAATCTGGGTTATTCAGTTTGCTCATTGGCATATCGGCGCAGGCTTATGCTGATGAGAAATGTGATGTCGAATTAGGCCACGGTTTAATTATCACCGACTCAGTTATTCGTATCCTCGATAATGGCCAAACTCGGGTACAGATCAACAATGACAATCAACTTTTAGTTCGAGGGCGATGGGTCAAGTTAGACGAACAAGAAACTCAGGTATTGCACGAGTATGCCAAAGGGATCCGCGATACAGTACCGGAGCTGGTCAATCTTGCCACTGATGGTGTCAATCTAGGCCTCAGCGCTATTGAACAAGTCGTTGAAGGAATGTCAGACAATAACCCTGAAGTACTTAAAACACAGCTCCAGTATGTAGAGCGGGCTTTGATGGATAAGTTTAAACGTGGAGAAGACTTTTATTTTATCGCGCCCCAATCACTTTCCAAGATTGATGATTTTTTTACGAAAGAAATTAGCGGTAAAATACATTCGGCCGTTCACGGATCATTGGGGGCAATTTTGGTCTCTGTTGGTGATGCTTTTAAATCTAGAGAAGGGAACATTGAGAGCCGCTTCTCAGATATGGGGCAAAGAATGGAAATCATCTCTAAAGAAATCGACAAATCATTGCAGCAAAAGGCTTATCAGTTAGAAGAAAAAGCCAATGAGTACTGTGAGTGCTTGAATTCATTAGATGAGACTGAGAAAAGGCTCCAAGACATCGTCCCTAGCTTGGCTGCATTCGACTTAGTACAGATCCGCTCTTAGCATGTAAACCGATAAACTCGCTGGGCATTATCAAAGCTCAGTTTCCGCCATACACTTGGTGCAGTTGCGCTAACTACCTCGAAATAGTGTTGCCATTGCTGCTCAAAACTACGCAAAATTAAGCACACAGGGTGATTCGATGCCAACATTATTCGGTCTTCGCCAAATGAGTCGAGCAAAACAGCAAGCTGCTCTTTTGGGCACATTGGCGAATTAAGCATTTCATGACCAGAAAATTTAATCACACAGTTTTTAAGGCTAGCCAATGTATCTAAAGCATTTTGCCATGATTGCGAACGCGCCATAAATCCTGCGTGGTTTATAACTAAGGTTGCATTGGGCAAAGTGCTATATATATCAAACAACCTTTGTACAATAGGCAGGTTAACTAATTCAAACTGTGCCTCAAAGTGACAACCTCGTTGATGAAGCAATGCAATGTTATCAGCCACATTTTTGGACAGTAGACGTGTGGCATCAGAACCTTCTGTGATATCTCTTATTGCGATAAGGCTCGCGTCTGATAAGGCATCTAATTTGTCACAGAACACCGCTTTTTCAGCATCAATAGGCGCATAAGCGACAGCCTTATAAGGTAGCGTTGGCAGGACTTCTGCCAGCCAGTCGAGCTCCCTTCGAGGCTCATGGTTATCGAACCCTGCTTCTACATGGACGCAGGCACTTAATTTAAACTGAGCGCTGCTACACAAGGCATCTGGAAGATGATTTTGGCGAATTTTTTCAATGTTAGGCCAATTAGGCGGGTTGTCTTTCAACCAAGCATAATCACCTTTAACTAAATCGAAAAAATGTAGATGAGGGTCGATAATATTCATTAGCGTGCCGTATAGCCACCGTCAATTGTTTGTAGGCTACCAGTAATAAATGCCGCATCATCACTCAATAAAAATACGACGAGTGCAGCTACTTCATTTGGTTGACCTAACCTTCCTAGAGGCTGCAATGCCCCTTCTTCTGCCACAATAAGTGCTTTGTCTGCACCGCTTTTGGCACAGTACTTATCAATCGCATTATGGAATAAAGGCGTTTCTATGGTGCCAGGGCAAACAGCATTGGCACGAATGTTAAACGGTGCGTAGTCCAACGCGGTGGTTTTTGCCATAGAGGCGAGAGCGTGCTTTGTTAAATTATAAGCAAAAGAGTTCGGCTTCCCTACGTGAGCTTGATCCGATGAAATGAACACAATTTTCCCATCTTGTTGCAGCTTCATCGTCGGTAATACGGTTTGCACTGCGGCGTAGGCGCCTTTTACATTAAGGGCAAATAATGCATCTAATGTTGCTTCATCAGTATCTTCAATTGTCGCACTCAAGTGTTTACCAGCATTGGAAATCAGAGCATCTACGCGGCCTGTTGCCATTATAATCTCTTGGATAACTTTCTGGACTTGTTCAACTTGGCTGACATCACAGTAGCGATGCTCTCCAAGTTCACTGGCTTCTATATCTAAATTGAAAACCTGATAATTTTGACTTAGCAGCTTCTCAACAATGGCTTTACCAATGCCGAAGCTGCCACCGGTGATGATGGCAACTGGTCGCATATTTCTTCCTTAGTGGCTGTGCCCACAACCACCTGCACCATGCACGTGACCATGTGATAATTCTTCAGTTGTAGCTGCTCGTACACTCACTACTTCAACGTCAAAAGTTAAAGTCTTACCTGCAAATGGGTGGTTAAGGTCGCAATCAGCATTAAAACGGCCGACTTTTACAATCGTCACTTGGTGTCTGCCTTGATTTGACTCAACAATGGCACTCATGCCTGGCTTCCATACTTTGTTGTTTCCTAAGCCTTGTAAGTGCTTTATTGGGATTCGTTGCACAAGACCCTCTTGGTATTCGCCGTAACTGTCTTTTGGTTCAAGTGTGACAGTGAACTTATCTCCAGCTGCTTTACCTTCTAAGGCTTGCTCTAAGCCCGGTAACATACCTTCTTGGCCATGTAGGTAACTTAATGGTTCGCCATTTGTGCTCGACTCGATTTGTTCACTGCCTTCACTGAGTGTGTAGTGAAACTCTACCGCTGAATCTTTAGTAATTTGCATATCTGTTCTTATTTAGTCTCTATCATGTGAGCCTATATTCTACGTCACTGCCTGTCATTGGGGCAAGTTAGGTACTGTGGCACTAGGTATTTCGGTGGCGTTTACGGCATTTTCTAATTTATCTAAATAGGTCGGCATATTGGTTGGTGTGACCGGCTCGACTGCTTGTTTCGCAGGCAGGTGTAAAATCAATACATTGCCCGGAGATAAAATACTTGCTGCTTGCAGATTATTCCAATCCAGTAAATCTTTTAAAGGGACTTGGTAGTGCCGACTTAAATCCCACAAAGAGTCACCCGATACGATTGTATGGTGGTGCTCTATTGTTGCTTGTTTAACGGGAGTTTGTTGCTGTAAATAAGGACTTATTTGATAATCAACAGTTAAAGAACGATTGATGTTTGCTTGATTGATAAGTAATCGCTCACCAATGCGGATCAAGTTATTCTGTTTGTCATTCAGCAGTTTTATCTTATTGACCGAGGTGTTAAACCGCCTTGCTATACCATACAGAGTGTCATTTTTTACAACGGTATAACTGTGACTTAATTGCTCACGATAAAATGCGCTTTTCAGCAAAGCTGCCTCACTCAATGGAACCAACACTTTGTGTGGGCCATTGATTGGGCTTTGATGTCTTAAAAATCCAGGGTTCAAGGCGTGTAGTTGTTGTTTATTTACTTCTAGCAAGTTGGCTAAGATGCCAAAGTTAAATTCTTGGCCAACATCCAAGATTGTCGTAGTTGCATGGTTGGCCAGTTTTGGCCTTTTAAACCCTGTTTCTGGGTGTTGTAACAAATAACTTAAGGCCAGCAATTTTGGTACGTATTCAGACGTTTCTTTGGGCAGCGATAAGTGCCAGTAATGCGTGCTTTTGCGTAACTTGCGGTTTTTTTTAATCGCACTTTTGACGCGTCCTTCACCTGAATTGTAGGCCGCTATTGCATGTAGCCAGTTACCTTTGAAGGTTTTATTGAGGTATTTAAGGTACGCGAGCGCAGCATCCGTTGCCGACAATACATCTTTTCTCCCGTCATACCAGTCATTGCTTTCGAGACCAAAATGGTAGGCTGTCGCATCAACTAGCTGCCAGGCACCAACAGCTTGTTGTTTAGATACCGCATGAGGTCGAAAGTCGCTCTCGACGAAAGGGAGTAGAGCCAGCTCCAAAGGGAGCTTTTGCTGCTCAACCTTCTTAACAATATGATAAAGGTAGGGCGCTGCACGCGTATTTACTTTAAGTAAGTAGTCAGGCTGCGAAAGATACCAGTCAATGCGTTTTTTCAGTCGTGGATGAGGAGAGATCTCAAACTTCAGATTAAGTGCGATGTGCCGCCACAAGTCTTTTTCGATATACGGTTTGGGTGTTTCTAGCGCTGCTTTTTCAGGTGTAGGTTGACTGACCTTTTGTTCCGCAGGAGGTATGGCCAAGGTGAGGGCATTCAGTACTTCCTGTTTTGTCGCACTTTGCGGCTGGGTTTGAAGGCACCCAGGTAACAAAACAAGTAATGATAGTATCACAAGCAATGCCAATGTGTGGTTTGTTCTTACTAAACAAACGCACCGCTGAGCATACAATTGCATCATATAAAAGATGGTATAGTTCATGGTGGATACTATACCTTTTGACGGTTATTTGTTCAAAACCTTGTTCGGTTTTTTTTGTTTCAATGCTTGTTGGTAGTAGGCGGAAAACCTTTCTGATGACACTTTATTTAGTTCATAATCTTTTATGAGATCATTCAATATAGCTGGGGAGCTAGGCTGATTTACAAGCGTAAAAAACCTATTCGGTAAACTTAATTGCTCGAACTTGTAGGGTTTTCCGAACCCAGGAAGAATCCAATTGATATTTTTTCGCTGTAAGAGTTGGGCTAAACTTAATTGCCAACTTTCTGTCTCGCGCTGCGCGATATAGGGCAGTAAATCTAAGTTGTGCCCGCCAAAAACAGCTTTATGCTGTGGGTTGTAAACTCGTAAAGCAGCGCCTTTATAGCCATTCATGAGCTCTAAATGAAGTATATGGTCGCCCAAATCTAGTTCGGTGTTTAGAGATAGCGGCTTTACTGCTATTGGAGAAAGTGTCGACCATCGAGACAGGCGTTGCTCAGCTTGTTGTAGCTTTGAATGCCAACCCATTTGTTGCTCTGAGTTCGCTTGTGCAATGCGCTTTTTGCTCAATTCAAGGCTCTGTGTAAACCCTTCTAACTTATATTTAGTTTCATTGTCGATGGCACGTAAAAGCGTCTGGGTACTGAAGATACCGTTACCGGGAATAATGACTTGTGCATCAGGAAACGCGCTTTGTAATAGGCGCATACCAGAAAGTTGCCCAACATCTAAGTTGGTGGCAATCAAATAACACACAGGCACAGGTAGCTTGGTTCGCATTTTTGCGATCAAGAGTTCTAATGCAACAAAGTCTCCATGACTCTCGATTAAGGCTGCGCACTTATTCCCTTGAATGAGCACCTGATTAGGGAGCAAATATTGTGCTTGTTTGTTGGGCTCGAGTAATGTGAGGTGTTTATCTATTGAATGCCATTGGGTGGCATTTACGGTAAAGGAAGTGACAAGCAGTGTAAAAAGTAAGATGCAAACTTTTAGCAAGCGTGCCATCTTACTTTTCCTCAAGATGTTCATTGAGTCGTGCTACCAGCTGCTGCCCGGTTTGCTGTACAGACTGTTGTTCTTTAAGTAGCGCTTGATACTCATGGCACAAATGCAAAGCTGCCATCAGCAAGGCGTTTTGGTCAGTACGAACCGTATCTCTGCGCTTCATTTCGTCTACTCTTTCATTGAGTAAAGTCACGGCGTCAACGAGTGCTTGCTCTTGTCCTTCAGAACATGAAAACTGGTGGCTTTTACCAAGTAAGGTAACAGCCACCTGGCTTACTTTATCTGTCATTAGCTAGCCTGATGGGCACTCTGTAATTTATCTAGTAGACTACTCAGCGTGGTGCTAGTTTCTTTCTGTTTTTCTTCTCGCTCTAGCAGCTCGAGTTGTAATGTTTCATTCTCATCAACTAGCTTGCTATTTTGTTCTTTTAGCGTCGCAATTTGTTGTTCAAGTTGTTCATTTTTACCAATGAGTTGATCGATCAGTTGTTCGAGTTGTGGAAGAATATCGTTCATTTTAAATGCGCTCTTATCACTGTGATTTGTCATGCAAATGTAAAGCAAAGTGGGCCCTATTACCAGTAATTACGTAGCTTAATACTGATTTTTGCGTCGTTTTAAGAGATAATTCCGATAACTCCGTATTTTGTTCATTTGTCATTCACTAAAGCGGCTATATTTCGTACACAGTGAATTGAGACTAATTTTCAAAAAGCAATTATGTTCAGCATATAAGGCTTCCTATGCTCAGTTATAGACATTCTTTCCACGCTGGTAACCCAGCTGACGTTATAAAGCACCTAGTTTTGGCTGAAGTGCTCTCTTACATGTCCCGTAAGGACAAGCCTTTTGACTATATTGATACCCACTCGGGTGCTGGACTATTTGAGCTTGCCTCAAACGATGCTCAAAAAACGCAGGAATTTGCCGATGGGATTGGCAAGTTAATGAATTACAGTGGCGGTAACGAAGCTATTCTGCGTTATGTAGACATGGTACGAGGTTTTAATAAAAACAAACTCGCGTTTTACCCCGGATCGCCTAAAGTGGCTGAACAGTATCTAAGAAAACAAGATAAAGGGTGGTTTTTTGAGCTTCATCCACAAGACTTACCTATGTTGCAAAAGAATACCGAACATAAACGCTCTTTGCGTGTCAAAGGAGAAGATGGCTTTAAAGGTTTAATCGGACTCGTTCCGCCTTTATCAAGGCGTGCTGTGGTATTGATGGATCCCCCTTACGAAATAAAGACAGATTATCAAAAAGCAGTTAACACTATTATAAAGGCACACAAAAGCTTTACGTCAGGCACTTATATGATCTGGTATCCTGTGGTTGACAGAATGCGCATCGACCAAATGGAAGAGGCGCTCAAAGCATCAGGGATCAGAAATATTCAGTTGTTTGAGCTGGCTACGTCAGCAGATACTGAAGAGCGTGGAATGACAGCATCAGGCATGATCGTGATCAACCCTCCGTATGTACTGAAGCAAACAATGGCGGATGTTTTACCTGAATTGGTTAAAGAACTGGCTGAATCAGACGGCTTCTTTCGATGCGAAGAGTTAGTGTCTGAGTAACCTCAGACGCGAATAAGTTAACTTGTAAAACCGCCTGTTTAGGATAAGTGATACAAGTTGTCTTCAGTGCTACAGAATAAACCTAGGCTAAAAACTCAATCTGGTTTATGTTGTCTAGGTATTTTATTTGCTCCACAGAGCAACTTCTCATATGCTGAAGTTATGGAAGCCACTTATGCGTGCACAGAGTGAAGGATGTTAATGAGTAGCGAAACAGCCAAGGTAAAGAACAACGCCGTTCAGTATATTGCCCGTCAAGCGATTTTAAACGGTGAGCAACAAGTGCATGCTTACGAGTTATTGTACCGGGATTCACACAACAATGTCTTTCCAAGTGGTGTGAGCGATGGACTCGCAACGGGGCGACTCTTTTTTAATTCCTTGCTGTTTATTGGCTTAGATAGGCTGGCAGCGGGATCACTTGCCTTTGTTAATTTCTCAGACGAAACTTTAATACAAGAACTCCCTAAATTATTGAGTCCGCAGGGCTTAGTTGTTGAAATAGTCGAACGCTCAAAAGACATTGAGAGCTTGACCAAAACAGTGAGCAAACTCGCTCAAGTCGGGTATCGATTTGCATTAGATGACTATGATGGTGACCCTCGCTGGGAGCCATTACTTGAGGCGGTGGACTTTGTAAAAATTGAAGTTGAATTGCCAATTATTAAAACCACGATGATGGTCAAAAAGTTAAAAAGGCAATATCCCCGTCTCAAAGTGGTGGTTGAACGCATTGAGACACTAGAGCAGTTTAACTTTATCCGCAGTGCGGGCGCTGATTATTTTCAAGGCTTCTTTTTTGCTAAACCAGAAATGCTCAACCATGGCAACGTTGAACCTTCTAAAATGGCGGTGTTTGACCTGTTACGTTGTACGGCAAAAAAATCTTTGTGTTTTAAAGAAGTACAAGCGCGCGTTGCAAAAGATCTAAGCTTAACGGCAAGGGTTCTGAAACTTGCTAACGCCAAAGCCGGTGAAGAGCGCATTGAAATACGCTCAATTTCTCAGGCGGTGATCTATCTTGGTGAAGATGCCATTCGCCAGTTTGTAAAAGTGCTCGCCTTGAGTGAATTGGGCGCAGACAAACCTACTGAGCTGACTAAATTGGGTCTTAATCGGGCCAAGTTCTTAGAATTGTTTTTAGAACCCGGTGGGGAAGAAATGGCCGAACAGGGCTATTTGATTGGTTTGATGTCGGTGCTAGATGCTATCTTAGACGTTGAGTTGTCGGTTATCGTTGATGAGTTTTCACTTGACCCTAATTTAAGTAGTGCGCTATTAAATTATAAAGGCTTAATCGGTGGGGCTCTGCGCCTTGCGATAGAAGTTGAACGTAATAATCTAACTGAGGCTGAATTAATCCTTAATGCGATACGACCAGCAACTGAAGTGCAAGTGTTGTTTGAGTTGATTATTCAAAGTCGTGCGTATGGGGATGAAATGTTCGCAGTCGCCAGAGAAATAGACGAGTAAAACTCGTCTATGTGACCGTGATTATAATTGGCTAAATGAGCGCTTCACTCGCGTGAATAGTTAAATTCACATCCAGTGATTTCCAGTAATGCTGTTCTTGCTCCAAATCAGCTGAAAATAAGGAATGTTCTTCTAGCCACGCTTCTTCAAACTGCAAGATGACTTCGTTGGCTAAAATTCTCATTTCGTGCTTTGGCACTTGTGTCTTTTGTCGTTTTTGATGAAATAAAATGGCCAGCCTTAACAACGCCAGCAAACGTGCAAATCGTGATTGAGAATCCGGCTCTACCAATTCATTGAGATCGTGTGATTTTATCTTTTTACGATGAAAGCGGATCAGCGCACCTAACTGTTGCTGTTGATCTTGTGTAAAGCCGGGAAGTTGGCTATTCATCACTATGTACGCGCTGTGTTTGTGGATCCCCGAAGAGTTAATCGCGATACCGACCTCATGCAGATATACAGCCCATTTTAAAAGTTCTAGATCTCCTTTTTCTAATTGCCATGCTAATTTAGCAACCTTGAAAAAATGTGTCAGCGTTTGACAAATATGTTTGGCATGTTGCGCATCTACAGTGTACTGCTCTGCAAACGAGTCTATGGTACGTGTGCGAATATCAAACTCTTCATTTTGTGCTAACTCGTGGAGCAGACCCTCACGCAGCGAGTAATCGCAGTACTCCAGCTTTTCGATGCCTAGTTGATTGAAAGCGGCGATTAAAATAGCCAGTCCACCAGCAATACTGGATTTACGCTCATCGGGCAGAGCTTTGATGGATATATTGCTCAATTCTCCTGCCGAAATTAGATGACCTTGAATATCTCGTAGCGAGTCAAGGGTAAGGATTTTGGTTTGAAACAGCTCATCGTTAATGGCGCTTAGCGTTTTAATTGTACCCGAAGTTCCTAAGCAGGATTGCCAGCCAGTTTTTTGGTAGATAGACGTAATTGGTTCAATATTTTGTTCGGCGTGAATAATGGCTTTTTTAAACCGTTTTTCGGTGAGCTTAGCATCACAAAAAAACAGTTTACTCATGGTTACACAGCCAATATTCCTGCTAGTGAGCAGTTTGTGTGATTGATGCTTTCCTATGATTACTTCAGTACTGCCACCACCAATATCAACAACTAGGCGGTTGCTGTCGTCATGCACGTAGTTGGCGACTCCCTGATAGATTAATCGCGCCTCTTCTTGCCCAGAAATAACATTTATTTTATAGGGGAATACAGTTTTAGCTTGTTTGATAAAGTGGCGTAAGTTTTTACAACTTCGTAATGTGTAAGTTGCTGCTACTTCGACATTATTTTTATCAAAATCGGCAAGCGTAGCGGCAAATTGTTTAAGCACATGAAGCGCTCTTTCTATCGCCTCATCATCTAACATGTAGTTTTCATCTAACCCTGCTGCGAGATAGACGCGATGCTTTTCTTTGTGCAGCAATTGCAACCTGCCATCGACCTCCCTTGCTACCACTAAATGAAAACTGTTGGAGCCTAAATCTACGGCAGCAAAAGAGGGGTATTTTGTCATATCAAGTCCTACTACTTTCCCATTTCTTTATGTGATCATAAATGGCGATCTGTGAACGGATCTTCTTTTTATTGCCCCGGTTCACATAGTTATTTTTCTGCTCACTATCAATAAGTCGTGCCTTTACACGGTCTCGGAATTGTAGTTCCAATGTGTCAATGATCAACTGTTTTAAGGTATCTTCATAAATTGGGACGCCGACTTCAACGCGGTGATCTAAGTTGCGTGTCATCCAATCAGCTGATGAGATAAACACTTTCGGATCGCCAGCATTTTCAAACACCATGACTCTTGGGTGCTCTAAAAACCTATCTACAATACTAATTACACGTATGTTTTCACTGAAGCGCGGTAAGCCAGGGACTAAAGCGCACATGCCACGAATGATCATGCGAATTTTGACCCCCGCACGTGCAGCTAAGTACAGTTTATCAATTAACTCTTTGTCTACTAGGTTATTGACTTTGACAGTGATCCTAGCAACTTTCCCCGTTGTTGCATTGGTCACCTCTTGATCTATCAAAGCGTAGATTTTCTCACGAGCATTGAGTGGTGAAATCATTAAGTGTTTAAAGTTGAACGGCCTGTAGCTGGTCTCAATAAACTTAAAAACATCATCGCACTCGTTACAAATCTCAGGGTGCTTAGTGAACAAACTAAAGTCGGTATAAATGCGCGCTGTTTTTTCGTGAAAGTTACCCGTTCCCACGTGAGCATACTTGACGATTTTGCCTTTTTCTTTGCGATGAATAACGCATAGTTTGCTGTGTACTTTCAGTGCGGGCAAGCCAACCATGACCTTAATACCATACTCACTGAGCGTTTTCGCCCACTCAATATTGTTTTGCTCATCGAATCGGGCTTTAAGCTCGACCATAACTGTGACCTTTTTGCCATTTTTAGCGGCATTGATCAGTGATGCAATGAGTTGTGAGCGGCTGGCAACGCGGTAAATGTTGATCTTAATTTGCGTAACTTTGGGGTCGAAAGCTGCCTGACGCACATATTCCAACATGTGATTAAACGTATGGTAGGGGTAATAAAGCAGGATGTCTTGCTCTGAAATGGCCTTAAATACGCTGTCGTGCTGGTCGAATGCCGAGCTCTTGAGTGGTGGTAGTGGTTTGTTTTCTAGATAGCCTCTACCAACATTGGGAAAAGCGATGAAATCTCGAAAGTTTCTGTAACTACCGCCTGGGATCAAAGCATCTTGATGAGTCACCCCCAAACGTTTTTTCATCACTTTCATGATGCTTTCTGGCATTGCTTCGTCGTATGTGAGCCTTACGGGCTTTGCATATAAACGTTGCTTAAGGCCCTTTGACATTTTGTCTAATAAACCCTCTTCAAGCTCATCATCTAGGTTGTATTCCGCATCACGAGTGAGCTTTATTTCATAACCTTCGATGTCCTCAAAAGATAAGAAATTACTGAATACGTCACGCAGGTAAAACTTCACCACATCATCTAATAGCATGAGCGTTTTTTGTCGCCGCGTTCTCTCTGGCGGCAAAATAACAAACCGCTCAAGTCTATCGGTTGGCAATTCCAGCAACGCATGATGGTGCTTATCATGTTCACTGCTCATCTCAACAAATAGGTATGTCATGGTGTCGTTGATAAGATCGGAATAATCTTTATTTTCTGTCAGCAGAATGGGTGACAAGTACTGTAAAACTTGATCGTTAAAATAATCTCTAAGCCAGAGTTGATGAAATTCAGATAACTCATCAGGTTGTTTGACATGGATATTATGTGCGTTTAAATCACTAAAAATTTGTTTGTGGATGTGGTTAAACTTTTTACCTAATGACAGTACTTTCTTTTGTATCTGATTAAGGAGTGCTTCATTCTCTTCAAAGTTCGCATCCGGTAAATTGCTCAGTAAGATCCGACGTTTAACGTCTGCGACGCGCACACGGAAAAATTCATCTAGATTATTTGAGAAAATTCCCAAAAATCGAATACGTTCAATTATTGGGTTGTTTTTATCTTTCGCCTCTTGAAGGACGCGTTCATTAAATGAGAGCCAACTCAGTTCTTTAGCAAAAAAGCTGATTGCTTTCGGGTCACTAGATAATGCTTGCATTTTTCATTCCGTCGTAACAGGTGCTTTTTCTAGGGTATGTCTACAATGTGACACTTATATGACATTGGGTACAGCTAATGCGAATGTGCGAAGAGGTAGGATAATATGGCAGTGGTTCCTTACCTCTGCCATATGAGTTTATTGGATATTTGAAAGATTTCGTTGTTTGATATCAAGGTCAGTCTGGTTCGATATCTACAATGAGATCACTGGTAATAGCTTCTAATGCGTCAACAACGTTTTCTTTGTGTGTACCTGGTGCCAAGCTCACTGTTGCAAATGCGCTAAATATCGGAACTCCCCAATTAGGTGCGCTTTGCTGTCTTGAATTTAGGTGCGTAATATTCGCACCTTTGTGGCGAATAACGCTCGATAGTTCTTGAATGATACCGGGGCGATCATTGCCCGTAATAACTAGATTAAGTTTCTCTATCTTAAATTCTTTTTGGTCTTGTTCACCGTGTTCAATTCGGACCTCTAGCTCTGGTATTTCGTGAAGCGCATCTTGCAATGATTGTAAATGCTCTTCAGCAACTTCAACGAGTACAATACCCGCAAACTGACCTGCCAGATGACTTAGGTTACTGGTAGCCCAATTACCATGGTGTTGCAAAATAGTGGCAGAAATTTGCTCTACGAGACCAGGTCGGTCCTTACCTATAAGTGTTAATACTAACTGCTTCATATCACATGTCTCTTATTATTAATAATGCCTTTACGGCGGTGGTGGAAAAGCGAAATATCGCCTGTTAAGCCTAGTAAACATGGGCGAATTGTCCAACAAGATGACAGTTGCTTTGTAAACAAATGCAAATGAAAACTAGCTGCATTCAAAAAACCTTTTGTTGTTAATGATAAAAGTTAAAAAAAGCAACAATTTCATCATGGGTCATGTAACATAACTGTCATCTTGATGAAATATAATGCGCCGCAACTTGATAATAAAAAGGTGTTTTGATGACTTCCAATCCGCAAAAACCGTCCTTTAAAACGGATAGAAGCCGTCTCTTTAAAGACCGCTTTGCCCAATTCGGAATTACCTCGGGAGGGGTAATGGTTTTGGTTGCTTTGCTATTAATCTTCTTTTACTTGCTTTACGTTGTGCAGCCAATCTTCGAATCTGCGAGCGTGACCAAGCGTACTGATATTGCTTTACAAGACGATAAAACTTATTTCGGTATGGGTATGGAAGAACAAACCGAAATTGCATATTTACTAGATAATAAAGGCCTAGTCGATTTTTATCAGATAAAAGGTCAAAACTCGGGTGACAAGCTAAATACACTGGCAGTTGACTTGGACGGTCAGGTGACAAGCTTCTCTCAAAGTGCCCCATTTCTGGGTATCTATGCGTATGGTTTGGACAACGGTCAAATTCAATTAGTAAAGCCAAGTTTTTTGATTTCTTTCCCTGGTAACCAGCGTGTTATGCAGCCGAGATTGAGCTACCCACTTGAAGGTGTTCAGTTGGAGGTGGATGATCAAGGGCAGGCAATTAAGCAGTTTGCATTTAGTCACTACGAAGACAAAACCGCAGTTGTTGCTCAAACCGCAGATAAACGTGTCGTTTTTGCTTCATTCAGTGCTGAAGAAAATATGTTCAGCGGCGAAATTGAATGGACGGTCGAGCGCAGTATCTTACCGATTGAGGGACGTGTTGATGATATGTTGATTTCCCCAGATACAACACGTGTATTCGTTCGTTCTGCAAATCAGATTTATGTGTTTGATACGCGTTTTGCTGATGATGTTAAGCAGTTCCAGTTACTAGCGGCTAACGAAGAGAACGCAAATCTAGTTAACATGAACTTACTGGCAGGTGCAAACTCGCTCATGCTCAGTAATGATAACGGCGAAGTATCTCAGTGGTTTGAAGTCAATACCGATGAGGGCCGTCAGTTTGCCAAAATTCGTTCATTCGAAAGCGTAAAAGGCGCACAAGTTGATATTTTCAGTGAATTCTATCGTCGTACTTTCTTTACCACGACAAATACGGGTGAACTAGGCCTTTACTATACCACCAGCGAAGCACACTTATGGCAAGGTAAAGTAGTCGATGGGGCTATCGAAAAGTTTGCTGTGTCTCCGCGTGCCAATGCGGCATTGCTTCTATCTGATAACACATTGAATGTTGTCGAACTACATAACGAGCACCCTGAAGTGACTTGGTCCGCACTTTGGCAGGAAGTGTGGTACGAAGGCTACCCTGAGCCTGCTTATATTTGGCAGTCAACATCTGCAAGTGATGACTTTGAGTCGAAATTCTCTTTGGTACCTATTTCATTTGGTACGATTAAAGCGGCGATGTATGCAATGCTATTTGCCGTACCAATTGCGCTTTCAGCTGCAATATACACAGCATACTTTATGTCGCCAGAACTACGCCGAGTGGTGAAGCCAACGGTTGAAATCATGGAAGCGCTGCCGACGGTAATACTGGGTTTCTTAGCGGGCCTTTGGCTTGCACCGCTTATCGAAGCGCATTTACCAGCCATTGTTGCGCTGCTGGTACTCTTACCGATAGCTATTATTGGTACCGCTTTTGGTTGGACTAAATTGCCTAAACAAATTCGTCACTTACTGCCGGATGGTTGGCACTCGGTACTACTTATCCCAGTGGTGTTAATCGTTGGTTGGTTGTCATTCGCAATTAGCGACAGTATTGAGGTATGGATGTTTGGTGGCAATGTGCGTCAATACTTGACCAATGAACTTGGCTTAACGTTTGACCAACGTAACTCACTGGTCGTTGGTATTGCGATGGGTTTTGCGGTTATTCCGACTATTTTCTCTATCGCAGAAGATGCGGTATTCAGTGTACCAAAGCATCTATCAAACGGCTCACTGGCACTGGGTGCGACACAGTGGCAAACATTAGTACGAGTCGTATTGTTAACAGCAAGCCCAGGTATCTTCTCTGCCGTTATGATGGGATTGGGGCGTGCAGTGGGTGAAACCATGATTGTATTAATGGCGACAGGTAATACGCCGATTATGGACTGGAGTATTTTCCAAGGTATGCGTACGTTAGCTGCAAACATTGCGGTTGAAATGCCAGAATCAGAAGTAGGTAGCTCACACTACCGGATCCTGTTCCTTGCTGCATTTGTACTGTTTATTTTTACATTTATCTTTAACACCGTCGCTGAGTTCGTTCGTCAGCAGCTGCGTGAAAAGTACAGCTCAATGTAATTGGAGAGAGATGACATGGTAAGACAATGGTTTAAGTCAGGATCTCCTTGGATCTGGATGACAGGTGGTGCAGTAAGCATCAGTTTAATCTCGGTAATTGGTCTGTTAGCAATGATTGCTTGGAAGGGGCTTAGCTTCTTTTGGCCCACCGAAGTTGTGGAGTTCGAGTTAGAAGGCTCCGTCGCTAAACAGACCGTTATTGGTGAAATTTATGACAGAGAATTGGTACCTAAAAAGCGTTTAGAAGCTGCTGGGTATGATTTATCTGATTATCAAGGCGAGTCCGTTGAGCGTCTATTGGTTAAAACAGGTAACCGAGAGTATGTTGAACTAGACTTCCGCTGGATTTTAACGACGGATATTCAAAGTCGTAAAGTGCCAGAAGAGATGGCAGTGTTTGAGCGCAGCAAAAATGGTAACTTTTATGGTTACGTTGTACGTGTGATTGAAGACAGCAAAGTTGTTTCACAGCAACCTGTTGAGCGCCTTGAAGCGCTGGTTGAACGCGCGGTAGAGCTTAACGAAGAAGCCCTTGACCTACAAAACGGTGACATTGGGCACATTAACTATGAACTTGAAAGGCTGCGCCTCAAAGAGCGAGCGTATCAGCTAGATAATGACCTAACTGATGAAGTAAAAGCGGACTTTGAAGCGCAAAGAGCGCAGTTGAGAGAAGAATACAAAGTATTTGAAAAGCGTTTATTTGAACTGCGTGCTGATGCAAAACGTGACTACGTTGTCGTAAGAGATATGCGTGGAGAAGAAGTGACGCTGCCTTTGTATCAAGTACTGGATGTTTGGTTCCCAAACAATATGGGCTTCTTTGCAAAAGTAGGCCATTACTTCTCGCAAACGGGGAAATTCATCAGCGACGATCCTCGAGAAGCAAATACTGAGGGTGGGGTATTCCCAGCAATTTTCGGTACTGTCTTTATGGTTATGCTAATGGCCGTTATTGTTACGCCATTCGGTGTTGTTGCGGCGATTTACTTACATGAGTACGCAGCCAAGAATGCTGTGACTAAAATGATCCGTATCGCGGTAATTAATTTGGCGGGTGTCCCGTCGATTGTTTACGGTGTATTTGGCCTAGGCTTCTTTGTGTATATGCTAGGTGGTTCGATTGACCAACTATTCTACCCTGAAGCGGCACCAAGCCCTGTATTTGGTACTCCGGGTGTTATTTGGTCAGCATTAACACTGGCGATTTTGACTTTGCCAGTAGTTATTGTGTCTACCGAAGAAGGTTTATCACGTATCCCAAGTTCAGTTCGTCACGGCTCTTTAGCTTTAGGGGCTACAAAAGCTGAAACGCTATGGCGCATCATTGTGCCAATGGCGAGCCCGGCGATTATGACTGGATTAATCTTAGCGGTTGCACGTGCTGCCGGTGAAGTTGCACCACTGATGCTGGTGGGCGTTGTGAAGATGGCACCAACACTGCCGTTAGACGGTAACTTCCCATATATTCACCTAGACCGTAAGTTTATGCACTTAGGTTTCCATATCTATGATGTTGGTTTCCAAAGTCCAAATGTAGAAGCCGCACGTCCATTGGTATATGCGACCGCTTTCTTACTTGTTACGGTGATTATTGCGCTTAATATTACAGCAATTGGTATTCGTAACCACTTACGTGAAAAATTCAGAGCTCTAGAGCACTAATAGTACAGATTTTAAATAGGTATCCCTTTATGATTACAGTAGCGCCACAAGTAAATAACGCAGATGCTAATAACAAATTGGATCTTGCAAACTTGAGCCCAGAGCAAACAGCTTTAGAGATCAAAGACCTTGACCTTTACTATGGTGACAAGCAAGCTCTGAGTAAAATCAACATGTTAATTCCAAAAGGCCAAGTGACCGCCTTTATCGGTCCGTCAGGTTGTGGTAAATCAACGCTATTGCGTTGTATCAATCGCATGAATGACTTGGTCGATAGCTGTCGTATTGAAGGTGAAATTAACCTTCAAGGACAAAACATTTACGATAAGAGTGTCGATGTTGCAGCTTTACGCCGCAATGTTGGCATGGTATTCCAAAGACCAAATCCTTTCCCCAAATCTATTTATGAAAACGTGGTGTATGGCCTTCGTCTTCAAGGTATTAAGGACAAGCGTAAGCTAGATGAAGTGGTAGAGCGCTCACTACGTGGTGCTGCACTTTGGGATGAAGTAAAAGATCGCCTACATGACAGCGCATTTGGCTTGTCTGGTGGTCAGCAACAGCGTTTGGTTATCGCACGCTCGATAGCCATTGAACCAGAAGTATTATTACTTGATGAACCAACATCAGCACTTGATCCAATCTCAACATTGGTAATCGAAGAGCTGATCAATGACCTGAAAGACAAGTATACTGTTGTTATTGTTACACATAACATGCAACAGGCTGCGCGTGTATCTGATCAAACTGCGTTCATGTATATGGGTGAACTCATCGAGTATTCAGATACAAATACATTATTCACAACACCAACGAAGAAAAAGACTGAAGACTACATCACAGGTCGTTACGGCTAAGGTCTTACGGTGAAGGCTGTCCGAGCAACGGGCAGCTTCGGTTTGGGTTGGTATAAAAGGTAGGCTTTAGATGGAACACAATATTAATAAGCACATTTCTGGTCGCTTCAATGAAGAGCTAGAAAACGTAAGAAACCATGTATTAAGCATGGGTGGGTTGGTTGAGCAGCAACTAAACCTTGCGCTAGACGCTGTGAGCACGAGTGATGCAGATAAAGCGCGTAAAGTGAGTGAAAATGATTACAAAGTAAATGCAATGGAAGTGAACATTGATGAAGAATGTACACGCATCATTGCTAAAAGACAGCCAGCAGCCAGTGACTTAAGGTTGGTTGTTGCAATTGCTAAAACGATTGCAGATTTAGAGCGTATTGGCGATGAAGCCGAGCGCATTGCCAAAGTGGCGTTGGACTCTTTCACCAAAGATCAGCAGCACCTTCTAGTGAATGTTGAGAACATGGGTAGATTGGTGTCTAAAATGCTACACGACGTATTAGACTCGTTTGCCAGAATGGACGCTCAACGCGCATTCGAAGTCCATAAAGAAGACGCAAAAGTAGATAGAGAATATGAGGCGCTAACACGTCAAATCATGACTTATATGATGGAAGACCCTCGTTCTATTCCAAAAATTATGGACTTGGTTTGGTCTGTACGTTCATTGGAAAGAATTGGTGATCGTTGTCAAAATATTGCGGAATACGTTATTTACTTTGTAAACGGTAAAGATATTCGTCATACCTCTCAAGAAGATATCGAAAAATCGTTATAGTTTTATTGGGGATTAATTGTGTCAATGTGAACGATTAATCCCTAGTTCATGATAAAAATCGTTCACAAATTCGGTTAATGCTGTAAACTTGGCCTCTGCACATGCATATTAATATGATTTAAGGGTCAGTTATGCCTAGTAATGCGTTTTTAGGAGTGTTTGCAAAATCTCCTATAAAGCCGATTGAAGAGCACATTAAGATAGTGCATCAAGCCAGTGAAAGCTTGATCCCGTTCTTTGAACATGTCTTCAAAGGGGAGTGGACTGAAGCGGATGCACTTCGCGTTAATATTCGTAACCTAGAACGCGAAGCGGATGCGTTAAAACGAGAAGTACGTTTACAACTTCCTCGCGGTTTATTCATGCCAGTTGAACGGACTGATTTACTGGAACTTATTACCCATCAAGATAAAATTGCCAATAAAGCCAAAGACATCGCAGGACGAGTTGTTGGTCGTGAAATGGCGATTCCCGAATCTATTCAAAAAGACTTTGTTGCTTATCTATCACGCTGTGTAGATGCAACGAAACAAGCCTCTAAAGCGATTAACGAACTAGATGAGCTACTGGAAACAGGGTTCAGAGGTCGTGAAGTTGCCTTGGTCGAGAAAATGTTAGTTGAGCTTGACGCGATTGAGCAAGATACAGACGACATGCAAATAAAAATTCGCCAAGAACTTCGTCAGGTAGAAGCTGATCTTAACCCGATTGATGTGATGTTCTTATACAAGATCATCGAGTGGGTAGGTGAACTTGCCGATATCGCTGAACGTGTTGGCGCTCGCCTTGAGGTGATGCTAGCACGCTGATTCTTAATCAGCGAAACGAGTTAAATAGTTGTACACTGTGATTACTCTCCAAGCGAGTTAATGCTAGAGAGCACAGTGTTGTGTTTGTTTAATAGTTATTTGTGAGTCGTTAAATCGATAAAAGTAGACAACGAGAACACAAATACAAAACAGTGCTGAAACAGCACTAAAGGTTTTTCAATGGAATTCATTGCTTCCTATGGCTCGATGCTAGTCATCATCGCAGCTGCAGTTGGTTTCTTTATGGCTTATGGTATTGGTGCAAACGATGTAGCTAATGCGATGGGTACGTCAGTAGGCTCTAAAGCACTGACAATTAAGCAAGCGATTATTATCGCGATGATTTTTGAATTCGCTGGTGCATACCTTGCTGGTGGTGAGGTTACATCGACAATTCGTAAAGGGATTATCGATGCGGCGCCATTTGCGGACATCCCTGAACTAATGATACTGGGTATGATCTCAGCATTATTTGCCGCAGGTGCGTGGTTACTGTTAGCTTCAATGCTAGGCTGGCCGGTATCAACAACCCACTCGATTATCGGTGCAATCATTGGTTTTGCGCTTGTAGCAGTGGGTAGTGAAGCGATTCAGTGGGGTAAAGTGGCAGGCATCGTCGGAAGCTGGGTGGTCACACCGGCTATTTCTGGCTTCATTGCTTACTTAATCTTCATGAGTGCGCAGAAGCTAATTTTTGATACTGACAAGCCGCTTAACAACGCAAAGCGCTTTGTACCACTCTATATGGGTCTAGCTGGCTTTGTAATGTCACTAGTCACCATCAAAAAAGGTTTAAAGCATATCGGTATTAACCTTGGCACATTTGAGGGATATGCGCTGGCGATTGGCATCGCAGTACTGATCGGCCTTATCGGTAAAGTGGTTATTTCACGCATGAAGATGGACCCGAATGCTGATAAACAAATGCAGTTCAATAACGTTGAGAAAGTGTTTGCAGTACTAATGGTACTAACTGCATGTTGTATGGCGTTCGCGCACGGTTCAAATGACGTGGCTAATGCAATTGGTCCACTTGCTGCGGTTGTTAATATTGTAGAAAACAATGGTGAGATGGCAAAGAAAGCCGCGCTTGCATGGTGGATCTTACCACTTGGCGGTCTGGGTATTGTTGTAGGTTTAGCGGTACTTGGCAAGAAAGTAATTAAAACAATTGGTGAAGGCATTACGCACTTAACACCAAGTCGTGGCTTTGCAGCTGAACTAGCAGCAGCTTCTACCGTGGTAATTGCCTCTGGTACTGGGTTGCCAATTTCAACGACGCAAACGCTTGTAGGCGCTGTTTTAGGTGTAGGTATGGCACGTGGTATTGCTGCACTTAACATGGGTGTGATAAGAAACATTGTGGTTTCTTGGGTGATCACATTGCCAGTCGGTGCTGCCCTTGCTATTGTTATATTCTATATTCTACGAACCGCTTTCGGCGTTTAATAGAAGACAGACTTTTAGCTTGAAAAGATCTCAGCGCCTTAGGTGCTGGGGTCTTTTTATTTATGGGTACACAAGTGAATAACTTACCAAGTATAAAACAATTACAATATCTCATTGCTGTGCATCAACAACAGCACTTCGGACGTGCAGCAGAGGCCTGCTTCGTCGGCCAGTCTACGCTCAGTAGCGCGATTCAAAATCTAGAAGAAACACTCGGTTGTCAGTTAATCGAACGTGAAAACCGCAGCCTGATGTTTACTGACGTTGGTGAAGAAGTCGTTGAGCGAGCGAAGAAAATTATCGACGATTCAATCAGTGTTGTTGAGCTGACCAAAAGCTATAAAAATCCGCTCTCGGGCAAGTTGGTGTTGGGCATGATCCCGACGATTGCCAGTTTTATTGCCGCGCCTTTATATCAATTTTGCCAAGCAACATTTCCAGATTTAAAGCTGGTCCTTGTTGAAGACACCAGCGATCGATTACTGGAAAAGCTAGAGCAAGGTCATATCGATATGGGTATGCTTGCGCTGCCATATAGAACGGAGAAGTTTCATACTCAGGTATTGGCCAAAGATCACTTTTCACTGGTACGTCACCAGGACTATCACATTCCAGAAATCTTGGAAGATTTCAACTTATTGCCAGAAGATAGTGTCTTTTTACTCGAGAGAGAGCACTGTATGACGGGGCATGCATTGAGTGCATGTCACTTGAACCGCAGTGAGTGTATCAACCCTTTTGAGGCCGCCAACTTACATACTTTATTGAGTATGGTGGAATATCAAAACGGCGTGACTTTTTTACCGCAAATGGCGCTCAATGCCGGTATTTTGGAAGGTAAGCCAATGGTTACGCTATCCCCGCAAGCAGAAGCGTATCGAGAGATAGGGCTATTATGGCGAAAAACCACAGGCCGAATACGAGACTTTAAAATGTTTAGTAATCAGGTGGGTGATTTCATTAAAAAGCAGTGTCAATGACACTGCTTTTAGGTGTTAGTACAATTAGTTTGCAGACTAAGCACTGAATGTTTAAGTAGAGCTGAGCCTACTCTGTGACATAATGTTGGGTAGAAACAACAAATATACCCAAACAACTAAATTAAAATATGGAATAATGCCCAATAAAGTGAATAATTTAGTTGGATACCCTTTTTGTTTAGCGCAGCGGTAGCATTGTAAAGCAATTAAACAATGTACCAGTGATAAAAACAGAATAAACTGAAACATACTTAGCTCCTCGAATTCCATTGCGAGATGTGCTCAAATCCATTAGATGTCGCCTAGTTTTATGTAAGTAACTTAAACTAGGAGACATTTCGTTGCGAGCTTTAATTATAGTTGAGTTTTTATTTTACTGCAGCGACTTTTTTACCCGTTTTGGTTAGCACGCTGTTTTTAGTGATAAAATAGTTTCTAGGGCAAGTTTGAGTTGCTCTATCGGTAATGGACGAGAGATGAAGTAGCCTTGACCATAGTCGACACCAATCTCTTTGAGCGCTTCAAAAATTTCTTTGTTTTCAACATATTCAGCAACAGAACTCTTATCTAAAGAGTGGCTAATATCGTTAACGGCTTTTACCAGCGCGAGGTCAATTGGGTCATTCAGCATATCTCTTACGAAGGAACCGTCGATTTTAACATGCTGTGCAGGCAACTGTTTTAGGTAACTAAATGTACTAAACCCCGTGCCAAAATCATCAATAGAGAAATGACAACCTAATTGGTTAAGCTGTTTTATCATCGCTTGGGTTGCGGTGAGATTATTAATACTGGCAGATTCTGTAATTTCGAAAATAATGCAATGTGCTGGGACTTGAAAGTCTCGTAGACAACTTTGAATGTGCGGCATTAACCGCTCATCCAAAAAGGATTGCGCAGACAGGTTCAATGAAACCTGATGAAGCTCTGGGTGTGTCGCCACCGCTTTGATGCTTTCTCTGATAACCGATTGGTCCATCAAGTAAGTATCATTGAGTAACTCTAAAGCTGGGATAAACTGGTTAGGGTAGATGAGTTTGTCGTCTATAACTAAGCGCAGTAGCGTCTCATAGTAAGCGATGGAGTTATTTTTAAAGTCCCATATAGGCTGATAATGTAGCTCTAATTGATTGTTTTTTAAAGCTTCTCGAACACTATGACCCCATTCCAATCCAGTCTGTAAGGTACTGTTTTTGTCGTCTTCTTTGCTATAGCAATGTACCAAATTACGACCAAGGTTTTTGGCAATATAGAGTGCAATATCTGACTGTTTTAAGCATTCATTCGGATCGCTGTTGGTTTGTGTAATTTGTGTCAGTCCAATAGAACAGCTGATGGTATAACTTGCTTCTTCTGAATGAAATCTATGGTTTTCAATCGCACTACAAATACCTTCAGCCATCATATGTGCTTCAAGTAGCGATTTGTTTTTAAGGAGCACTGCAAATTCATCGCCACCGATCCGAAAGATCAGGTGCTCTTGACTGATATGCTCACCAAATAACTGTGCGACCTCTTGCAATACAATGTCACCTTGTTGGTGGCCTTTACTGTCATTGATAATCTTAAAGTGATCGAGATCGATGTAGATCAGCGCATGCTCTATATCGCCCTGTAACTTGGCCTGTTGGCAAAACAGGTTAAGCTGTTGGTCAAAGTAATACCGGTTGTGTAAACCCGTGAGCGTGTCATGTAGCGCTAAATGTCTCAGCTGCAACTCCGCCTCTTTGCGCTCATGAATATTGTCTATGGTGGCAGTAATTGTCGTTGTACTGGTTTTATTTTTAATTAACTGAAAACGACATTCTACCCAAACAGCACTCCCTGAGTGATGTCTCATTTGAAGCTCAAATGTTGAAGATTGCGCCCCTGCCAATATCTCTTTAACGATGAGGTGTAGTTTAGGTAAATACTCTGGCAGTACATAGTCACACAGCTGGGTTGAAAGTGTTGATTTCAGCTTATGGCCCGTTAGTTGCTCCCATGCCGGGTTAATGAATCTGATAGTGCCATTGGCATCTAATTCGAGCACCACGGTGTTTAAATGAAGCAGGATCCGTTGGTGAGCAGAAAACAGCTCCTTATAGCTTTGTTCGCTGCGACTTAGTTGTTCGACTTTGTTAGCAAACTCGGCATAGCTCACCATAAAATCTTCGCGGCGTGCGGCATGATCACACACCTTACTTAACAGAGATAAGTTATAAGGAGAGCGCACAAAGTCAGTTACACCCAGTAGTAATAACTGCTCTGCATAATCTGCATCTTGATTGTCGATAATTGTTACAATTGCTTGACTAGGCTTGTGTTGTAGTATGTTTGCAACCAGTTCCTTGGTGGTTTCTGCACGGGTAGATGTTGCGTCGAGCAATACAATGGCGTAATCATTCTGTAAAAATTCAGAAAGAGCAGTATTGGCAGAGATCACATGTTTGGTAGTAAAGCTCAATGCTAAATGGTCGACAATGTCAGCTGCTTTTTTCTCGTTGTGCTCTAACAGCAGCAAATTCAGCCGACTACTTTTTTGCAAATGAGTAGACAGTACATTGGCTAAAACTTGCGGTAGTACATCATGGCGCTCTAACGGTAATACGGCGTCAATGCTGTAACTGCGAGCGGTGGTTTCGGCAATGCGTTCGCAGTAAGTCGGAGGTATAAGTACAATAGGGGTATTCTTTGGCGTTTTGAGTAACCCAGAACGGATCATACGAGAAAAGCGCCAGCCATCGATCTTACCCACATTCAAGCCACTGATCACCAGATCAACGGCCTGTTGCTTTAATAATTGCAGTGCCGCTTGAGTATCACTGAGCTCAATAATTTGGAATACATTTAGCTTTTGTAACGTTCTTATTACGGTCTGGCGCTCAATATGATCCGCATTGACGAGTAATAAAGTCAGCTGTTTTGCCATGGCGTTACTACCTCAAACGCATGTTTCTAGTTCGTATTCTACTGCCCATATCAATTTATTAGGTTGTTTTATATTGCCTTTTTCGCAATATCGCACTCAATTTGTTATGGCTGGTTTTTACGCGTATGAGCGCGCAATAGCCAGTAGAGTAAAGCTATTTGACACAGCTGACAAGAGCCTAAAAAGTATGAATAGATATCCTATGTTGCTTGATTTCATTTCCGTGCAGCACTAGACTTGCCGCCAACTTGCACGAATATGAGGTCTACATGCGCGTAGCTGACTTTAGTTTTGAACTTCCCGATGAATTAATTGCTCGTCACCCAAAAGCGGAACGTACGAGTAGCCGCTTACTTACTCTCAATGGTGACAGTGGTAATCTAGAACACAAGATATTCAAGGATATTATTGATCTAATTGAGCCAGAAGATCTGATCATTTTCAATAATACTAAAGTGATCCCAGCTCGCATGTTTGGCCAAAAAGCGACTGGCGGCAAAGTTGAAGTGTTGGTCGAGCGTATTCTAGATGAACATCGAGTACTTGCCCACGTTCGCTCAAGTAAGTCACCTAAACCAGGGGCTGAGTTGATCTTAGAAGGTAAAGCACAGGCGACAATGGTTGCGCGTCATGGTGAATTGTTTGAGCTTGCATTTGAGGGTGAGCACAGTGTGCTGACCATACTCGACGAAATTGGTCATATGCCATTGCCACCTTACATAGATCGTCCCGATGAAGAAGGCGACAAAGAAAGGTATCAAACGGTTTACAGTGAAAAGCCAGGTGCTGTAGCCGCACCTACAGCAGGTTTACACTTCGATGATACCTTAATGGCTCAGCTGAAAGACAAAGGCGTTGATATGGCTTTTGTTACACTACATGTAGGGGCTGGTACATTTCAGCCGGTGCGTGTAGATGACGTTAAAGACCACAATATGCACTCCGAGTACATTGAAGTACCTGAAGATGTCGTTGACGCGGTGACGCGTTGTAAGCAGCGAGGTGGTCGGGTGATTGCTGTAGGTACTACCTCTGTACGCTCGTTAGAGTCTGCGGCAAAAGTACATGGCGGCGAATTGAAGCCATTTTATGGTGATACAGATATCTTCATCTTCCCTGGTTATCAGTTCAATGTCGTTGATGTGATGATCACAAACTTCCATTTACCTGAATCGACATTGATTATGTTGGTCAGCGCCTTTTCCGGACAAGATCACATCATGAATGCCTATGAAACTGCGATAGAAGAACGCTATCGCTTTTTCAGTTATGGTGATGCGATGTTCTTGACCAGACAAAATAAAGCATAAAAATACAGCCCGGCGAAATGCCGGGTTTTTTGTTTTTAATAAGTACCTTTTATAACTGTGACTTTATTTATCGCTTTTTAGCCCCAATATTAGAATTGCTCGGCCTTTATTGGTAGAATCTGACGGTTTATATGACCCCTACATGGGAAAAAGTCATTGGTTAAGAATTGTTGGACTGTTTTTCCGACACGAGGTAGATATGAAATTTGAATTAGATTGTACGCATGGCAAAGCCCGCCGTGGTCGTTTGGTGTTTGATCGTGGTGTTGTAGAAACACCTGCGTTTATGCCAGTAGGTACCTATGGAACAGTAAAAGGCATGACGCCAGACGAGTTGAAAGAAACGGGTGCCCACATCTGTCTTGGAAACACGTTTCACCTAATGTTACGTCCAGGCACTGAAATTATTAAACAGCATGGTGACCTACATGATTTTATGAATTGGGATAAACCAATTCTGACCGATTCAGGTGGCTTCCAGGTATTCAGTCTAGGGGCGATGCGTAAAATTTCTGAAGAGGGCGTGCTATTTAAATCACCTGTAAATGGTGAAAAGATCATGCTTTCTCCAGAAAAAGCAATGGAGGTTCAGCGTGATTTAGGCTCAGATATCGTGATGATATTTGACGAATGTACGCCTTACCCAGCAACAGAAAAAGAAGCAAAAGACTCTATGGAGCTGTCACTACGCTGGGCTAAACGCTCTAAAGAAGCGCATGGTGATAACCCATCTGCGTTATTCGGTATTATCCAAGGCGGTATGTATCCTGAACTGCGTGCAGAGTCACAAAAAGGCCTAGAAGATATAGGTTTTGACGGTTATGCGTTAGGTGGTTTATCTGTTGGTGAGCCAAAAGAAGAAATGGTTAAAATTCTGGACCATTGTGCTTACAAAATGCCAGAGCAAAAGCCTCGTTACTTGATGGGGGTGGGTAAGCCGGAAGATCTAGTTGAAGCCGTACGCCGTGGTATCGATATGTTCGACTGTGTAATGCCTACGCGAAACGCACGAAATGGGCACTTGTTTGTTACCGATGGTGTGATTAAAATCCGTAACGCAGTTCACAAAACAGATACAAGTCCTTTGGACGCAGAGTGTGATTGTCACACGTGTAAGAATTATTCTCGTGCCTACTTGCATCACTTAGACAAGTGTAATGAAATTTTAGGTGCAAGATTGAATACCATCCACAATTTACGTTATTACCAGCGTTTGATGGAAGGTATGAGGAACGCCCTGACTGAAGGGACATTTGAAGAATTTGTAGCTGATTTTTACGAGCGTAGAGGCTTACCTGTACCGCCTCTAGCTGACGTAGAAGCAGAGTAAAAGTTTTATCAAAATTAAATGAGGAAAAGCAATGAGCTTATTTATTTCTAACGCCCACGCAAGCACTGCGGCTGCTGCCCCTGCTGGTGGTGGTATGGAAATGCTTATTATGTTGGCTATTTTTGGTTTGGTATTTTATTTCTTAATTTACCGACCACAAGCTAAGCGCGTAAAAGAGCATAAAGACCTTATGGGTGCTTTGGGCAAAGGTGATGAAGTACTTACTTCAGGTGGCCTTGTCGGTAAAGTTTCGAAAGTTGCAGAAGACAAAGATTTCGTGGTAATTGCCCTGAATGACCAAGTTGAAGTAACAGTTCAAAAATCAGCGGTTGCAGCAGTTTTACCTAAGGGTACAATGAAATCGCTATAACAATAAGAAAGGGATAATCCAGTGCTAAACAAGTATCCAATGTGGAAATATTTACTTGTACTCGCTGTATTGGCCGTTGGCATTCTCTATGCTACCCCTAATATGTATGGTCGTGATCCGGCCATACAAATTTCTGGTACGAAAGGAGCTGACGCTGATTTAAGCGTGCTTGATCAAGCAAATAAAACACTTCAAACAAACAACTTACCAATTAAATCTGCCGTTCTTGAAGAAGGGCAAGTGCTTATTCGCTTTAAAAACGTTGAAGATCAGCTAAAAGCGCAGGATATCCTACGTGATACACTAAGCGAAGATTACATCTCAGCAATTAACATGTCTCCAGCACAGCCTGATTGGCTGAAAAACATTGGCGCGAATCCAATGAAGCTTGGCTTGGACTTAAGCGGTGGTGTCCACTTTACGATGGAAGTGGACATGGCAACGGCGATGGGTAAAGCGCTTGAGCAGATGGAGCAAGACTTTAAGAGTGACCTACGTGAAGAAAAATTACGTTATGGTTCTATTCGTCAAGTTACCAATAGTGAACGTATTCAAGTGGTTATGCGTTCAGAAGAAGACAAAAAGGCCGCTGAGCGTTTCTTGAAAAATCGTTACCCCGGCAATGTATTTGTCAATGATAGTAGCAATGACTTAGCGTTCTTCTCTAGCTTGAGCGATTTGAAAAAGCGCGAGTTACGCGACTATGCAATCAAGCAAAACGAAACCATCATTCGTAACCGTATCAATCAACTCGGTGTTGCAGAGCCAAATGTACAGCGACAGGGTTCCGAACGTATTATCGTTCAACTACCTGGTGTACAAGACACCGCGCGTGCGAAAGAAATTTTAGGTGCCACAGCGACTTTAGAATTCCGTGAAGTGGACGAGCGTGCGGATACACGTACAGCTGCGCAAGGCCGAGTGCCTGGCGGTAGCGAAGTACTGTATCACAAAGATGGCTACCCAGTGGTATTGAAAAAACGCGTGATTTTGGAAGGCTCACACATTACCGGTGCACAATCGGGCATGGATGAGTACCAGCGTCCTCAAGTAAGCATTAACCTTGATAGCAAAGGTGGCGCTAAAATGAGTGCCTTTACCAAACGCGCAGTTGGTAAGAGCATGGCAACGGTATTTATTGAATACAAGCCTTCAGGTAAAGTTGATGCTGAAGGTAAAGCGCTTCCACCAATTAAAGTTGAAGAAGTGATTAACGTCGCGACCATTCAATCACGTTTAAATAACTCATTCCGTATCACCGGTATAGATAACCCAGCAGAAGCACATAATCTGAGCTTACTTTTACGTGCAGGTGCGCTGGTTGCGCCTATTCAGATCGTGGAAGAGCGAACGGTAGGCCCCAGCCTTGGTCAAGAAAACATTGAAGCGGGTATGACCGCCGTTGTGCTTGGTTTCGCTTTTGTACTTGCTTTCATGTTGATGTACTACAAAGGGTTTGGTCTAGTCGCTAATTTAGCGCTGGCAGCAAACCTTGTGATGATCATTGGTGTGATGTCGATGATCAGTGGTGCAACACTAACGCTACCAGGTATTGCGGGTATAGTACTAACTGTTGGTATGGCAGTCGATGCGAACGTGCTTATTTTTGAGCGTATTCGAGAGGAGTTGGCGGACGGGCGCAGCCCACAGCAAGCTGTTCACTTTGGCTATGACAGTGCCTTCAGTACTATTTTTGACGCGAATATCACAACTTTAATAGCTGCGGTTATTTTGTTCTCGGTGGGAACCGGCCCAATAGCAGGTTTTGCCGTGACATTAGCAATCGGTATTTTGACATCTATGTTTACAGCGATTGTTGGTACTCGTGCCGTGATCAACGCCTTTATTGGCGGTAAACGCATCAACAAGCTGTCGATATAGGAGCGAATATGCAGTTATTAAAATTATCAAGCACAATCCGCTTTATGTCGGCACGTAAGTTGTCGATGGCTTTTTCAGCGTTACTGATTTTGGCTTCTATTGCATCGTTTATGGTCAAAGGCCTGAACTTTGGTTTGGATTTCACAGGCGGTACAGCGGTAGAAGTTGGTTTTTCACAACCTGCTGATTTACCAAAGATCCGTAAAGTACTTGCTGAGAATGGGTTTGCAGATGCCGCAGTAACGCTATTTGGTTCAAGCCAAGAGGTATTGGTTCGTATCGCCCCTCGTGATGATGTTAAGGCGGAGACTATTGGCAACCAGCTGATTGATGCGTTAAAACTGGCTGACAGCAGCGTTGAAATGCGTCGTATTGAGTTTGTAGGTCCAAGCGTGGGTGAAGATCTAAAAGAGCAGGGCGGCTTGGCTATGCTGACGGCACTGCTGTGTATTTTGGTCTACGTTGCGTTTCGATTCGAATGGCGCTTTGCCGTTGGTGCGGTTGCAGCTCTTTTCCATGATGTGATTCTGACAATGGGTCTGTTCTCTTTACTTGAGCTTGAATTTGACTTGACCATTTTGGCGGCAATTTTGGCAGTAATCGGTTATTCACTGAATGACACCATTGTTGTATCTGACCGTATTCGTGAAAACTTCCGTAAGGTACGTATTGACGATACCATTGAGATCATTGATATTTCACTGACACAAACAATGAACCGTACCCTTGTAACATCAATCACGACTATTCTTGTATTGATCGCGCTATTTGTATGGGGTGGCCAAACCATCCATGGTTTTGCGACTGCATTATTATTTGGTGTGTTCATTGGTACATACTCTTCTGTTTATGTAGCAAGTTCTGTAGCGGTTGCTATGGGTGTGAGTAAAGAAGACTTAATCCCAGTGGAAGTTGAAAAAGAAGGTGCTGATTTGGATGCTATGCCTTAATTTTAGGCTTCGTCTGGAAGCGTTTATCCATGTATAAAATGTAATAAACGCTATCTTCTCGATCAGAATCAAAAAGGCCACAGTTAATGTGGCCTTTGTTGTTTCAAAATGATGACAAGACTGTATAATGAGAATTGTTATCAATAATAAAGATTTGAGGATAGTATGTATAAACAGCTAGGAATTGCATGTGCTGCTTTGGCACTTTTTGCATGTTCAGAAAAAGAAAGCGCGCAAACTACTCAGCCAGAGAAAAAAGCACCAGTTACCGAGAATGCATTAAGCCAGTATAAAACGAAGGCAAAAGCCCTTTTAGCGAATATCAGAGAGCAAAAATCCGCATCTGAACTTGAGAAAGAGTCTGCAAACTTGGTTGCAACTTCACGTAGCGTACTTTCTGATTTCGTCACTAAGTACCCTCAATGTAAGGACTATTTAGATGCGCTAGATAAAGCAGCCGACTTGATCCCATCTTTGCCACTAGAAGAGATTGAAAGTGGTTACCATGAAGATGGCAAGCTGCCAAAGTATAGCGATCCTGTTTGTTATCACGCGAAAGACTTATTAGTGCACCCTGCTACAGTACAGGCAATTGCAAAGTTAGGTTTTACTGAAAATGCACAGTACCAAGATGCTGAGCTAGAAATTGTTGAAGTTATCGCCCATTTCGACCAAGTTGAAAGAGCGTTAAATTAAACGCTTAAGGTGAGGGCATTGCTCTCACTTTGCCTCCATGTTTTCACCACTTTTTTAAGTGACCATGCATATTTTTCATTCCCATAATTGGTAAATTCCATCTGATTGCAATCTAATTGTCATAAATCCTTGATAATTTGGCTGATTATTGAACACTTTAATTTGATTGGCTGTACCTGTGGATCCTATAAAATCCATGTTGGATGACATTCTCAGCAACGATGCTGTGTATCCAATGTTTCAACCTATTTTTGATCTTGCAAAAGAAAAGATCCTTGGTTTTGAGGCTTTAAGCCGGGGTAGTTTAGATAACGACCTTGTTCAGCCAGATAAGATGTTTGCAGCAGCCAGTAAGTATGACCGACTTTCTGAACTTGAATTGCTGTGCCGTAAAAAAGCGATAGAACAGTTTGCTCGGCTTAATTTGCCCGGTAAATTATTTCTCAACGTGAGCCCTAAGGCCTTGCTTGATCCTCATCATCCTAAAGGGGAAACGCTGCACCTCATTGAAGAGGCTGGTCTAAACTGTAACCGGGTCGTAATTGAAGTCACAGAGCAAGATAAAGTGGATGATGGTTTTTTACTTTTGAAGACTATCTCTCACTATCGCCAGCTTGGCTTTAAGATTGCGATAGACGACTTAGGTGCTGGGTATTCTGGACTTAAGCAGTGGTCTGAACTATGCCCCGACTTTGTTAAAGTGGACCGCTACTTTATAGATTATTGCGATCAAAGTATTGTTAAGCGTGAATTCCTAAAGTCTATCATTGATCTTGCTAAGGCGACCAATACAGCGGTGATTGCAGAGGGGATCGAACGAGAAGAAGAGCTTCGCTTACTCAAAAAGCTCGGGATCGTAAATGCTCAGGGCTTTTTACTCGCGAAGCCAAGTTGTCAGCCTAATAATGTCATTAACAACATACACGACAAACCCACTCAGCTAAGCCAAGCGACATCTCCAACGAGCCAGTTTGAGCAATCTATGGCAATAGGCTGGTTAGCGATGGATGTAACGGCAATACATACCAATACACAGTGCTTAGATGCCCACAGACGGTTCGAGCAGAACAAACAGCTGATGAGCATTGCAGTGCTAAATGATAACAGGCAGCCCGTAGGTCTGTTACACCGAGATCAGCTCACTGAAGTATTCGCTTCACCATACGGCCATGCACTATTTGATAAGAAATCAGTGGTGAAGTTAATGGATAAGCAGCCACTTATTGTTGATGAGCAACAAAAACTCGACTATGTGAGTCAAATGATCACTGAAAATGAGTTTGATATCAGGCGGCACATTGTTATTACAAAAGAGGGCGAGTATCTGGGGCTCGCACCGCTTAGAGACATTTTAAAACATATTACCGAAGAGAAGATTCGCCATGCGCAACATGCTAATCCTCTTACGATGTTGCCAGGCAACGTTGCTATAAATGAAGCGATAGAACAGCGCTTGAAAGCCAAGCATGAATTCTCTCTAGGCTACATAGATCTAAACCACTTTAAACAGTTTAACGATTTATATGGCTATGCAAGTGGTGACAGTGTGATTAAATTGCTGGCCGATGTCACCTTGGAAGTCTGTAAGCAGAGTCAGTGTTTTGTGGGTCATATTGGCGGTGATGACTTTATGGTGGTGTTCGATGGCGCCGATGCAGAGTCTCTTTGCCATCAGATCATCGAACTGTTTGAGGCGCGTTCAAAGTCGCTGTTTACGCCTGAACATGTTGCGGCTGGTGGCTATTGGGCTACGAATCGTGAAGGGCAAAAGCAGTTTGTCCCGCTACTGACGCTATCAATAGGGTTAGTTAGTCCTGATGTACACTCTTGCCATAACAGTCATCAAGTAGCCGCATTGGCAACTGACGCTAAAAAAGAAGCAAAGCGTTATCGAAATAGCTACTTATTTGTATGCAATCGACGTAAACCGAGTGCGCCGATGGTAAGGCTAGAAGCAGCAGCAAACCTTCCTTAGCTGAGTGGTATGCAAAGAAGCAGCATTTAGGGAGATAAATTTCTCTGATTAAATGCTGTTCTTGCCACCGAATGAAATCTTATTGCTTTACGAATATAAATTGGGAAATATATATACTTAAGGCGAAGAGAAATTCTTTGAAAGTTTGTATATATTGATTTATAACACTGCAACTAGCATGTCCACGGGGCTTTAGGGAGTCGCTATCATGATGAAGATATTTATGTCTGTTTGTTTGATTGTCTTCACTTGGGGTGCATTCGCTGTCGATAGTAAACCAGTTATTTATGTGGCCAAAGAGCAGAGGCCGCTTTATGACCGCGACTTATTTTTGTACGAGTTACTCCAGCAGGCTTTGCAGGCAGCAGAGTACGACGTCAATATTGAACATGTAAAAGTCCACCCGCATCAACAGCGCACTTTAATGGCGCTTAGTAAAGGGCGTGTTGATTTGCACTGGAGCATGACTAGCCCAGCCCGAGAAAAACTCGCTATTGCAGTCAAGTTTCCGTTATTTGACGGGCTGATTGGCAAGCGTGTGCTAATCATTCATAAAGCCCATTACGAGCGTTTTAAATCGGTTACAGAGCTAGAACAGCTACGTCGCTTTACAGCTGTTCAAGGGCACGATTGGCCAGACACTAAAATCCTTGCTAGTAACGGCCTTAATGTAAAACCAATCGCCAACTATCAAGCTATGTTTGACATGGTGCTTGCTAAAAAAGCGGACTATTTCCCGCGCTCTATTGTTGAAGCGCAATCGGAACTAAATAGTCAAAACAACCCCGCTTTGATGATTGTGCCTGACTATTACTTATCTTACCCCGCACGATTCTACTTTTTTGTGAATAGAGGCCATCCTGAATTGGCAACTAAATTAGAGAGCGGGCTTAAAAAGATGAAGGAAAGCGGCGCGTATCATGCCTTACTTTCCCGTTACTTTGATATTGAAGTGTTGTCCAGTAGCCATATGTTGCCACTGAACAACCCTTTCTATTAATGTTATTTTGTGCGCCTAATTGAAGGGGCTTTAAAATCATATGCCTCTTTGTAACTAAGGAAAGTAAGGACGACCAATACGCCGCAAAACATGGAGTAATTCAGGTAGCCTGTAACATCAAAAGCATAGTAGAAGAAGGTGATATCATACCCTTTTCCGTTACGCATGTAGTTTTCAATCAGTGCGAAAAAGCTGATCGCTGCACTGATAAGACATAACCAAGGCAAGATACTGTCCGCAAAGGTGTATCTGATTTTATGTTTTGGGAAGAGTTTTTTGGATATTTCGACTCTATAGGTCAGTGGCACTAATATCATCAGCTCTTTGACCAAGTGGATACCATAAATCAGACTATTTTGAATGAGCCGGTCACCGGGTTCAGATACTAGGCTAATAAGGCCGGTGGTGAATATAATATTTTCAAATAAAACAGGCATCATTGCTAAGAAGGAGATTGAACATATATTAACGTCTCTGAGTCGATGCCCAATTAAAAATACGAGAGATACGATAGAAATATACGCGAGAAAAAAGAAGTACGTCGCGTCTTGGATAATAAAGATCACTACTACCATTACGACATAAGGTAGTAGTAAATCTTTGAATGCAAACTGTTTTGCCATAAATAATACTTTACTGAGAAATAAACAAAAGGGTTTACGCTGTTAAGGCTTAACAACGGGTTTAGTGTGCTTACGCTTATTCCTCTGGAGACCGCAGTCATTTGAAAAAGGGTCTGCTGGACCTAATAAACCAGAGCCGCCTAAAATTAAACGGCATTGTTTCTTAGCAATCATCTTCATAGTGATCATCCTTATTTCATTGTTGTCTAGTCAGCTATTGAATGTTGAACATTCTTTAGTTTCCAATGGCAATAGGCACAACGCGAAGCCTTACTGCTTAACCAGTGAAGAAACGTCACCAAAACAGTAGTCATAAAGAACCAAAATATCTATTTTTGGTAGTACTTAAAGTCTGTATTTATGCGGGTGACTCAATGAATTTAACACCAAATAATTTGGAGTTAAACATTTTTTTACAAAAAAATAAGATGCTAAATTCAGGCCAATTTGTGAAAAAAATTACCCAAAAAAACAGGGGAGCCTAAATCCTATTTTTTTGGGTAACGCAATGTTTGGTAATACAGTGATATTAAAGCTTAAATTTAGCCATTTCAGACTCTAATTGAGTCGCTAGGGCCTTGATACTGTCGGTCGCGGTATGTGCTTGCTGTGATACGTTAGCTGTTTGAGACGCGGTATCTGAAATCGTCACAACCCTTTGCGCTGTATCTTCACCAGCGGCTAGTTGCTCTTTAGCTGCTAAAGCAATCTGGTCACTCATTTGAGAAATAGCACTAAGTGAACTTGCAACACTTCGAAGGGCTTCACTGGCTTCGCTAGACATGGTGACCGTTTTCTCACTGGTAGCAATACTCAAAGACACTGAAGATTTTGCTTCTTGCGTGGCTGATTGCAAGTTACCTATCATGGTATGAATCTCCTCAGTGCTTGATTGAGTTCGCTGAGCAAGCTGACGCACTTCATCTGCGACCACTGCGAATCCGCGCCCTTGCTCTCCCGCACGCGCAGCTTCAATCGCTGCATTGAGAGCCAACAAGTTTGTCTGCTCAGCAATACTTTGGATGACACTCAGAACATTAGCAATATTGTTTACTTCTTCATCGAGTGCCTGAATGTTATTCCCTGCACTGTCTATTTGCTGTTCAAGCAAGGCAATCGCTTCCGAAGCATCACTAGTTAAGCGGTCTGCATTTTGGCCTTGGTTCTCTGCCTCTTGCACTGAAAAAGCAGCTTGTTCAGCATGTTCAACAACCGTTTGTGCTGATGCTGTTAACTCTGTAATCGCTGAAGCGACCATTTGTGTTTCTTCACTCAAGCTTAGGGTTAAGTTTTCCAACTCAGTTGAGCGCGCTTCGCCATCATAGCTTTGTTCTTTTAAGGTATCACTGACAGTCATCAGACCGCCGACAACGCCTTTAAGGCCATCTTGCATATAGCGCATTGCAGCCATAATACTGTAGTCCTTTGCAGTTGAAGTATCTATTAGAGAGGTCAAATTGCCCTGAGACACCTGTCTCACAATCGCAAGTACGTCATTGAGCTCCGCACCTAATTTATTTGATAGAGATAGGCCATATCTTGCAATCGCGAATGTGAGGGCGACGGCGATAATAAGAGACAAAGACAGGAGCCAACTTGCCGTCTCCCAATATCGAGCATCGACTTCTTTGTAACTGATCCCCGTGCCGACATACCAGCCAAAGTCAGGCGTTTTCTGTACGACAGAAGTGAGATCGACAACTTCACCATTTCGTTCTGAAGTCCAATGATAGGTAATAATTTGATTGGTCCTATTACCAACTTGTCGTTCAACCAGACGTCCAATGCTGTTGCCATTGGCATCTTTGAAATCATTGAAGCTGGTGCCATGTAGTTGCGGGTCGTGCGGTGCAGCAACAAAATCGAGGTTACTGTCGACGACATATACGTACTCGGAGTCGTGGTATTTATTTTCTCGTAGAATCTTGGCTGCAAGTCGCTTAGCTTCTTGCTCTGAAAGCTCCCCAGATTGTACAAATTGCTCGAATTGTTCAACAATATTAACCGTGCTTTTCATAAGTTGATTAATTCGGGCTATATTATCTGTTTCACTGGCATGGCGCAGTGACTGTAGTCCCAATACAGCAACCAAAATAAGAGCGATAAAAATGGCTGCTGCAAATAGGATTATTTTTAGTCTTAAAGTCAGGGTCGAAAACACAATTTGCACCTTAACAGAGATCTAGTTAATTGATTATGGAACTCCACTTTTATGATTTATCATGTTTAAGCGGAGTATGTAAGTAGCCTATTACTGTATATGAATAAAAATTAGATGATTTTTCCTCATATGACGACTTTTCCCCCCATTACATTGCATTGATTATGCTTATTTCCTGCTCTGTGAGTGGTCGATACTGACCAGCAGACAGGTCGCCATCTAACGCAATACCTCCTACTTTTTCTCTATGCAATTCAACAACATGATTGTCAACTGCTGCAAGCATACGCTTTACTTGGTGGTATTTCCCTTCACAGATCGACAGCCTCAACGCATACTTATCTAAGGCTTCAGCTTGAGCCGGTCGAGTGAGCTGCTTTTCGTTGTGTAAAGCCACACCATCACGCAATTTTTGTAGCGCTTCTTCTGTGATTATTTCTTTCGTTTCAACAAGGTAAGTCTTGAATTTTTGTTTCTTAGGCGAGGTGATTTGATGTGACCAATCGCCGTCATTGGTGATAAGAACTAAACCAGTTGTGTCAATGTCTAGCCGGCCTGCAATATGAAAATCTTTTAAGTTAGGTTCATCTAAAAGATCAAAAACAGTGGGGTGTAAGTCGTCCTGATTAGCGCATACGTAGCCTTGAGGTTTGTGCAACATGAAATATCTTTTACCTAAATATTTCAATGTTTTATCGTTTATCTTTATTTCATCGGTCGTCGCGATTTGCAGTTCATTTCTTTTACACACAAGACCGTTTACAGTGACATTGCCTTTTTTAATTAATGACTTTACTTTGGTGCGTGGTAGCTCACCAATATTACTTACAAACTTGTCTAAACGGCATGGGAATTTCATGGTAGTTCTCAGGTAATCTATTATAAAAAAGTATTGGTTATAAATTATTTAATTTTTTCGATAAATAGTCGGATCTAAATCGTAAGGGTGAACGCTTAAACTGACACTATCGGACAAAATGTGCTGCAGTTCAGATAACACCCGTTCGCTCAGCATTTGTTTTTGCGACTGAGTCCGCCCCTCTAACAAATGTATTTGAACATGGACAAAGTCTTCTTTGCCATCGCCAAGCAAACAGGCTTGGTACTCTATAAGTCTGGTTTTAATTGTGGTTATGTCAAATAGCTTTGAGTCTGCGACACTCTGATGGACAGAGTTCAGGAGCTTAGACAAGCAGACATCAAGCGTCTTGGAATGTTCAATGATGATATGTGGCATGGTAAGTACAGCGTATTGTTTTATAGAGCTATATAATAAAGGGGTTCTGATGGAAAGCCAACACAGCAAAAATAGCTAAACCGATGATTAAAAGTTAAATAATGTTACACTGCTTTTAATTCATTTAATCAGTCAGGCAGCTTGCTTCAAATGAAGGCTCCTTGATAAGGTGTTGCTGTTTATCTAAGAGGTCGTGTTGGATTGAATATGTTATCTATTTTTAAGTCAAAGCCACTATTAGAAGAGTCTGAATCTCAATCTATTCTAGATTTGTTTTTGTGGGCAGCTGAGCATTTCGACAGCGATTATTTCTTACAAAATACACCAATAGTGCAACCTACAGAGCAGTTTTTCCCTGACCGAGTAACCAGTGTTGAAGAGATGGCTAGCTCGGTTTTTGAGCGTGTAAGAAGTTATGCCGGTCTAACACAATGGCCGATTCAATTGACGCCACCTCAGTTGATGTCCATGCAGCAAACATTTCCCCATTTTTCTTTTGAAAATGGCCTGAGAGGGGAAAATGTTGAGCTTATTCAAGCTCCGCTTCAGGCAGTTTCTGTGTCTTATAACCCGAATCAAATCAACCAACCTCAAGACTTAGTGGCAAGCATGGCTGGCAGTATGGCCTTAATGCTTATCCATCATGTAGGTAAATTACCACCGGGCGGGCAGCAAAACTTAGCTGTTGCAGCGGATGTGGTGGCCATTTTTATGGGATTTGGCACAATGCTGTGCAATACCGCATATCATTTTAGAGGGGGGTGTGGCTCTTGTTATAACCCTTATGCTAATCGTCAAGCAGCATTAAGTGAACAGGAGAGTGTATTTTTACATGCCCTTGTGTGTCACTTTAAGCCCAATAGCCAAGGCGGTAAGCATTTAAAGCCTCACTTAAAAAGTATGTATAAAAAGGCTGAAAAGCAGTTAAAGCAGATTTTGCAAACGAGCCCAGATCCGCTCTTGTTGGCACTAGAGGAGCGTAGCCGTGCTTGAGTACCTAGATGAGTTCATAATTATTGCATTGGCGCATTTCTTCGCCGTCGCAAGCCCAGGTCCAGATTTTGCGATAGTGTTAAAGCAGAGTGTACAGCAAGGCCGAAAAAACGCGTTGTTCACTAGCGCAGGTGTTGGGCTTGGCATTTTTGTGCATGTTAGTTACTGCCTACTTGGTGTTGCGCTTGTGCTATCTCAATCTCCTGAACTATTCAATGTGTTCAAGTATCTTGCTGGTGCGTATTTGGCGTATATGGGCATACAGGCGTTACGTTCGGCTAAACCGGCTCAAGGGCAAAAAGATGCACATGAACAACGAGTCTCAGAGTCTAATTGGAAGGCGTTGCAAAGAGGCTTTTTAGTTAATGCGCTTAATCCAAAAGCAACGTTGTTTTTCTTATCATTGTTTACACTGATGATTGACCCTGAAACCCCGCAGCAGGTACAAATTTTTTATGGTGTCTACATGGCTTTAGCTACGTGGATCTGGTTCTCAATTCTCTCGGTTATTTTATCCAGAACTTCAGTTCGGCATTTCTTTCATCGTGCAGGACACTGGTTTGACCGAGGAATCGGAGTGATATTGATATTGTTGGCCCTAAGAGTAGTGGTTTAGGGTCTACTCATGAATACTATGTTACATTACTACTTCGCTTACGGGTCTAACTTGTCCTCGAAACGTTTGTTCAAACGATTGCCGCACGCACAGTGCTTAGGCGTTGCTGAGCTGAAAGGGCATGAATTAACCTTTAATATGTTGAGTAAGGATGGGTCGGCAAAATGTGATATTACACGTACTGAGGCAGAATTCAGCCGGGTGTTAGGTGTGATTTACACGCTGTCGTCAGAAGAATTAAGCACATTGGATTTAATTGAGGGAACGCGGTACAACCGGGTGTCGAAGCTGGTAAGGCTTGTCAACGGCGAAGTGTTAGAAGCGCATTGTTACATTGCCAATACGTTTCACACTGACCGACTTCCATTTAGTTGGTACAAACAACATGTACTCAATGGTGCGAGAGAGCACAGCTTTCCTTCAAGCTACATAGATACTATTAATCACCAAACTAGCATGCAAGATCCCGACGTTAAGCGGGAACAATTGGAATTAGAGATATATAAATAACAAGGCAATATGGAAATGAAGCACACTCTTTGGCGCAAAGCCCTTTTTGTCAGTTCAGTATTACTGATGAGCAGCAATTCATTCGCACTTACAAACACTCAGTTAGAAGCAGTAGAAAAGTCAGTTGATCAGGCTATGGAGCGCTTTTCGATACCAGGACTTGCGGTTGGTATTGTCAATGATGGAAAATTGGTAATGGCAAAAGGGTTTGGCGTTAGAAGCTATGGAAAAGAAGCGCGTGTGGATGAGCATACTTTGTTTGGTATTGCGTCCAATAGCAAAGCATTTACGGCGGCAGCGTTAGCCATGTTAGTTGAGCAAGGCAAATTGAATTGGGATGATCCCGTAGTGAAGCATTTGCCTGAGTTTGAGCTCTATAGCAAAGTGCTCACTGAACAAATGACGATACGGGATTTACTGAGTCATCGGGGGGGCCTTGGTCTGGGGGCTGGGGATTTAATGATTTGGCCAGACACTGATAAATCTATTGAGGATATTTTAAAAGGGCTGAAGTACTTAAAGCCGGTTTCACAATTTCGCAATGAATACCATTATAACAACCTAATGTTTGTTGTTGCAGGTGAAGTCGTGAGCCGAGTCAGTGGTATTAGCTGGCACGATTTTGTAGAGCAACATATTTTTCCTAAAGTGGGAATGGATGGCTCCTATGCTGCGTTTTCTCGAATACCCCATGCTAATTTAAACTTTGCGACGGGTACCATTGAATATCAAGGCCAATTGGAGGAGTTCATCGGTGACTACCTTGAGGATTTTCGAGGAGCAGGATCAATCGCGTCTAACGTGGCTGATATGACTAAGTGGATGCAAACACAAATGAGTGCTGGTACCACGCCGTCGGGAGCGGTGTTGTTCAGCTCACAGTCGCAGAGCAACATGTGGCATCCTCATATTATGCGTGTACCCAAAGAGCAAGCTCTAAAGGATTTTAGACAACATTTTAAAGGGTACGGTCTAGGTTGGTCATTGGAAAGTTACTTTGGCTATAAAAAAGTAGGTCATATGGGCGGCATTCTTGGAATGGGCTCTCAAGTAGCAATGATCCCCGAAAAGGGGGTTGGAATTGTGTTGCTATCTAATCAGCAGGCTTACCCTGCACTGAGAGCCATTGCGAACGAAGTGTTTGAGCAAGCATTGGATCTAGCGCCTCGTGATTGGGTTGCTGACAGTGCTAAAACTTACCACGAAAGTCGAAACGAAAAATACAGCAAGCTTGGACCTGTGACACCAAAGAGAAAGAAACAGGGCCTCTCAGATGAACACTATACAGGTACGCTACGCAGTGCTTGGTACGGTGATGTGATCGTGGAAAAAATAGCGGGTGAATTACGCATCGACTTTACCCACACTGGATTGTTAAAAGGTTCTCTACATCACCATGATGGTCACAGTTTTGTCGTGAAGTGGGATGAGAAACTGCTTGAAGCCGATGCATATATTCATTTTAACTTAAATGATAAAAACCACGTAGAAAGTGCTGAAATGGAATGGGTTAATCCTGAAATTACAGATTTCAGTTTTGATTTTCATGATTTAAACCTAAAAGCGTTTCCCAAGCCTACAGAGTAGGTAAAAGGAATAGAACCAAAGTCTCAAGGCTCGCAATAGTAAACTTTGATACACTTGAGCGAGTCTCTCTCAAGGAATTGTTATGCGTACAGCAATCATTAGCCATCCATTTTGTCGAAAGCATAAGACGCACGCTGAACATCCAGAGTGCCCTCAGCGACTGGATGCGATTTCAGATCGCATACTGGCATCAGGGTTGGATATCGCATTAACTCATTTGAGTGCCCCTAAGGCTGACGTGGCACATTTTTCTTTGGTGCATGACAGTGAACATGTCAGACAAGTTATTAATACAGTTCCTGAAGAGGGGATAGCGGAGTTAGATGGTGATACTGCGCTGTGTAAAGACTCTTTTAAGGCAATTGAACGGGCGGTGGGGGCTGGTATTTTGGCTGTGGATGAAGTGTTAGCTGGACGCCTTGATGCGGCTTTTTGCTCGGTTCGCCCGCCTGGGCATCACGCAAGTCAAAATAAATCTGCAGGGTTTTGCGTGTTTAACAATGTGGCCATCGCCGTTGCGTATGCTAAGCAGCAGGGAGTTCAACGGATAGCGGTGTTAGACATCGATGTGCATCACGGTGATGGTACGCAAGCAATTGTTAAGGATAACTCAGATATCTTATTTTGTTCTTTGTTCCAATACCCTTTTTATCCGAATAGTGAAATTGAAAATACGGAAACAGTTGTAAACTCTCCGCTCCCTGTTGCGAGTGATGGGAATGATTTAAAAGCGCTTTTCTCTCAGCAGTGGTCACCTTTAATTAAGGCATTTAAACCTGAACTTATTTTTATCAGTGCGGGATTTGATGCGCACTTAGAGGATGACATGGGCGGGCTTAAGTTTGTCGAGAGTGATTATGCTTGGTTTACTAAAGAAGTTGCTAAACTGAGTCAGGAATTAAACTGTTTGGGCATTATTTCATGCCTAGAAGGTGGCTACGACCTATCATCCCTAGGTCGTAGTGTTGAGACTCACTTGCGTACACTGGCTGAGTTTTAGCTAAACTCCTTTAACAAACTAAATAGTTGGTGTAACTGGGTTATTTGGATTTTGGCGGTACAGCATTGTCCTTCTGAAACAAGCTTTTGTTGCACTAATGTCGTTAAAACTGAATGGCTTGGTGCATTTTTACGGTGGCCACTTAAGTCGTAAACCTCTTCATTTGAATCGATATATATCGCTGTTTTTAATTGCTTTTCTGAAAGGTAGAACAAACTATCTTGCAGAGTTTGAGCGCTTTCAACGTACTCTATACTTTGGTCGAATATAAGCACTAATGGGTACGATTTAATCAACATAATTTGTTCTCAGTCAAAGTCAGCACTAGGTGGCAAAGTATACTCAAGTTGGTAGTGTAATTGCGAGGAAAGTGCTTATGATGGGTGATTCACGTCAGCTGAAAATAAAAGACGTGTTTTCGACTAATTTACTGTCATGTGACTATTCGACCAGCTTACATGATGCACTCTGTATCATGCAAAAACATAGTATTAGTTCCATTTTTGTCAAAAACAACGAAGAAATAGTTGGTATTTGGACTGAGTCAGATTGCGTCAAATTGGATATAAAAAATGTTCGCATCATGGAGTTGCCCATTGGTCAGGTCATGACATCGCCTGTGCATGATATCTTGGTTGATAAAACGCTCAGTGAAGCCACTGTTAAGCTCCACCAGTTGGGCATTCGGCACTTATTAGTCAAAGATGTAAATTTCAAGCCAATTGGTGTGGTGTCTTTATCTGATATTGTCAGAAACCAAGGCTTAGATCACTACTTACATTTTCGCCCCATTGCTGATCACTATGATACTAGCGTCAAAATACTGGATAGTGAACAGTGTATTAGCGAAGCCATCGAGGTCATGCGCACCGAAGGGGCAACAGCCGTGTTGGTTTACCATCAGCAACTTAATGAATATGGCATTATTACGCAAAGGGACGTAGCGTACGCGATTTTGCAGCCACAATGGCAAATGCCGTGCTGGCAATTAGCCAGTTATCCCATGTTGTCTATGACTCCTGATGAGAGCCTGTTTGATGCTTACAGGAAAATGACTGCTAAATCGATTCGGCATTTAGTGGTGCGGGAGTCAAAATCCCAACAAGTTGTTGGCTTATTAGCCTTAAAGAATGTACTCACAGAAATTGAGACAGCCTACTGTAGCGAGTTGGAAAATGTGCTGGCGCAACGGGATATTGCGCTCAGAAAGTCAGAAAAGAATTTATACCTTGCCAATAGAATAATAGACGCGTCATTGGATGGCATTATGATCACGCGAAGCAGTGGCGAGATAATCCAAATAAATCCTGCTTTTAGTGCATTAACAGGGTATCAGGATTATGAAGTTATAGGGAAAAAACCCAGCATTTTAAGTTCGGGGCTACATGAAAAGCCATACTACGACACGATGTGGGCTGAGCTAAGAGCCAAAGGCGTATGGCAAGGTGAAATTTGTAACAAAAAGAAAAGCGGCCAAATTTACGTCGAGTGGTTAACCATCATTGAAATCAATGAGCCCTACAGTGATGAAGTGCTCTACGCGGCTATTTTCAGTGATATTACCGAACGTAAAAATGCGGAAGAAAAAATAGCGCGTCTGGCCTATTTTGATGAATTGACGGGGTTGCCAAACAGGCGCCTGTTTTACGATCGGCTGGCTATGGCGCTAGCTTCAGCGCATCGTGATAACCACAAAATTAGTATCATGTTTATTGATTTGGACCGTTTTAAAGAAGTAAATGATACCTTGGGCCATAGTGCAGGCGATAAGCTACTTATTCAGGTGAGTGAACGTATCAAGTCAATACTTAAAGAGGGCGATACCTTAGCACGCTTGGGTGGAGATGAATTTGTCGTGCTTCTTACCGAAGTTCACGACGTTGAGAGCGTACTCTCCTTTGCTGACAAACTCCTATTGAAATTTAATAAGTCCTTCAACTTAGGAGAAATCTCAGTTGCAGCGACAGCGTCACTGGGCGCCTCAATGTACCCAGAGGATGGATTGGACAGCGAAAGCCTACTCAAGCATGCTGATGTCGCCATGTATCGTTCAAAAGAGCTGGGGCGAAACTCTTTCCAAATGTATAAAGCCTCGATGAATGCGCGCTCATTGGAGCGGCTATCGATGCAGAGTCGTTTTCAAAGTGCGCTTGAAAATGGTGAATTTGAATTGTACTTCCAGCCTTTAAAGTGCTTAGCTAGTGGCCGTATTATGAGTTTGGAATGTTTATTACGATGGCAAGATCCTAATTTAGGGATGATTTCGCCAGGGCAGTTTATTCCTTTGGCCGAGGAGCTGGGATTAATCGTTAAACTGGATGAGTGGGTGATTGATCGCGCGTGTGCACAACTGGCCATTTGGTCTCAACAAGGGTGTGAAGTGCGCCGGTTAGCCATTAATGTTTCTGCGCAGCACCTTACACAAGGGGACTTAGTCAATACGTTAAATTCCGCGCTCGATAAGTACGGTGTAACAGGAAATCAAATTGAGTTAGAGCTCACTGAAAGCTGTTTTGTCGGCAACTTTCAAAAAGCGAAAACGGTATTGGGTGATTTAAAAAAGCTGGGGGTGAGTATCGCGTTAGACGATTTTGGCACCGGATATTCGGCATTGAGTTATCTTACTAAACTACCGATCGACATTCTTAAAATTGACCCCAGTTTTATCGCCAAGATTCCTGATGAGTACGGTAACAGTGAGGTCGTCAGTGCGATTGTTGCGATGGCCAAAGCTCTCAAATTGCATGTGGTCGCAGAGGGCGTTGAAAAGATAGAGCAAATGCAGTTTTTACAAAAGTTAGGTTGTCACGCTATGCAAGGGTATTTGTACTGTAAGCCGCTTTCAAAAGCGGCTTGGATCGGGTTTTATCAGGCCGAAAAACTGACCTCATAAGAGGTGAATTTACGGATATTAATTACACCATGTTCAAAAATAAGATATTGGCCTTTTATCCCTTTTAAAACCCCGGTTACCGTGGGTTCTTTATCAAAGTTAAAAGAACTTATTTTTGTAGGATAGTCATTCACAGGGAAAGTGAGGTCCACGACATCTTCGTCTAATCTCTCAATCGCTGTGGCCCCAAACAGTTGCGCCAATTCATCTAACTTCTCTTGGATTTTCGGGATCAAGACTTGCGCACTTTCCTTTAGATCCAACTCGGGGTTTATTCCTTTAAGCATATTGCGCCAATTGGTTTTGTCAGCAATATATTCTGCCAGCGCGACTTCAACAAGGCCTGACTGCAAACGTGTCTGAACCTTGAAAATAGGTAGCGCTTGGGTTGCTCCTTGATCTATCCAACGTGTTGGAATTTGCGTGTGTCGAGTGATCCCGACTTTTAAACCTGATGTGTTGGCTAAATAGACATAATGGGGGATCATACAGTTGGCTTCTCCCCATTCTGGTTCTCGACACGTGCCTTGATCAAAGTGGCATGTTTCAGGTTTCATGATGCACATATCGCAGCTTGCTAGCTTTTTCATACAGACGAAGCAATGACCCTGAGAGTAGCTTTTTTTGGTTTTCTTACCGCAGCTACAACAATAAATATTGCCGCTAAAGGTTAGTGTAATTTCGCGACCAAAATACTCGTTAAGGTTAACGAGCTCATCGCCAATTGGCAATTGGTACTGAATTGGGTTTGTGAGTGTAGCTTTGAGTTTTTTCAAAGTACCTTGCATCTTTACGCCCCTAAAGATGAATCAAAAGGAGATCCTAGCAAGTCAGATGCAAAATACCAATGATAAAAGCAAAAAACATATATATTTCAATTGTTTGAAATTGATATTAGTTTTTATTTTTATTCAATACTTATTGCTTGGCAATAAAAAAGCGGCTGATGTGCAGCCGCTTTTTTACCATGCTCAGAGGCTATTGCTCTCTAGCAATCGCACGGTAGGCAATATCTGTACGATATTCAACGCCATCCCAATGAATGTCTTTGACCAATGCATAAGCGCGTTTTTGAGCCTCAGTCACCGAATGGCCAAGTGCTGTTGCACATAAAACACGTCCACCCGCAGTTACAACGTCGTTACCCTGTTGCTTAGTTCCCGCATGGAATACTTTTTCGCCTTCAGAGTATTCTACTTGAAGACCTGAAATTGCATCACCTTTTGGATAGCTTGCTGGGTAGCCTTTAGCTGCTAGCACAACGCCTACTGCTGCTCTTGGATCAAACTGAATGTCTGTTTGGTCAAGCTCTTGTCTGTTTGCAGCTTCAATTAATGAAACTAGATCTGACTGCAAACGAAGCATAATAGGCTGCGTTTCAGGATCACCAAAACGACAGTTATATTCAATAACTTTTGGTGTACCATCTGCTGTGATCATTAAGCCGGCATATAGGAAACCTGTATAAGGGTGGCCTTCAGCAGCCATACCTTCAACAGTCGGATTAATCACCTCATCCATAATGCGATTATGGATTTCCGTTGTAACTACAGGGGCAGGTGAATATGCACCCATACCACCAGTATTAGGGCCTTGATCGCCATTGTATGCACGTTTGTGGTCTTGGCTGGTGGCGAATGGTAGTACATTTTTACCATCTACCATCACGATGAAAGACGCTTCTTCACCTTCAAGAAACTCTTCAATTACTACACGGCTGCCGGCATCACCAAATGCATTACCAGCAAGCATGTCACGTATTGCTTCTTCGGCCTCAGCCTCTGTCATCGCAACGATTACACCTTTACCTGCTGCTAAACCATCTGCTTTAACAACAATTGGTGCACCTTGTTCTTTAACATATGCAATAGCAGGGTCTATCTCAGTAAATGTTTGATAGCTTGCTGTTGGAATGTTATGTCTAGCTAAAAAGTCTTTCGTGAAAGATTTAGAGCCTTCTAACTGCGCAGCTGCTTGAGTTGGGCCGAATATCGCTAAACCTTCTGAACGGAAACGATCAACAACGCCAATAACGAGTGGTGCTTCAGGTCCTACAATCGTGAGTTCAACCTTTTGCTCTTTTGCAAATGCCACCAACGCGTCTAAATCTTCAACGCCAATAGCCACATTCTCAAGCTTAGGTTCAAGTGCTGTGCCTGCGTTACCAGGTGCAACAAATACAGTTTTTACAGATGGGTTTTGAGCGGCTTTGAACGCGAGTGCGTGTTCGCGGCCACCGCTGCCAATGACAAGTACATTCATGGCAAAGTTTCCTATTAAATCTTTTTAAACTTTAAAGTCATACGGTCGCTTTCCCCAATTGCCTTGTATTGCGCTGACTTTTCGTCTCCAAGCGCAAGTCTAGGCGGTAGCGTCCAAACACCACGTGGGTGGTTTGCGCTATCTAGTGGGTTAGCATTGATTTCGCTGCTTGCTACCAATTCAAAGCCCGCTTTTTTCGCCATTTCGATGACATAGCTTTGCTTCATATAACCTGAGCGTTTTTGATCTTCAGTATTGCGGTGCTCTGGTAAACGGTGCTCAACTACACCCAAGATACCACCAGGTTTTAGGGCTTTATGAAATGCTTTAAACGAATTTAAAACACCTTCGTCACCTGGACGCATATACCAGTTGTGTACGTTACGGAACGTTAAAACCATGTCCGCAGAGCCAGCAGGTGCTACGTCGTGGTGAGAGGCCGCTGAGAATTCAGTGACTTTCACTTCGCTAAAGCGCGGGTCGGTAGAAACTTTATCTTTAAAGGATGCAAGCGAATTTCTAAAATACTCGCGTTCAGAGCTTGCAGGGAAGTGCGCGGCATATAGCGTACCTTGACCTTTAATAGCTGGCGCCAGTATTTCAGTATACCAACCACCGCCTGGAGAAATTTCTACCACTGTCATATTCGGCTTAAGACCAAAAAACTCCAATGTTTGGACTGGATTGCGGTATTTATCACGTGCTCGGTTGTTCTCTGCTCTTTCACTACTTTGCGCTGCTTTGGCAATGTTTGCTGCTGAGTTATCAGAGCCCCCAGTACTGCTACAACCAGCGATGGCAGTTACTATACCCGCGGTAATTAAAGCTTTAATACCTAATTTCATTATTCAGTTCCTTCAAGTTATTGTGATTGTCTTTTGGCCAGAATACTTGAATTTGGTGCAAACAAAAAGCGCGAAACGTTAAACGTCTCGCGCTTTTCGATTAATGGCGGAAATGGCGCATTCCAGTGAATACCATTGCCATGCCTGCTTCATCAGCCGCCGCAATGACTTCTTCATCACGCATTGAGCCACCAGGCTGGATTACCGCAGTAATACCGGCTTCTGCTGCCGCATCAATACCGTCTCGGAAAGGGAAGAACGCATCTGACGCCATGACAGAACCTTTTACTTCAAGGTTTTCGTCAGCAGCTTTGATACCGGCAATTTTTGCAGAGTATACGCGGCTCATTTGACCAGCACCTACACCGATGGTCATGCCGTCACGTGCGTATACAATCGCGTTTGATTTTACAAATTTAGCGACTTTCCAGCAGAACAATAGGTCTTTCAACTCTTGCTCAGTTGGTTGGCGCTTCGACACGACAGTTAAATCATCGAGTGTCACCATGCCTTGATCGCGGTCTTGGATAAGTACGCCACCATTAACGCGTTTGATGTCAACGCCAGTAGATTTTACATCCCACTGACCACACTCAAGAAGGCGAACATTTTTCTTCTCAGAAACGATTTCAGCTGCTTCGGCTGAAATACTTGGAGCAATGATCACTTCAACAAACTGGCGCTCAACAATCGCCTTAGCTGTAGCCGCATCCAGCTCTCGGTTAAAAGCAATGATACCACCGAAAGCAGATGTAGGATCTGTTTTGAATGCTCTGTCATAGGCGCTTAAGATATCTTTATCTTCTGCAACACCACATGGGTTTGCGTGCTTAACAATAACGCATGCAGGAGCTGTAAAACTCTTAACACATTCAAGTGCAGCGTCGGTATCTGCTATATTGTTGAATGAAAGGGCTTTACCTTGAAGTTGCTTAGCGGTTGCAACCGATGCTTCTTCAATATCGTTTTCAACATAGAAAGCTGCGTCTTGGTGTGAATTCTCACCATAGCGCATGTCTTGCTTCTTAGTGAACTGCATATTGATAGTGCGTGGAAACTTAGTCTCTTCGGCCGCTTCTTCAGTGTAATCAGCAACAAGCTTACCAAAGTAGTTTGCGATCATGCCGTCATATTGTGCGGTATGCTCGTATGCCGCGATAGCTAGGTCAAAACGTGTTTTATACGTTGTCGATCCCTCGTTATCTTTTATTTCAGCAAGTACGCGGTCATAGTCACTCGCATTAACCACAATCGTTACATCTTTGTGATTTTTTGCTGCAGCGCGAACCATTGTCGGGCCGCCGATGTCGATATTTTCGATTGCATCTTCAAGGCTACAGTCAGCTTTTGCAACAGTTTGTGCAAAGGGGTATAAGTTAACTACAACCATATCAATAGCAGAGATGTTATTGTCTGCCATAACGTTTTCATCTTGGCCACGACGCCCCAAGATACCACCGTGTACTTTCGGGTGGAGGGTTTTCACGCGACCATCCATGATCTCTGGGTGGCCTGTGTAGTCAGATACTTCCGTTACCTGAATGCCGTTTTCGGCTAGGAGTTTGCAAGTACCGCCTGTAGAAAGTAGTTCAACGCCTGACTCTGCAAGTGCACGAGCGAACTCAACGATACCGGTTTTATCTGACACGCTTAAAAGTGCGCGACGAATAGGACGATGTATATCCATGATGGTTTTGATTTCCTCAATGATTAGTTAAGGGCTAGCTTAGAAAGGCTGTATTTTAGCTCAACTAGGATGAGAAAACGATGGAAATCATGTTAACGAGGTTGAGAAAAACTGAACTTTATCGTTAAGTGTGTCTATGAATGAAATTTGTAACTAAAAAAGGGAGACGTGTGTTATTAAGAAATTTGACGTTGGGGGAGTGTGATGACGTGGAGTTCGAAAGCGCCTGTGATAGGCACTTTCGAGAAATAAAAACTACGGATTAGTTCATGCCGTATTTTTTAAGTTTCTTACGAAGTGTACCACGGTTGATACCTAGTAAGATCGCAGCGCGAGTTTGGTTGCCACGAGTGTAAGTCATAACTTCTTCAAGAAGTGGTGCTTCTAGTTCTGATAAAACTAGCTCGTAAACATCTTGTACGTCTTGACCATTTAACTGCTTTAAATAGTGGTGGACAGCTTTTTTAACTGCATCGCGTAATGGTTGCGGTTTCTCTTGTGACTGAACATGAGCGTTAGTGATAAAAGGAGAAGTCACATTTTGTTCGAACATCTTTATGTCTCTTTCTTAGTTAGCTGCTAGTGTTTCAAAATAGTTTTCTAATGCCTCGATTTGCTCTTGTGGCTGTTCAAGGGCATTGAATACTCGCCTAAATTGACCTTCTTGGTCATGGGACTGCAAATACCAAGACACATGTTTGCGTGCGATGCGCGCACCCATTGGTTCACCGTAAAACTGATGAAGGTTTAGCAAATGCTCCATCAAAATACTACGCACCTCAGAAACTTCTGGGGTAGGTAGATGTTTTCCAGTTCGCAAATAATAGTCTATCTCTCGGAAAATCCAAGGACGACCTTGAGCGGCTCGACCAATCATGATGGCATCTGCGCCCGTATAATCCAAAACCTGCTTGGCTTTTTCTGGGGACGTTATGTCACCATTAGCTACCACAGGTATAGAAACCGACTGCTTTATCGCTTTGATAGTGTCGTATTCTGCTTCACCTTTATACATGCAAGCGCGCGTTCTACCGTGCACTGCCAGTGATGCAATACGATTGCGTTCGGCTATTTTCGCAATTTCAACCCCGTTACGGTTATCCGGATCCCATCCTGTACGGATCTTCAAGGTGACAGGTACTTCAACCGCGCCAACCACGGCTTGTACTATTTCCTCGACCAAATCCGGATACTGCAAGAGTGCAGAACCTGCGAGTTTCTTGTTCACTTTCTTGGCTGGGCAACCCATATTGATATCTATGATTTGCGCGCCATTTCGGACATTAAATTGAGCCGCTTGTGCCATGAGTTCAGGATCAGCTCCTGCAATCTGCACTGAACGTATACCTGACTCACCAGAGTGATCCATACGGTTCATTGATTTATCAGTTTTCCATACCTTAGGATTTGAAGACAACATCTCCGACACTGCCAGTCCAGCACCTAGACGTCGGCATAATTGTCTAAATGGACGGTCAGTGATCCCCGCCATTGGCGCGACGATTACATTGTTCTCAAGTTGATATGGGCCTATACGCACTGCTACTCAATCTGCCTCTTTTCAAGGGGCGCTAAGTTTACGGTTTTTTTTGCAAAAATCAAAGGCTATAAATTGAACATAAGTGCTTTTTTTTTGAACTTTTTGGGTTGACTTTTGGTAACAATATGAAGGCGGGAAAAAATTGCTTTAAAAATAAACAAAATTATTTTATGTGACAGTTTTAATTTATTTCATGAGCTGTAAAAAAAGCGTAAAGCCTGTTAATTGGAGGCTTTACGCGTAATAGATTACTAACCCAAATTTGGAGCGTTACAGTTGTTATTGTTTTGTAATTCCACTTACACGGGTCCATTCACCCTCTTGCTTTATTGCGTCTAAATCAACATAAGGAGCGTAAACATTTGCAACGGATTGAGCTTGCTCTTCAAGTATTCCAGACATGGCAATTGCCCCCTTTGGTTTTAAGAAGCCAAGAATGATTTCGTGTAGCTCTCTTAGTGGTTGAGCGAGAATATTTGCAACTACGATGTCGGCTTTGAAGTCAGGTTGATTTTCAGGTAAATACACTTCTAGTTTGTCTGCAACACCATTGCGCTGTGCATTGTCTCTACTCGCGACAAGCGCCTGAGGGTCAATGTCGATCCCAATAACGCGCTCTGCACCCAGCTTAATGGCAGCGATACCTAAGATGCCTGAGCCGCAGCCAAAGTCCACAACTGTTTTACCACTTAGATCCTGAGCTTCGAGCCACTTTAAACAAAGTGATGTAGTCGCGTGTGTACCAGTACCAAATGCAAGGCCTGGGTCAAGTAACACATTGACCGCATTCGGATCTGGAATGTCACGCCAACTTGGACAAATCCACAAACGTTCACCAAACTTAATCGGGTGGAAATTATCCATCCACTCGCGTTCCCAGTCTTTGTCTTCTAATTGCTCAATTTTATAATTAGGCATGGCAGGCAGATTCTCTGTCAGATAATCAACGACAGACTGCATATCATGTGTTGCTTCAAAAAGGCCGATGACAGTCGTTTCAGGCCATAGGATGACTTCGCCAGGCTTAGGCTCATAGACAGGGTTATTCTGGCTATCGATAAAAGTCACAGAAGGGCAACCAATATCCATCAGTAAATCACTTATCTGATCTGCCGTTTCTTTGTTTGCATCAATTCGGATTTGGATCCAAGCCATAATGTTGTTCCTAGTAAATATTCATTGCTATGCGGGTTTAGAATGTATTTGGTAATGTTTTAGTGTGAGTATCACAATTTACAACAGCTAGATAGACCGTTTTTGCTTAGTCTGTATACCAGATATACATTCGTTATTGTTCAAAATAAAAAGGCCGCATAACGCGGCCTTCTTTCAGTAATTTTTACTCTTAGCCTTTTACATCTAAGAAGCTTTTCAGTAGATCTGAACGAGAAGGGTGCCTCAGTTTACGAAGTGCTTTTGCTTCGATCTGACGAATACGCTCACGTGTTACGTCAAACTGTTTACCAACTTCTTCTAACGTGTGGTCAGTGTTCATATCAATACCAAAGCGCATGCGTAGTACTTTTGCTTCCCTCGCAGTAAGACCTGCAAGTACCTCATTAGTAGCACCACGTAAACTTTCCATCGTTGCTGAATCAATCGGAGATTCAATCGTGGTATCTTCGATGAAGTCACCAAGATGTGAATCTTCATCATCACCAATTGGAGTTTCCATTGAGATTGGCTCTTTGGCAATCTTCAACACCTTACGGATCTTGTCTTCCGGCATCATCATGCGTTCAGCCAGCTCTTCAGGGCTTGGTTCACGACCCATTTCCTGCAACATCTGACGAGAAATACGATTTAGTTTATTGATCGTTTCAATCATATGCACAGGGATACGGATCGTTCTCGCTTGGTCTGCGATTGAACGAGTAATTGCCTGCCTGATCCACCAAGTTGCATAAGTTGAGAACTTATAACCGCGACGGTATTCAAACTTATCAACCGCTTTCATCAAGCCGATATTACCCTCTTGGATTAAATCTAAGAACTGTAGACCACGGTTGGTGTACTTTTTCGCGATTGAGATAACGAGTCGTAAGTTTGCTTCAACCATTTCTTTCTTGGCGCGACGAGCTTTCGCTTCACCAATACTCATACGGCGATTGATGTCTTTGATTCGTTCAACACTCAGGCCAGTACTTTCTTCAATGGCTTTAAGTTTGTTGATACAGCGATCGATTTCAGGCCTTACTTGACGTAATTTTTCAGAATGCTTTTCACCAGAAGCGATTTCAGCATCAATCCAAGCAACATCTGTTTCGTTATTCGCAAAGTGCTTAACGAATGTTTTCTTAGGTAGTTTTGCAATCTGAACAGCTTGTTTCATGATAATACGTTCTTGAACACGTACTTTATCCATCATTTCACGCATGTTATTTACCATGCGGTCAAACTGTTTAGGTACTAGCTTAAACTTTCTAAATAGCTCACCAATTTCTTTAATCGCTGCTTGCGAATCTGGGTGACTACGACCTTTTTCTTCAAAGCATTGACGCGCGCTTGTATATAAAGCACGTAGTTCCTCGAAGTGCTCACGAGCAATCTCTGGATCTGGACCATTATCGGCTTCGTCAGAGTCATCGTCGTCTTCAGACTCATCGTCTTCGTCGTCTAAGTCTTCTTCACTTAGTTCTGAACCGATATGCGTTGCAGAAATTGTCGCTTCATCGTCTTCTAATGAATCAAAGAAGCCTGTGACGATGTCGCTAAGGCGCATCTCTTCCGCTTCGTATTTGTCCCACTGTTCAAGCAAGTAAGTAATTGCTTCAGGGTATTCAGCTACAGAAATCTGTACTTGGTTAATCCCTTCTTCAATTCTTTTTGCTATTAGAATTTCGCCTTCCCGAGTCAGAAGCTCAACGGTACCCATTTCACGCATATACATGCGAACAGGATCTGTTGTTCTGCCGATTTCTTTTTCTACCGTTGCTAGCGCAGCTGCTGCTGCTTCTGCCGCATCCTCGTCGGTGGTGGTTTCTTGCATCATCAACTCATCGGCATCAGGGGCTGCTTCAGAAACCTGAATACCCATATCATTGATCATGCTAATGATATCTTCTACTTGATCCGAATCTATGATGTCTTGTGGAAGGTGATCGTTAACTTCTGCAAAAGTTAAGTAACCTTGCTCTTTACCTTTCTGAATCAGAAGTTTGAGTTGTGACTGAGGAGATTGATCCATAGAGATTTTTGCTTCCACTCTGATAAAGTTTATACAACGGGCGCCAGCTAAAAACAGCGTTATTTTGGTTGACGCAGTGAATAGAACATTATAACACCAAAATTTAATTTTGGCCAGTTCTACGAGTGCTTAAAGCTTGGGTTAATAACGCACATTCCAGTCGTTCATCGCCACTTAAGCCCTCTGTTTTGTCCTTAATAAGTAAGGTCTCTAAACGCAGATTTAAACACTGATCTTCAATAAATTTAAAAGTGTGCTTAAACTCGTCTTCTAGTGCTTCTTCTTGGATATTATGTTGCCAAGTAGCTAGCTTTTTGAGTGCTTCGTAGTCTTGAGTATCACGAAACGACTCTAGTATATGTGCGGTCGTGTAGTGCTGGTTTTCTAGGCAACTATGTTGCAACCTTAGAAACAGCGCCATTCCTGGCAATTGCATATGTGCTAATTCAGGTAAGTAATCTACACTTTGTGCTAATTTAGGGTGTTGCAATAATAGACCTATAGCTCGTCTCATTGGTGTCACCTTAAACTTACGTTCTATCGCATGTTGTTTTTTCGGTGTCGCCAATTTTGCACTGAGTTGCTCTCGTGTTCTGCCAATTAATCGTGCCAGTGTGGTTAACAATGACTCCTGATAAAATTCGCTGGGAATTTTATTAATGAGCGGTATAGCTTCAGCCATAAGTTTGGCTTTGCCTGCATCTGTTGTCAGATCACAGTGTTCTGATAGACGACTGAACAGTACTTTACTGTAGTCATCGGCGCTTGTTAACCTTTGTTCAAACTGCTCTTTACCCTCTTTTTGAACCAGCGAATCTGGATCTTCTCCGTCGGGTAAAAAGACAAAACCTAAAGATTTTCCATCTTTTAAGTTCGGTAGTGCATGTTCAAGTGCTCGCCAAGCAGCATCTCTTCCAGCTCTGTCCCCATCATAGCAGCAAATTACTTTATCAGTATTACGAAAAAGCGTTTGCATATGCTCTATAGTGGTGGCGGTACCGAGTGCTGCGACCGCATAGTCGATGCCATATTCTGACAGTGCAACCACATCCATATAGCCCTCGACAATGAGCACTTGCTCAAGGGATTTATGTGCTTGTTTGGCTTCATAAAAGCCATATAGTTCAAAACTTTTATGAAAGATTCTTGTTTCAGGCGAGTTTAAGTATTTAGGCCCCTGATCTTGGCCCATAACTCGGCCACCAAAAGCGATAACTCGGCCTCGTTTATCTCGGATAGGAAACATCAGCCGGTCGCGGAAGAAGTCAAACTGTCGACCAGGTGTTTTTTCGCTGGCAAGTTTTAGTTCAACCAGCTGCTGACGGTGGGCCGGTGTTTTCGCGAGCCTTGATAATAAGGCATCCCATTCTGATGGCGCGTATCCGATCATAAATTTATGAACCGTTTGCTCTGATAGCCCTCGGCCTTTAACGTAGCTTAAAACTGAAGTAGCATTATTATGGTTTGCTAGCTGGTGCTGATAGAAATTAGCTGTTTGCTGCATTAAATCATAATCAGATTTTTTTTCTTCAAAGCTACGCTGTGGTCCTCCTAAGCCCTGCTCTCTGGGGATATCCAAATTATACAGACCAGCAAGTTCTTCAATGGCATCAACAAACTCCAGTTTGTCATATTCCATTAGAAACGAGATGGCATTCCCGTTTGCGCCACAGCCAAAGCAATGATAAAACTGCTTGTCCCGAGAGACAGTGAAAGAAGGGGTCTTTTCGTTGTGGAAAGGACAACAGGCTTGATAATCTTTACCTGCTTTTTTTAAGCCAATACGACCATCGATCAACTCAACGATATCCGTTCTAGCTAATAGATCATCGATAAACTGTCGTGGAATTTTGCCAGCCATAATTTTCCTAACGCTTATACGAAGAAACCGAGCGCATGGCTCGGTTTACTAATTTCATACATTTGTATGTGGGTATTATGCGCTTAATCTTTGCTTTATTAAACCAGAGATTTTGCCCATATCGGCACGACCTTCAGCTTTCGCTTTAATCACACCCATTACTTTACCCATGTCTTGCATACCAGCCGCGCCTGTGTCCGCAATGGTTGCATCGATCATTGCTAGCACCTCTTCCTCGCTAAGAGGTTGAGGTAAGAATGATTCAAGCACTTTTATTTCACCAGCTTCAACGTCTGCTAAGTCTTCTCTTCCTGCATCAGTATACTGAGTGAAAGAGTCTTTGCGCTGTTTAACCAGTTTTACCAACACGGAGGTGATACCAGCATCGTCTAGCGTTGTCTGGTTATCAATTTCGCGTTGCTTGACTTCAGCTAGAGCTGCTCTGATAGCCGTAAGACGAGGTTTGTCTTTGGCTTTCATTGCTTCCTTTTGGGCGTCTTTTAGCGTCGCTAATAAGCTCATATGTACAAGACCAAATGTTAATTAGTATAGTTTAACGCGACGTGCGTTTTCACGAGAAAGCTTTTTCATGTGGCGCTTAACAGCAGCTGCTTTCTTACGCTTACGTTCTGCAGTTGGCTTTTCATAGTGCTCGCGACGACGAACTTCAGAAAGGATACCTGCTTTTTCACATGAACGCTTGAAACGACGAAGTGCTACGTCAAACGGTTCGTTTTCTCTTACTTTAATTACTGGCATTAAAAATTCACCTACCTAAATTATGAGCTTGGCTCAAATTGACCGAAAAATGGTCAATTGGTTCAAAAATGGTGCGGTATTGTAAGCCGAAGCGAGACCGCGTGTAAAGATCAAATTATAGCGGATCTAAATTATTGTGTCATGCCCCAAAGCTGCGCAAATAAAATGGTGCTTAGCTTTTAAGACCTGATAAATAACATACAGGTGACTTGGCCTGCTTGTTTTTCTTTTAAAAGCTGCCAATTATCAGGAAGTTCCGGTGCAGATTCTTTTTCGAATTCGACGTAAATAAGTGTATTTTCATGCAGCCATTGATGCTGCTCTAGTAAATCACAACATGGTGAAAGTAGGTCTTTTCTGAATGGGGGATCCAGAAAAACGACATCAAAAGTTTGGTTATTTTGATTGTTCTTTAGAAATTCAAGTGCACTTGCATTAAAAACCACAGCGTTATCTAAGCCAAGCGTCAAAGCATTCTCTTTAATTTGTGCTGCTGCCCCTTTATCTAGCTCGATAAAAGTTGCATCCTGAGCGAATCGTGACAAGCACTCAAAACCCAAATTACCAGAACCCGCAAAACAATCTAAGACTGACGCATCTCGGATATCAGCCATTAGCCAATTAAAGAGTGTTTCTTTTACCCTATCTGTTGTAGGTCTCAGGCCCTCAACATCTTTAACGGGGAGCTTACGGCCCTTAAACTTACCACTGATTATTCTGATATGACCATTACTTTGGGTCTGAGGCTTCTTTTTTCTCATATAACTTCACTATCGAGTTGCATGTGTACGATTATAAATTTTTCATCTACTTGGAACATGATACACTAGGCGCACATTATGGCGTTAGCTCGGTGATTATAACAATGATTACTGAGTCTTAAATTTTAATATTAATGTCTTTGCACAATTTCTAAAGCTCAAGCTGTTATGCTGATGAGAACGTACTCTATTAATGTTTGGCTTTAATGCGGTGAATCATACGAATAGTTATGAGCACTGAATCGCAATACAAAACTTTCATGGTATTAGTTGGTTATGGGAAAAAAGAATAAATTTCTGTCGTGGTTAGGGTTTGGCAAGTCTGATAAGGCGCAGACGGAACATGAGGAAGCGGAACGTTTAGCTCAAGAACAAGCGGAACGCGAAGAAGCGGAGCGTCTAGCCAAAGAACAGGCGGAACGCGAAGAAGCAGCGCGTTTAGCGAAAGAGCAGGCGGAGCGTGAAGAAGCAGCGCGTTTAGCAAAAGAACAGGCAGAACGTGAAGAAGCAGCGCGTTTAGCAAAAGAACAGGCGGAGCGTGAAGAAGCAGCGCGTTTAGCGAAAGAACAGGCGGAGCGTGAAGAAGCTGAGCAATTAGCCAAAGAACAGGCGGAACGTGAAGAAGCGGAGCGTCTAGCCAAAGAACAAGCGGAGCGTGAAGAAGCAGCGCGCTTAGCGAAAGAACAGGCGGAACGCGAAGAAGCAGCGCGTTTAGCGAAAGAACAGGCAGAGCATGAAGAAGCAGCGCGCTTAGCGAAAGAGCAGGCAGAGCGTGAAGAAGCTGAGCAATTAGCGAAAGAGCAGGCGGAGCGTGAAGAAGCAGCGCGCTTAGCGAAAGAGCAGGCAGAGCGTGAAGAAGCAGCGCGTTTAACGAAGGAACAGGCAGAGCGTGAAGAAGCAGCGCGCTTAGCGAAAGAACAGGCAGAACGTGAAGAAGCAGAGCGTTTAGCGAAAGAGCAGGCAGAACGTGAAGAAGCAGCGCGCTTAGCGAAAGAACAGGCAGAGCGTGAAGAAGCGCGTTTAGCGAAAGAACAGGCAGAACGTGAAGAAGGAGAGCGCTTAGCGAAAGAGAAGGCAGAGCGTGAAGAAGCAGAGCGCTTAGCGAAAGAACAGGCACAACGTGAAGAAGCAGAACGTCTAGCCAAAGAACAGGCAGAACGTGAAGAAGCTGCGCGTTTAGCGAAAGAGCAGGCAGAGCGTGAAGAAGCTGCGCGTTTAGCGAAAGAGCAGGCAGAGCGTGAAGAAGCAGCGCGTTTAGCGAAAGAGCAGGCAGAGCGTGAAGAAGCAG
>NZ_AUXV01000068.1 GCF_001625575.1 Pseudoalteromonas luteoviolacea S2607
TAGCAGCTGAGCCTGAACTAGAAGTAGAGCCTGAACTAGAAGCAGAGCCTGAACTAGCAGCAGAGCCTGAACTAGCAGCAGAGCCTGAACTAGAAGTAGAGCCTGAACTAGAAGCTGAACTAGAAGCTGAACCTGAACTAGAAGCAGAGCCTGAACTAGAAGCGGAACCAGAACTAGCAGCAGAGCCAGAACTAGCAGCAGAGCCTGAACTAGAAGTAGAGCCTGAA
>NZ_AUXV01000069.1 GCF_001625575.1 Pseudoalteromonas luteoviolacea S2607
CTTAGGCGACCTTGATGACTTGTTGGCTGATGTCGGTGATGAAGAGGGGCTATTGGAAGATCCAGAGCCTGCGCTACAGGACGACGATTTTGATAACGATCTGGGTGATGAGTTTGTTGAGGGTGAATCGAAAGTTGCGTTAGAGCAAGCATCTTTAGTGGAGTCTGGTCACTTAGATGGTATGCTAGACGAAGAAGAACAAATACCTCAAGGCTTTGAATCTGAGCCTGAACTAGCAGCAG
>NZ_AUXV01000070.1 GCF_001625575.1 Pseudoalteromonas luteoviolacea S2607
TGCAGGTGATTCATTTGGTGCTGGTGACTCTAGTGATGCGGGCAACCCAAATGACGGGCGACCCTCTGATTTTGTTCCATTCCCTACAACGGACTTGAACCCAATCAATGGTAATCGAATGCACCAAGGCGTGCTATACATCGAAAAGAGCGAAAACCCATTTTTTGCAACATTCGAGCAATACCTTAAGGTGTGCGTTAAGTCGACCAAGCGTATGATAATTGCTTCCAACTCGCTTTATGACGGGATGTACAAAGGCATCGAATTCATGGGTAAGGGTACCTACAAAGCAAGTCACCAAGGAGCAAAAGATTTTGCTGTACTAAAACTAAATCTGCAACATTACAAAGAATCTAAAGTAGAGCGAATTACTCTGTTTAAAGGCAATGATACGTCGAGTTTCGAATTCTATGGCGAAGCGCTGCGTGGCCAAGAAAGATTAGGAGAGGTTCGCGCCTATTATAAAGGAATGGATGCATATGAATTAGAGGGCTGTGCTTCGTACCTAGGTCAGTACTAAATCCACCTAACACATAAATAGGGGGCATTACTCTGTGCCCCTTTGGCTGCTACTTAATTTTGTTACTTTGGTCCGAGTGACCAATTTGCCATGAAGCGGTAGGTAGTGAGCGTATCCAGTTTTTATTTCCAGCTTAATAGTAAAAAGGCTTTGCTAAGATAAAGCGCTAGTTTTTCACGCTGATATGATGCAATCAATATTTTTTCTTGTGAGTAAAGGGCTGTAACCCTGGTTTTGTTTGGCGGCTCTATCACCGGGGGCCCTTACGCGATAGGGCTTGGTTTTGACAGTAGAGAAGGCGCAATAAACCTTAGAAATACGGATTGAAGTTACTATAGCTAGAAAGCCAAATTTGAAAATGATTTCTTTGACCAATAGCAACTTAAATTAAGGAAAATGCATGAAGTTTAATTTAAAAACAGTTTTACCTATCGCGCTCGTCGCCGCGCATTCAGGTAAAGCAATTTCACAAACCATAGAATATTACACGTCTGCAGATAAGCCTTCTCAAGTAGGAAAAGGTTTCAATAACTCAGAGTTTAATAGTTTCAATAGTGCTGGTGATTCATTCGGAGCAGGT
>NZ_AUXV01000071.1 GCF_001625575.1 Pseudoalteromonas luteoviolacea S2607
TGGAGCGCTCCTTAGAAATGGCAATTGGCATATTGGGTATATTGAAAGCTGGCGGGGCGTATGTGCCGCTCGACCCAAGCTATCCGCAAGACCGCTTGGCGTATATGGTGGAAGATGCGTCACTGGAGGTGATCCTCAGTCATAGCCAAGTAGATGGGGTGTTAGGGAACTTCAGAGGCCGTGTACTGACACTGGATGGGCTAGCAAGCCAAACGCGTCACCTCTGCGCAGATTATAGCTGTGAGAACTTGTGCGTGACAGAT
>NZ_AUXV01000072.1 GCF_001625575.1 Pseudoalteromonas luteoviolacea S2607
GCGCCATATTAACCGCTTCACCTTTAAAGTCAACTAGAAAATTTAATTTATTTTCAATTAAGCTTTCCGTTTAGCTTTACCTTCACTTTAGTTTGCGCTTTTCGTTGCATCCCGCCGTGTCAGTGGGTGCGCATTATAGGGAGATTTAAGATTGGCGCAAGCGTTTTTTATAAGAAAATTTAAAAAAAACTCCAACAGCTCAAATAGCAAACAAAAACGCTGATTTAAGCACAAAAAACAACCCAAAAGTACAAAAGCCCTCTTAAACTAGAGGGCTTTTGCTGCATGATATCTTATATAGAAGGACTTTTTTAGAACTTGTATTCAATACCAAGGCCTAAATAATCTTCCTCTGTACCATTGTCTTCATCAACTGATGAGTAGAATGCATACAACTTAGCAGCTTTAGCTAGTTTGTGGTCGATACCTATGCTGATGCCATCCACATCTTTAGAAGCTGCGGCATCAAAGTCAATCATTTGATACTGAAGTTTAACAGTATTTGCGCCAAAGCTGTAAGCAGCATTAAGTAAGAAGCCATCAGCTGTGCCTGTGCCATCTACTTTTTCTTGTTTCTGGTACATTGCGCCCAACTTCAAATCATCCGTAGCTTTGAACTGGCCAGTTACACGAAAAGCATCATAGCCTTTTACTTCGCTATCACCAGCAAGTGATACATAGAACTTTGACTTTTTAAGCTTTGCGTCACCATATGTAATCGCACCTGAATAGCCATTTTCGCCATCAGTTGCATCTTCCGCAATAAAAGTACCAAGTACTTTGAACCCATTGTAGCTTGCCGACTTGAATGAAACAGAATCGCCTAAACGGTTTTCGCCTTTAAAGATGTTCTTAATATCAGCTTCTAAGTCATTAAATAGGTCAATTTTACCTTGAGACTGTTTAAAAGCAGTATCGTTACGACCGATAACAACCTCACCATACTTGCCTTTTAAACCGACATACTGATTACGAGCAGTAATGTTGTCATCATCTCCTTTTGAGTCCGCGTCTGACACGTCGACTTGGAACTCTAGTTTGTAAATTACTTCAAGTCCTGAATCTAGTTTTTCAGAACCTTTGAAACCGAAACGTGAAGCATTGCTTTTCACTTCAGTAAAAGAGCCGTCACCTTCGTCAGAAGATTGTACTGACAGGTTTGCTTTACCATATACATCAACATCGGCATGAGCATTCAAAGATAGACCACTAAGAATAGAGAGTAATAATGCTGATTTGGTTAGTTTCATGTGTATTTCCTCAATATCGCAACACGTAATTTATTAGACAGGCGCAGTCTGCCAGCTGTAAGTGACAGAAATATTACACGTAAAATAAAAATGAAATTTAATTGAAACTGAAATTTCAGCATTGTGTCATAAATAGGTAATCTTACTAAAAACAACTATTTCTCAATCAGTCTATGATAGAGGCCAATAGATTTACTATGGTTTCTATGTGTTCCAGCTGATCATTCCCTCTATGATAGGCTACGTATACTTCTCTAAAATTGTGCTCCACCGAACCAACGTGAAACAGCTTTTGCTGCTCGATGAGGTCAGTCGCAAGCATTTTAGGTAAATAAGCAGACCCGCCACACTGCAAAATTAGTTCCAGCGCAATACGCCCAGTACTTGTACGAAAATAGGGAGGCGCTGCACCGGCGAATTGCCGAGCATGCCACAATGAAAACGCAGTTCCCCAATCAACATACACATACTGTTTGCCAAAAAAATCATCCTTATTCGTTGTGTTAAAGGTACTGACTGGAATTATAGACAAGTTTTTAACTTGTCTAACGATTAATTCATCAACTTTAGGTGGATCAAACAAAACTGCTACATCTAAAGTTCGCTCAAGAAGCAGTCTTGTACTTTCTTGCTGAGTCTTAACTTCAGCAACTAAGGAGACACCAGGCATAGACGACACAATCTGGTTTATGCCAAATTGCAAATATGCATCCCAGATATTTGGCGTCCCAGCTAATGACAACTGCTGACGCATATTATTTGCCAGAGCAACATCCAATCTCGCTCGCTGCATGCCTGTAAGCAACATTTGCGCATGTGGTAGTAACCTCTCACCTGGCGCAGTTAACTGAATGTTGTTCCTTTGTCGAGTAAACAAACTGACCCCTAAGTGCTGCTCCAGTTGTCGAATCCTAAAGCTTACCGCCGACTGGGTTATATACAGATTTTCAGCTGCACGGCCAAAATGGCGAGTCTTTGAAACTTCGACAAAAGTTTTTAATAGTTCCTTGTCCATTACCCCACCTTTTGATTAAAAAATCTCGTTTAAAAAAGCCAAAATAATAGTCCATACTCGTTGCAAACGATGCGAGGGAAACATCATGGATATGAATATAGCGGAATTAAAAGAAGCTTTTACTGCATCCAAATCATTTTACGATGATTTGAATTTTCCACAGGGATTTTCGAGAAGCGGTCACTTTACTTTATTGGAGTCTGAGTTGTTACAACAACATGGATACCTGTTAAAAAGTCTACATGACGAAAAGCTAGCACCAGTTAATACTTACCAACAAAAATTCGTTGAAATGCTGAAGAACAAACGGCCGCCAGAAAATAGAATAGAAAAAATTTGGTACAAGTACCTCTCGCTGACAACTCGTAAACATAAAATCCACACTTTGAGTAGTCAGGTTAAGCCCCCCTCTCATTACGAGAGTCCTAAAATTAATGAAGAGCAGCCAGTCGCTGAAGTCTCAAGTTGATTAATCCAACCTTATAGTTATGACCGTGAATACGGGGATACAACAGGTTTCTAATAATGCTCCCCGTATGAATCTTATATTCTTCATTGCTTTTTTGTCGCTTTCAGTTAAAACTGAAGTATAAAAGGCTGTTAAGGTTGTGCGTGTGTTAAGAAAAGTGCTAATCATTGAAGACACTCCGACTATTGCAAAAGTCCAAAAACACATCGCAAGTTCAGTTGGCTACGATGTTGACGTAGCGACGACTTTAGAGAGTGCAAAGAGACTAATTAATGATCATAATTATTTTTGCGCCGTGGTCGATTTCGTATTGCCAGATGCAACGAATGGCGAGGCCATTCCTTATACTGTAAAGGCAAATATTCCTACGATAGTTATGACGGGTAACTTAGAGTCTAGCACTCGAGATACTGTAGATAAGTATCCTGTGATTGACTACATCACCAAAGAAAACAAGCAAGCCTACCAGTATTTAAAAAAGCAACTGCAACGATTACCTAGAAACGAGCAGGTTAAAGTTCTTGTAGTGGATGATTCAGCCGCCACGCGTAGGCACATTAGCTCATTACTACAAAGACACAAATATCAAGTTTATGTTGCGGGTGACGGTATCGAAGCATTAGAAACTTTGAATCAAAACCCTGATATAGATGTCATTATTACTGACAATGAAATGCCGAGAATGCGTGGTGAAGAATTGTGTGCGGAGATCCGCCGCCTGTATAGTAATGATGATAAAGCTATCATTGGCATTTCAGGCACAAATAATGCCTACCTTTCCGCTCGCTTTTTGAAAAGTGGAGCAAACGACTATTTAAGAAAGCCCTTTAACCCTGAAGAGTTTTACTGTCGCCTGAGTCAAAACGTCGACATGCTTGAAAATATCGCAACCATCAGACGGCAGGCTAACACTGACTACTTAACACAATTGCCTAACCGACGATATTTTTTTGAACACGCAAGTAAGCAACTCACTCTAAACTGTCGGCAAAACCAAAGCAGTATGTTGGCCATGATTGATATCGACTTTTTCAAAAAGATTAATGATCAACACGGGCATGATGCTGGAGATAAAGTGTTACAGTCAATTGGGGAGTGTTTTGAAAAGTTCTTCCAACACGATTTGTATGCACGACTTGGTGGTGAAGAGTTTGCGGTGCTATTTCGCTGCGCAAATAGCGAACAAAACATGGCGCAGCTTGAGCAATTTAGACTCTTTTTAGAAAAGAATAGCAGTTCCCTTACCCCCTACCATATTCCATTTACCGTTTCTATCGGCGTTGTAGACAAAGCTATTGAAAGTATCGACCCGCTCATTAAAATTGCTGATGAAAACCTATATAAGGCCAAAGAGTCTGGAAGGAATCAAATAGCCTCTTAATTGCCATTTAAGTGCTTAAGAGGCCAATTGTGGTGTTTAACTTTGCGATAACGTCGGGCTTTTAGTTTTGCTCGCTCGTAAAGAGTCTATGCTGAAAAGAAGCAAGGCTCCCCAAATAAATGCAAATGTAACGGCACGCTCAATATCGAACTCTTCACCGTAAAACATGACAGCCAAAGTAAACATTAAACTTGGTCCAATATACTGGAAAAACCCAAGTGTAGAATAAGGTAATCTTTTTGCTGCCGCAGTGAAACTAAGTAATGGAAGTGTCGTGACAATCCCCGCAGCAATCAGCAAAAGGTTCAGGTTCAAAGCATTATCAAGCATATTGCTAGTTGAACTCGGCTCAAGAAGATACCAATACCCCAATGCTAACGGCAGAAGAATCAAAGACTCAATGAATATCCCTGGCAACGACTCCACAGCCATTTTTTTTCTAAGTAACCCATAAATTGCAAACGAACACGCCAATGACATGGCAATATATGGAAATGAGCCAAAGCTAATTAACTGAATAATTACCCCTGTTGACGCCAAAAGAACCGCTATTTTTTGTCCGGGGCGTAGCTTTTCCGATAAGAACAACATGCCCAAAAACACATTCAATAGAGGATTAATGTAGTAGCCCAGACTTGCGTCTAGCATATAGCCATTATTGACAGCCCATATAAATAAGCCCCAATTAAACCCTAATAGCAAAGCGGTAACTACCAACATTATCATCACTTTAGCATTGCCGAGGACCTTGCGAACCTTGTCCCAATTGTTGCGTAATGAAATAACAATGAAGATAAATACAACGGACCAAATTACTCTGTGCACCAGTATCTCTAGCGCATCAACCTGTTCTATAGACTTAAAATAAATGGGCGCGAGCCCCCACATTATGAAGGCCAATGTTGCATATATATAGCCTTGCCTTACATTAGAATCGGCTGTCATGTCACTCCCCTATTTATCACCCAATCGTGAAGAAGGGCAGCATTATACAGAATAAATAAAGCACCACCATGGCAGTGCATTAAGCACAATAATTTAGGACTTCAATTTCTTTACAGAGTGTATCGTCAACATGCCAATATAGGGTCTTTGTTGTATTTTTAACTTTGCTTTTGAAGATGACTTAAAAACAAAATGAACTGCTTACAGCTTACATGCTCTAGTAGTCAAAAGAATACGCATATTAAAAGAAGACAATTTCACCAAAACACTCTAAAATGCGCGCAATGGAAACACGCGCGACTTTTGAATCATTGACACCCCAATCCGTACTTAAAGAATATTTTGGCTATACAAGCTTTAGAGCTGGCCAACTAGATACTATTGAAGCATGTCTTAGCGGACGTGATAGTTTAGTTCTGTTACCCACTGGTGGTGGTAAGTCCCTGTGCTATCAAGTACCAGCTCTTATGTTGCCCGGTGTCACTATCGTAATTTCGCCCCTCATCTCTTTAATGCAAGACCAAGTGGCACAGCTTCAAGCTCAGGGCATTTCCGCTGAGTTCGTTAACAATAGTATCGATTGGCAACAACAACAAAGCATTTATCAACGTTTGCACAACGGCGAAATTAAGCTGCTTTATGTTGCACCAGAAAAAGTACTGCAAAGAGACTTTATTGATCGACTAAGTAATTTAAATCTATCATTATTTGCGATTGATGAGGCGCACTGTGTTTCTCATTGGGGGCATGATTTTCGCCCTCACTACTGCCGTTTAAATGAATTGAAGCAAGCATTTTCACATGTTCCAACTATGGCACTTACGGCAACCGCTGATATGGCAACTCGCACAGATATTGTGGCTCAACTTGGCCTAGCAGAACCATTTGTGCACACTGGTAGTTTTGATCGACCGAACATCCGCTACACCATTGAGGAAAAGTTTAAGCCGCTCTCGCAATTGATGCGTTATCTAAAAACACAGAAAGGTCAGAGTGGCATTATATATTGCTCCAGCCGTAGACGAGTTGATGAAATTGCAGAAAAGCTTGCCGATGGTGGGCTTAACGCCGCTGCTTATCATGCGGGGATGGAAAATGAGCAAAGGCAATTTGTACAAAATGCCTTTGCCCGAGATGACATTCAAATTGTTGTCGCAACCGTCGCCTTTGGAATGGGGATAAACAAACCCAATGTAAGGTTTGTTTTACATTATGATATTCCAAAAAGCATCGAAGCTTATTACCAAGAAACAGGCCGTGCAGGGCGTGACGGCTTAGCTGCAGAAGCAATTATGTATTTTGATCCCGCTGATATCGGCCGGGTTAGACGTTTTTTTGAAGATATCCCCGATGAGCAACGAAGAAAAGTAGAACAGCAAAGGTTTAATGCAATGGCAAACTTCGCAGAAGCACAAACCTGCCGTAGACAGATATTACTTAATTATTTTAGTGAATATCAAAGAGAGCCCTGCGGTAACTGTGACATTTGTCTTAATCCACCGAAAAGCTTTGACGCTACTTTGGTCGCTCAGCAAGCCTTATCCTGCGTATACAGAGCACAACAACGCTTTGGCTTAGGGTATATCGTAGACTTACTACGCGGTGCAAATACAGCGCGGATCAGAGACAATCAGCACCATGAGTTAAGTACATACGGAATAGGAAAAGAACACAGTAATGAATATTGGCTCAGCGTTCTGCGCCAATTGATACACCATGGCTTGTTAGCGCAAGACATTACTCAAGGTGCAACGTTACAGCTAACGGAAGCTGCTCGCGCGGTACTCAAGGGCGAGTACGTCTTGAACTTAGCTGAGCCCCGCCTACAAGCCAGTCACGTTTATCAAGATAAACTGGCACAGTTCAATTATGATAGAAAACTATTTGCAAAGTTACGCAGTTTGCGAAAAGAGCTTGCCGACCAAGATGACGTACCTCCATATGTCGTATTTAATGATAAGACCTTAGCGGAAATGGCACAGCAAACACCGACTAGCGACAGCGAGTTTTTACAAGTTTCGGGAGTTGGTTTTACCAAGCTTTCCAAATATGGGGCGCCTTTCATGCAATTGATCCGCAATTATCTAGCTGCAGAATAATCAGGAAAAAAATGACTAAGATTACTTACTTAGAAGAACAAGATGTACTTCTAATTAGCCCTAGCATGCTCCCAGATACAGATGACTTTCAATTGTGGGGAGAAGTTTTTCTGACGATGGATAAGTTGAAAATCATTGAGTTCAATCAGGGTGCCGATCGACACCAATGGCGATTCGAGTTTGACCAACAGCCTTTTGCATTGAACTATGAGTATTACAGTGAAAGCATTTGGATATCGCCTGAAGGCGTTGATGCATCTGCACTCATGTCATTTTTACACGCCTCTATTTGTTCAAATTTACAACAATAATATAGACTTACCCAAGCATGTGTGCCTAAATTAAGCCATACTAATAAGAATAAACGGTATTGGGCATACATATGGTGCTATCAAGAATTTGTTTTTTAGTATTTTTTTTAACAACACCTTTTTTTGGTAGCCTCTCGACAGCGTGGGCTAAAGATCACGCTAAATGGCTTAAAAGCTGCGGCAATGACCGTCAAGTAGATATAAATGATGGCAGCTTTACTCGCGAGTTAAGCTCGGAACATGTTTTGCCACAGTTAGAAAATGCGACGATCTCTTCGATCACCCTCCATCAGCTTAACGTTTTTGATACTTCTTTACCCGAAGAAGACAATGCCTTATTCAGGTTTGCTAACCGCGCTCATGTCACCACTAAACCAGACGTAATTAAGAGTATCCTGCTCTTTAAAGAGCGCAGTAAATATGACCCTAAATTACTGATAGAATCTGAGCGTTTATTACGTAAACAGCCATACTTGTATGATGCTAGAGTATTCGCAGAGACAGACTGCGATGGAAATATCGCAGTAACAGTCGTCACTAGGGACCTTTGGACTTTACTGCCTGATATCAGTTTTAGTCGCAGTGGGGGGGAAAATTCAAGCCGTATAGGGTTTCGTGAAAGTAACCTTTTTGGGCATGGAAAACGCCTTTCTCTGACACATATAGACGATGCGGATAGAAGTGGTTACCTTTTTGTCTACGATGACCCCAATATACTGTCTACGCGATACCAAGGTCGATTGGAATACTCTGACAACGACGATGGCGAACGACACTATATTGGTGTCGACTACCCTTTTTTCTCAACCAACACCCCATACAGTTATGGCGCACTTAACTTTGCTAATAAACGTATAGAGCCACTTTATGAAAATGGAGAAACAGTTTCTGAGTTTCTTCAAGAAACAGAATTATCCCAAGCATACTTTGGCATGGCCAAGCAACTTGCAAATAGTTGGACGCGCAGATTCATAGTTGGCTATCGAGATGAGGAGCAATCATTTTACCACATTGCAGAGACGCGCTTACCCATCGCTGAAAATCGCTCACTCAGTTATCCATATGTGCAAACCCAATGGTTTCAAGATGCATTTATCAAGGTTAAAAATTTTGATTCCATATACCGAACCGAAGATCTCAACCTTGGATGGAATATTAATACGTTGCTTGGCTTTTCAAGTGATTCTGTGACAAACGATGACACTCGATGGATTTGGAACGCATCAATTAGTAAAGCTCATTTCAGCTCTGAAAAAAGCTTGATGCGATTTCGTTTGTCAGTTGATGGGAATTGGAATGTCGAGAAGGGTGAAAGCGAGAATTTTATCTCTGAACTCAATTTAGAATATTACCTGAACACACATGACATTGAATCTTGGTATGCTCAATTAAATGTGTCGTATGGTAAGCACCTAACAGAAGATAAGCAGCTTACGTTAGGAGGTGAGACTGGCTTAAGAGGTTTTCCTGCCAGATACCTGCAAGGTGAGAAGCGTATTGTACTCAACTTAGAGAAACGCTATTACTGGGAGTACGACCTGTTGCAACTCTTTAAGATCGGAGGGGCTGCCTACTTTGATATAGGTCGCGTCGATGGCAAAGCGCTCTTTATCGAAAACAGTAAGTACTATAAAAATATTGGATTTGGCCTGAGAATGGCACCCAGTCGCGCAAATTCGGGGCTTGTTTTACACCTGGACTTAGCCGCCCCGATTAATAAACCTGACAAGGTTGATTCAGTTCAGTGGCATTTTACTGTGAAAAATAAATTCTGATTTAAATGTTTTAGAGAAGAGTACTGGCGCTCTCGACAGGGATCGAACCTGTAACTTAGCTTCCGGAGAGCCACGTGATATCCATTTCACCACGAGAGCACAGCATTAAAGGCAGCAACATAATAATCATATCTTTAACGAAATACCAGCCCAGCTACAACTGTATGCCTATAATTTAAACTAATTATTAAAAATCATATTCAATTGGACTAAGCCTCATATATTTAGCTATGCTTAGAGTTTAACAATAATAAACGTAAATCGATTTTAGTAGCTAGGCTACCTAACATCATCTAGAGGATTTGTATTATGACCCCTATGACCACTGAGCAAGTTGCAGAGTTTTTAAGTGTAAAAGTGGAGCGTGTAAGACGGCTTGCAAGAGAGAACTTACTGATTGCAAAAGACCATGACGAAAATGGCCAACCGATCTTTGACAAGGATGATGTCGAGAAGTATAAAGAACTAGCGAAAAGGCTAGGTGGTATTTAAGTGCTTTATGGCCTCGCTAGTACTTACTTGCGAGGCAAAACCTACCGGTTTTCTTCCAGCCACTTAATCAGCAAACATTCTAAGGGCTTACAAGGTTCTTTAAACTGCTTTTTCTGGTACCAAGCAATACTCACAATTAAGTAGCACCCTATGTACGCTTCAAGCTTTTTTTCCGCATAGTTTGGAAGAGGTGATTCACAGTTATCATAATAAGTATCTAACAAGGTTTTCTGTTGGCTTTTAGTGAGCTCGAAAGAGCAACTTAGTGCGGCCAAGTCAAAGTACAAATCGTTATATTGAGCATATTCAAAATCGATAAAGTAGATACCATTGCTTGTTTGCAGTACATTGTCTTTCACTAAATCATTATGGCAGTAACGGATGTCATGCGGCCACCGAGACAACTGTCTATTTAACTTGTCAGCTAAACCATCTAGATTTAAAAAAAACGCGGCCTCAGAGAGGTGATGCTTCAATTCTAGCTTAGTTTTATCAAGTACATTACAGTGGTGAATCGCAACAAGTGTTTTTACAAGTGCTTCTGACACCTTTACATCATAAGAAGATGCAGTTAAGTATTCGAGCACCGCGATTTTCTCTTGAGCATCGACATATAAGACAGACTGCGCTAAACCGTGCTCTGCAAGTTGCTGTTGAGCTTGCAGAGCTTCTTGAGGAACTGAATCGGCGTAAAACTTGATTATGTATTTATTACCATCGAGCTCAAAATAAAAATTGCGATTACTCAGGCCCTTTTCAAGTTTCCGAATACTGCTTGACTGATAATGTGGATATAGTTTGTACAAAACAGTTTGCACAAGTGCTAATTCAGAGTTCTGCAAGGCGCTTGCCTTCTTTTTTGGTATATTGTTCATACCACTTTTTGTAACCCCAACAGGCCATAACTGTGTAAAAAACATAGAGCGCTAGCGTTGGATAATAACCCTTCAGGTAATACAGGTACATTGAAGTTGCATCTATTAGTATCCAGTAAAGCCAATTCTCCAATACCTTTTTGGCCACTAAGTAAGTTGTTACGATAGCAAAGCAGGTCGTCAAACTATCCAGGTAAGGCAGATCTGCATGTGTATAGGTATCGGTAAGGTATCCCATCGTAACAGCTGCGCAAGCGGTCACAATGATAATGAGCATGTGGCGCTGCAATGACCAAGATACGATTTGTGACTCCTCATTCTTTTTGCCAGAGCGCCACATCCACCATCCTACAAAGGCCATTGCCAAATAGTAGAAATGCAAAAATGACTCCATGAGTAACGCACCATTCCAATACATTATGGTATAAATGAATGTGCTAACGAACGCAGCTGGCCAACACCATATATTTTCTTTAATAGCGAGCAATAAATAAAGCATTGAGAGTACAACGGCTAAATATTCCCACCCAGACATTGCAGTAAACCCTGCAAGCGTTTCATATATCAGTTCCATTAAACCTCAGGAGATAAGTCGCCAGATATAAACTTACAAACAAAAACACTCTTTCCAAATTGCTCGTAGGATGCCTTCATTTCTTTTTGTAGTACTTCCATCACAACATCGTACTCGCCAAAAATTTGGGTGGACATCGTATTTGTGATTACTTTCAACTCGCCGTGTTGATTTACCCTATCGATAAACGATTTTATAAAAGGTATGTAATCAGAGTGAAGTGGGTACTTACTGATTTCTACCGAAAGCTGCATTCAATGCTCCAAAGTCTATTAACCATTCTAAAGTCCCTGCAGTGTACATGTTAACGACCCAATTGGGCAAAAGAACTTAGCTTAGGGTTTTATATTTAAATTGTTTGCTTCATTTATAAAGCTTCTTGGGAAGTAGTTTATCCAGTCCTGCTGGTAGTAAATCAGGCCATCTTCATTGAGCTTTAATAACGTCGTAAAGCGCCAAGGCCCTAACTGATTAGTATTGTAGACAAAAGGGTTAAATGAACCATATAGCACGATGGTTCTTTGTTGTTCATCAATTACTTGTTGGGTGACCACGAAAGTAGGCGCATTGTTCAAAACCTTAAAATCACCGGCAGCCCAGTTGAAGAATTCTGCAAATTCACGCTTATTGTTTACCCTAATGCCATAGAGCATGTCTTCTAAAACAACATTTTCATCGTAATATGACAGGAACTCGTCAAAATTTTCCCTTTTTTGATAAGCAGTTACATACTGTTTTGCAACTTCGGATAACGTAATTGCGCTTTCACTTTTAGGAGTAACATTACAGGCACAAAGGAATACAAGGAGCGTACCCAGACACAAATTTCTTAGCATTTTTCATCCTTACACTAATTGATGCGTACTTATTAAAACATAAAAAAAGCGCCTTACTGGCGCTTTTTTCTAGGATCCAACTATTCCCAGCGGTTCCGCCGTTCGCCACTCACCTCTCGTAAAGTCAGGGATCTCTATGGACTCACTTCGGTTGGCTACTGACTGCGCTGATAATGGAGATATCACGGACCACGCTGCGCCATCATAAACATCTTGGTCTAGTGGCTCACCATTTCTTAGACAGTAAATCATGCGCCAGAACATTAGAAAGTCCATTCCGCCATGGCCACCATTTCGCTCGGCCTCTGTGCCCATTTTGACCCAAAGTGGGTGGTCATACTTTTTGTACCAATAGCTCATATCTTCATCCCAGTCATGGAATGAGCCCCTACCACCGCTTTCTAGCGCAATTCGATTAGGGAACCCCGCAAACACACCATTAGTGCCTTGAATGAGATTATGGCGAGAGTATGGTCTTGGTGTCGTAGTATCATGCTGAACAACAATGGAGCGCCCTTTTACAGTTTTAATCATCGTTGTGTTCATATCCCCGCAAATGTAGTTTAGCGCATTGCGTTGATGATCAGCATCAAACTCTCTACGAGCATAAGCGGCACGTCCAAGCGCCGGCGAACTCATCGAAGTTAAGTAATCAAATCGATCACCTCGGTTGATATTCATGTAATGAGATACTGGCCCTAAGCCATGGGTGGGATACAGGTTTCCATCGCGGCGAGTATGCCATTCAGTGCGCCATGAGCCAGTTTTATGCTCAATTTCCTTCATTTGCCAACGCAACTCATGAATATAGGCAGCTTCTCCATGTAACAGTTCTCCAAATACGCCTTGGCGAACCATGTTCAACACCATTAACTCATCGCGCCCGTAATTTACGTTTTCCATCATCATGCAATTTTTTTGGGTACGCTCTGCGGTGTCAACAATTTGCCACATTTCCTCAACAGTCAACGCCAATGGCACTTCAACAAAGGCGTGTTTGCCACTAGTCATGGTATCGATAGCCATCGGAGCATGCCACTTCCATGGTGTAGAGATGATCACAATATCGATATCTTCGCGGCTCAGCATCTCTTTGTATGCTAATTCACTGCTACCATATAATGCAGGTTTGCTTTTTCCATTATCGGTAAGAAACTTTGCAGAACGTTCCAAAACTTCGCTATGAGTATCACAAATAGCGACTATTTCAGTTCCCTCAATATAGCTCATGCGCTTTACATGTCCATAACCCCGCTGCCCGACACCAATAAAGGCAACTCTGACCACATCCATTTTAGGGACAACCAGACCGATGACTGAGTTTCCTTGTTTGCGTTGTGATTGGTTCATTGAGTGTTGGGTCTGCACGCAGCCTGATACCATGCCTGCAGCAGCTGCCGCGCCGGCAGCTTTTAAAAAGTGTCGTCTATTTATTTGAGTCATCTTCGATCCTAAAATAAAGCCTATATTTGTTAGTAATTTTTGTTTCTGACTTAAAATTCAAATTGGTGTCGTGCCCAGCGAAGTTCGCTCAATGACAATACAGATCGTAGTAACGCTAACTGATACAGATTCCATAAGCAAAAGGATGCGATAAACTCATAAAAAAAGCGCTTTCGCGCTTTTTTTATGAGTTTATGATTGCGCTTAATTGCGCTTCTTTATTTACAATGTCTTTGTATAAAGCAAATTGGTTTCTTGCTCGTTCTAGATTATGCGTCTCATGCTTCACGGCAAAATAATTATCACCGTCTAGATAATCTGTCAAAAAGCGAATACCTATCATTAATGGCATTACTTTGGCACCTAGGATAAAGCTGCGTTTTTCAGCTTCTGTAAGTTTGTCAGCTACCGCGGATATGTAGCCCTTTACAATCGCTTCAAAGATATTGATACGAACAGCTACATTGCTAAGATTCGTCGAGTCTTCTTGTTCTGGAGAGCAAAAAGTTCTCACCATATCACCGAAGTCATATAACCAGTAGCCAGGCATGCACGTATCAAGATCGATAACAGCTTTAGCCTCGTTAGTTTCCGAGTTGAATAGCATGTTATTTATCTTTGTATCATTATGACAAACTCGTAGAGGCAAAGTAGCTTCCACAGCTTTTACTTCCTGCGCAAGCTCAAACTGAGATTCGCAAAACGCGATATCGTCAACACAAGTTTCACCGCGTCCTAGCGGGTCACTCTGTATCAGGTTTTTAAGCTTTTCAATACGCATACTCAAATTATGAAAATCAGGAATAACCGTATTGAGTTGCGTAGCGTCAAAATCATTTAACGCATTTGCAAATTCACCAAATGCACCCGCTGCTGTTTGAGCTTTAATGGCGCAATCGACAACGTCTTCACTGTAGCTCTTACCAATAAACTCTAATGCACGCCATACTTCCCCCTGATACTCCACTAAGAACTTACCAGAAGTAGTCGCAACGTGTTTTATAATCCCTAAGCCGTATAAGCCAGATTGTGCTTTCGATGCTAAGTGCATCTCTATCAAACGGGCATTATCGACCAAATGCTCAGGCTGAGGAAAAACCGTTGTATTCAATTTTTGAACGACGAGCGCTCTATTACCGTCGGTTAAAAGCATGGTCGTATTAATGTGCCCACTACCAATCGGTTTCATCGAGATCTCTTCGCCTGATAGGCCGTACTGTACAGCTAAATGTTCAGCATTTGAACGATATTCCATACTTACCTTGTAAATGGGTGTAGTAATTAAACTTGCGGCTAATTCATCCGTGACGTAGTTCATGTATTTTTCCTGCGACACTGTCTATTTCTTCTTTATAGGTAACACCAAACCATCTGTCACGCGATCGATAAACGCGAACGATAGTTTGCTCTAAATTAATCATGTGCTGAATGCAATCGGGTAAATAATACTCTTTTTTGACATCGCTGTCATGGGATTCTAAAAAGCGCTCGAATTGATACTCTAAATGTGCAAACAAAGGCTGTGTTATTCCCCAGCAGGTCATTGATGCTAGCGCACTTTCATTTATCGATTTTAATTGTTTATTATGTATCCCTGTAAAGCCACTTTCAGCGTGTTTGATATCTGTATACTCATGAACCGATAAAAGGGTGTTGTTATCAAGTTGACATACACCTCTATTCACACCGCCCACTTCAGACATCGTTTGAGATAAAGGATAGGCTACTATCGCCATATTGCTAGTATCATGATCTGCTGAACAAAAATGCTCGACAAGCTGCAAATATGCATTAGGTCCATAGTAGTCATCAGCTGTAATGACGATTGCATTGCCCGATACAAACGCTTTGGCACATAGTAACGCGTGACCAGTCCCCCAAGGCTTCTTACGATTTCCCACAAAAGTAGCAAATCTGCTTGGTATCGCCTCAATTGACTGCTCAGCTAAATCTATCTGTAAGTCTGACGGTAATCTCGGTAAAATCCGAGATTCAACCACTTCCCTTACAGATGCATTTATCACCAATACAACGTGTCTTACGCCAGCGTTATACGCATCCAAAATGCTGAGTTCCATGATTGTCTTACCTATTTTTGGCAGTTCAGCAATTTGCTTCCCACCACCAAAACGTGTCCCTAAACCACCGGCTAATACAACCAGTGAAGGTAATGCTGCATCTGTCATTATAAATTCACTAGCAATTTATTTTAAGTTCAAGGAGTCTACCTAGCTTTTTCATAAATTTAAAGCAATTGCAAAAATTGCATTGTTCCAAATACAATTTTTGCAATATTATTGGGTAATTATATTGTTTTGAAGTGTCTGATAGCCAAGTTAATTAAAGCGTTGGCATAGATATTTGACTTCTAAATATTCGTCAATTCCTTGAGCTCCCCCTTCCCTGCCAAGCCCCGACTGCTTCATTCCTCCAAATGGGGCTGCCGGATTTGATATTGCCCCTTCATTTAGACCAATCATCGCAAAGTCGAGTGCTAAAGACGCACGATGCAATTGTTCACTATTAGTGGAATAAATGTACGCGGCCAATCCAACTTCTACTTCATTCGCCAACTGAATAGCCTGCTCTTCGGTTTCAAACTCAATCACGCTGACAACGGGTGCAAATATTTCGGCACAATAAATGGCCATGGTTTGCTCTACATTTTCTAGGATCACAGGTGACATATAGTTTCCTTGCATGCTATCACCTTGATATACAACGTTTGCGCCCTGTTGGCCTGCATTGAGCACCAAATTTAATGCCTTTTGCTTGGCGGCACTATTTATTAAGGGACCCAGATCTACATCATCGCTATTACCATTGCCGATAGTTAAGGCTGATAACCGGGTTTTTAGCATCTCAATAAACTGGTGTTTGATATTCCTGTGTAATAATACTCGATTTGCTGCAATACAAGTTTGTCCTGCGTTACGAAATTTAGCAATCATTAACCCCTCAAGCGCCGCTTCCAAGTTAGCACTTTCAAATACAATAAATGGGGCATTCCCACCAAGCTCTAAGGATGTGCGCATTACAGACTGTGCTGTTTGCTCTAGCAATAATTTACCGACAGCTGTTGAGCCGGTAAAAGTCAGTTTTCGTACGGTAGGATGACTATTTAGTTGCTTCACCAAATCTTGAGGCTTTGATGTAACCAATACTTGAAAGGCAGCGGATTCAAACCCAGCATCGAGGGCTAGTTTAGCTAACTCAATTGCGCTTAACGGCGTCAACTCAGAGGGCTTTAAGATAAAACTACAACCAGCAGCATAGGCAGGCGCGACCTTCCTAGTTATCATTGCTAACGGAAAATTCCATGGTGTTATACCCACGACGACGCCAACACCTTGCTTAACAGTGCTTATCTGATGAAAAGCTGTATGTGCGGGGATCATAGAACCATAAGCTCGCTCAGCTTCTTGAGCAAACCATTTCACATACCCTGCGGCATACGCTACTTCTGCTAATGCTTCCTTGAGAGGTTTCCCTTGCTCCTGTGTCACTAACTCAGCGAGCCGCACCTTATTCTGCAAAATTAGCTCGTACCAGCGATAAAGAATATCACCTCGCGCTTGAGCTGTTGTCTCTTTCAGTTCAATGAAACACGCATTAGCATAATTGAGCGCGTTCTCAGCAGCGCGTGTATCTACCTCACTGACCTTAGCGATTAGAGACTCATCTGCCGGATTTTGAACCTCCAACATGGTCGTACTTTCATAGGGCTGCCCGTTTATAATGGAGTGTGCAGTTTTTATTTTTTTAGACATGAATGTGCTCCAAACAAAAAAGGCCGTAGTGGTTAACTACAGCCTTTTGTTTTTAATAACGCTTTATTAGTGCTCTTCGTTCACGATATTGAGGTTATACTTGGGTATTTCTACAACCAAGTCTTCATCGTTTATTACAGCTTGACACCCTAAACGAGATTCAGGCTCCAAGCCCCAAGCTTTATCAAGCATATCATCCTCAAGCTCATCACTTTCTTCCATCGAATCGAAACCTTCGCGGATAACAACATGGCATGTTGTACATGCGCATGATTTTTCACATGCATGAGGAATACTGATACCATTTTTCAACGCTACATCTAGTACTGTATCACCAGATTTCGCTTCGATTGCAGCGCCCTCAGGACAAAGCTCTTCATGGGGTAAAAAGATAATTTGTGGCATTTTAAACCTCGTCTACTGACTGACCTTGCAGTGCCTGTTTAATTGATACATCCATGCGGCGCGATGCAAATTCACTACTTGCATCATCCACCACTTCAATAGCTTGCTTAATTTCTTCAGGCTCAGATGCGTTTAATCGTTTGTCATCTAACATCGCCATTGCAGAACGCAATGCTTGTAGCTCACCCTCATTAAGTAAATGAGATTCAGTTTCTAAAGAAGCCTCTAACGCTTCTAATACTCTGAGTGCTTCCACTTGTTGCTCTTTCAACATACGCGCTTGCATATCTTCTTTTGCAAAACTCATGGAGTCTTTAAGCATTTGCGCTACTTGATCATCACTCAAACCAAATGAAGGCTTTACTTGAATTTCAGCCTGAACACCTGTTGATTTTTCCATTGCAGATACACTTAATAATCCATCTGCGTCTACTTTAAAAGTCACACGAATGTGCGCTGCACCAGCAGCCATCGCGGGAATGCCTTTCAAGCTAAATTTAGCTAAAGAACGACAATCGTCTACCAGCTCTCTTTCGCCTTGCAATACGTGCAATGACATGGCTGTTTGACCATCTTTGAATGTTGTAAACTCTTGAGCCCGAGCAACAGGGATAGTGGTATTACGAGGTATGATTTTCTCAACCAAGCCACCCATTGTTTCAAGGCCCAAAGACAGGGGCAACACATCCAATAGCAGCATATCAGAGTCAGGTTTGTTACCCGCTAAAATATCAGCTTGGATAGCAGCACCTATTGCTACAACACGATCTGGGTCAATTGACGTCAGCGGTTTTTTATCAAAAAACTCACCCACAGCCTCTCGGATCACAGGCATGCGAGTAGAGCCACCAACCATAACCGCTTCAAGGACTTCTTCTTTCGTTACTTCTGCGTCTTTTAAAGCTCGGCGACATGCTCTTAGCGTTTGTTTAACAAGAGGCGCGACAAGCTCGGCAAATTGTGCTTGTGTAACGGTGACTAAATGTTCTTCATCGCGCAGTGGTAATTTAACGTTTACTTTTTCATAGCCGCTAAGCGCTTCTTTGCAAGCCTTTGCTTTTTCAATCAATAAGCGTAATTCATGAGGCGTCAAATCACTTAAATTTAGTTCAGCTTTAAAGTGCTCAACTAACAGCGCATCAAAGTCATCACCACCTAAGCTTGAATCGCCACCTGTTGCCAATACTTCAAATACACCTTGGTTCAGACGCAAAATTGAAATATCAAATGTCCCACCACCCAAGTCATATACTGCAATCACACCTTCTTGGCCGGAGTCCAGACCATATGCAACTGCCGCCGCCGTAGGTTCATTTAGTAAACGCAATACTTTGAGACCCGCAAGTTCTGCTGCATCTTTAGTACTTTGTCTTTGTGCATCATCAAAATATGCTGGAACCGTAATTACGCTACCGACGATCTCTTCGCCACCAAAGCTGTCTGTTGCCCGTTGATAGAGTGTCTTTAAAATTTCAGCTGAAGCTTGTATTGGATTAACAGGGCCAGCAATCGTATTGATCGCCAAAGCACCTTGATGTTCTGTAAATTCATAAGGCAGCTGTTGATATCTAGCTTCGACTTCTGAAATTGATTTGCCCAAAAAACGCTTAACAGAAATAAGCGTATTGGTTGGATCTTCAACAGCTGCTGATTGAGCGTCTTTACCCACGGTAACCGATTCAGCATGGTAGCGAACAACAGACGGAAGCATCGCGTCACCATTAAGGTCAGGCAGGGCTTTTGCTTCACCGCTTTGCACCGTTGCAACCAAAGAATTTGTGGTGCCTAGGTCGATGCCTATTGCGAGTTTATGTTCATGTGGTGCCGCGCTCTGCCCCGGCTCAGCAATTTGCAATAATGCCATAGTACTCTTTTAACTTAAGTAGTGACGCTAAATTAATCGAGAAGATTATCTTCAATACGAGATAGCTCTTCACGTAACTTATAAATAAACTTTAACTTGCGAACATTATCCGCAGCGACTTCTAATACCGATGTATCTTCATCTGCTAACTGGTGTGCAAGTTTGGCACTGTATTGCTGGTCTAGCAATTTGATTTGTGCCTCAAACGCATCTATTTCAGACTCTGGATCTGAGCTGTGCTGTATATCTTCTAGCGCTTCTCGAAGCTCCATCTGCTGCATCAAAAAAGCCGGATCTTGCAATGTTTGTTGCTCTGCACGTATATCAACACCACGTTCACTCAACATATACTCTGCTCGCTTCACTGGGTGTTTGAGCACTGCAAGTGCGTCATTAATCTCTGACGTTTTTTGCACAGCTAGTAGCTTTTCGCGCTCGCTTTTACCAGCATATTTGTCAGGGTGTACAGCTCTTTGCAGCTCTAAGTAACGTTGGTTCAACTGTTTTAAATCAACGTTGTAGATTGCAGGCAAATTAAATAATTCAAAATATCGCATACGGACCTAATACAGCAAAGCCCTACCAAGGCAGGGCTTTAGCTCAAACTCAATATCGCTGGCTAAACAGTAAAGCTTTCACCACAACCACACTCATCTTTCTGATTTGGGTTTGTAAATTTAAACCCTTCATTCAGACCTTCTTTGGTGTAGTCTAATTCTGTGCCATCGATATAAACCAAACTTTTTGCATCAACGATGATTTTAACGCCCATTTCTTCGAACACTTCATCACCTTCTGCAAGTTCATCAACGAACTCGAGAACATATGCAAGACCTGAGCAACCCGTAGTTTTAATACCTACACGCAAGCCAATGCCTTTTCCCCTATTCTCTAGGAATGTATGTACACGATTTGCCGCTGCTTCAGTTAGTGTCACTGCCATAATCTATCTCTTACTTCGTCTGTTTACTTTTGTAATCTGCAATCGCTGCTTGGATAGCATCTTCAGCAAGGATTGAACAGTGGATCTTAACAGGCGGAAGCTCAAGCTCAGCTGTAATATCTGTATTTTTAATTTCAGCAGCTTGGTCTAATGTTTTACCTTTAACCCACTCAGTTACCAAAGAGGATGATGCAATTGCACTACCACAACCGTACGTTTTAAACTTCGCATCTTCGATAACGCCTTCATCAGAAACTTTAATTTGTAGTTTCATCACGTCACCACATGCTGGCGCACCAACCATACCAGTTGCTACATTTGGGTCGTTCTTATCTAACGTCCCGACATTACGCGGGTTTTCCACGTGGTCAATTACTTTATCACTATATGCCATAACTCTTTCCTCACTAACCGCTTATATACCTGCTACAGTGTCGATATAAGCTGACTTGCTTAATGGTGTGCCCACTCAACTGAATCTAAATCGATGCCATCTTTAAACATTTCCCAAAGAGGAGACATTTCTCTCAAACGGCCGATGGAGTCTTTGATTAGCTTAATGGTGTAGTCAATTTCTTCTTCTGTCGTAAAACGTCCAATGCTGAAACGAATCGAGCTGTGTGCTAATTCGTCGTTGCGACCCAAAGCACGTAATACGTATGAAGGTTCAAGGCTCGCAGAAGTACATGCAGACCCTGAAGAAACAGCAATATCCTTAACGGCCATAAGCAGTGATTCACCTTCAACATAGTTGAAGCTGATGTTTACAATGCCAGGCACAGACTGGTCAACCGTACCGTTGAAGTACACTTCTTCCATATCCATAATGCCGTCAATTAAGCGCTGACGTAATGCGCTGATATGTGCATGATCTTTATCAAAATCTTGTTTTGCAATGCGGAAAGCTGACCCCATGCCGACGATTTGGTGCGTTGCCAATGTGCCTGAACGCATACCACGCTCATGACCACCACCATGCATTTGCGCTTCAAGGCGAGCACGTGGTTTACGACGCACATACAGTGCACCAATTCCTTTAGGGCCATACACTTTGTGACCAGAGAAAGACATGAAATCAACTTTTAGTTGCTTCATATCAATTGCAACTTTACCTGCACTTTGCGCACCATCTACGTGGAACATGATCTTACGCTCACGGCACATTTCACCGATTGTCGCAATATCTTGAATAACACCTAGCTCGTTATTCACGTGCATAACACTAATTAAGATAGTATCTTCGCGGATCTCACTCTCAAGCTTTTTCAGATCCAAAAGGCCGTTTTCTTCAACGTCCATATAAGTCACTTCAAAACCTTGACGCTCTAGCTCACGGCATGTATCAATAACCGCTTTATGCTCAGTTTTAACCGTGATGATGTGCTTACCCTTCTTTTGATAAAAGTTAGCAGCACCTTTAATTGCTAGGTTGTTTGATTCTGTTGCGCCTGATGTAAATACAATTTCGCGAGGATCAGCATTAATTAAATCAGCGATATCATTACGCGCTTGGTCAATTAATTCTTCGGCCTGCCAACCAAAACGGTGTGAACGGGACGCAGGATTACCAAAATTACCATCCATTGTCAGGCATTGCATCATTTCGTCAGCAACACGCTGATCAACCGGCGTGGTCGCAGCATAATCTAAATATATCGGTAATTTCATTTCTTTCTCCGCTTGACGCCAATTTAAAGTTGGCAACTCACTTGAATATTATCTAATTGCTTCATCGCATCGCTAACGCTTCTGTCCTGACGTGATGCAACTGATTGCACATCAGAGTTGGCGACTAGCTCGGCAAGGGAAATACTATTTAAAAACTCTTCTATTCGCACGCTGAGATCTGACCACAAAGTGTGAGTCAAGCAACGCATACCGCTTTGACACCCGCCCCCTTCGCCATGACAGCGAGTTGCGTCTACTGATTCGTCTACAGCGTTTATCACATCTCCGACAGAGATTGTGTGTGCGTCACGACCCAATAAATAACCACCACCAGGACCTCTGACTGAGCTTACCAGTCCATGCTTACGTAACCGTGCGAATAATTGTTCAAGATATGATAGAGATATTTCTTGTCTTTCAGAAATATCAGCCAGAGGCACAGGACCGATGTTGGCGTGCAAAGCAACATCCAGCATTGCTGTTACTGCATACCTGCCTTTTGAAGTCAGTTTCATACGCGCCTCTAGGTAAAATTATCAAAGTCGCAAATTGTAATTACCTGACTAAGATAGTCAAGTATTAACGACATCTATTGCTTATAAAATAAGTTACTACTTACTCAGCACTTATTTCCATAATACCTGACTAATTTAATCAGGTATTATGGACATTGTAATTACCCGAGTAATTTAGTCAAGTATTACCGTGATGAAACTAATTAATCTTTATCGTTCTGTTTGGTAGATTTGTTTACAGAGCTAAGAATACCTCTGAGGATGTTCAATTCTTGATCTTCTGGCCTTGCACGATTAAACAAACGCTTTAATTTAGTCATCACCATGCCTGGATGCTGTTTCACGATAAACCCAGTCTCACTGAGTGTCGACTCTAAGTGCTCGTAGAATAACTCCATCTGCTCTGAAGTTGGGTATTTAGTATCGTCTTCTTCAGGTTGCGTATCTTGAGTATCTAAAAAGGTCATACGTGTTTCATATGTCAACGTCTGAACTGCCATAGCCAAATTCAGAGAGCTGTATTCAGGATTTGCAGGGATACACACGTGATAGTTACACAACTGTAACTCCTCATTAGTTAATCCGCTATTCTCGCGACCAAATACTAGCGCTACAGGTCCAGAAGCTGACTCAGCGACTAGCTTCTGTGCACATTCTCTTGGATCTACCATTGGCCATGACAAAGTGCGAGAGCGTGCACTGGTGCCAATAACTAAACTACAATCAGCAATGGCATCTTCTAATTTGTCAACAGTTACGGCACTGCCAAGTACATCCGTTGCGCCTGCTGCCAACGCGCTGGCATGACTATCGACCTCACACGCGGGGTCAACTAAATAGAGCTGTGAGAAGCCCATTGTTTTCATTGCGCGTGCAACCGAACCAATATTTCCAGAGTGTGAAGTGTTCACAAGTACAATTCTAATATCTTGTAATGCCATGCTTGTTTATCTCAGACAAAAATAATGGCCTAGTTTAACATAGGGGCATAGAACGATACCATCACCACGTCTGTATAAAAAAACACCAAAATTATTCACTGAAAGTTATTTACTTTATCTTGAAAATCGCTAGAATACGCCGGCTCAAAAAATTTAGTTCTTTTACAATTCAAAGGTAATGCTATGCATCCAATGTTAAACATTGCGGTACGCGCTGCGCGTAACGCGGGTAAAGTGATCTTACGTGCATGTGAAGATTTGTCTCAAGTTGAAGCAGCCCAAAAGGGTACTAACGACTTCGTAACAAGTGTAGATACAGAAGCTGAACGTGTGATCCGTGAAACTATTCTAAAATCTTACCCTGACCACGCAATCGTTGGAGAAGAGCTAGGCCACACTGATGGCAAAGATAATGATTACCTTTGGGTTATTGACCCACTTGATGGCACAACTAACTTCATCAAGGGCATTCCTCATTTCGCGGTGTCTATCGCATTAAAAGTTAAAGGCCGCGTTGAGCAGGCAGTAATTTACGATCCAATTCGCAGTGAGCTATTCACCGCTTCTCGTGGTCAAGGTGCTCAGCTAAACAGCAAACGTATTCGTGTTACTAAAAGCAATGAACTTGCTGGCAGCGTATTGGCAACAGGCTTCCCATTCAAGCAAAAGCACCATTTGGATGCATACACAGAAGCATTTAAAGCCCTATTTATCCACACAGCTGATATCCGTCGTGCTGGTTCTGCGGCATTAGATATGGCATACGTAGCGGCTGGACGTATTGATGGATTCTATGAGATTGGTCTAAAACCTTGGGACACAGCAGCTGGCGAACTACTTGTAAAAGAAGCTGGCGGTATGCTTATGGACTTTGCAGGTGGCGCTAACTACAACAACAGCGGTAACATTGTGTGTGGTGCACCAAAACTTTGTCAGGCGATTGTAAAAGAAATCCGCCCAGTATTGACTGAGTCATTACTAAAATAAGTTTGATAGCGACTTTGAAATAAAAAACCCAGGCCATGCCTGGGTTTTTTATTTCATGCTATTAAAGACTATTTGATTTCAACGCGTTGCGAACGCATTACAACTTCATCATTCAGTTCAATGCCGATACCAGGCTCTTCTGACACTTTAAAGATGCCGTTTTTAGGCTGTGGATCTTGCAAACACAGCTCTCTATTCCACTTTTTAATTGCGTAAGTATGGTGCTCGTGAATCAAAAAGTTTGGAATGGCACTTTCAAGGTGTAATGAGGCAGCTGTTGCAACTGGGCCACCACAAACATGGGCCTGTATTCTAATATCGAAAATGTCCGCGTAATCACACACTTTTTTAGTTTCTGTAAACCCACCGCACAGGCCAATATCGGGTTGTAATACATCGATGCTTTGGTCTTCAAAATACGGACGTACATCCCAACGGTTGTAAAGTCGCTCACCACCGGCTATTGGCACGGCAGTTTTGTTCGCAACTTTTGCATGTAATGAGTGGTTAAGATAGTTCACCGGCTCTTCGTAGTACATGCAATCAAACTCTTCTGCGATTTCAGCGATTTGAATTGCAGAAGTCGCACCTGGTAAACTGTGACATTCAAAAATGATATCCACTTCATCGCCAACAGCTTCACGAATTGCTTTCATACGCTCACGATATAACTTCATTTCTGCGCGAGAAATCAGCTTTGTGCGGTCATAGTAAGTATTCCCATCTTTATCATACATGATAGGGTCAACTTTAACTGCGTCATAGCCTTCTGCAAGCGCTTTATGTGCTGCTTCAGCGTATTCATGCGGCTGCACAAGAGCTTTGAACTCACTGTCCCAGTCAAACTGTAACTGAGAGGCATAAGTGCGCAACTCTGGGTTCACTTTACCACCTAGTAGTTGGTAAACAGGTAGGTTAAGTGCCTTGCCTTTGATGTCCCAAAGCGCAGTATCAATGGCGCTCATTGCTGCATAGACAACAGGCCCACCGCCAAGTCCCCAGAAGCTTTCACGCAACATACGTGACCAAAGCAGCTCCGTTTGAAATGGATCATGACCGATTAGAAATGCTTCGGCCATCTCTTTAATCATGCTTGCAGCTGCGCTGTGTCCTAAATCATACGCAAGCCCTGCCTCGCCAACCCCGGAAATACCTTCGTCCGTATGAATACGGATAAATACAGGGGTCCAAGCAGGTCTATCTGGACAATGAATATCAAATACTTCGACGCGATTTACTTTCATTTTGACTCCTATTGAGCAAAGCCAGGATCTAAGCGGTGCGCTTTTCTGAGCATTGCAGGCCAAGCCAATTGACCACCAGTACTTCCACTGTGTACAACCTTAGCTTGATTATAAATATTATCTTGAATAGGCTGAGGAACCGGAATTGCAGGTTGGCCAGTTGCCAAAATGGCAACTTGAATTTCGCATGCTCTTTGCAAATCATAAAAGCGCATGAAAGCATCGCCTACCGTCGGTCCAACAGTTAACCCACCATGGTTTATTAACAACATATGATTGGTATTGCCCAGGTCTGCTTGTAGCCTTGCTTTCTCATCATCATTTACAGCCAATCCTTCATAGCCATGGTATGACAAAGAAGGAAGCGAGAACATGCTATGCTGGCTAAGAGGCTGTAAACCGCCTTCTAAACTAGCCACAGCAATCGTCTCTTTTGTGTGTAAGTGGATCACACAGTGAGCATCTTCGCGCACTTCATGTATCGCACTGTGGATAGTAAATCCAGCAGGGTTAATTTCAAATGGCGTATCGTCAAGGATGTTACCTTGTAGATCGACTTTAACAAGATTAGACGCAGTCACTTCGTCAAAACTGAGGCCGAACGCATTTACAAGGTAGTGCTCTGTTCCCGGTAACCTCGCAGACATATGTGTATATATTAAGTCACCCCAACGAAAATGCTCAACCAAGCGATAACAGGCTGCGAGATCAACGCGCAATTGCCACTCTTCTTCGCTTACCTTACCTTTTAAATTCAATTCAGGTAGTTCAAACATCTTGGCTCCTTAAGTCCGCCATGGTGATTTTAGATGTATAGAAGTCTAAATCACATAAAAAAATAGTTCAATACGCATAGTAAGCTCTACGCTATTTAATTAACAACTAAAAAGCCACCTAAAACGGTGGCTTTTTTAAATAAACGAACAGCTTATTTGACTGTTGATAGATACTCAGCTATCGCTGTTAATTCAGCATCAGAAACATTGGCAACCATTGCTTTCATCGCCGCAGACATGCCATTGCTCCTTTTACCTGATTTGATGTCCTTCATTTGAGCCAGCAAATACTCTTTACTTTGCCCATTCACTTTAGGATATAACGGCATAATAGGTGCTTTGCCTTCAGCTCCATGGCAAGTTTGACAGAGTTTTGCTGTATACAAAGCTTTACCATCGGCAGCCGCAGCGGTGCCTGAAAATAAAGTGATGGTTGCTATGCCGGACGCGATTACGAATTGCTTTAGTTTAGTCATATCGTTTCTCTTATTTGACGGTTATTTAACCAGTGTAGTAGACCAAATGCTCCTCTACACAATTACTTATCCAGATTAGAAAGCAAACTTAACCAATAAAAGAAACGAGCTAATCAATTTACCAAGTCAAATCGTCAGGAACTTCATATCCTGCATACGGGTCGTCTTCATCAACTTGGTTAGCATTGTCTTCAACATGGAAAACAATGTACTTTTCGTCTACTTCTGCAACTTTTCTAGCTGGCTCATCTTCTAGAACATAAAACTGTCCTTCAAGCACACATATTGCCAATCGCCCTTTTGACAAAGCTTGCTGAGTTTTTTCGTTTACATCCAGCTCTTTAATTTTGCTTTCGTAAGTGAAATTAAATGTTCTGTCGCCCTTAATTTCATCTTGGTTATGGTGCTCTAAGATTTGCTTAACGCGAGCAACTTGCTCACGCTCTTTCAAGTCATCTTGCTTTGCTTTATTTAACGCTTCAGCTTTTTGTTGCTGTGCGAGTTTTGTCTGCTCTATATGTTTTTGCAGATCCGTTTTGTCGCTAGTCGCGCCTTTCTTTTTCTTCTTTTTCTGTTGTTTGCGCTTTTCCGTTTTAGCGACTTTCATCTTGTGCTCGGTCGTCAAGCCTGCTTTTAAAAGCTGATCCTGTAGAGAACCCATAATGCCACTCCATCAATCTAAACTTGCAGCCATTTTAATAAAAAAATTAGTAAATCTCTAAACAATTTCACCAACTGACTGCAAGTTTAAATACACTTTGATGGTTTTTTTGCTTTTTAAATCGAACCTCGGCATAAAATCTACCAAAGTGAAGAATAAAATTTATGATGCACAACAAGTTTTTATTACATATATGCAGATTTATTGCGTCAAAAGTAGATAATTAGATTGGTAATTTTACTGAAAGAATAAGAATGTCGATATTTCATCTAATGCTTTGCTCCGTGGTTACATTTTTTGTGCTCTATGCACCACAGCCACTGCTTGCGCAATTCGCTCAGCAATATGCCATAACGCCCGCTAAGACAGGCTTATTAATGACTGTTACAATGCTGCCTTTAGCAGTTGCGCCAATCTGCTATGGGCTGTTACTGGCTAATTACTCAAAGTTGAAAGTACTCAAAATTACCATGCTGCTGCTGGCACTATGTTCTGCACTTATTTCTATTCAACAACACTTTGAACTCTTCTTGCTATTACGCTTTGTCGAGGGTTTACTGCTGCCTGCGGCATTAACAGCTATGACGAGCTACATAAGCCAAACTTGGCAAGGGCAATGCCTGAGAAAAAACATGACATGGTATGTTGGAAGCACCATTGTTGGCGGATATTTTGGTAGGGTACTCGCTGCAAACTTTGCTGCATGGTGGAACTGGGAGAGCTTTTACCTATTAAATGCTACGTTGTTAATATTATTTGCTATGTTGATCAAACCCAATCAAACGCAAGACCTACACACCACAAAATCACCGTTATCTTCCCCATTGGATTATTTGCGCCCACTTAAGCAACGATCTTTATTGCGTCTGTACTGTGCCGTATTCTGTATGTTTTTTTGTTTTTCTGCACTTTTAAACTACCTGCCTTTTATTCTCAGCAATGAATACGGCTTGAAAGATCCCAAGCTCATTGGTTGGGTATACAGCGGATATTTAGTAGGTGCATTAATTTCCCTTTGCACCCCCTTTCTAAACAAACTACATAACAATAACTGGGTTGTACTCAGTACCGTATTTTGTGTTTACAGTATTACATTGGCTGCAATGCAGTGGCAAAACTTGAATGTATTTATCGTTTCTTTCACGTTCTTTTGCGCTTGCATGTTTATTATTCATGCCAGCGCAGCTCCTTTAGCCAACGAGATAAGCTCTGCACACGCAAGCGTAACAAACGGCGCTTATGTATCTTTTTACTATAGTGGCGGTGCGCTAGGGTCATTTTTACCGGGCCTTATTTATCAGGTATTTGGGCTCGGGTTGTTTTTACTCGGGTTACTGCTTGTCTGTATGTTGGGCGGCTATTTAATTTGCCTTAATCACCGTGTAGGCAGTGCAACCCAACAAGGTTGATGACCTGTTTGATGCCAAAATTTGTGCAAGTCATCCAAATGAAGTACCCAAGTTTTATCATTTTCGAAAGGGTGACACTGCCAAAGAGGGCAATCTGCTAACTCTTTATCAAGCCATAACTCTACTTGATGCTCTACATCATTTCCAATAGCCAACGCAGAGACACATCCGGGCTTAACTTTTAAAAACTTAGCCAACCGCTCTGTAGAACAAAACCCGAGTCTAGATACCCCTTGCTGTTTTGACAGTGCCTTCAAATCTAGTTGTTTTTGGGCGAAGGTAATCAAGAGGAAGTGACGTTTTCCATAATTATCTCTTAAAAATAAATTTTTTAGACCCACACCTTCGCGCTCTAAGCCAATGCTTTTTGCTACATCGCAATTGGCCAATGGCGGGTGTTCATAACTTAAATAAGTAATATCCAGCGCTTTTAAGCTCTGTTCTATGACAGTGTAGGAAGGAAAGGTCACAAACAGTGCCCTCTTAATTGAACACTGCGCTGACGCCAGTATACATTATCTATGTTGTAGCCTGCCTGACAATAAGATTCTTCTTTTAACGTTTGTTCCAAAAGTTCGACCGCAGACTCTTCAAGTGCCAACTTTAACTCTGGTGACTCTTCTACTCGTTTAAACTCGGCAAACTCCTTCAGTTCTTTTTTTGATACCGGTTTATTTTTTGCCAATTCCATTCGCGGCGTTGCTTTCACTGTGACAATGAACGCAAATTCGGCCTCACCTTTGTCGTTTGTTCTTTTGTGTAAGGTTTGCTTTTCTACTTCAAATGCCTCTTCAGGCACAGTTGTGCAAGCTACGATAAAACTGGATAAAAGCAAAATTAATAAGCGCTTCATAATCTTCCTAACTTAAAATTTGTCTCAGTGTATCAAAGCCCAAACCACTTGTAAGAAAATTTTTTAGCAAAAAAACTTGACGTGGCAGCGAAAAATATTTAAATTGCGCCTCGTCCGAAAGACATGTTGGGGCTATAGCTCAGCTGGGAGAGCGCCTGCCTTGCACGCAGGAGGTCAGCAGTTCGATCCTGCTTAGCTCCACCAACTTCTTTTGCGATATTTCCCAAGTAAAGTGGGGCTATAGCTCAGCTGGGAGAGCGCCTGCCTTGCACGCAGGAGGTCAGCAGTTCGATCCTGCTTAGCTCCACCACTTTTACTTCTTTAAGTTCTAATCTGCCCTTTACCTTCAACTAAGTATTTTTCCGTTGTTAAAGATTCAAGACCCATTGGCCCATAAGCATGAAGCTTTGTTGTCGCAATCCCTATTTCTGCGCCTAATCCAAGTTGACCACCGTCGCTAAAGCGTGAAGAAGCATTTACCATTACAACCGATGCATCCACTCGCATTTGAAATTGGGCTGCCGTTTGCGAATTCTGAGTACAGATAACTTCCGTATGATGACTACCAAATTGATCAATATGTGCTAGCGCCGCCGCAAAGTCATCAACAATACGCACTGCAATCTCAAGGCCTAAATACTCTTCTCCGAATTCGCTTTCAGACAATATATTTGCCTCCTCAAAGAAAGTCGCGGCACGTTCACATGCATTGACACGTACCTTTGCTTTATCAAAGGCTGCATTTACCTTTGGTAAAAAAGCATTCGCTACGTCGCGATGTACAATCAACCCCTCTAGCGCATTACACACACCAGTTCGTTGCGTTTTTCCATTGAGTAGCAGTTGCATGGCAATATCGAGATTGGCCTCAACGTCTACATATAAATGGCATACACCTTTAAAATGCTGAATTACTGGAATGGCACTATTATGCGTTACAAACTCAATTAATCCCTCACCGCCTCGAGGAATAATCAAATCAATATCGTTTTTTTGCTGCATAAGTTCTAAAAGAAGTGCTCTATCCGGATCAGGTACAACCGTGATCAATTCCGCTGGCAAGTCAAATTTATTCAGCACTTGATGCATTACCTGTGCAATCGCCATGGCGCTATTTAGAGCTTCTTTACCACCTCGTAAGATGACACCATTGCCAGACTTAAAGCACAGTGCACCTGCATCCGCTGTAACATTTGGACGAGCCTCATAAATCATGCAAATCACACCTAAAGGTACGCGCATCTTTCGTACCATGATCCCACTAGGCTGTTGCCCTAACTCTCTCAGAGCACCAACAGGATCTGGTAAGCTTGCAATCTGCTCAACCCCCTTCGCCATCTCGTTCACGCGCTCTGTAGTCAGTGTTAGCCTATCTATCATTGCTGCGCTAAGGTGGTTGTGTGTCGCAGCCTCTAAATCCTGTTTGTTCGCTTTTAAAATATTCTCGGACTGTTCGCGTAAAGCATTCGCAATTTCTAGCAAAACTGCATTTTTTTGCTCTGTACTCAAAATAGCAAGTTGCTTTGCAGCCGTTGCAGCTTTTTTAGTAAGCGCTTTTATCAGTGTCATTATTACCCTCTCATTCCTAGTACTGATTTTCGACAGAAGCGCCGGTTGGCTTCTGCTTCTTGATAATAAGCAAGAACCTTCCATTGGGTAAAGCGAATATTACTACCTCAGCGTTTTGAGGGCATGGAGGGTAAACAGACGAAGTCTCAGAAAAGTTATCTATTTTTTAAGCGTTTATTCTCTTTTTTGACTTATTTACTATGATATAACGAGGCTACCACTATACTAATATTCAATACGCTACCTAAGCTGGAGAGTTTATGTCAGCTATTTTTATTGCGGCAATTGCCGTGTGCTCTGTGATTGCTCAATGGCTCGCGTGGGTTGTGCGAGTACCTGCTATTTTATTTTTATTGCTGACCGGATTAATGCTTGGTCCTGTATCTGGCGTTTTAGACCCTGATAAGCTGCTTGGTGAGCTGCTGTTTCCTGTTGTTTCATTGTCCGTGGCAATTATATTATTTGAAGGTTCGCTTACCCTGCACTTTCGAGAGCTCAAGGGGATAGGGAAGGTAGTGCGAAACCTCTGCTCGATTGGTATGCTTACAACATTTGTTATTATAACAACCTGTGCCATATATATTTTAGAGTTAGATTGGCGAGTGGCCGCTGTGTTAGGTGCCGTTTTGGTCGTTACAGGCCCAACCGTTATTGCGCCCATGTTAAATGCGATGCGGCCAACAAAGGATATTGACCGAATATTGCGTTGGGAGGGTATCGTAATCGACCCAATTGGCGCGCTATTCGCAGTTTTAGTCTTTGAAGCGGTAAGCCTTGTCGATAAAGACGGTGTGTTTAGCCACACCTTGATGGCGCTACTATCAACACTGGGAATTGGCTTAAGTGTCGGCATAGTCTCAGGCTGGTTTACAAGTTACATCATTCGAAAAGAGTGGCTGCCATTCGAATTACACAAGTTCGGTATACTCGCACTCGTGTTAATGAGTTTCACTCTGTCTAATCACTTATACCACGAGTCAGGGCTACTTGCTGTTACTGTGTTTGGTATTTGGCTGGCAAATCAAGATGACTTAGAAATTGATGCTGTGCTTGAGTTTAAAGAAGATCTCTCAATGATATTAATTTCAAGTCTATTTATTCTGCTTGCCGCTCGTCTGAAAGTTGAAGAGCTACTGATGCTAGACAGCGGTATATTTTGGTTTTTGGCCATTGTCCTGTTCGTTGCAAGGCCCCTGAGTATAGCGGTTTCAACATTTAATAGTGATATACCTCTGAAATCTCGATTAATGCTTGCTTGGATTGCCCCACGAGGCATTGTTGCAGCAGCAGTCGGCTCTGTATTTGCATTGAGCATGGCTCAATCAGGTACACCAGATGCTGAGAAAATGGTGCCTCTTATTTTTACGGTCATTATTGTCACAGTCATATTACAAAGTCTCACAGCGACCCCGTTGGCACGGCTGCTTGGCGTCAGGCAACCATGCCCAAGCACTTTACTCATCATTGGTGCAAACCATGTTGCCAGAGCAATTGCCTGCGGTCTCAAAGAGCAAAATATAGATGTTTATCTCTCTGATCCCGCTTGGGAAAACTGCAAAATGGCGAGAATGGATGGACTGCCCTGTTATTATGGCAACCCTCAATCTGAACATGCCGAGCGCTACCTTCCACTGACAAGTTTACGCTCCGTGTTGGCACTTTCCCCCAATAGGCACCATAACGCACTAGGTGTTCAGTATTTTTCTCACTTACTGGATGAAGAAAGCGTGTATTCACTGAAATCATCCACTAATCACGCCAAGGCCAATAAAGACAGCGCGACGTTTTTGTCGCGGCAAATACTCTTTGGAGAAACAGGAAACTACGCCAAGTTAAGCAGCTTAATGGCAAAAGGCGGGAAAGTAAGTGCAACTAAGCTGTCTGAAGAGTTCAGTTGGGAACAATATTTGGAAGTGAATAAGGAGGCCATTCCGCTCTTTATAATCTCTGAGCAGAAAAAAGAAGACGACCCCCTTTCTGTAAGGCCATTTACATCAGACGACAAAAAGCTGCCCGAGCAAGGTGACAAAATATTGGCATTGCAGCCACCTAAAATGTCTATCCTAAAAGACCCTGCAATCAAAGAAGCGTCTATTGGCGAAAAGCTAAGTAGCTAGTCAGCTAGTTTGGTAAACGTGCCCGTTTAATTACACTGGCGGGCATTTTTTCTCCTAGCTGTGAAAGTGAGCGTTCAATTTTTTGATGAACCTCTTTGTCAGCTACGACAGCATGAAACAACCAGCGGTAGGCATCTTCATAATCGCGAGGACTACCATAACCTTTGTTGAATAGACCGACCAAGCGCAGCTGAGCATTTAAATTACCAAGTGCTGCCGCTTCTCTTAGGTAAACAATTGCCATTGCTTTGTCTGCCTGCACTAGCTGACCCACATCGTAGTAGCGACCAAGCTGCTCCAACGCTGCTGCTAGCCCCTGCTGAGCAGCTTGGCGTATGTAGTACAAACCGAGTTCGACATCTTGCTCCACACATACTGCATAAGCCAGCATATCGCCATATAAAAACTGATATGAGGGTAACCCCATGATCTCAGCTCTGGCTTCAATATCTTGGACCAATTGACAGTCGTCGTCTTTAACGCGTTTTAGGTGGGCATTATCGTTAATGAGTGTTATCAACTCATCTTGAGTGTAAAGGGGCACCGCTTCAATCTGCTCACTAGCCAGTGAACTGCAAGAAAAAGCCACACTAATGAGAAAAAAGATATTTCGTAGTTTTGTCGTCATCATACTTTAGCAAACACTGTTAGACCTAACTAGAAGATACAAAAATTGTACCAAGTTAAACCATGTATTCATATTAGTATAATTAAACACAAAAAAAGCTGCCGAAGCAGCTTTTCTTTAATTATTCGCCGAATGGGTTGCGAACAATCATTGTTTCTACGCGGTCTGGACCTGTCGAGATAATATCGATTGGTACACCGGTAATTTCTTCTAAGCGCTTGATGTAGTTAATCGCAGCTTCTGGTAACTGTTCAACTGAAGTTGCACCAAACGTATTTTCGCTCCAGCCTGGCATCTCTTCATATACTGGTGTTACCTTCTCGTAACCTTCAGCAGCAAGTGGCGTCACGTTTGTAACCGTGCCATCTTCTAACTGATAACCAGTACAGATCTTGATAGTTTCAATACCATCTAAAACGTCAAGTTTAGTTAAGCAGAAACCTGTAATGCTGTTGATTTGCACTGCACGGCGCATAGCAACCGCGTCAAACCAACCAGTACGACGCAAGCGACCTGTTGTTGCACCGAACTCATGACCTTTCTCGCCAAGGTGTTTACCAACTGGGTCTTGCTTGTCTACGCCGTCATATAACTCAGTAGGGAAAGGACCTGAACCAACACGTGTTGTGTACGCTTTCACGATACCAAGCACGTAATCAAGGTTTAGAGGGCCAAAACCAGCACCTGTCGCTACACCACCTGCGGTCGTGTTTGACGACGTTACGTACGGGTATGTACCGTGGTCGATATCTAGAAGCGTACCTTGTGCACCTTCAAATAGGATGTTGTCACCTTTTTCACGCGTCTGATCAAGTAGCTCTGTTACGTCAACAACCATTGATTTAAGGATTTCAGCAATTTCCATTGCGTCATCGTACGTTTTCTGGAAGTCAACAGGCTCAACTTTATAGTAGTGCTCAAGTGAGAAGTTATGGTATTCAATCACTTCTTTAAGCTTAGCTGCGAATTGCTCTGGGTTGAATAAGTCACCAACGCGAAGACCACGACGAGCGACTTTATCTTCGTATGCAGGACCGATACCACGTCCAGTTGTACCAATAGCTTTATTGCCTCGAGCAAGCTCACGAGCTTGGTCTAGTGCAACATGGTAAGGAAGAATTAGAGGACATGCTTCACTGATCAGTAGACGCTCACGTACTGGTACGCCGCGCTCTTCAAGCATGTTAACTTCTTTCATTAAAGCATCAGGTGCCAATACTACACCGTTACCGATTACACATTTTACGTTATCACGTAAGATGCCAGATGGAATTAGGTGCAATACCGTTTTCTCACCATTGATAACCAAAGTGTGCCCAGCATTGTGTCCACCTTGATAGCGAACAACTAGAGAAGCTTTATCTGTTAGTAGGTCTACAACCTTACCTTTACCTTCGTCACCCCATTGGGTGCCTAATACAACGACGTTTTTACCCATTGCAATATCACTTAGAAAAAATTAGGCGCAGATTTTACCAGAAAAGCGAGGTGAAAATCACCCTGTTTCGGATGATTTTTCTTCAGCCAAATTGATATCTTTCAAAAACGATTGAATTAAATACAAAAAAGCCCATCAAATGATGGGCTTTTTAATAAATTATCAATTACAAACTCAGGTTCAATTACTGAGCCTGCTTTTGCTTCATGTAATCAAAGAACTCACTGTCCGGCGAAAGTACCATGACATCACTCTTGCTGGTGAAAGTCTTTTTGTACGCTTCTAGTGAGCGAATAAAGCCAAAGAACTCAGGATCTTTATTGTAAGCTTGCGCGTAGATATTCGCAGCTTCAGCATCACCTTCACCTCGAACTGTTCGTGCATTTCGCTCTGCATCCGCCAGCATAACCGTAACACGGCGGTCAACTTCTGCACGAATAGTCTCTGCTTTTTCCTGACCTTCTGAACGGTGCTCTTTCGCCACAGCAGTACGTTCAGCACGCATACGTTGGAAAATAGAGTTACTTACTTCGTTAGGCAGGTTAATTTGCTTAACACGTACGTCCAATACTTCAATACCCAGCTCCTGAGCACTCTCAGAGGCTTGTGCCAAAGCTTCTAGCATCAACTCGCTACGCTCGCCTGACACAATCTCTTTAATAGTTCTTGAACCAAAGTTTGTTCTCAAGCCGTTATTCACCTTTTGCTGAAGCAGTGTTTCAGCGTATTGCTTATCACCACGAGCACGTAGGTAGAAGTTTGAAAAGTCACTTACACGCCACTTTACAAACGAGTCAACGATAAGGTCTTTTTTCTCACTTGTTACAAAGCGATCAGGCGCACCGTCCAGCGTTTGAATACGCGCATCAAGATGGCGTACCTGACTGAAAAATGGCACCTTAAAATGTAAACCAGGCTCATAAACAACCGCATTGTCTTGGCTGTCTTTTTGCACCTTACTGAATAACATCACGATTGCTCTTTGTCCTTCGGTTACCACAAATACCGAAGAAAAAGCCAGCAGGCCGCCTAGTATCAATAAGACAAAGCTAAAATTTCTCATCAATATTATCTCCCACTGTTAAAACGATCTTGCGAAAAGCGGTCGTTGCCACTGTTCACGGTGCTATTTCGTGACTGGCCTAATGACTGACGCAATTGATTAATGTCGTTTCTGCTTGGCAGAGTAACCGCTGAAGACGACTGAGATTGCTGCATGATCTTATCTAGTGGTAAATACATCATGTTATTGCCACCTTTTACATCCACAATGACTTTAGAACTGCGTCCTAAAATTTCTTCCATTGTTTCAATGTACAGACGCTCACGAGTCACTTCTTTCGCTGCTGCATATTCAGGTAGTAGCTTTTCAAATCGTGCTACTTCACCCTGTGCTTCAAGCATGATGCGCTCTTTATATGCTTCAGCTTCTTGCGTCATACGCGTAACTTGACCACGCGCACGCGGCTCAATTTCTCTCGCGTATGCTTCTGCTTCACGAATGAAACGCTCTTCATCTTCTTGCGCCGCAATTGCATCATCAAATGCATCTTTTACTTCTGCTGGCGGTCTTGAGTCTTTGAAGTTGACATCCGTCACAATCAAACCAAGATTGTATGGTTCAATGATTTTATTCAGCTCATCCCAAGTACGTTGACGAACTTGTTCACGACCAGTTGTTAAAACTTGGTCCATTCTAGAGTGACCAACTACATAACGCAGTGCACTGTCTAGCGCCTGTTGTAAGCTGTGATCGGCATCTGTCACGCTGAAACGGTATAGAGTAGGATCAACAACTCGATACTGAACTTCAAACTCAACGCTCACAACGTTTTCATCTTCAGTCAGCATGAAACCAGAGGCAGACAAAGAACGTACCGCTTCGATGTCGATAGGAATAACACGTTCAACGAAGGTCATTTTCCAACGTAAGCCTGGCTCAGCAATTCGGTCAAATTTACCAAACTGAAGTACGATACCTCGTTCAGCTTCTTTTACGGTATAAATACCACTTAACGCCCATACAATTAGCGCAATAATGAAAATAAAGGTGACTCCTGCACCGCCAAGTCCGCCTTTGTTATTACCTGGCTTACCACCAAATATACCGCCAAACTTATTGTTGAACTTACGGAATACCTCGTCCAGATCAGGTGGCCCTTGATCTCGCCCACCACGGTTTTTCCATGGGTCGTTATCATTGCCATTATTACCCGGTTCGTTCCAGGCCATAGCTATACTCCATTGTTATAAAATGAATTAAATTTAATCTATCAAAATTCACCACATTCTAATAGAGAATTGGGGTGAATTCGTAATTTTTTCAACTTTGAGCGATAAACTGCTCAATTTCTGGCCCTTGCTCTTTTTTAAGACGCTCCCAATCAGCTTGAGGGAGGCGAACATCTAACAGCCAGTTACCTTGCTCATCGTAGCTTTCATGATTAACCGCATTCAGGTTAAATAGCGCACCGCGCAGTTTGCCAAAAGCTGGAGGCAATATCAGGCGATTACTAAACATTTTTTTTGCCAGTAACTCCGATATTGCTTGAGACAGTAACTCTATGCCTTGATTGGCTTGAGCGGAAAGCCAAACTCTAATCGGCATGCCATCTTCATCTCTATCAATTTTTGGTTGGATCTCTTCTACTAAATCAATTTTGTTATATACCAGCAGCTGCGGAATTTCATCCGCTTCAATCTCTTCTAGAACCGATTGTACCTGTTCTATATTCTCTTTTCTTCTATGATCGGCCACATCAACAACGTGCAGTTGCAAGTCCGCTTCTCTTGTTTCTGTCAACGTCGCTTTAAATGCTGCTACGAGGTCATGTGGCAAGTGCCGAATAAACCCAACCGTATCTGCAAGTATTACGGCACCAACATCCTCAATTTCTAGTTTTCGCAATGTCGGGTCAAGAGTTGCAAACAATTGGTCAGCGGCGTAGACGTCAGAGTTTGTAATTCGGTTGAAAAGCGTAGATTTACCAGCGTTGGTATAACCCACCAATGATACTGTGGGGATCTCATTTCGGCTTCTCGCTCTACGCCCTTGCTCACGCACGACCGAGACTTTATCTAAACGCTTGCGAATACTCTTAATTCTATCTCTAAGTAAACGGCGATCCGTCTCTAGCTGAGTTTCACCTGGCCCTCGTAAACCTATCCCACCTTTTTGTCTCTCTAGGTGAGTCCAACCTCTTATCAATCGAGTTGAAATGTGTCTCAACTGCGCAAGCTCAACTTGCAATTTACCTTCATGCGTGCGAGCACGCTGCGCAAATATATCTAAAATAAGTGTAGTTCGGTCCAAAACACGACAACGGCAGACACGCTCTAAGTTACGTTCTTGAGAAGGACTGAGTTGGTGATTAAATATAATGACGTCTGCTTTATAAGTTCTGACAATCTCGGCAATCTCTTCCGCTTTACCCGTTCCGACAAACAGTTTGGGGTGAGGTGCCTGACGGCTGCCTTGCACAACCGCCACACTACTAACACCAGCAGAAGATACTAGCATTTCCAATTCTTGCAGATCCTCACGATCTCCTTCATTAGGAAATTCTATGTGCACTAAGACTGCCTGTTCGCCGGCTTCATAACGGTCAAACAAGCAATATGCTCCTAATATCTATTAAAAATTACCATCTTCGTTTTGTTCTGCACCTTCATTTCCCTGTGTATTTTGGAAATTGACAGCTCTTGCAGGAACAACTGTTGAGATGGCATGTTTGTATACCATTTGATTCACGGTATTTTCTAGTAAAATCACGAATTGGTCAAAAGACTGAATTTTACCTTGTAATTTGATGCCGTTAACTAAAAAAATTGAAACTGGAATGCGCTCACGACGCAAGACATTCAAAAATGGGTCTTGTAACGATTGGCCTTTTGCCATTTTCTTATCCTTCGTTCTAGGTGTTATTATGTTGAGTTAGTTGAAAAAATATCAACAAAATATTGGTTCAACTACTATTAGCTTAGCGAACTTAAAATTCGTTGCAAGTTTTCTTGCTCTCCGGTTTCTAACCAAGTTACCTCAGGCCAACTCCGAAGCCAAGTCAACTGTCGCTTTGCTAGTTGTCTGGTTGCGGCGATACCTCTGAAAACCATTTCATCATAGTCATATTCACCGGCTAAATAATCCCACATTTGCCTATATCCGACGCATCGAATAGAAGGCAGGTCTGGGTGTAAATCCTTTCGATTATATAAGGCCAAAACTTCGTTTTTAAACCCTTGTTCTAGCATTATTTTAAATCTTTTCTCAATTCGCTCATGCAGCATTTTACGATCACTGGGGGCGATAGCAAATTGATAAAAGTCGTAAGGCAATGGAGGTTGTTTCTCCTTTTGCAATAAAGACATCGGTTTTCCAGTTATACGATAGACCTCAAGTGCGCGATTTATCCTTTGTGAATCATTTTCACTGATTTTTTGCGCAGCCTGTGGATCTACTTCCATTAACTGGGCATGTAGTGCTGGCCATCCTACCTGATCGGCCTGCTGCTCAAGTTCTTTTCGCACGCTAGCAGAAGCTTCAGGTAATGGCGATAAGCCATCTATTAAGCCCTTAAAATACATCATTGTGCCGCCTACAAGCACAGGGATTTTACCTTGAGAATGAAGGCGATCAATACATGCTATCGCATCTTTTCGAAAATCCGCCACAGAATAACTCTCTCGGGGATCTATCAAATCGATTAAGTGGTGCGGGGCTTGTGCTAGCTCTTCCTGATCAGGTTTTGCCGTACCTATATCCATCCCTTTATATACAAGCGCAGAATCGACACTGATAATTTCGGTGTTCAACTGCCTACACAGCTCAATAGCCAGAGCGGTTTTTCCCGCTGCGGTTGGGCCCATCAGGGTGATAACTGGTTTATTCTGCAAACTAAAGACCTTTCGGTAGTAAATCTAAAAAATAATTTGGCTCTATTTTAACTGCTTTTGCAGTAATTGCTGCTCTGCTTTTCTGTTTTTTTAGCATTTTTTCGCGAACCATCTCAAAATGCTGAGACGAAAAGTAACTATCTGGTGTATGAGATAACAACCAATCTATCCAATAACTTAAATCAGACTCACAACTTTGGAGAATTTGACATGTCTCTAACAGCTGTGAAATACACTGGCCAACATCTAGGCTATACAAGCTAACGGGTAATTTCTTCACCATCACGTGCTTGTCTTTAAATAGCAATTCAAAACCTAACAAGGTTAGCCAAGAGCTTTCCTGTTGTAATAGCTGCGCTTCGTCAGCGCTTTGGTTTACCCGTACGGGCAGTAAAAGCGCTTTACCCAGCAAAGTGCCATCAGATTCAATTTGCTCCTGCCATAGCGGTTTTAAACCATACCGACCATGCGTTAACAACAACTGCTGTGACTCTTGTAACAAAATGGCACCTTGCGGGAGCGCCATCCATTGTGTTTGGACAACCGATTCGCCCCCTGACTCCAAGCTCTGATTCGAGTCCAGCTGACGCGCTTGCTGCACGACTGAGGCATTCGATTTTTCTTGGTTAAACGCTTGGTAGAGCTGGTTTACATTAACCTTCTTTTGCTGAGTCGGCGCTGAACTATAATCTCGACTAGACCCTGTAGAGCGACTAGCTGAATACGACGGTTGGCTTGTTGAGACACTTCTGGCAGTGTGTTGTTCTAATGGTCTATCAAAATTCACCGGTTCCTTTATCTGCGTATCACTTTCGCGCAGGGGCGTTCGATAATCTTGATGAATCACCTGCTGTTCCAATGGAATGGCAACTTCCAGCTGATTAGCCGATTCAACGTGCGATGGCTCAGGTGTTAACGCAGGCTCAAGAAAATTGGCATTGCAGGGCTCCACAACTTGTTTAATTGCTTGCACAATAAAATCATGTACAAGTCGCGCTTGGTGAAATCTGACTTCATGCTTTGCTGGGTGTACATTGACATCTACTTGCTTGGGATCAAGGTTCAGATAAATCACAAACCCCGGTGTTTCTTGGCTCCCTGTGGCCTCTTCAAATGCCTGACGAATCGCGTGTAGGATCAATTTATCACGCATCATTCGACCATTCACATAGGTGTATTGTGGCTGAGTATTGCTACCTAAAGGCAAGACCCATCCATAAAGCTCTAACCCCTCATAACCCGATTCAATAAAGCTTGCTTCGCGTTGGAACACCCGTCCGGCAACATGAGCGACACGTTCAATACTACGCGGGTCAGATTGCGCTCGGAACTGGCGAACCACTTTTTGATTGTGGGTCAAGGTGATCGCAACATCAAACCGGCTCAATGCAATGCGCTTAACAAGTTCATCAATATGGCTAAACTCTGTTTTCTCTGTGCGGAGAAACTTTCGTCTCGCCGGCGTATTAAAAAATAAGTCTTTTACTTCTATTGTTGTACCATCGGGATGCGCTGTAGGCTGAACCTGAACCGCCATATCTCGACCTTCAGCACAAGCTTGCCAAGCTGTGTCTTGAGATTTTGGTTTTGAACTCAGAGTCAATCTAGACACCGAACTAATCGACGCCAAAGCTTCCCCTCTAAATCCCAGAGAGGCAATTGCTTCTAAGTCATCTAGGTTTTTAAGTTTGCTGGTAGCATGGCGAGACAGTGCTAAAGCGAGCTCATCTTTGACGATGCCATGGCCGTTATCTCGAATGCGAATAAGTTTATGACCACCCCGCTCTATATCGATTTGGATTCGTGTCGCGCCAGCGTCAATGCTATTTTCAACCAACTCTTTAACCACAGAGGCAGGCCGTTCAACTACTTCGCCTGCTGCAATTTGGTTAGCCAGACGAGCTGGTAATATCTCTATAGCCATAAATTTAAGCCTTGGGTATGGTCAATACTTGACCTATATATAACGTATTGTTCTTAAGTCGATTGAGTTTCTTCAGAGCCGATACAGTCGTACCATAACGCGCAGCCAACAAACTTAAAGACTCCCCACGCTTAACTTTGTGATGACGCGGCGTCTTTTCTTTTAATCTTGCAAAAAGAGAATCATCTGGCGGATTCTGCTTGTAATACCGTTTTATAGACACAAAAACAGCATTGGCCAAGCGCTGCTGATGGTACGCCGTTTTAAGTTGTCTTTCTTCTTGTGGGTTAGAAATAAACCCAGTTTCTACTAAGATAGACGGAATATCTGGAGACTTCAAAACGCCAAAATTTGCTGCTTGGGGGCGCTTTTTGTGCAATTTTGCAACCTTTTTCAGCTCAGTTACAACCTCTTCAGCGACCTGAAAACCGGTTTTCATCGAGTGGTCCATCGACATATCCAACAAGGCTTTTGCTAAGTATTTTTCATTTTCAGTGTCTTTGATAACCCCTGCAGCTCCACCGAGCAGCTGAGATTGCTTTTCTTTATTCTCCAGCCATTTACCTATTTCTGAATTCGCCCTACGTAAGGATAAAGTCCAAACAGATGCACCTCTTGGTTGTGGACTTGAAAATGCATCTGCGTGAATAGAAACAAAGAAATCCGCGCGCCGCTTTCTCGCCTTAGCGGTTCGTGTATTTAACTTTAGAAAGTAATCTCCACCTCGTGTAAGCTCTGCTGACATACCAGGTTCTTTGTCGATGAGCTTAGCTAGACGTTTCGCGATTTGTAAGGTGATATGCTTTTCATACGTTCCTGACGGACCTATCGAGCCTGGATCTTGACCACCGTGTCCGGCATCAATTGCAATCACAATATCTCTATCACGTTTTAATTCACGCTTTTTGTTGTTTGTTTTTGATGTTGTAACTTTCTTTTGTCCATATAAGTCAACCACTAACCTATTTGAACTAGACCCAGTCGGTGCCAGTGCAAAGATCACAGGTTTAGTTGGCCTATTCAATTCAAAAACAACACGCGTGCTACTTTTCTTCTTAGGCGAACTGTAACGGATTTTGCTAATTACTCGATGACTTTTTGGAATACTAGGTAGCTTTGGCAACTTTTTTGTGTTTTCAAAATCAACCACTAACCTCAGTGGTTTTTGCAAAACAAAATAGCTGAACTCTGGTTTTTTAGATAAATCAAATACCACGCGCGTACTTTCGGCGGATGGCCTAATACGCACATTGTTGATGGCATTTTTAGCAAACGTTTCTGCTGCAAAGACCAGCAGCACTAACATTATTATTATATTTAGGTATTTACTCTGTGCACTACGCATAACTACTTATAGTTGCTAATATTTGCTTTCCTCGTTCACTGTGCGCTTCTAGAGATGCACTTCTTGCCTCTCCTTCATACGCTAAGTAAACGTCTATGTCCGGGTTTGGAATATATCCCTGCCCTTTTTCAGGCCACTCTACTATACACACAGCTTGAGTAGAAAAGTAATCTCGAATCCCCATAAACTCTAATTCTTCTGGGTCACCTAAACGATATAAATCAAAATGATATACCGACTTCGTCGCTAACTCATATGGTTCAACAAGTGTGTAAGTTGGACTTTTAACGTTACCAACATGGCCAAGACCTTGTACCAAACCTCTCGTCATTGTGGTTTTACCTGCACCCAAGTCTCCGTGCATGTAAAAAACAGCGCCCTCACAAATTGCCAACGCTAATTGCTGACCGAGCGCAATTGTTGCGTCTTCATCTGCCAGTGAAAGCTGTAAAGTACTGTTTTGGCTCATCCCATAATACCTCTAATATGGACAAATAAATCACTCGCAAGTAGTCCTAGTTGACCATCACGAGCGGCTTGTTCAGCCGCAAGACCATGAATATACACACCAAGAGTGGCCGCTTCAAACCTATTCAAGCCTTGTGCCAATAAACCCGCAATTATACCAGATAATACATCCCCCATCCCAGCACTCGCCATCGCTTCTGAGCCTGAGCGGTTAATGTTTATCCGTTTTCCATCCACAATTAAGCTCCCGGGGCCTTTCAATACGATACAAGCAGCATACTGCTTACTTAACATCTCTGCCAAATCAAAGCGTTTTTCAGTATTAATTGTGTGATCGTCTAAAAGGCGTTTGGCTTCCCCTAAGTGTGGCGTTAAAATTGCGCGATGCCAAGGAAGATGACTTTGTGCAAGTAAATTGAGCCCATCAGCGTCACATACCACAGCTCCTTTAAACTTTTTCACAGCTGAAAACATTTTTCGCGCCCAAGCATCTTGTCCTAAACCTGGTCCTATTACAACAACATCTGCTTTGGCCAACAGAGCCTCTAGTTCAGCAACCACAGAGACACCGTGCACCATTAATTCATATCGCCCTTGCAAAACACTGGCTTGATTGTCGGGATGAGTCGCGACAGAAACTAATCCCGCACCGGTTCTTAAGCAGGCTTCAGCCGCCAGTCTAATTGCGCCAGCCATCCCCTTACCACCGCCCACAAGTAATACATGCCCACACTGATTTTTATAGCTATCAGGCGCTCTTTGCGGGCGAAGAGAACGGAGGTATTTACCACCTGGGTAACAACAGTTTGTATGAGATAAGTCACCAAAGGCATCTGCGATACCAAGATCTGCAAGTAGCACTTCTCCACTATAACTTGGTGCAACCCCCGTCAACATCCCTTGTTTGAGCGCAATAAAAGTTAATGTTGTGTCAGCGTGAAAAGCTCCCTCTGTCACCTCCGATGTGGTGCCATTGACGCCACTTGGAATATCCACCGCTAACTTCCACGCCTTACTTGAGTTGTACTCTGAAAAGGCTTCTTTTACATGTGCTGGTAATTCACCACGAAAACCCGTCCCAAACACCGCATCGACAATAGCATCGTATTTTTTTTCTGAGCAAGATCTCAATGCAACGACTTTTCCACCACTGCGACCAAACAACTGATATGCCTCTGCCGCGTCACCTGTTAACAAGGTCGGCTCAAATAAAGCGCAAACAGTCACGTTAATTTGTGCATGTAAGCAGCGATTTGCCAACATGAATCCATCACCTGCATTATTACCTTTGCCAGTAAATATGAGGATATTCTTGACTGCTTTGTTACGAACCAATTCGTATAAAGCATGACCTGCTCTTTGCATTAACTCTCTGAGCGTTGTGCCAGAATTTAGCGCGGCTTGCTCCTCATGGAGCTTAACTTCTTGGGCGCAGTAAGCAATTTGTGGTAAATTATGTGTGTATTGACCTTGCAAAATAGACATTCCGTGGATAAAGCTAGACCTACTATTAACTATACTGAACTTGCAGAAAAAATTAAGTATTGGGGCAAAGAATTAGGCTTTGCTGAGGTAGGTATCAGTGATATTGACTTGAGCGAGCATGAAAACCAACTTCAAAGATGGCTCGACTTAGGGTATCACGGCGAAATGGAATATATGGCCGCACATGGCATGAAGCGTGCCCGTCCGGCAGAGTTGGTGCCTGATACAAAAAGTATTGTGTCGGTCAAAATGAACTACCTACCGCCTGATGCCAGCTTTGCTAGAGCCCTTAAAAATAGCACAACAGCATACATTAGCCGCTATGCCTTAGGACGAGATTATCACAAGGTATTGAGAAATAGGCTAAAAAAACTAGGCCAACGTATTGAACAAGAGGTTGGCCAATATGGGTTTCGCCCATTTGTTGACTCAGCGCCCGTTTTAGAGCGGCAAATTGCCGAAAAGGCAGGCCTAGGTTGGCGAGGTAAAAACAGCTTACTTATTCATAAGCAAGCTGGCTCATGGTTTTTTCTTGGTGAGTTATTTGTCGATCTCCCTTTGCCTGCAGACGACATTAAGGTAGAAGAAGGCTGTGGCAAATGTAATGCTTGTATTAGTTTGTGCCCAACAGGCGCCATTGTCGAACCTTATGTCGTCGATGCAAGACGGTGTATTTCATACCTAACCATTGAACTACAAGGCGCTATCCCCGAAGAATTTCGCCCATTACTCGGTAATAGAATTTACGGTTGCGACGACTGTCAACTCGTTTGTCCTTGGAATCGATTTGGTCAACTCACTGAAGAAGCCGACTTTCATCCCCGAAAAACAATCAAAGATAGAGAGATGCTTGAGCTATTCGCGTGGGATGAGAGTACCTTTTTAAAAAATACCGAGGGCAGCCCTATAAGGCGAATCGGGCACGAACGCTGGCTTAGAAACCTTGCCGTGGGTTTGGGTAATGCTGACTTTAATGACAACATCATACGTGCGCTTTCAGACAAGTTGCAATCAGCCTCATCATTGGTTGCAGAGCACATTCAGTGGGCAATTACACAACAAAAACAAAAACAGCAAGATGAGCGAAAAAAGGCAAGACTCATTCGTATCATTGAAAAAGGCTTACCTCGTGACGCCTAGCTTAATTATGCGTGGCGTCTTTATTCGTTAACAAACACAAGTCGTTTTCAATTTCTGAAAACGCCTCCTTAACTTGAGAAATGGCTTCTTCTCTCGCAACTGAACTTTGAATAGCCTCATCGATATGACGAAAAATAAACACTTCTTGGTCCTCATCGAGCCCCATAGTTGGGATCCGAGATTCAAATAGTTCTTGTAGCCTCTTAAATATCGCCTCGTTTTGAGAGCGATTATTGTTAAGCATGGATAACAATCCAGTAAACTTACTGTGGATTGTCTTTATCGCTCCGTTCAATTCAGACTGTTGGCTGATAAGTTGGTTCTTTGTCAAAATGGACATCAACTGCTGCTCAGTAACACTGACTATAAAGCATATGTGGTCTCGTATGCGCCCGTGTTTATCTGGATCTTCAGATGGCATATTCAAAATCAGTACGCTGAGTAATTCATAGTTAACCAGAATTCGGCTGGTAAACTCATGAAGCCGCCCTTTTGAGTGAAGAATTTCAAAAAGCTCAATTACAATTGGCGAACACATCCCTGTTGAGGCGAAATGCAACCTATCGCTGTCTACGCGCATCTCAATATTGCAACTCAAACCAAAGTTGGCCAAACAACTTATCAAGGCATCGGCGAGCTCAGACACGTCTTGAATCGCACCAACCTGCTCAACAAAATTGACAATTTGTCCCATTTCGCTGCTTGTCGCCATTGCACTAAATGCGGTAGTCGTAGCATCTTCAACTTGCTGCTCTAAAATGTCTTTTTCTAACAACATTTGCCCTAAATGCAGTAACTTTGCTTTGAGTTCACTATGTCCAAAAGGCTTAACAATGTAATCTTCGGCACCGACAGAATATCCCTCCATGCGCTCTTCTACAGACCCTCTCGCTGATACGAACATGACGATAATATGCTGCAATTTGGGGTCAGCTTTGATGGCTTTACACACCTCATAACCACTCATTTGCGGCATACTCACATCAAGTAGAATAACTTGAGGGTCAAAATCCCCGACAATTTCTAAACACTCATGCCCACTTGTCGCTGTTTGCACTTCGAAATCGAGGTCTTCAAGTATTTCTTCGATGATTTCAAGATTAAAGGGTTCGTCATCCACAGCCAAAATTCGTTGTAATGCCATCGCTAAATATCCTTTTGAGTTTTATTACTAATAGTTATAGACACTGATCCTACCTGTCGCTAGTTAGCCTTGCTTCTTGGCAGCTCAATAACAAATTCAGCTCCTCCAGAATCACTGTTTCGTGCATAAATGCACCCTTTGTGCAGCAAAATGAACTCCTTACAAATCGCAAGCCCTAACCCAGTGCCCCCTGCACCACTATTTGTTTTACTACTTTGCGCAAATTTATCAAAAATATGCTCAAGTTCATCGCTTGGAATCCCCACGCCTTGATCACAAATTGTGAGGTACAACTTGCTATCATCCGCAGACAGATAAACTTGTACTTGGCTATTATCGGGGCTGAACTTTAAGGCATTACCAAGTAAATTGCGCACCACCTGTATCATCTGATCTCGGTCGCAGTAAATCACCAGACTTTTGTCATCCGCGTGTAAATTAATGGAGATACACTTTTCCATTGCCGAACCAGACACATCTTCAATCCCCTCTTTGAGCAGCGAAACAAAGTTATTATCACTGGGGTTAAACGGAAATCTACCCGCATCTAACTTAGATAGATCAAGTAAATTGTTCAGTAGCATTAACAAGCGCTCGCCACTGGTCTCAATCCTTGAAAGATATTTATTTAACTTTTCTTTGGGGGCTTCTTGTGCCTTCAGTTTATCTAACCCAAATCGTGCAAAACTCAAAATAGAGTGCATCGGCGTCCTTAATTCATGGGACATATTCGCTAAAAATTCAGATTTACTGATATTCGCCCTCTCTGCGGCATCCTTGGCAGACTGTAACTGATAAGTCCTCGCTTGCACTTCTGCCTCTAATACTTCCTTAGCTTCTTCCAGTAGCTGTTGCTTGCGTTTTAGATGCGCAACATTTTTGAAGATAGCTGCGAGCGCTATTTCTCCATGATGATCGATTTCAATAAAGGTGCCCATTAAAGGGATCGATAATCCGTCATTTCTCGGCAACACCAATTCACAATCAAAGTGACGCGCAATTAAACTCGTTTCTATGCAATTTTGTAACGCTTCAACAGACTGCTTTTCAAATAGGTTGAAAATAGAGTGCGCTTCTAACTCTTCGGCATTCAAGCCGAATAAGTTAAGGCAAGCATCATTTGCTTCTATGACATACCCCTTCAAATTAAAGAGCATAATTGGATCGGGAGTATGCTTATAAATTACTCGCAGCAAACTATCTCGCTCGATCAGTGCATCAACGGTATCTTGCAACCTTTCTACTAATTCTTGATTGTGTCGCCTCAATAATTCGGTTTGCCACAGCTTGTGTAGTGACTGCAGCAGTGCGTTTTCATCAACAGGTTTAGTCAGCACATCTTCAACGCCTTCTCGAATAGCTTTCAGCATGTCGACTTGGCTTTCACGCGATGTCATGAGTAAACAACGACAATTGACTTGAACTTGACGTACCAGTTCAAAGATGTCCAAGCCTGTTTCCCGCTCTAGATTGAAATCACAAATAAGTAAGTCAAATAGGCTGTGCTTTATCAGCTCCTCAACCTCTTTACCACTACTTGCTGTCTTCACATCCAATTGGGCACCGCGTAAACTCACCGAGAGCTGTTTTAGTCTGCTGGGTAAATGATCAACCAGTAGTACTTTAGGCAGTAATAATTGCGCTTGTTCACCAATCTCTAAAACCCTTTCTAGTAGCCCGGTTATTTCTTTGTTGCCAAAAAAAGGGTAGATAACGATGGCATTAGATAGCACACGATTTAGTTGACTGAATGCACTTAGATGCTCTGAATTTTCGGGTTTGGGGGCTAAAAGAATAATCTTCTCATGCTGGCTGAGTAGCTCAAGGGTCTCGAAATATTCTTGTGGAATGCCATGAGCAATGGCAATGACATCAAAATTAGAAAACGCGATATCAGCATCTAATGACTCATAGTGAATATGTTCAACTTCACTGCCTAATAGCTCAAATAGTACTTTAATGCGCATCGCTAAAACACTATTACTATCTATGATCAAAACCTTATTCGACATAGCAACGTCCTGTATCCATAGTAAGATCCAGTGTAGTAGAAATAAATCAAAGCTAATAAAAATTTATTGCACCAAAGGACTCGACCAAGCTATTCATATTACGGCACAATGCTTAATATATAGGCGTACACTGCACGCACCAAAGGCTTCGGCTGAACTATTTTTCTTTATCTACGTATAACTAATAAAAACACGGACTACACCATGATAAAACAAACTATTTTGGCAGCCTCAATCGCATTGGCCAGCCCATTTTCAGTAGCAAAATGCGACGATTTTACTAACGTTGAAATGAGAAAGCTGCGCTCTAAAGACACCATCAACTTGTGCCAATTTAAAGATAAACCATTGTTATTAGTTAACACCGCCAGCAACTGCGGTTTCACAGGGCAGTTTGAAGATTTAGAAAAGCTTCACCAAAAGTACAAAGACAAAGGCCTTGTCGTTGTTGGGTTCCCTTCTGACGATTTCTTTCAAGAGGAAAATGATGAAGCAGACACCGCTAAAGTGTGCTTTGTGAATTACGGTGTGACTTTCACAATGATCGCTACGAGTGATGTTAGAGGGGATGATGCCAACGCCATATTCAAGCATTTAGGTGATAAAGTGGGCTCTCCAAAATGGAATTTTTACAAATACCTCGTTTCTGCAGATAGAAAAGAAATTCAACGTTTTGGGAGTAGGACAAAGCCACTATCGGAAGAACTAACCACTGCGATTGAAAAGGAAATAAGGTAAAAGCATGCGTTTTTGGCACTTTTGCATTAGAATAATGTATGAACTAAATTGAGGCAAGCATGGAGAGAACATGACATTAGCAAGTGCAAGACATATTTTAGTGGATAGTGAAGCGCAATGTTTAGAACTCAAAAAGAGAATAGATGACGGCGAAGATTTTGCAGCATTGGCAAAAGAGTTTTCTAACTGTCCTTCCGGTCAAGATGGTGGTGCACTTGGTGAATTTGGACCAGGCATGATGGTACCTGAATTCGATAAAGTGGTGTTTTCAGCACCATTGAACGAAGTTCAAGGGCCAGTTCAAACACAGTTTGGCTTTCACTTACTCGAAGTAACCAGTCGACAAGACTAACTTCACAGTGGGCAATCTGGCAGCACGCTGTCATTGCCCCAATTTAAAAGCACCTTTTGAGTGCTCTACTCCCCTCTACCGAAATCTTTTATTATATTCCCGTATACTTTGGCTATTCTATTTGTCATGCTACCTTTTTTAGCAATTGATGAATAAGGGAATAACAATGATTTTATACGGTTCGAATACCTCTCCTTACGTAAGAAGATTGCGCATGTACTGCACACGACACGAATTGTCTTATGAATATAAAACATTGAACATATTCGACCCAGAAGAGCGCAAAGTACTGATTGAGCACAACCCCGCCAGAAAAATTCCATTTTTAGTGTGTGGGGACCAAGTAATAAATGACTCCAATGTTATCGCTCGATATTTACAAGATAAATATTCTTTACCGCATTTAAATTGGGCACAAGAAAATTTACTAACTACCATCAATGCATGTAACGATTCATTAGTTGAGATATTACTTGGCCAACGCTCAGAGCTAGATACGCAAGCAGATGTATTGTTCTTTAATTTGCAGCGTGAACGAATAACTGAAACATTGACCTATTTAGATAAGCAATGTACGACAGATGTATTTTTGAACTGCGAGTATTTGCAGATCAGTTTATACTGCCTGTTAGACTGGATCCAATTTAGAAATCTGACTGACCTGTCTGGCTTTGATGGTCTATTAAGCCATGTAGAGAGATGGCGGACGCATGCAAGTGCACAAGAAACGGATCCTCGCAGCTAATTTTTAACTGGTAAATAATATGAATGATCTTGAGTTAGAATCGGAAGTGGTCAACTTTGTAACTATCGTAAAGCAAAGTGAGCAGGTGTGGGCCCTTGGAGCAGAAGACGGCGGCTTTGTAATTGTTGAGTCAAATCAATTCGAAGAATCTGACGTGTTATTGTTGTGGGCTGACGAGTCAGCTGCATTAGAGCAATGCAAAGACGAGTGGGATGAATTCAAACCGATCGCAATTGATCTAGATTCATTCCTAGATGAGTGGGTTGAAGACCTAAGAGACGATAACGCGCTTATTGGAATAAACTGGAATAACGACAATGTGTGCGTTGAAATAGAGCCTGTGAGTTTAGCTCGCGCTCTCGCTGACTAAGGCGATTAATGTCCCTTCAATAGCGCGTACATACGCTTGTGTATGTATTCCCTTTTGGCTTGGTGCAGACAGTGGTTCTGCTCCAGCCGCTACAGCTTTGTCATAACTGCTAGACACATTCTCACACCCCAAAGTCAGTTCAAACCCTAAAGCAGGCTGCTTTGGTTGAGAACGAATATAGGTTTGTTTAAACTGAGATTGCGCCACAGGATGAGTTGCAAATGCCAACAAGACAGTACCCGTTTCAAGCTCTCCATAATCACCATTTTCTGTCACTGAGTGCGCGCTGAGTCCAAAAGCTTGGAAATAAAAATCTAAGACTTCTTCTACGTCATCTACATAAATGACCGTTTTAAGAAAATGCATCACAACAATAAGTTAAGCAAATAAATACTAATAAAGCATAATTAATGAGCAGCGTAAAGAATTATGCTCATGTCCAGCCTATTGAACGCCATTGGTGAATGAAAAAAGGTGAGGAGGAAGTGACATAAAAAAATGGCGCTTTATGCGCCATTTTTTTATCAAGATTTATTTCTCTGCTCTTTGGTAAACGCTCTAAGCTTACGTTTTTGAGACAACGTCATCTTGTTTGTGCGCCCTGAATAAGGGTTATCGCCTTCTCTGAACTCAATTTTTATCGGTGTACCCATAATATTTAAGGCTTTACGATAGTAGTTCATTAAATAACGTTTATAACTATCAGGTAAATCATGAACCTGATTACCATGGATAACAATTCTAGGTGGGTTATAGCCACCTGCGTGTGCGTATTTCAATTTAACGCGGCGACCACGAACCAATGGTGGCTGATGGTCAGCTTGCGCCATATCCATAATACGTCTTAACATTGCTGTACTAACACGTTTCGTTGCAGACTCATAAGCTTCGTCTACTGACTCAAATAAGTGACCAACCCCAGTTCCGTGCAATGCCGAAATAAAATGTAAACGTGCAAAGTCGATAAAGCCAAGTCTTCTGTCTAATTCAGATTTAATACGCTCTTTGACGTAGTTGTCTAAACCGTCCCACTTATTCACTGCAATAACGAGTGAGCGACCAGAGTTAAGCGCAAAACCTAATAGGCTTAGATCCTGATCAGAAATACCCTCTCGAGCATCAACCACCAGTAAGATAACATTTGCGTCTTCGATGGCTTTAAGCGTTTTAATGACTGAAAACTTCTCAACGACATCGCTGACTTTTTTGCGCTTACGAACACCGGCAGTATCGATTAAGACATACTCACGCTCATTGCGCGTCATTGGGATGTAAATTGAATCTCGGGTGGTGCCAGGCATATCATAAACAATCACCCTCTCTTCACCTAAAATTCGGTTTGTCAGCGTTGATTTACCTACATTCGGTCGGCCAATTATCGCCAACTTTACAGGTTTATCTTCAAAACCTGATTTACCTTCTTCAGGTGCTTCTTCACCCTCTAGGTAAAGCTCTGCAATGCTTTCATCGCTCTGTTCAATGTCGTCTTCTTGCTGCGCGAGCTCGGCAACTATTGGGCCTAATGTCGCTTCAAGGAGTTGAGTAACACCACGCCCATGAGCCGCTGCAATATGATGAATGTCACCCAGAGCCAATTGATAAAACTCTGCACAGCTAGAATCTGCGTCTATGCCATCCGTTTTATTGGCAACAATAAAGCTTTTCTTTTCCTGTTTTCGCAAGTGCTGAGCAATGGCTTGATCAGCTGCTGTCATACCAGCACGCGCATCTACCAAAAACAAAACGATATCGGCTTCTTCAATTGCAAGAAGCGATTGCTCTGCCATCTCAGTTTCAATACCTTCTTCACTGCCATCAATACCGCCAGTATCAACAACAATGAATTCATAGCCATCGTAATCTGCCTGACCGTATTTACGATCACGTGTCAGACCAGGAAAGTCGGCGACTAGTGCGTCACGAGTACGCGTTAATCGATTAAATAATGTGGACTTACCCACATTCGGCCGCCCTACCAGAGCGATCACAGGAAGCATAGACTACCTCTTTTTTAAACAACAAAAGGCTTCGCAGTGCGAAGCCTTACAAAATTTTTGACCTAGTAACTACTAAGGAACTTTTATCGCACTTATCTCACCATCTCGGGTGTAGACAAATAGCTTGTCATCAACCACGATTGGCTCTACAAAAAAGCCTGAATCATCAAACTCTTGCCGTGAGACTAACGCACCGGTTTTCTTATCTAGCCAGTGCAGATTACCTTCCTGATCACCAACCACAACATAATCACCAGCGATTGCAGGCGCTGTTAGGTACCAACCACGTAAACCCGATTGGCTCCAACGTTCTGTGCCCGAGTCTTTATCTAGAGCATAGAGCACACCTTCACTATCTACCAAGTAAATGGTATTCAACTCAATCGTCAAATCTCGATAGCTACTGTATTCACGGTCCCAAACCACGTTGCCTGAACGTACGTCAAGTGCAGCAAGTTTGCCATTATACGCTATCGTGTAAACATACGCACCGGATACGACCGGTTTTGTGTCTACATCAACCAAACGTTCAAATTCAGATGAGCCTTCAGCCAAAGCGATGTCGGTGCTCCAAGCAGAAAACCCGCTGTCAGCGATGAGTACCGTTAACTTACCGCTCTCTTCACCCACAAGCACACCGCCGTTGGCTGAGGTCGGTGAACTAAGACCACGCAGCGTTAACGCTGGAACTTCTTGTTCGTAACTCCAGCGCTGCTCACCTGTGTCCGGGTGAAGCGCTAATAATTTACCAGAGCCTAAGTTGACATATATTAATCCATCACCTGCGCTAGGTGTGGATAGAGCCTCACCGGGTACAGCTTTGCGCCAAACCGTTTCACCAGTTTCACGATCAAGTGCAATCACTTCACCATGCTCTGAACCGATATAGATTTTACCAAAAGCTTGTAATATGCCGCCTGATAGCTTTGCCGAATCATCATCGGCCCATGGCCAAAACGATGTTTCTTCACGCGTATCAACTTCCCACAAGGTTTCACCACTTTCTACATCAAATGCAGCAACACGCCCTTTGCGCTCAGCAACAAAAAGTCGCTCGTTATGTGTGGTAGGTGTCAAACGAGAGAAATAATGTTCTACACCATCTCCCAAAGACTCCTGCCAAACCGTTTGTGGTTCAAACTGATTCACAATTTCAGGTAATACCAGCTCTTCTTCATCATCACTTGAAGAACAACCCAGAAGTGACGCCATACACAGCGCCAATGAGGCCATAGTCAACTTCTTCATGGCGACTCCTTAGTTCGACGCTGCGGCTAAATCATCCAACTTAATCTGCAATAGTGCGTTGTTGTTTGCACCATCAGCATCAATCGCTTTTTGATATTGCGCTCGCGCTTTATCTTGATCGCCTTTTGACAAGAAAACGTCACCTTTAATTTCGGCAACTTGTGCTGCAAAACTCGCAGGGATAGACTTGCCTAATGTCGCCAATGCGTCATCATGCTTAGATTGTGCTAACTGAACGCGTGCTAAGCGCAATAGTGCTGTCGCTTTAAGTTCTGGACTCTTAACATTGTCAGCAATGAACGTAAGTTTGCTAGCTGCTTGCTCTAATTCACCTGCATCTACAGCTTCTTTTGCTGCGACGAAAGCTGCCAACACAGCGTAATTAGACCCAGCATTTTCAGTTAAGAAGGCATCGCTTTTTGATAAAATTTCGCCGCCTTCAATTAATTGGTTGTAAGCTTCTGAGCTTGCTTCTGCTGATGCAATCTGGTTTTGGTTGTATGCTTTCCAGCCATATAAGCCGCCTAACCCCAAAACCGCACCAGCGATAAGAGATGTACCATTTTCTTTGAAAAAGCGTTTTATTGCTTCTGCTTGTTGTTCTTCTGTTGAATAAATTTCCATTCTAACCTCTTAACCAGCCAATTCGGCCAATAGTGCCTGTGCCTCAGCCATTGGCAGAGTTATTTGTTCTTTTTGTTCGCGTAAATATTTAATCGTTACCGTGCCATTTGCAATTTCATCTTCACCGAAAATCAATGCAACCACGGCACCACTGTTATCTGCACGTTTCAATTGTTTTTTGAAATTACCACCGCCGGCGTGAACCTGCACTCGTAATCCCTTGATATCGTCTCGAAGTTGGTCAGCAATTGCTGGCGCTTTGATGCTCGCAGCTTCACCCATTGCAGCGACGTATACATCTACGTTACGACGGATTTCACCGACACTGTTTAACTCTTCAAGTAATAAAACTAATCTTTCCATGCCCATCGCAAAGCCAACAGCTGGTGTACCTTTACCACCCAATTGCTCAACTAGGCCATCATAGCGACCACCGGCACAAACCGTGCCTTGCGCGCCTAAACTGTCTGTCACCCATTCAAATACAGTTCGATTATAATAATCTAAACCACGAACAAGATTCTCATTTACCTGGTATTCGACGCCAGCAGCGTCTAAACGTTCACATAAATTTGAAAAATGTTGTTGAGACTCTTCATCAAGGTGCTTAGAAAGCTTTGGTGCGTCAGCTACTACCGCTTGTACATCAGGGTTTTTGCTGTCTAACACGCGTAGTGGGTTTGAATACATGCGACGCTTGGCATCATCATCTAGCTTATCTTGATGCTGTTCTAAATACGCTATCAAGATATCTTTATATGCTGCACGTGCCTCATTTGAGCCAAGCGAGTTAAGCTCCAAGCGCACATGTTCGCTGATGCCAAATGCTTTCCATAGACGCGCAGTCATAATAATGAGTTCAGCGTCTATGTCTGGCGTTGCAATGCCAAACGTCTCTGCTCCAAACTGATGGAATTGACGGTAGCGGCCTTTCTGTGGGCGTTCACGGCGGAACATAGGCCCCATATACCAAAGGCGTTGTTCTTGATTGTAAAGCAAACCTTCTTGGATACCAGCTCTTACACAAACAGCAGTACCTTCAGGGCGCAAAGTTAAGTTATCGCCATTTCTATCTTCAAAGGTGTACATTTCCTTTTCAACGATATCGGTTACTTCACCAATAGAACGTTTGAACAGATCGGTTGACTCAACAACAGGAAAGCGTATTTCTTGATATCCAAACGCCGCTAATGTGTCCCTTAGAGTCGATTCAATTTTTTGCCAGATCTGAGTTGTACCTGGTAGGCAATCTTTCATGCCACGAATTGCCTTAATTTGATTTGCCACTGAAATTCCTAAACTTTAACTATTCTTTTCTCTAAATTACGAGAGCAGGATACAACAAAATCCTGAGTACAGTGCGATAAAATGCGCCCATTATACCCTGCTCGCTTAAAACGTAAACGAATTAAATTCAACCTGTGAACGGGTCTATTCTTCGATTATCTTCACGTCGATACTTGGTTGCGCTTCTTTCTTCGCAACATAATCTCTGACCTGCTCTTCTAACTGTTCAACGATATTGTCGTTATCAATGCGAGTTTTTTGGCGCTCACCATTAATATACAAGCCGGAGCGACGATTAGCGCCCGCTAAGCCTAAATCACTGACCAAAGCTTCACCAGGGCCATTAACCACACACCCAATTACGGAAACAGTGATCGGAGAGATTATGTCTTCAAGCCTTTCTTCTAACTGATTCATCGTGTTAACAACATCAAACTCTTGTCGCGAGCAGCTCGGGCAAGCAATGAAGTTAATACCACGAGAGCGGATCCGCAGAGATTTTAAAATATCAAACCCTACTTTGATTTCTTGAACCGGATCAGCTGCTAACGAAACACGCAAAGTGTCGCCGATACCTTCCGCAAGCAACATACCTAGCCCGACAGCAGACTTTACAGAACCGGCTCTAAAACCGCCCGCTTCAGTGATCCCCAAATGAAGAGGTTGATCGATTTCTTTTGCCAATAAACGATAGGCACCTACAGCTAAAAATACATCTGAGGCTTTTACCGAAACCTTAAATTGATCGAAGTTCAAGCGCTGTAATATTTCAACATGGCGCATTGCTGACTCAAGTAGCGCTTCTGGTGTGGGCTCGCCATACTTTTCTTGCAGGTCACGTTCCAAAGAGCCCCCATTTACACCAATACGAATGGGAATGTTGCGCTCTTGTGCGGCATCGACAACCGCTCTAATTCTATCTTCGCTGCCAATATTACCAGGGTTAATCCTTAGGCAGTCTACTCCATATTGAGCCACTTTTAATGCGATCCGATAATCAAAATGAATATCGGCAACCAACGGAATGTCTACTTGTTCCTTGATGCTTTTAAATGCTTCAGCTGCGTCCATCGTTGGAACAGATACGCGAACAATGTCGGCACCGGCATCTTGAATGGCACGAATTTGAGCAACCGTGGCGTCCACATCAAGGGTATCGGTATTGGTCATCGACTGCACAGCAATCGGTGCTCCATCGCCTATAGGCACATTGCCAACATTAATCCGCGTGGACTTTCTTCGTTTGATAGGTGATTCTGAAAACATGACGACTACTCTGCTAACGGTAAATTAAATTTTGCTAATCGGTTACGAGGCAACCCTGAAATATCGACTGGTTGACCATCCAGCTCAATACTGACTACTTGATGCTTCCCTAGTACAACAAAAAATGGCGCAACGCCATTTACTGTCATAGTGTAGCCCGCCTTTTTTACACCAAATGCAATGCGCTCTTGCGTTGCATCAAAAATTTCGACCCAACTGTCATCTGCAAAGTGCATAACAACTTCACTCGTTGTCGTTTCTTCGGGGGCAGTTTGCGATGCTATGTCAGTCGCAGGCGACGTTTGCGGCTGCGGTTCGGATTCTGATTCAACCACAAGGCTTTGCACTGGTGCTTGCGTCCGCGTCTCAACAAGCTCTTCAACGGGCGCTGAGTCGACTTCAACAAGGTCTGTCGAAGCAGGCTGTGCTGCCTCTGTTGTCTCAGCTTTCACTTCAACTGGTGGATGCCCAGCTTGGTCTTCTGGTTCCGATACTTTAGGTGTTGAGGGCATCGTTGAGCTCGTTGCCTCTGGTATAAAGTTCGCTTCTTCTACGGTATCTGAGGTACTGGCTGTTTGCCACCACCATAACGCTGACAAACCAATAAACGCGATCACCACAATATAACTCACGATCATCAGACGGCTATCATTGGCTTCTTTTTCCGTTCGCCTTGAGAAGCTTTTCATGTTGCGCTTCTGTTCAGGGACATTTGGAGTTTCATATAGAGCGAGTATGTGCTCACTGTCTAAACCAAGCAATGCACTGTAGCTTTTAATATACCCTCTAACAAATGTCTCTGGACCCAAGCTGTGATATTCGTCTTGCTCAAGCTTTGTGATTTGAGTGTGGTTCAGCTTCAAACGCGCAGCAACATCTTCAAGGCTCAAGTTTTGTTGAGCCCTCGCATTCGCTAAAGTTTCACCGAGTGATACTGTCTCGGTAGTGGTTTCAATCTCTTCTTGGTTCATAAAATATAGTTATTGGGATCTACAATTAAAATACGTCGTCCAGGCTCTAGAGCGACGTCTGGTGTTAATCTATTCCAACGCATCAAATCATCTATCAGCAACTTGTGCTTTATGGCGATATCAAACAAAGACTCACCCTTGGCTATTGCATGCGTTGTATTCGGGTCATTTAAATATACGACTTGCCCAATCGTGAGCCTGTCAGATTTTTTAAGCGCATTCCATTTTAACAACTTTTCTAGCTTAATATTATATTTAACCGATAAACTAAATAAGTTCTCGCCCATTTCAATGCTGTGTGACGGTACCTCTGGCACTAAAACCTCTTCATTGAGCATTTTACCCTCACCATTGCGAGTGGTAGTCCTCAATACTTTAGGCTCTGGTGTAAACACAATATCGTTAGGATCTGTGCGATGAAATACCACTTGCTCAGCACGGGGGTTAGGTGCCTCAGTCGTGAATTTTACCTTTTGTTGATTAGACTCAGAAATAGGTTCAATTTGAGCTTGAGCAGATTGCGCAAGCTGTACTCTACGAGGCTCGGGTGAATCTGTAATGAATGTCTCACTACCAATCACAGCCTCCTGTTGAGTTACGCCATTGGAAGCAGGCTGCATTGATGTATTTTGTGTAGGCAATGGTGCTGTTACAGGTGACACTAAAGAGCGAGATGTATCTACTTCACTTTGACCTGATTGTGGAGCTGGCTGTTCAACCGCACTCTTTTGGCGCTTTGGTGTCTTGCGCTTGATTTTAATTTGCGGGTTTGCTTTGACAATTGTGCCATCAGTGCCTGTAATTTTATCCAACTGAGAAGTTCTAAATCGCTCTTTTAGTTGCTCAAACTCACTTAAATGCAAAGTGTTATTGAGCACCAGCTGCGCTTCGAGAGACTGAGGATAAGTTTGTAATAGCAATGTCTCTAACTCTTGTGCATATTGCAGGCGACCCATTCTAGATACCAATAAATGCTCTAGCAACATACCTCTTGCTGAAACAAACCCTTTGTTCGCATAAAGCTTCAGTACATCTTCCGCTTTGTGTAACTCACTTTTAGCGTAAAAGATACTGGCGGTCAAAATCAGCACCGATTGTCGTTGTGAGTTGTGGTCAAGCGCGCGCTTTAAGTAATCCAACGCCAAATCAAAGTTATCTTGGCTCAATGCGCACAAAGCTAGATTTTCATAGCTTTCGGCAACTCGTAAATAACTTGGTATATCTATGGCCTTAAAAAACTGCTCTGTCGCTTTGTCATATTCACCAATACGACATAAAAACGTACCGTAGTTGTTTCGTGTATTGGGATCATTAGGGCCAAACTTAAGCGCTTGAATGTAGGCTCGCTCTGCTTTCTCATTTTCGCCGACTTGTTCAAAGTAATACGCAAGCGCGTAATGGCTCTCAGGTAGTTTTGGGGCAAGTGTCAGGGCACGATCTAGATTGTACTTCGCTTGGGTGTTATTACCAGCGCCTAAGTATTGCAGAGCCAATGCAATGCGGGTTTTCGCTGCATCTTGATTATCCGTTTTTTTCTGTACGACAGGTTTATTGCTATTTGCATAGCGCGTTTCGGTCACACAGCCACTTAAACCAAGTAATATAGCAGGAACACTCGCACCTACGAGCCAGCGCTTAATCGTCGCATAGGTAAGCTTTGTGAGCAAAACATCAGTAAAAGCAGGCATTAACCACCCTTTTGCCAAGACACAGTGACCCTATATTACCTGAAAGCCACTGTGTTTCACCTATTTTTTAGCCGACCTTCACTGCAATTGCATTGTCTTGATTTTGCTGCTTTCTAACCACTCTCTTGGTTCTGTCTACAACATCACCAACCAGCTGCCCACAAGCAGCATCGATGTCATCACCTCGGGTACGACGCACAATACAGGTTAGACCTGCTGCTTGTAGTACTTTTGAGAAGCGGTCGATACGGCTATTACTAGAACGCCCATAATCATTACCTGGGAACGGGTTAAATGGGATCAAGTTGATTTTTGAAGGCGTACCTTTCAAGACCTGCACAAGTTCATGTGCATGATCGGTGCTATCATTTACCCCTTGCAACATGACGTATTCAATCGTCACGTCTTTATTTGCTTTAGAACCATCAATGTAACGACGGCAAGCGGCTAAAAACTCTTCAATTGGGTATTTCTTGTTGATAGGGACAAGCTCATCACGCAGTGGGTTATTTGGTGCATGAAGTGAGATTGCCAAGGCAACATCAATTTTTTCTTTTAGGATATCCAGTGCTGGAACAACACCTGACGTACTTAACGTCACACGGCGCTTAGACAAACCAAATGCCCAATCATCCATCATCAATTCCATCGCAGGAACCACATTATTAATGTTTAGCAACGGTTCACCCATGCCCATCATTACCACATTCGTGATTGGACGTTTGGTACTGTCGCCATCATGAAGACCAATGTCGGTCGCAACACGCCACACCTGACCGATAATTTCAGACACTTTCAAGTTGCGGTTAAACCCCTGTTGGGCGGTCGAGCAGAAAGTACACTCGAGTGCACAGCCTACTTGCGAAGAAACACACAAAGTAGCACGCTCTTTTTCTGGGATCCAAACAGTCTCGACTTCCTGCCCCCCTTCTAGAATCATTGCATACTTAATCGTGCCATCACTTGCCACTTGCTTTACTGAAATTTCAGGGGCTTTAATTTCACACTGGCTTTGCAATTTTGCTCGTAACTTTTTATTGATATTGCTCATATCATCAAAGTTGTCGATACCAAAATGGTATATCCACTTCATCACCTGATCGGCGCGGAATGGCTTTTCGCCAAATGAAGCAAATAACTCGCGCATCCCCTCGCGGTTTAAATCTAATAGGTTAATTTTTTTCTCAGTCGTGGCCATGAAACAACCTCAGTTCAGGTGACGGATTGAACAACATAAATAAAAGCGCGCAATTGTACAAAAATCAATCAAGCATCGCAATAATGTAATCGCTTTTAGAAACACCCCAATTGCTTTTAAAAACGATTAAAGTTTCTTAAAGAGATTAAAAAAGGGCCCGAGAGCCCTTTTTTTCTGCTCAACTCGATATTAACGAGTACGTGGGCAGATCTCTTCGTCGCTGAAGAAGTAAGCGATTTCGCGAGCAGCTGATTCAGGAGCGTCTGAACCGTGTACCGCATTCTCGTCAATGCTGTCTGCGTAGTCAGCACGTAGCGTACCAGCTAGCGCTTCAGCAGGGTTAGTAGCACCCATGATTTCACGGTTTTTACGAACTGCATCTTCACCTTCAAGAACCTGAACCATTACTGGACCAGATGTCATGAATTCAACTAGTGCACCAAAGAAAGGACGCTCTTTGTGCTCTGCGTAGAAACCTTCAGCTTTCTCTTGAGAAAGGTGAACCATTTTAGAAGCAACGATCTTAAGACCAGCAGACTCAAAACGGTTGTAGATTGCGCCGATGTGGTTTTTAGCTACCGCATCAGGTTTAACGATTGAAAAAGTACGCTCTAAAGCCATCTTTTTAGCTCCATTAATAATTGTTGATATTTACGGGCGCGAATTATACGCGCTTTATGACTAAAAGCCTACACCCTGCACCCGCTTTATTTAGTTAGTGTGGCAATAGCGCTTCGCTAAACCTGATCTGAGTCAACATTCCACTGCACAATCTCACTTATACTGCGCCGCTTTTTAATTTCCCCAGCAGCTGGCTTGCACCCAGTTCAATGTATGAGGTTTAGTTATGTTTGTACCAGAGCTACTTTCACCAGCCGGTAGTTTAAAGAATATGCGTTACGCTTTTGCGTATGGCGCTGACGCCGTTTATGCCGGTCAACCTAGATATAGTTTGCGCGTAAGAAATAATGAGTTTGATTTAGCCAACCTAGAAATTGGCATCAAAGAAGCCCATCAGCAAAATAAAAAGCTCTACGTTGTATCAAATATTGCGCCTCACAATCGAAAAGTAAAAACTTACCTCAATGATATAGAGCCAGTCATTGCCATGCAGCCCGATGCCTTGATCATGTCGGACCCTGGGTTAATCATGCTCGTGCGTGACAAATGGCCTGATATGCCTATTCACCTGTCCGTGCAAGCTAATGCGGTTAACTATGCATCCGTGCAGTTTTGGGCTAATCAAGGGATCGAACGCGTTATTTTATCTCGTGAGCTTTCACTGGAAGAAATCGCAGAAATACGATCTTTATGTCCAAATACAGAGCTAGAAGTATTTGTACACGGTGCTTTATGCATGGCTTATTCAGGCCGCTGCTTGCTTTCAGGTTACATTAATAAGCGCGATCCCAATCAAGGCACCTGTACAAATGCATGCCGTTGGAGCTATGACGTCAAGTCGGGTCAAGAAACCGAGCTGGGAGATATTGTACATAAGGTCAACCCTAACGATGTGATCCCAACTTTAGGAGAAGGGCGACCCACTGACCACGTGTTTATGCTTGAAGAGCAAGGCAGGCCTGGGGAGTATATGCCTGCGTTTGAGGACGAACATGGTACTTATATTATGAACTCCAAGGACTTGCGAGCCGTACAGTATGTTGATCAATTGACAAAAATGGGGGTGCACAGCCTTAAAATAGAAGGCCGCACTAAATCATTTTATTATGTTGCCAGAACAGCTCAGGTATACCGTAAAGCCATAGACGATGCAGTCGCAGGGAAACCATTTGATCCAAACCTCATGCATACATTAGAAAATTTAGCGCACAGAGGTTACACCGAGGGCTTTTTAAAACGCCATGTACATCAAGACTATCAAAATTATGAATACGGCCATTCTGTATCTGACAAACAGCAATTTGTGGGTGAAGTGCTAGGAAGAAACAACAATGGTTTGGTGGAGATAGACGTAAAGAATAAGTTTTGCACCGGCCATAGCTTAGAGCTCATGACACCACAAGGAAACATCGCTTTTAATCTAGAGCACATGGAAAATAAAAAAGGGGAGTCTATCAATGATGCCAAAGGGTCGGGCCATATTGTACAAATCCCACTGCCTGACGACATCAACCTAGACCATGCCATTTTAATGCGTAACTTGGGTAATGAAGAAGACACTCGTAACCCGTTTAAAAAGGCATAATTATGGCGCTGCTCATCACCAGTAAGTGTATCAACTGTGATATGTGCGACCCTGAGTGTCCAAATCAGGCCATTTATATGGGCAGTAAAGTATATGAAATCGACCCCGACAAATGTACCGAGTGTGTCGGACATTATGACCAACCCACTTGTGTTAGTGTGTGTCCCATCGATTGTATTAAGCCAGATCCAAACCATCGAGAAAGCTTAGATACGTTAGCTGAGAAATACTTAACCCTGACAGGGCAAGTAGACACCTAATCCACCAAGGCAAGCACACTGCATACATAATCTTAGTGAGTTTGCCGCTCTCCCTCCCCACTCTTGCACTTTTATTGATTATCCGGCCAATTTGTAGTGTTTTTTGTACAAAACCCCTTATTTAGATTGTTTACTCCTATTTTACAATTTTGTTACTTACCGATATACAGAACAATGTAGTACAAAAAACAATCAAGAGGATACAGCATGAAAATTCAAAAAAGCACCAAGGCAGGCGCACTCTGTGCCCTGCTATTCACATCAACCTACAGTTCAGCACAAGGTCAACACCTAGATATTGCCCCTTTCCACTTTGAGCACACGGATATCCAGCAGCTTGCTATGAACCCGCTGATTCAAGTAGATGAAACACAATTCATTTTCACCAATGAATTACTCAACGAAGATTGGCAAGCTCTTTTGTATAGCGCAGCACCGCATTTAGTTGAGCATCAGGAAGTCCTACTACATTGGGCTGGACATACAAGTATTAATCCCAAGTTATTGTTAGCCCTAATGGAGCAATCAAGCCAGTTGTTGAGTAATCCAACGAAGCAAGCGCTCAACAAACCTTTCGCTGAGTGGTCAGATAAAGTTGGTTTTGCATCACAATTAGAAGATATTGCACTCAAGTTAAGTCAACGCTTTTATGCTTTTGAGTTATACACAAACGAGCATAAAACCGAAAAAAGCAATCCCTCCACCGCTGCTTTAACAAGCCTATTGGGTAGCACAAACGCGTTAGCCACGTTGGCCAAACAATATAAAACCATCTTTTCTCAGGATTTATTCGCACCTGAAAAGATACAATTTACAGCTGCAAATGTAGCGCCCCAAGTTAACTTTTCAATGAATTTACCTTGGCCTTCAGGTTACGCTTGGTACAGCGGTGGTGCCCACTCAAATACCGGTTCAGGATATCCTTACTCTTCGCTAGACTTCAATAATGGTTCTGGTGGATGGGGGTCAAATACACCATGGGTTCAAGCCGCGCACGGAGGAACCGTTACACGATATTCGGCGTGCAATATCAGAGTCACTCATTCAAGTGGCTACGCAACACAGTACTATCACATGGATAACCTGCAATACAGCAGCGGCGACTATATTTCTGCTGGTGCTTGGCTAGGCAGGTATGCCAATAATCGCTCTATGGCATTATGCCAAGGTGGCCAATCATCTGGACCACATGTCCACTTCTCTCTGCTGTACAATGGGCGCTTTATCTCTTTACACAACACCTATATTAGTGGATACCGGATAGATGTAGGTAACTCCAACTATGACGACAACTGCTATCGTTTCTACTTCGAGAGAAATGGTTATAGAACGTGTGCTTGGTCACGCCTATACCGTTAACTCCTTCCGCAAGTTTCAAGTGGCTATAACGCTAGCCACTTGAAACTTATTCAACGCCCTCAGAAATTGCTGACAAAGGCCGTAAAAGCAAGCCTTTTTACTCACAAATTGATACTGCAAAAAACAAAATGAAAATTAAAGCTAAACTTATTGTGAAAAATATGTATATTTAAGGTAATAGGAACAATAAGAGGTTGTTGTACGAATGAATGCGATACAAGCAAGTAACAAGGAAGTTAGTCTTTTTGTTTTGACACACAAAGAAACCGATACACAAGATTTAGAATTTGTTCGGTTTGTTAAAATTTTAGAAGCCACAAGTAACCATATTAAAATCGACACACGTCTCCCCGACTCTACAACTCGTGACACACATAATTTATATTTAGTTGATATCAGCCATAGAGAATGCCAAGACTTACTCAGCGCTGAAGTACGCCTTTTGGCTTCAAATCATAATGTTTTACTGTTCAATGCACAGTCCCATCTGGTCAATGAACAAACCGCGCTGCTCGCCAATATTAAAGGGGTTATTTACCAAAACACATCTGTTGAGAACATTTTTAAAGGCATACAGCGTGTCATCAGTGGTGAACTGTGGTTTTGTCGGACGTCTATCTCTAAAGCGTTCAACATGCTGATAAAACAATTACCACAAACAACCTATGCCCTTGGGCAAGATGTTGAAGATACTGAACTAGAGCTGCTAACAGCAAGAGAAAAATCAGTCATCAAATTACTCGCCAATGGTGCAAAGAATGATGACATCGCTGACTCATTAAATATCAGCAGCCATACTGTAAAAACACACATTTACAGTGCATTCAAAAAGACCAACTCTAGAAACCGTATTGAATTAGCCAATTGGGCGCAAAAACATATTCCACTCAATACAACACCCGTTTCGATGAGACGGCACTAAATGAAAGGGCGTGTACAACGCCCATTTTAATTACGATGTCGAAGTAGACTGAGATTTCGCTGACCAAACGCCTCTTTCTATACCTTGCTCCACCAGCATAGTTAGGGCTTTTTCTATCGCTTGAGTCACACATATATGCATAGGTTCATTGTCACTGTAACCCGCTTCAGCTTCTGCTAACCGCTTATAACTTACGTAGCGAAAAAAACCAGCTCTTACTTCCATAGACAGCACCTTCTTTGTAGTCGCGACCGACAAAAGTACTTGCCCAGTTCTGACATCCACAGCACGCAAATAAATAGAGATCACATCTTCACGATATAGTTCAGACGCACCGATACCAAAATACTCCATGCCTAATCCACCAGTTTTAACGTTGGAGTCATAGCTGATAATACCGCCCTCAAAAATAATTTTGGCCATGGTGAGTGGCGGTAACTGTGATGTGCTTTTTTGCTCGTCGCTCATTGCCGCCCGCGTAATTTTTCGCTCGGTTAATAGGTTTTGTAACCCCTCACGCTCTACTGGTATAAACCAATCCGTTTCATGCAAAGCTTGCGTAAGTATTGAATTAGCACCTTGCGTCACAGCGGTAGAAAATGAACTTACGTTGTCTTTTGGCTTATATTGACCGGTCTGATCACGAAATGAGTAAACTGCCACAGGAATACGGCCTAATGGTTTGGGTAAGGCCCTTAATGCTTCAAAGTCATGACTTTCAACCAATTCTTGCGGTAAGCTTTGCGCAGGAGGAATGACCGAACGCATTTGTGTACAGCCACTTAAGATAAATACGATAAAAAATACGACTAAGCTTCGCATCAGCCAAACCTCGGCACTTCAATAATTGTGGTGTCACCATTGTTTATATGTTTAATTTGCACCGTGATTGAGTCTGGTGTGCTCGTGATCACTTGAATTTCGTAGTCGCCACTAACAAACACGGAGTCTTCATTAAAAATGCTGTCTTCGACATCATCACCAAATGCCATATCCGAGATTTCTCGCACCATGCGGTTTAGATAAGTGCGCTCTAGAGACTCTTGAAAGCGCTCACCATAAGACTTTTCAATTACTGGCGCGCGATGTTTATTTTGAGAATTTGCTTTATTGAGTAACATACTCGCGTTTAAAGGGTTACCACCAAACGACGGATTAATGGGTTTATATACAATCTCGGTTGCGGATCCCCAACAAGATACAAATAAAAAAAGAGTCAGTGTTATTGTTTTCATTTTTACCATCCACTTTCAGCTAAATCTGGAGAGCGTTGTTGATATCGCTCACTGGCCATTGCATCCATAACCGCAAACAGCGCAGTTTCAATTCTATCGTCTAGCGACCCACCTCGGCGTCCCATTGCCGTACTGTAGACCACACGTCGATTCATCAATACTTGCAGACGGGTGCCCGCTCGAGGCAACACAGTTTCTTTGATGATGATGTTAACTCCAGAGGTATTCGGAACGTCCCGCCACAATTGAGAAAAGTCAAAATAGAATTGGTAACCAAAGCGACTGATACTTTGATCAATCACCAATCCTCCTAACTCCTCTTCTTCATGTGCAGTTATTTGCCTGCTATACGCTTGATCTGTCAGCAAGGCGAGAAAAATTATCAAGAATATAGGTTTCATTACGGTAAAGGGGGCTTAAGCCCCCTTCCTAATTACTGCTGAATAATCGTTGCTACGTTGTAATCGCCAACCTGTGTAATGTTTAGGTTTTGGCCGTTACCAGCAATGCCGCCTTCAACCAGGTTACCATTACCCGTTTGGCTGATAGACACAACATTGTCATTACCGCTCACAACAAAGCCGCTTGACTCGATACCAACAATAAAGTTGTTGTCACCTTCTTGCATTAGGTCAACCATATTGTTGTTACCCTCTAGCAATAGATCGATGGCGTTCAAATCACCCGTTTGCGCAATGTCCACTTGGTTATTTGAGCTCGCCGTTACATAACCCATAGTAACCGCAGCTGAGTTACCAGTTTTACGCTGCAATACGTTGATATCATTGTCATTTGCTTCAATACTAGGATCTGGCTCTGACGTTTGATAAACAAATTCATTTTGGATACCGTATTGGCCAACATCAATGTCGTTGTTATCACCATTAAACACAGCAATGTGCGTGCTGTTTTCAGTACCTGTCTGAATCGTATTCACTTCATTGTTGTCACCAATCGCACCAACATAAAGTGTGTTTTGATTACCAATTTGCTGTGATGCAGTGAACGTGTTGTCATTACCTGAAATATCGACACTGACCTCTGACTCATCACCACTTTGACTTACGGTTACGTCATTGTCATCACCTTGATAAAGCGCACTGACAAACTGGTTGTTGTTACCTTCTTGGTCAACACTCAAATCGTTGTCATCACCCACAATACCTGCAATGCTAATGCGGTTATCGTTGCCTTCACTTTGCTCTAGTTCTACTTCATTATCGTTACCTACCACTTGTTCAATAACGATACGTTGATCATCACCAAGTTGCGCAACTTCAATTGAGTTTTCATCGCCTTCAATCGATTTGAATTCTGATTTGTTAAAATCACCTTCTTGCGTTGTTTCGATCGAGTTTTGGTCACCACTGACACTATCGATATGAATTTCATGCCAAGACCCAGCTTGCGTGCCAGTTACTGCATTCTGGTTGCCTTGCATATTTTTGTTGTAGTACCAATGACCACCAGCGCCTTGAGAAATACGTACATCGTTCTCATCACCAACAATCACGTTAGTCACTTCATTATCTATACCTAAGTGACCTGCGCCGCTTTGCGCCACAGCGATGTTGTTGAAATTACCTGTTAAGGTTGACTCTGCGCCGTGCGCTTCACCACTTTGTACGTAGCTTTGAACATTGCTGTCTCCCGTTGTAGAGACAATAATCGCGTGCTGAGTCCCAGACTGATTCGTCACGGTTTCATTATTATCACCTACTGTAGTGACGTTGATCTGGTTACTCGTGCCTTCTTGAAAACTTGCCAGTGTATTACCTGCAACCACGGCTTGTTGTTTAATAGTAAGTGCATTACCTGTTGTCAGGCCACGCTCTAACTGGCTAAGATTTGAAGTTGATTGCGCTTTACCTGTTTCTTCAGCAGTTTGAGCCATAACAGATTGTGAGAATGCAATAGCCAGTGCACAGCTAATTAATGATTTAGAAAACTTCACACTTTTCTCCTTAGTGTTTTTTTCGCATTTGAAATTAGAATAATTACCAATTCATGCCCTACCGCTCTAAAATCTAACCTCAAATAACCTTGTCGTTGCCATAACAAGTGCTACTTAAATTTTAGTAAACCGATATTCAATGTTTGAGCACTATTGAATTAATTTGACCTATTTCCCAAAAATGCATTTATGAAAATAAATCAAGATGCGTCCTGTTCTTATTAGAAGTTCTGTAATTATTGTTTCATCAATTTTTGATCTATTTCAGTACTTGCGTCGCTCGCAATGAGTAAACTAAAAACTGAGTCACGTATTCACTCTAATTGGCTCCAAAGAGAAGATAAATGAGAAATTTTTTTGATTAAAAAACAAATTATAAATCAAAAAGTTATAACGTTATAACTAAGAAACTTGATTCATAGTAAAATTGTATACAAAAAAAGTATGAGTTAATTTCCACCAAAATTTAATGTCTTTCCGATTATAAATTACCAAAAAAGTACCAATCCACTTCAAAACTTACTGCGTTAAATCCCAAAAAGTCATGAATTTTTAATATTGAACTAATTTCAATTTGATGTACCTCATTTCTCTATATTAGGTTGTTAGTCGTTGCCAAAAACGATGCCGTCATCAGTTCTAAAAGAAGTCACTTATATGTAGCTGTGTAGTCACACATACATCTACGAAGTCTGAACAACTAACATTTGGAAGAATGATGAAAACAAAATTTACAGCTTTAACAATGGCATTGATGCCGTTGTTTGCGTTCAACTCTCACGCTGCAATACAGATCAATACTACAACTCAAACCGCTGATGACAGTGTCATCGTCGTGTTTAAAAATGACGCGACAGCAGCAATGCGTGCACAGGCTCGAGGTTTGGTAAAAGCACGTATTTCAGACAGCAATGCTGATGAAAAAGACGACAACTACAAAAATGTCCTCAATGGCCGTCTTGCACATTTCAAGCTAGATGGCATGACTTCTAAGCAGGCTATTCAATTATTAGAAAAACACCCTGCTATCTCTTATGTAGAACCAAACTACACAGTGAAAGCGATGGCACTGCCAAATGATAGCCGTTTCGATGAACTTTGGGGCTTACATAACACAGGTCAAACTGGCGGAACCAATGATGCTGATATTAACGCACCTGAAGCGTGGGATATCAGTATAGGTTCTCGCGATGTCATTGTGGGTGTTATTGATACGGGTGTTGATTACACACACCCTGACCTAACAGCAAACATGTGGGTTAACCCAAATGAAATCGCTGGTGACGGCATCGACAATGACAATAACGGTTACATCGATGATGTATACGGCATCAATGCAATCACGGACAGTGGTGATCCGATGGATGACCAAGGTCACGGTACACACGTATCTGGTACTATTGGTGCAACAGGTAATAACAGCGAAGGGGTTGTCGGTGTTAACCATGAAGTATCTATCATCGGGTGTAAATTCCTAAATTCATCAGGTAGCGGCTCAACCGCTGATGCAATCAAGTGTATTGATTACATGGTGGCAATGAAAAATGCCGGCCACAATATCAACGTACTAAATAATAGCTGGGGTGGCGGCGGCTTTAGCCAAGCATTGTATGACTCAATCACAGCGAGTGAGCAAGCTGGTATTCTCTTTATCGCTGCTGCAGGTAATGGCGCTCGAGACAATGACCTGTCTCCAAGCTACCCAGCAAGTTACGATCATGACAGCGTAATGGCAATTGCCTCTACAACGCACACAGATGCAATGTCTTCTTTCTCTCAATGGGGACTAACGTCTGTTGATATGGGTGCGCCTGGTAGTGATATTCTTTCGACAATTCCTGGTGGCGGATATGCTTCATTCTCAGGAACGTCAATGGCAACACCTCATGTAGCTGGTGCCGCTGCGCTTGCGTTATCAGTCAATCCTAACCTGACTACATTAGAGCTCAAAGCGCTACTTATGGACTCAGGCAAAAGCATCGCGGCATTGGATGGCAAAACGGTATCTGGAAAACGGTTAGATGCACAGCAAATGCTAATCGACGCAGATCCAACACCTGGCTTTAGAGTTGTAGCAACACCAGTGTCACAAGAAATCACGGCTGGGCAAACTGCTGACTATCAATTAACTTTCACTTCTGTTGCAAACTGGCAAGGTGATATCGACTTGTCAGCAACAGGTGGCTTAAACGGCGTAACACTGTCGAAAACAACCGTCACACCAGGTGAAACAGCGGTACTCAGTGTAGCGACTACAACTGAAACGCAATGGGGTAATTACAACTTCACCGTTGACGCAGTTTCAGGTGAACTAAATCAGCAAAAACAATTATCGTTGAGCGTTTTGCCAAATGGATTACGTGACTTTGTCTATGACAACACGACAAGTGTAGATATTCCTGATAATGATCAAGCAGGTGTCACTTCAACAATCACAATTGCAGATGACGTGACCATTTTCGGCAGCAGCACAGCACTGAATATCAGCCACACTTATATTGGTGACTTGCTTGTAACATTAACGTCTCCAACGGGTACGGTTGCAACACTACACAATAGAGCCGGTGGTAGTGCCGACGACATCGTAGATAGCTTTAGCTCTGATGCATTCAATGGTGAAAATGCAGCGGGTGACTGGCTACTGAAAGTTGTCGATAATGCAAACCTTGACACGGGTACGCTAAACAATTGGTCCATTACACTAACAGGTCTAGGTGAAGTATCAGAAGTGCCTCCAGTAGCAGGATTTGAGTTCGCTAAGAATGGTCTAGACGTCACATTTACAGATACCAGTAGCGACTCTAATGGTGACATTGTAAGTAGATCTTGGGACTTTGGTGATGGCAATACAAGTGCAGAGCAAAATCCTGTGCATACCTTTGCAGCTTCAGGTGACTACCAAGTCACACTAACAGTTACTGACAGTCAGGGTAATACCGACACCTCGACTCAAACAGTTTCTGTTAGTTCTGACAACCCAGAGCTTTCAATTGGTCGTGTTAACAAGTCACGTCTGGGTTCTATCCGAGTTGAACTAATGTGGACAGGTACAAGTGCTGATCAAGTCACAATTTATCGCGACGGTGAAGCAATTAGAACTGTCAACAACACGGGTAAATACCGCGACTTCTCGCGCAACGCGGCTGCAACAAGCTACACCTATAAAGTATGTCAGTACGGTGATGTTTGTTCTGAAGAAGTAACCGTTAACTTTCAATAAGTAAGTTAACAGTGGGGCGTTATCACCCCACTTATTACTGCACGGCTATTGTGGCCGTGCAGATTTAAATACCGTTTTTAAATTAGCATATTCAGCGCCACCCAATCGCGCCAGCGGATCAAGCTTGAGCGCATCGACTTTACTGCGACCTTTGTCGTCAAGTTCAACCACTTCATCGTCGATATAAGCCTGTGTGACCTCGACGAACACCAGCTTCATTGGTAATTCGCCCATCTCCACCACCTTATGTAGCTTACAGCCAAAAGCGACTTTTGCTTTCTCAATTCTAGGTAAGCTAAAACCGGTAAATTCCACCAAATTTAAATCAAGTAAGTCTAACTCAGACTGCTCATTTGGAAGTGTCACTGCCGATTGCGTCACATCATGTGCTAGATCACTGTCGGCAATGTGGATCACCAACTCTTCATTCACCTCAACATTGACTGCCGAGTCTTTGTACTCTCCTGTCGGTTTTTGACCGACTGCGTACATCAAAATAGCTGGATTAGAACTTATTGCGGTGAAATAGGAAAAGGGCGCTAAATTCAAAGTCCCCTTCGCATTTTTCGATAAAACCCAAGCAATAGGGCGAGGAACAACCGTTTGTGTGAGTGTGTGATAGACTCGATTAGGAGAAAGATCCTTAAAGTTTAAAATCATTGACTTGCCTTAGCACAAATGAAACTAGCATAAGGGAGCAAACCCCATTTGTATATGGTCCGTCGGTATTCAACAAAAGATGTTGTGCAATCTCGTGACAAACAACCCATACAGTTACCTTGTTCAAAGCCGTATCAACATTGTTGAAACGAAATACACACTCTACACTTAGCGTTAATAACCAATTGAACTGAGTGCATCCTTATGGCATCTCTGGCGCAAGCTTTGCGTGAATTCAAGCAAACCTATGAACAGTCGGCTCCAGCAGAAATATTGGAAACCCTAAGTCGCAATGTCTCACTGTTGCAACAGCAACAGCTCCATGCGAAAGGCCCACAAGTTTCAGAGCCGATGCCAATTGGTACGCTCTTCGATAACAAAGGTAATGCGGTTGAATTGCATGCATTGCTGCAACGCCCTCTTATTATTACCTTTTTTCGTGGCGGCTGGTGCCCGTACTGCATGCTAGAGTTGCAAGCATGGGAGGGGCTCATCAATGAACAACCATTGATGCCAAACCTGATTGCGGTATCTGGCGAAACACAAAGTTTTACCGAGCAAGTACAACAAGATAATGCGCTCAGCTTTCCCGTACTTATTGACCCTAACTTTTCTGTTATGGAACAATTTGGATTGGTCTATGAAGTCAATGATGCTCTAAAAGAGGTGCTACTAAAATGGGGCGTTGATCTCACTGAACGCACTGCACGTAAAGAGTTCGCGCTGCCAATCCCCGCCACCTATATCATCGACTCAAATGGCATTGTCCAGTACGCTTTTATTGAAGAAGACTATACATCGCGGGCAGAGCCTAGTGAGGTAATGGCTATTTATCAGCAACTTATATAAATATAAATCATCCAGCTCATAGCCATCATGTGCTTATCTTCATTTTATCTATTTGATAAGCACTAATTGCTTGTTCCTCTTTTAATTCACTGTACAACCTGATACAAATTGTTATGTTATAACAAATTAAAATTACAGGTGATTTATGAACATAAACAAATCGCAATCATGTCCCTGCTTATTCACAGCTTTCGTACTTTAAGGATTTGACTCAATGCAAACACAACCAAAGCGTCCTGTCATTCAAATAGACAACTTAGTTAAAACATTCGCTGATCATACGGCGCTTCAAGGGCTAAGTTTGACAGTTAATCAAGGAGAGATACTCGCTTTACTCGGCCCAAATGGGGCAGGAAAAACTACAACAATTAATTGTTTGTTAGGTTTTTTGAAACCAGATAAAGGCCGTATTTCTGTAGCTGGGTACAGCCCTCAAGAAGACGTCGCTTTAGTTCGCAAACAGCTCGCTTACATTCCAGAACAAGTTGCACTATACCCCCGTTTATCAGGCCTAGAGAATCTGGTCTATTTTAGTAAAATTGCCAAAGTGGCAATGGCTGACTGCGACTTGAGAGCCCTACTTGAGATTGTATCGCTACCCAATCACGCCATTGATAAACCGGTATCCAGCTACTCAAAAGGCATGCGACAAAAGGTCGGCATTGCGATTGCCTTGGCAAAAAAATCAAAAGCCTTAATTCTAGACGAACCTACCTCTGGCCTTGACCCATCTGCAAGCCATGAGTTTAGCCAATTGATTCAGCGTTTGGCGCGCCAAGGGGTGGCTATTTTAATGGCCACACATGACCTTTTTCGCGCTCAAGAAGATGCCCATCGTGTCGCGATTATTAATCGCGGCAAGCTGGTTGAAACTATACATTATCAACAGCTTCAAGAAACACAGTTAGAAGCCCACTACTTAAAACACATCAAGGTGGGTGCATAATGTTTAGACAAACGCTTACGAAAGAATGGTTAGATGCCAAACGGCAGGGACAACTGTGGTGGTTGTGTCTAATCGCATCCTTACTTTTATTACTCGCATGTACGACTGGCTGGCAAAACTATCAGAGTTACCAAAGTGATGCCTATGACGTAGCTCAGCAAGAACAAACGCGCTGGCTCAATCAAGGTGAAAAAGGTCCTCATTCCGCAGCGCACTATGGTATTTACGTGATTAAACCGGCTACTCCACTGGTTGCCCTTGATGATGGGTTGCAAGCATATCAAGGAAACGTTGTGCGACTTGAAGCACACACTCGAAATGACGGAATGTTCCGAACTGTGCAAGACAATCTCCCAATGGCGCGTTTTGGTTCACTCACACCTGCATTCGTGCTGCAAGTCCTTTTACCACTGTTAATACTTTTAATCGGCTACCCAATGTTCGCATCAGAAAGGGAACAAGGTACATTAAAACAACTATTGGCGTCCGGAGTCGAACCCTTACAACTATTCGCAGCAAAATGCTGCGTTCTCTTCGCCATTGCCGCCACCTTGCTATTGCCTGTTATTGTTTATCTGCTATTTATTCAGTTTGAACAAAACGAGTCTGCCAAACTGGCCTATCGAAGTGCTGGTTTTTTTGTTGTTTACATCAGCTATGTCGCACTTTGGTCAATCATTACTATCGCCATTTCTTGCCTTTTGAAAAGTTCGCGGCGCAGCCTCATTGTTTTATTAACAATATGGGCACTGTCCACTTTGTTAATACCTAAATTGGCGATGAATTACAGCACAGGTGTTTACCCTCTCGATTCCAACCAAGCATTCCAAAATCGATTAAAACGTGAGGTATATACAGACCATCGAGAAATGGCCTTCGAACGCTTTGAGCAATCTTTACTGCAAAAATATGCGGTTTCTTCTACGAGTGAACTCCCATTTGATTTTGCAGGCGCCAGGCTACAATTTGGCGAACAATATGCCGACGCAATTTTTGATCGCTTGTTTGGTGAACGCCTTGAGCAATTACAATCACAAACTGACAGTTACTTTTTGGCAAGTTTGCTCAGTCCTATGATCGCCGTACAGTCGCTGTCTATGGCTTTTAGCGCCAGTGATTTTCACCATCATCAGCACTTTTTGGCGCGGGCGGAACTTCACCGCCGAATGATGCAGCGCGTGCTTAACCACAATCAGCGTGATCATGCGCACAAAAGCGAAGGGCAATACGTTGCCAACCTTAGCTTATGGCAACAAATCCCAAAATTTGAATATCACCCACCCGCATTTACCGATCTGACTCACCATTACCGAGTTAATTGGTTCAGTTTAGTACTGTGGCTCACGGCCTCTTTATTACTGGGCACTTTCGCAGTTCGAAAATTAACGAAGGAGCCACTAAGATGAAACGGCTATTACTAAATACAGAGTTCAAAAATCTTTTGCGCGAAAAAGTGGCGGTCATCATTGCCGCTTTCAGCATCTTATTGGCCGGTTTAGCCTTTTTGAATGGCCACTTTTTTAGCCAGTCGCAAAGTGAGGTTGTTGAGGCGGCTTGGACAAGCCAACAACATAATATAACTGAGGCTGCAACCCAATTACCACTAAGGCTATCAACCACTGAGCCTGTGAAGTGGTGGCAAGATAGATACGATCTGCGTGCGCAAGCTTTTTATGTCATGGTCAATTACGCAACCAAACCGCCCTTACCAGCGTCTCCCATTGCGATTGGGCAGGCCGATGTCTTGCCTTATTATTTTCGAATGCTAGTTCAAGAAAAACAGCAAGTTGTACAGCAGTATGACTATGTACATCCGCTTAATTTACTACTTGGCCAATTTGACCTTAGCTTTGTACTTATTTATCTACTGCCGTTACTGATCATTGGCATATGCTTTAACGCCCTGTCCAACGAACAACATAGCGGCCAGCTGCGCCTGTTATTGTTACAAGGGGGATCAGCAGGCCAGCTTTTAACCATACAAATCCTATTACGGGGCGCGATCGTACTACTGCCCTTCCTAGTGATCAGCAACTTGTTTTTTATGCTTTTTCGCGAACAGATCGAACTACAGACGCTAACTAATTTCACCCTAATCACTCTATTATATGGCGGATTTTGGCTAGCGCTATGTGCGTGGGTCAATAGCCGTGGAAAAGGCGCTGCGACCAATGCTGCAATCTTAGTGACTTGCTGGCTATCATTTGTAGTCGTGCTACCTGCGCTGATCAATACCTTTATTACCCACGCGGACCCTACACCGTCTAGAATTCAGTATATAGATAGCCTCAGAGCCAGTACTGACGAGGCGAAAAAAGCCGCCGAGAAAACCTTGGCGCAGTTTTTTCAGGACCACCCAGAACTTGCCAGTTCCAGTGCATCAGGAAGTGATTTTGCAACTAAAAAAATAGCAACGATTAATGCTGTTGAACAAGCGATGCAAGCATTTGATGAGCAGTATCAGCAAATACAACAAGCACAGCTTGGTAAGGCCATGTGGCTGAAATATCTATCTGTGGCGACTTTGACACATTCAATCTTAGTTGAACTGTCTGGTAATGGACTTGTACGTCACAATGCGTTTATGGCTCAAGTACAACGTCATCACCAAGCCTTACAGTCGTTTTTTGCAACAGGAATTGTAGAGGCGAACCAAAAAGGTGACTTTTCTCCTTGTAAAGGCTGCAATGCTCGGCCCACAATCACAGATCTCTCGACATTGCCCCAATTTGATAAAGACTTCCCGACACCAAACGTCAATTTGGCACCTATGCTCTGGTTGATTGTATTGTCTTTATTACTGATCCACCGCACCTCTAGAAATGTTGGTGTGTTGGCAGCACCTCAAACATCAAAGGTGGTGGTATAGGACAAACTTAAGGGTCAGCCTGAACAAAAGTATCTGACTGACCCGCCAACATCTAAAGCACCTCGCAAGTTACCATATTAATAACAACACATGTAAACTGTGATTTTGACTTATAAGCTTATAGTAAGAAGCACTAGCGATTTGACAGGACTTGTAAAACCTCAAAAACAAGCTAATTCGTGATTTAACTTAACGATTTCGCTAACGGCAGTGTGATCACAAAGCATGCACCTTGTTGCTTTTCGGGCGTTTGAAGCTCTATTTTGCCGTTAAATTCTGTTCGAATAATATTGTAAACTCGACTCAACCCTAGACCACCGCCACCTTGATTAAGAGCTTGTGAAGCAAAAGGAATAAAAATATTCCCTTCGATGCTGGGTGAGATGCCATTGCCATTGTCACGATAGGTGATTACCGCTGCATGCAAATGCGTATCAAAGTGGCCATCTAGCCAGATATGCCCGTAATCTAAAGATATAAATCCATGTTTGAGCGAGTTTTCAATCAGTTTGGTGAGTACCTCATCAATGGCTTCAATCGAACCATGCAAATTAAGGCCCTCATCAATGTTAATATCAAATTGAATATTTTTACGCCCAAGCGTTGTCGCAAACTTCTCCACAATTTGCGTTGCCAAGAGCTTAAGCGAAAACTCACCTCGTTCTAATTTTACATCATGACTGTAATGCAAGTTCTGAAACCGTTCACTAAGACTTAATAACGCTTTGAGGCTTGCATCATTGGATTGTAAGCTTAATTGAATGACCTCTAAACTTTGCACCAAGTCCGACTTTTTAAGCTGGTCATGTGCTAGCGCATACTGTAGCTGATCGACTTTCGATGCAATGGTGGACTCAGCAGTTGCAATATTCCCCAGCGGCGTGTTTATCTCATGAGCCATACCCACCACCATGCTCGTCATTGATACCATTTTTTCTGCTTCAATGAGTTCGTTTTGCGTTTCCTGTAATGTCAGAATCGAGTCTTGGAGTTTTGCGGTTTTTTCGGTCAGCTGTTCATTGGTCGTTTGAAGTTCAGCGGTTTTAGAAGCCACTTTTTCATCTAGTGTCATGTTTGAAACTTTAAGCTGCTGCTCAGCTTCTTTCAATTCAGTAATATCTGTGATCACGCCTTCAATGTGCTTTTGATTATCGCTATAACCTCCCCGCTCTATCATCCATCGTACTTGCCCATTTTTATGAATAACTCGGTAAACCACTTTAAAGCGTCCACTGACATCGAGCGCCTCTTGGATAACTTGCCATACCATCCCCTGATCATCTGGGTAGATGATATCGGCAAATGCCAACGATTTGTTGTCAATAAAATCTTCAGCATGGTAGCCCGTTGCGAACTCCACCGCGCCATTTAAATAGAGCATGGTCCAGTATTTATCATTTTTGCATCGATACACAATGGAAGGGATTTTATCCACCAATGTTTCGTAACGTAGTTTCTCTTCAGCCAACAACGCTGACGCATCTTTAAGGTGATTGACATACGCTTTATTACGCCGATGAAAGTACGCAAACAGCAAAGTTAAAATGATGACTTCTGCCGCAATGCTCAGAAAGGCCATTGTCTGCAATGCAGTAAATGCACTTTTTATTTTATCTGTCACAGGTTGTAGCGGCGTGGATGTCATAAATACCCAGCCTTGAGAGTTAATCGTAGACATCGTATATAACCGCTGTTTATGGACTAAATAAGCGGCACTTTGAGACCAAAGACGTTGATAAGCCTCATTCCAATCACGTACCATAAGCTGAGTTTCGAAGTTTCTGTCATTACCTGTTTGCAGTAGCCCCTCAATATCAGATGCAACGACTAAACCTTTTTCATTGAGTAGAATAAACTCGCTTTGTTGCTCGCCTTTTAACAGTTGCGCATTATCAAGCAAACTTTGTAATGTGATATCGTGCCCTACAGAGCCACGCCATACCCCATCGACATATACAGGCGTCACTGCCGATAACATGAGTAGCTCAGGTATTGGGTCTTGCATCAAAGGTGTCCAATACGTGCTCGGCGGCGCATTGGGCATCAACCAAGCACTACCTAAATAGCTAAACCCTTCAGGTGCCTTGAAAACAAAGTCCGGCTCTTGAGGCCAGTAAATAACAATGCCGCCATCTTCGTTCATATACCACGAATCTGAAAATTGATTTGATAGTGCGCCTTGTCCAAACATTTCAACGGTTTCTTTGACAAGCATTAAGTGCCTTGACTTTTCAGCTGTGAGCACAACGCCTGCTGGCAAAAATATACCCGCCTGATGAAGGCCGCTGAATACAGATTCTCGCGTTCGAACTGAGCCATCAGGGTAAGGCTGGGTGATACTTGCAAGACTATTTTTTGTGATTAAATTATCTTGCTCTAAGCGAGTTTGTACGGCTTTAGCCAATCGAAATGACGATGCGGAAGCATAACGCAGCCGTTGCTCTATGTGTTCAGCAATGAACCCAGCTTGCCATGCCCGTTGCTCCTTTATTTCAAACAATTCATTTTCAATGAGATTCGATTGCTCTTTTACACTAAAGTAAAGCAAAATCATCAGCACCAAAAAAGCTGATACAGCAGGCATGAACCAAGGTGTCTGGCGGTATTTTATACTCATTACCGCTCAACTATGCGCTTCGAAACAAACAGAGGAAGTGATACATCAATAGCCACGCTCCACACCCTAATCGGCAATACAACGAAGATCAGTACGTCAGACTGCGCTTACAGCCTGAGTATACAAATCTTTTTAATATTACTGAGGTGAACATTCAGTCCTTTAAGCATCGTCAAAAACTGTGAATTTTCAACTTTGCATTGTTTCAAAGTGCTTAAATTACTCCTCCAAAGACCCCTTAAACTAAGCTTCAACTAAGTGGTCGCCAGTAATTTTTTGTCTGAGCTTACTTTGCGTTTGCTGGGATAACCGGTCTCTATATAAGCCTTCAAATCCTGTAAAATATCCGAAAATGCTTTATAAAGACCCAGCTTTAAAATTGGATACAGCACCTTTCCTATCCATTTGAGGGTCACCTTGCTGTGCCAATGCACTCTCGTCTGTCCGCCTGATGTAGCCGTTAGCTGAATCGTTACTTTGTTTTTTACAATTGGTAGTTGAGGGCCGCGCTCTTTAACTGGGATCACCTCAAATACTAAGGTGTGTGATGATTCATCAAAGCGTAAAATATTTTCTACGGCGTGAAATGGATGCTCGTGATTCTCTAAGTTACATACGCGCCCTGCGACGGGGGTTTCACCTTTTAGGCCGTGGTTGATCTCGTAACTGTGCACAACCCCACTCATCCACTTGTATGCATTTGCAAAATCTTCTGCGACTAACTTCCAAACTTGTTCGATAGGTGCGTTAATTGTCTGTTTGTTGTGTATGTTCATAGCAATACTTACCGTTTATTTAGTTGCCAATTTCTTTGTCTGGTGTAACTATAAGCGGACTAAAAACGATACGATACAGACATTATTAGAACATCATGTTGCAAAAATCGAACATCAACTGGCAAGATCTTCACTACTTTTTAGCCATGGTGCGAAGTGGTAGTGCACGCGCCACTGCACAGCAGCTAGGCAGTAGTCACTCAACGATTACACGACGTATAGATCAGTTAGAGTCAAGTTTAGGCACTAAACTATTTCTGCGAGACGTGTCAGGGTTTAAATTAACAGAGCAAGGCGAAACGTTAGTACACTTTGCAGAGCAAGCTGAGTCAGCGATTGGTACCGCATATAACTTAATTCAGGGGCTTGACGCACAGCTCAGCGGTGCAATACGTGTTACGACCTCAGATGCGATAGCCAACCACTTGCTCATGCCGATGATAACTTCATTCAGCCAAACCTACCCAGATATTGATATTGAAGTGGTGTTATCAAGCCAAGTAATGGATTTAAACGAACGAGAAGTTGATATTGCTCTTCGAATATTGCCCAATAACGTGATGCCACCAGAACCCTTAATTGGTCGCATGGTTGGTAAGATAGCCACCTGCTACTATGCCACACCGGCCTATTTAGCCAAACACGACCCTTGGATTGAGCAAAGCAGCGCCAAACTAATTGGTTGGGGAGAGTTAGGTCACTACCCCGACTGGATAAAAACCTCGCCATTTGCACATTTGGGGACTATCTGCCGTTTAAATCATTCGGCGATGCAAGTAGAAGCCGCTAAAGCTGGGTTGGGCATAGCCCGCTTACCCTGCTTTATCGGAGATAAAACCACAGAATTAATCAGAGTGCCAAACTGTAAACCAGACATTGCCTTTGATATTTGGATGTTGTCACACCACGATTCGAGAGAAGTGGCGCGGATCCGCGCCTTTAAAACGCAACTTGTGGACTCATTTGCTGCCCAAAACAAGCGATTGCTTGGCCAAGTAGAATCAATGAAGCGCTAATTTGTGTATGGTCATTTGGGCTTTGCCTCCGGCTTTATCGGTCAAATCTGGCACAAAATACAGCGCCGACACTGAGGTTTTTACGATTCCCTTGTCCTGCGACCACTCAGGGGTCCAATCAGGGCGAGCAAAGCTCGTAATATCGACGCGTTTAGAAGTCGGTGTCATAGCGACAGGTAATACAACCTGATAGTGCGCATAGCTTTTATCACCTTCCCCTCCGTACTCTTTTTGCGACAACTTAATAACCAGAGGGCGGTCGCTCTCATAGGTTATTGCGATACCAGATACCGCGCTCAAATCCCCCGCGGGAATGTCATAAATCAGCTCTACCCAAGAGTTATTTGCTTTGTCTACACGAGGCACCCTATCAAATCCAATCTTCACTCTATCATCCTGAACCAAGGGTTCAGCTAAGATCACCTGACTACCATGTGGATCTGTGGCATAACGCCAATTGTCTTCAACAAATGTTTGCGCTAGCTGAGGGCCAGTACAGCCAACCAGCATTAACAAACTACACAAAGATATGAAGCGCATCTCATTTTCCTTAATCAATTTGTAGAGAATCATAATGAATCATACCGCAGTTACAAAAGTAATTGCGTTTAGCCACCAAAACAACAGGTTGTTCATAGGCTTAACCGTCTCTTGATACAGCGACTATTTGCTTGCGTAACCAACTGATTGCTTCATCATCTTTGTTTCTGATGTTCCAATACAGTTTCATTGCATAGCCAGTTATTGCACAGGGAGTGTCGAATTCAGTGACTTTAAACTTAGGTGCAATGGCCTGGATAAACTTGCGTGGCGCTGTAAATACGGCATCACTGTCTTCGACGATATAAGGCGCACTCGAAAAGTTTGCAACTTTGTACTGCACAGTTCGAGATAAGCCAACTTGTGCAAGCGCATCATCGACCATACCTTTTAAATCTTTCCCCGTGCCCGCCAGTACATGGGGGTACTTGCAAAAAGCCTCTGGCACATTTAGCTCTTGCAACAGTGGGTGGTCACATCGCACGATAGAAACAAAATCATCTCGATACAACGTGGTTACCATAAGGCTCGGATGACTTGACTCCATGACACTAATCGAAAAGTCTACCTCACCACTTTCAATCTGACTGGCAAAACCCCGTTTATCCAGCTTAGTAAACACGACTCGAATATTAGGCGCAATACGACCAAGGTACGTCAGCAAAGGCCCTGCAAGCATCTGCTCGACAAGATCACTGGTGGCAATATAAAAAATGCGCGAAGACGTTCCTGGGTCAAACTGCTCTTGATGTAAAATATGCCGCTCAAAGTCATTTAACCAGCGCCCTAGCTGGGGCTTTAACGCTTCTGCCCTCGGCGTTAATACCAGCTGATTACCTTGACGAATAACTAACGAGTCATTAAAACTGTGACGCAGCTTTTTTAAAACATGACTCACCGCAGACTGCGTCAAACCCGCCCTTTCTCCTGCGCGAGTTAAGTTTTTCGTTTCAAAGATAATCTGCAATAACCTTAATTGATTCAATTCGATATCTGAAATATTACCCATTTACAACCACCAGCTATTAATGAAATTAATAGCAATATTAAACCTATTAATTTCATTAATGAAGCTCTGCCACATATTCTTAACCCATCTCGAAAAGACATACAGACTATTAGGAAAACCGTTATGAAACTTAAACCGCTATTTGCACTGGCCGCACTCACAATGAGCCCTCTCACTTTGGCCGATGAAATTCTGGTTGTGATGTCGGACACCGCACAAATGACTTTAAAAAATGGTTCAAACTACGAAACAGGCGTCTATCTGAATGAGCTGATGGAACCGGTTAAATTGTTTTTAGAAGCTGGGCATACTCTGACCTTTGCATCACCTAAGGGTATGGCACCAAGGTTGGACCCAGTATCTGATACACCGGATCATTTTTTAGATGTAAGCCAAGAAAATTACGCCGCACACAAAGCACTCTTTAATCAATTAATGATTGACGACAAGACACACAGCCCCGTTATGAGCTTTTCTCGCATCGAGCAAATCGGCATTGAGCAGTTTGATGCTGTATTTGTCCCAGGTGGGCACGCGCCACTTGGCGATTTAGTCAGTAATGAACAGCTCGGTCAGTTTTTACGTCACTTCAATGCCACGCAAAAACCCACAGGGCTCGTTTGTCATGGACCTGTGGCGCTACTCTCAGCCTTACCCAATGCACAGCAGTTCGAACAGCAAATGAAATCAAACGGCAAAGCCAAAGCCGCTAAAGGTTGGGTATACGATGGCTATAAAATGACGACTTTTAGCAACTCAGAAGAAGCTGTTGCTACAAAGTATTACCTAGGTGGTGATGAACTCTTTTATTGGCCACAAGATGCGCTTACCAAAGCGGGTGGCAATTACACAAGAGGAGAACAAGATTGGCAGCCACATATCGTGATTGACCGAGAGCTCATTACAGGCCAAAACAACAAGTCTTCCGTGGGCGTCGCCAAAGCATTGTTAGAAAAGCTGAATTAAACCACACCTACTCACACGTTAATCATACAACTTTTGGAGAACACCATGACACAAACAGTTTTAGTAACCGGTGCTAACAGTGGCTTTGGCTACTTAATCGCAAATACATTAATTGATGCAGGCCACCACGTGATTGGCACCATGCGCGACCCACAGGGTCGTAACGCCTCAATCGCCAATGAACTTAAAGCCAAAGGCATTAAAATCGTCGATATTGATGTCACCAATGACCAAAGTGTTGCACAGGGTGTCAAATTGGCTCTGACACATACGGGCAAAATTGACGTACTCATTAACAATGCCGGTGTGGGTACCTTAGGCTGGCAAGAAAGTTTTGATGTTGAGGACTTTAAACGCGTGTTTGATATTAATGTATTTGGGGTGCAAAGAATGACCCGTGCTGTTTTACCAAACATGAAACAGCAAGGCAGCGGTACCCTGATTCAAGTCTCGAGTATTTTAGGCCAGTTTGTTTTACCATTTCTTGGCGCATATAACGCCACTAAACATGCGGTGGAAGGCTTGGCTGAAAACTATCGTGTAGAACTCTCGCAATTTGGCATTCAGTCTTTAATCGTCCAACCGGGCGGGTTTGGAACTGATTTTGGCGCAAACTTATTAAGATCGAGCGATGCTGCGGTGAGCCAAAGTTATGGAGAATTTGCTGACGCACCGGAGAAAATGTGGGCAGGTACAGAGCAAGGGCACGATGCCGACGACGCACCAAACCCACAAATGGTAGCTGATGCGGTGCTTAAGCTATTGCAAACAGCCCCTGTTGAGCGCCCATTTAGAACAACGGTTGATGGCACAGGACTGAACCCGATTATCGAGTCAGTCAATCAAGCAACTGAAAATGCCATGCAACAAATATATGGCTTATACGGCATGCAGGATATGTTGGCCCTTAAAACACGCTAATCAAAATAAACCGTACTTAAAAGTGGCCACACTGCCCTTGCGAACGACGACTTCGTATTTGGTGTGGCTACTTTTTATTTTCAGCGCTCAACTATTGATCGGCCAAGTCTGCATGCTGCTTAAACACATCTTCTAGCTCACTCATTTTAAACGGCTTGCCTAAATGACCATTCATGCCAATTGCAAAATATTTATCAATTTCTGACTGCATCACGTTCGCCGTTAGTGCAATAATGGTCAGCGTGTCTGCATCATAGCTTTGCCGAATCACTTTCGTAGCTTCTACACCATCCATCACAGGCATTTGAATATCCATAAACACCATATCAAAAGCGCCGTCGCAGGCATTAATGACTTCCACCGCTTCTTGCCCGTTTACTGCCACATCGACTTCCAGTCCAGCTATACGCCCAAGTAGTTTTAAGGCCACAATGCGATTTATCTCATTGTCTTCAACCAGTAAAACCTTCAACTGAGAACCTTGTAATACATTGGATGATACATCACCGGCCGTCTTTGCCGTTTCATCACGGCCAACTGCACCACCTGAGCTACTTGCAGTACTGCTCGTTAAATCACGGGGGCGCGTTAGCACATCAATTAAGTCACGTTTAAGCAGCGGCTTATACAAAATAGGGTAATCCAAATCCGTTTTAATGAACTCTTCCGTATGCGCCGTATATATCACGACCCTTTGTGGCAGTACGTCGAGACTCTCGAGCTTTTTAAGCAGTTCATTGGCTTCATAATCTGGTAGGACCCAATCAAGTAGTAGGATATCAAATTGAGATTCAGACAAGCGTAGCTGTGCTTCACACCCTCGCGTGGCACCTGTCACCTCTAAGCCCAACGAACGTGCGATGTTAGTGCTCACTTCCAAATAAATTGGGTCATCTTCTACGATTAACATTGAGCCTTGCATGTTAACCACAATTTCAGGCTCTTCGTTACATACAGTGTCCAACGGCAACGTAACTGTAAATTTAGAACCTTGCCCTACCGTACTTTCAACATGAATTTCACCGTGCATCAGCTCCGTTAATAACTTACAAATCGTGAGCCCTAACCCCGTGCCACCGTATTTTCGTGTCGTGGATGACTCTGCTTGTGTAAATCGTTCAAATAACAATGCCACTTTATCTTCTGCAATGCCGATACCAGTGTCTATGATTGAGATCTCTACCCACTCCTTATCTTGCTCTTTGCGCTTTTTGCGAACGTTAAGCGTCACCGTTCCTTGCTCAGTGAATTTAACCGCATTAGACGCAAAGTTGAGCATAATCTGATTAATGCGAACTGGGTCGCCCACATATTGGTCGTTCAATTCTGGGTCCAAATCAAATATCAATTTGATCCCCTTCGTATTTGCTATCGGCGTTATCAAAGACCGTAAATTATCGAGTAGGTCTTCAAATTGAAAAGACACGTGCTCGATATGCAGCTTTTTAGATTCTATCTTAGAAAAGTCTAAAATATCATTGATGATTGTTGTCAGGGCATTCGCCGAAAAGCGTACCTTTTCAAGGTAGTTTCGCTGTATCGCGGTAAGTTCAGTATTAAGCAAAATATCTGTCAGTCCTAGGATCCCATTCATTGGCGTACGAATTTCATGGGACATGTTGGATACAAATAGCGACTTGGTTTCGGCGGCTTGGTTAGCCAATTGATTCGCCTTTTTCAAATCCATCATCAAGCGAGCTAAAGCGGTGATCACCAACAAAAAGACCACTGCCAATAGCAGCATAATAGAGCGCATCATCGACCAGTACGTGCCCTTGATATTTTCAGCCAGTAATTGGTTATCTTTTAAAATGACACGAGAAATCTCACTTTGTTGAATGGGCACTAATAAGTTCGAAGCTTGCAATGCGTTTTCTAGTACAAACTCGATATGCAGTCGCATTATCCTGAATCTAGGCTCAGCTTCTTCAAGTTGCTCAAGCGCTGGCAAAGTTGCTTCAAGCTTTGCTCTTACACGTTCAATGACAGGGATGGAGTTAGTCACCATCAGATTTGAAACTAGCGATACCACTTCACTGATAATGTTCTGCGATTGCGGCGCATATTCTCCTCTTTCTAATTCTTGTTTCGCGATGTATCGGTAGGATGTTTTTAGCATTGACGCCAATTGCATGTAAGTGTCGATAGTCACCTGAAATTTATCTAACTCTGTGGCCACATCTTGGTTCAATAAGTCATTTAAATCTAACTCTTGGAGGTAACGTTCAAATTCCAATTGCTTTTGCGCATGCCGGTCAAAATGGTAAATATTGCTATCCATCGCAGACAGCGTTTCAAGTGATAGCTCCGTTGCCACCAAGTTGAGGCGGCTTTTTAACTCCAACTCATGTTGGTGTCGGTTAAGAAGGTGGTAGGCATCAATGGCGGCAAAGCCAAAAAACCATATCAACCCTAGCAATATTGCTTCGATTAGATATTTCACTCTGTCAAAGACCTCGGTAATTCACCAGAAAAAGCATGTAAAAGCGCCTCAATATCTGCGACATCCTCATCACTGAGCTCTAGGCCCAGTTGCCCTCTTGCCATAATGCGAATTGCATCAGCTAGCTCATCGACCGACCCATTGTGAAAATACGGCGAGGTGTCGGCGACATTTCTCAAACTTGGTACTTTAAATACATATTTATCTTGTTCATTTTTAGTCAATTCATATCGGCCAAAATCGTCCTGCAAACTCGTCGGTACTCTGTCTAACCGACCTATTTTTTGATAGAGATTACCGCCAATATTGCGCCCCTGATGGCAAGTGACACAGCCATAATTTACAAACTTGTCATACCCTCTTTTTTGTTGGGGGCTCAGTGCATTGGTATCACCGAGTAAAAACGCATCAATAGGGGTATTTTCGGAAACCAAAGACTCTTCAAAAGCCACAATGGCTTTGATGATGTTTTGTTCTGTGATCCCCTCTTCAGAGAGGGCATTAAAACTACTGACAAAACCGGGCTGAGCACTGAGCTTTTCAATCACTTGCGCCCAGTTAGTGCCCATTTCAAGTGGATTATGGATAGGTTGAGGTGCTTGTTCTATTAAGTCAGAACTGCGGCCATCCCAAAATTGACGAAAGTTGAAAACCGCATTTATCACCGTTGGGGAATTGCGGTCACCCAATTGCTGCTTGATCCCCACTGAAACAGGAAACCCATCATCTCCCCCGTTATACAAGTCGTGACACGAGGCGCAAGATGTGGAGTTATCGGCCGAAAGCAGTGGACTTTTGAATAGCGCCTTACCGAGTTTTGCCCAAGCTAAATCATATTCCATCACCTTAGGTAATGGCTGGATCGGCGCATCGACATCACGCTCCAAAAACCGCATTTTGATGACGCTGCGCTCTGTATTTTGCTTCCAACGATATTTTTGCTCTGCCGTAAAGAACTGAAGTACGAGGCTAAGGCAAATACAAAGTAGCAGCCCAGTGATCAGCAACACATATCTTGTACTCATTTATACATCCTTGCTGAACTCTTATTTCGTCTATGATTCGATACCAGTAAGTATAGACACAACACACCCAAGTGCTTGTTTAATTTGTGAACTGAGTTACATCATCTTGGTATGATTTTAGTTACGCTGAGCCAGCTAAAGGGGTGCTATTCAACGCCTGTACACGCGAGTTTATGAGCAAACGGTTTGGTCCGCATATCACACAAAAAGCGTAGTATTAACGGACCCAAACACTAAAAAATTAAGGCTGCTGACGAGTCGCTGCAACTTGAATCTCTCGGATGCACACTTGCTGAGGTTGCGCTTGAATAAACAGCGCGGTGCGCGCAATATCATCGGCAAGCAAAGCGCCGCCCATCGTTTGCTTCCACTCCTCATAGCCATCTTTAATTTCGTCGGACGTTGTATGACTGAGTAACTCAGTTTCGACGGCTCCTGGGCATACATTACTCACCCGCACGCCAAAGTCTGCAACCTCTTCTCGCACGTTTTCGCTGATAGCAGAAACCGCAAACTTAGTGCCGCAATATGCGGCATGGTTTGGAAACGTTTTCTTACCCGCAATTGAACTGATATTGATAATGGTACCGCCGCGTCGCGCTTTCATCGGTGCAAGCACGGCTTGCATGGTGTGCATAAGAGCTAACACATTGACGTCAAACATTGTGTGCCACTCACTGCTGTCTTGATTGTCTATTTGGCCAAGCAACATCACACCCGCATTATTAATGAGACACTCAACTGGGCCATACGTTTCTTCAGCTACTTTTAGAGCCTGTTCAAATGCGGTGCGGTCTGTTACATCAACCTGTGCACAAAGGCAGTTAGGTAAATTTAGCGCCGTTAATCTCTCGACACGTCTGGCAACTAACAATAACGGGTAACCAGCTTCGCTAAAACGCTTAGCTATCGCCTCACCAATGCCCGAACTTGCACCTGTAATAACCACTAACTTTTTCATACTGACCTCTTTGACTATGCCTGTTTGTTATAAAGAAGTTTGCTTGACGACGGATAAACCAGAGCTTGTCTACTCAAATAAATATCGTCCCTCAAACTTAGGAGAGTATTTTAAGGCAGCCGTTATTGATGATATACATGACCAAATTCACATCACTGTTTACAAATAATGACTAATAGTTATGATTTAAACATGCTCACAGTTGGTCTTTGGTATGAGAAAAGAAGTAAATTACGCGGATATAAATAGCTTTTTGGTATTAGTAGAAGAAGGCAGTTTTACAAACGCTGCTGATAAACTGCAATGTTCACGCTCACAAGTTTCTAAACAACTCTCTCAACTTGAGGCCAATTTAGGCGTAAGCCTACTCGTTAGAACAACCCGAACACAGCATTTAACCCCCTCCGGTCAGGTATTTTATGCGCAGTGTAAACGCGCATTTATCGGTATAGACAAAGCGATAGACAATACCATTGAGGCAACGAGTCGCCTTTCTGGTGAAATTAAAATTAACTGTGTTGGCGGCTTTATTGGTGAGAATATAGTTGGCTCACTGGTCGCGGACTTTATGCAGCAACATCCCGAAGTCACCGTTAACCTTGATTTTAGTAGCCGAAGAGTCGATCTCATTGCTGGTGAATTCGATTTTGTATTTCGGATGGGGGAACTCACCGACTCCGCCTTGATAGCCAGAAAGTTGATGGACCTTACTATCGGAACATACGCCAGTCCAGAATATATCGAGCTATACGGCAAACCCGAACACCCTAAAAATCTCATAACGCACAAGTGCATCACAGGTAGCATGAAAACGTGGATGTTTACAAATACACAAACGCTCGAGACACAAGAGGTCAACATCAAAGGCGACCTGACGTGTAAAAATGGCAGAGTGATGCTCTGTTCAGCCATACGGGGGAACGGCATTATCCGCATACCAGAAATTTACTGCACGACTGAAATCAATGAAGGTAAGCTGCTGCCCGTGTTTGATCATTGGCAGCCAAGGCCCTCTCCACTGTATCTTGTTTATTTACAAGATAAGCACCCGCCTTCAAGAGTGACGGCGTTCAAGGAATTTGCCTTGAACAACTTTACACATTACGCAACCTGCTAATCACCGAAAAATGCCAGCAAGGTTGCTTGCTGGCATTTGCGCACAGGGGAACATCTGTGACGGAGTACGGCGCTCTAATAAATCACTAAAGGGTGTAACTTAGCCCCAAGCTAAAGCTACGACCAGTGATTGGATAAGTGCTACCACCGGAGCTAGTGCCCGGATGGCCTAACCAATCCTTATCCATTACATTGTTTACGTTAAAATAAACCTCAAAATCATCATTTAAGTAATAACCGACCCGCAAATGATGAAGAACTGACGTTGGCAAAACATGTTGCTCGTAGTCTTGTGCGGTTACATCCCTTCTATATAAAACAGAATGTACGTAATTGGTTTTCCAACGCACGGATAAGTCATTTAAGCTGTACTTTGCGACAAAGCTGCCTTTCCATTCAGGCGTGCCAGAGGAGCCTGCATATTCAAAGACGGTTTCTCCCTCCAGCGGAGAGTCGACAAAAGTAGAGTTGATAATGCGTGTTGCATAGGCGCTCAACTGCAGGCTGCCGTAATCTCCTAACTTCCACGGGTAGTAAACGCCGACATCCACACCTCGGCGAGAAAGTAGATTCGCATTAACCCAAGTGTCATTAATATTGGTGATATTGCCATCTGCTGCGCGTGTAACCTGAGCACAAAAGCCATTATTAATGGTGGCAGAGTCAACACACATTTCTGCGGTATCAAATGCGCCAAATCGCGCAATCCCGTCATTCAGGTCAATGTCAAAGTAGTCCACAGTCAAGCTCAAGTCTTCAACAAAGCTTGGCGTGAACACCAACCCCACTGTTTTTGTGTAAGCCGTTTCAACTTCTAATTGCGCGTTGCCAGATACGGTAACATCCACACCGGTTGTGACATTCGTCGCGGCGTTGAAATCCGCAGGCAAGCCCAAAGCCTGACAATTGGCTTTGCGGGTTGCTTGTTTGTCTGTCGATATGGTGTCGATTTCTGTTGCATCACACGGATCATCGCCGCGAATAAAGGTAATCGAACTTGGGCTCAATAACTCGGTTAACTGAGGCGCTCTCACAGCTTTTGATTTAACCGCGCGCAAACGAAGATCATCGGTGACAGCCCAGTTGATCCCCAACTTCCAGCTATCTGTAGTACCCGCATAGGTATAGTTCGCCTTACGATAGGCGGTTTCAATATCAAGCTGTTTCACCGCTGGCGCATCAGACAATACAGGCACAACCAATTCAACATATGCCTCTTTCACCGTGCGGTCCACGTCGTTATTCTGGCTTTTCTTGTTCCGGTTTAAACCCAATAATGTAGTCTCTGACAAGTTAACTTCCATGCCTTCTTTGCGTATTTCGACACCGGTTGCAAAAGACAAGTAACCCGCCGGTAAATCAAGAATATCACCCGTGAGATTTGCCGAGAAAGTATGCTGTGAGATCACCCGCTCATCAGTGAAAGGGTCCAATCGCAAGTAGTCCACCACCTCTTTACTCAAAGGCATAAATGGGTTGAATTCAGGACAGTTGGGTTCACACTCACCAATCAATGTGTAGCCACCATCGTACCGTTCACTGTTGATACGATTCAATGACGTCGCTTGAGAGGTTGTTTGGCCACTTGCTACGTATGCATCCCACACCCAGCCATTCTCCAGCTCACCTTCAAAAGACAATGACGCACCAAAATACTCCCTCTCTGTATCGGTGGTGCGATTGCCAAAGTCATTAAACGTATAAGGGGTGGCAATCCAGTTAGAGCCCGTATCTGCTTGTTTTACCGTATCGATAACTTGCTGCGGCACGGTAAATGGCGCATCGGTGATATCTACCCAGCCCTTGTTACTAAAGATAAACTCAGGGTCGAGCTGGGTGGTCGCACTGACTTTGCTATAAGACACACTGCCCGTCATGTAGATGTCAGACGGTAATTCATAGTTGCCCGTCACATAGGCACTGTGGCGCTGATAAGGCTGAATGGGTTCTGTCGGGCCTGCGCTGGAATACAAATTAGGGTTTAAATCATGAGACTGCTTGTAATATGAATGTAACTCGGAGTCTAAAATGGCGAGATACCCTTCTCCCAATTGACCGTCGTCCTGACGTTGAAACTGATAATAGTTAAAAGTTTTATCAATCATAAATGTCGGACGGTCGGGCGTAATGTTATAGTCCGACCAACCCACGTTATTTAAAATAATGTTTCTTGGATTGTCGCCATCTGGGTTACGAATATAACTTGTCTGCCCTCTAGCACCTTTACGGTCGACAACCCTTAGGTTCTCTTGATTAAAGAAATCGAAGCTCATCATAATGTTGCCCCCATCGATTTCTTTGCCATAGGTTAATGTCAGACTTTGTGATTCTGCATCCCCTCGCTCAGACGTACCTGCTTGCGCATCCACGGTAAAATCATTGTAGCTTTCTTTTAAAATGACATTAATCACCCCAGCGACAGCATCTGAGCCATAAATTGACGAAGCACCACCGGTGAGTATCTCCACTCGCTCAATAAGTCTTGCGGGAATATTACTGACATCCGTTACTAATAAGCCACTGCTATCTACCGTTTGCGTCGGGCGACGACCATTAATCAGCACCAAAGTACGAATTTCACCAAGCCCCCTCAAATCAGGAACTGACAAGCCAGCGTTGGCGGGATTGTAGGCATTGTCTGTAGATTCAATCCCCTGTGCAAACTGCGGTAATGTCGCAAGTACATCACCTACATTCAGGTTTCCGCCGACGTTTAGTTCATCAGAGCTTATCACCATAACGGGTGCAACGGTGGTCATGCCTTGTCTTAAGATCCGGCTTCCTGTGACCGATATTTTCTCAATTTTTTCATCGTCAGCGCCACTTTCCTGCGCAAATGAGTGTTGTGACATGCCCAAAGCGCTACTAATCGCAATGCCCAAAATGGTTTTTCTTATAAATGTATTTCGCATTTTATTCCCACCTCCAAACAGACTGGAGGCTCCCCTAGTTGATGTAATGAAATTTGTTACATTTTGATGAAGAAAAATTAGAATGTATAAAATATACAATTATGACAAGTGCAAAAATTCAACGCATAAAAAATACCAATGCGCCAAGATGAATGTAATTTCGGTACTTTGAGGATATAGCGGATAAAAAATCATTCCGTGCAGGTATCTATGCAAATAGGAGCGTTCCTATTTAGTGTATAATATTTAAGTATATGTTAATTTAATCTGGTTATATAAAGTACACTTCCATTTGAACAGAAAATACAAAAACCCAAAAATTAAAAACCTATAAAGTAAGCAAGTATTCACACACAAAAAGAAAGTAAGGTATGGAAAGAATCTACCCAAAAATGTACAAGTGGTTTAATTGTGAGAAACCAAGCCATTATTTAACTTATATCAAGAAGCTTTCACTCACTCTTCGGCAACATAAAATGTAAAAAAGCAAACGCCTGTGATAAAACGCTCGGACAACCCTGCCAAAGCCCAAAAAAACAAAAAGGTATAAATTATGCAATTTAGCGGGATTAGAGCTACACGAGTGTGATAATCAAGATCTGTTATAAGGCTTAAAAAGTCAGGGAAAGGTGCCTTTTTAGTACAAAGTATTCTCTCGGTCAGGCATGAACCTGAAAGGAGTGTTCAACCCGACACTCCGGTAATAGGATACAAAACAGGGCTTACGCCATAGCAGCTTATTGTGTCATTAAGACGAGCCACTTTAATCAGTCGGACGCACACCAGATAACTGATACGTCGCAATTTATTAATTGTGAAACGACTGAACTGAAGCGAAGACAAAGACGCTTCACCGCTGCCTGGTTGCAGTCATAAAACTTGCTCGGCTCTAAAGTAAAAACGAAGACAGATTTATACGAACATCAAGGTAGCCCAAAATCATATATAGCCTCGGTTTCCAACGTGAGCGAAACTGTAATTGCCCTGATTTTGTACAGCTAATTAGTAGAATTATGCCGCCTAAAGGTAGCCCATTGGAGTTTAATCTCCGAGTGTATCGTGATGCCGTTCATAATTTGTAATGTCACGAACCTGCTGAAGTGATTCAAACAGATATAAATCCAATACTTCTCTTCGATAGCTGCTGTTAAACCGCTCCACAAAACCGTTCTGATACGGACTTCCAGGCTTAATAAACTCAAGTTTTATGCTCTTTTCAGCAGCCCAGCTCTCCAAAGCATTTGACGTAAACTCAGGGCCATTATCCACTCTAATTTGTTTTGGTTTTCCGCGCCATTCTATGACCCGTTCCAACACTCGAATAGCTCGTTCAACTGTCAGGCTTGTATCGACCTCAATTGCTAGTGCTTGGCGGTTGTAATCATCCAGTACATTCAGTGTTCTAAAGCGATGTCCGTAATTAAGCGCATCGCTCATAAAGTCAATCGACCAAGAGTCATTATGTTATTACGATGCGCTTAACAGCTCTGGTGTGCTTGCTGGTACACGGCGCTTGCATTTGCTTCGACTTAAACCTGCTACGTCACAAGCAAATGCTACGCTTACCTCAAGCCGTGTCCGTAAGTGAGCGGCCTAAGCTCTACGCCTGCTTGTTTTTAAAGCTTTTTTGAGATGATTTCCTCAAGCATTGAGTGTTTTAAACTGTGAGTCGCAAACATATCTTTTAGCTTGCGGTTTTCATCTTCAAGCTCTTTTAAACGTTTTACATCAGAGGCTTCCATCCCACCATATTTAGAACGCCACTTATAAGACGTACTTTGATCAATGCCGTGTTTACGACATATTTCTGGTACAGGTACACCAGATTCAGCTTCTTTGATCATGCTCACGATCTGTGTTTCAGAGAACTTACTTTTTCGCATCGTAAAATTCCCCCTATGAACTGTTTCAGTTTATGGGGGAGTTACAGAATTACATTCTTAGTTGCTAGTTGTATAGAAATTTTATGTATTATTTAGTGCCTCTGAGCCTTTTATGAGATAAAATTTAAGTCATTTATCCGTATCGTTAGCGTAAAAAGGCTATAGAGTTGTCTTCAGTAACTAAACCAATCATTTTTTCTTTCTTCTCGGGTAGTGGCTTTTTAGATCTTGGATTTGAACTCTCTGGGTTCGATGTCCGTTTCGTAAATGAATTTCATCAGCCTTTCTTAGAAGCCTATAAATATTCAAGAAAGGATATGGACTTACCTAAACCTAAGTATGGGCATCATTTAGCAAGCATTGATGACTTTGTTACTGGCGATAAGAAACAATTACTTCATGATTTTGTGCAAGAAGCAAAGTCTGAAGCGTTAACGGGTTTTATTGGTGGTCCTCCTTGCCCTGACTTTTCAGTAGCAGGTAAAAACAAAGGCTCTGATGGTGACAATGGCGTTCTAACTAGTGTTTACGTTGATTCAATAGTCCAAAACCAACCTGATTTCTTTTTGTTCGAAAATGTGAAAGGTCTGTGGAGAACTATAAAACATAGAGGTTTCTATAATGAAATGAAAAAAAAACTGGAAGCTGCAGGTTATGTTTTAACGGACAGATTAACGAACTGTATTGAATTTGGAGTGCCGCAAGACCGAGACCGCATCTTAATGTTTGGTATTCATCGAAAACATGTTGGTGAAAAACTTACGAGCGAACAGCTAACTGCTGATTTTCATTGGGAACGAGAAGTTAAGTTTGATAAAGCTAAGGTCTTAGATAAATCTATCTGGCCAGAGTTTTCAGATTACAAAGAAAACTCGGTTCGTAAGCTTCCTAAGTATTTAGAAAAAGTTAGTGAACTCACGATTGACCATTGGTTCAAGAAAAATGATGTGTATAAGCATGTGAATGCTAAACATCATTTTAAGCCGTATTCTGATAAGTTTAAGACCATTAAAGAAGGTGACGACAGCAAAAAGTCATTCAAGCGCCTTCATAGGTTTCGTTACTCTCCAACAGCTGCATATGGAAACAACGAAGTACATTTACACCCATATAAATCACGTAGACTAAGTGCTGCTGAAGCGTTGGCAATTCAGTCTCTTCCTAAAGAATTTCATTTACCATCTACAATGACTCTTTCTGATATGTTTAAAACCATAGGCAACGGTGTCCCTTTCCTTGCATCTGAAGGCATAGCCAAAACCGTACTCTTTTACCTCGATTCCTTATAAAAGTAGGAGCTGAAAAGCTTCTAATTTTATACATTTCACAACGTTACAAGCCAATCTAGTGCATTTCCATATTGGCATGTTAGACTGCATGCAAGATAGTGATTTATATTAGGTCTAGTTCATGCATTTTAACGATGTTTTATCAGATATTGAAAAGTTAATTGGGAAGCAGCTTCAATCTATCAATCCTAGTACCGCCCCAATATACCTAACAAAAGTAGATAAAAAGGCTCGTAGATACTACATATCTAGCGATTCAAATAAACAAGGTAATGCACGTTCTTTCAGGGAGTTAGAAGATATTTGGCAAGATCTACTTTTCAAAGGCTTTAGTAATGTAGACCAAGCTTTATATGGTAGTGGCAGTAGCCGTAATCAACCGGAAACTATTTTTGCAAACTTACCTTATATTGAGCATTTCAAATATAAAAAAAAGAAACACCTCCTTTTATGTAACGAAAAGACTCATGAATTAGGTATTCTCAAAGAAGTTGAAGGCGCTGAATTTAGAGCTCTTAGAAAAAAGATAGATAACTATTTTGAACTATCAAACAAAGAGCTAGTTAATGAGCAAAGAGACTTACTTGATTCACTGACCACCTCTTTAGATGCAGTAATGAAAAAGTATCCAGGTGAGGTTTCAATTCAGGATACAGAGAAAACATTAGATCGATTAAGTGACTTAACCGATAAAGTCGTTTCCGCAACAGTCTCGAAACTTGAAGATGAAGATAAAACTCAATTGTTGATATCCGAAAGAGAGAATCAGGAAACGAGTATTTCTAATAATGCCCTTACTAGTGAACAAATGCTTGATAAATCTGTGATGACAGGTGTCGATGATGATGGCGAAAATGACGACGATGTCGACGAAGTCAATACTTCATTTGAGTCTAGAAGTAAGAATGTTAAACCAATTAGGCAGTTAACGCCGGTTTTATCACTAATTTATGATCGAATTCAATTTGAAGATATAGAGCTACAACCTGACTTTCAACGTAAAGACCGGATCTGGAAACAAGACAAGAAAGCAAAACTTATTGAGTCAATTTTAATGGGGTTACCTCTCCCAGTTTTCTATTTTGCAGTTAAGCCCAATGGCACATGGATTATCGTAGATGGCTTGCAAAGAATAACCAGTGTTTATGACTTCATGAGAGGGGAGTTCCCGTTAAAAGACTTGAAGGTTTTGGGTGAAAAATACAGTGGGTTGTATTTTAGAGATTTAGAAAGAACTCAGCAACGTAGTATCAGAGAGTATGCAATAACAGCTTATTTAATAGATATGGATAAAGACACTGATAATTCAAACGTGCTAGTTGAATTATTCCACAGGATCAACACTTATGGAGTGAAGTTAAGTCCTCAAGAAATTCGTTCTGCAATGAACCAGGGAAGTAGTGTTAAGTTTTTACGTTATATGTCTGCAACAAACGAGTTTAAAAAAGCTACACATCATAAAGTTAAACCAGATAGACAAAAAGATATGGAGTTGTGTCTCTCAGCCTTGTCGTTTATGGTAAATGGCTATCATAAATTTGGTACTAAAAATTATGAAGGTTATGATGAGTTTTTGTCTCAAGCGATGATGCGAATCAACTCATACAAGTTAAATGTCGATGAGTTGAAAGATCTCGATGAAGGAAGTTCATCTTTAACTGTTGGAACTAGTACTTATTATTATGAGTTGGAGAGAAGGTTTATTCAGGGTTTAGAATTAGCTTATGAAATATTCGGTACGAGTGCTTTTAGAAAATCACTAAATAGTAAAAATGCGCCTATTAGTAAGCAGCTATTTGAGTTGATTGTGTCATATTTTTCATTACTTAACTCTGAGCAAATCAAACAGCTTAAGGAAAACTCCGCATCGTTAGTAGATTACTTATACTCTGCAATAGAGTATGATTCTGGTGAGTATGCTGTATGGGAATCAGATATTTATGATAAGGCTAACCGAGGGTTTATGTACTCAATATCCACATCTACAGGCAAGAAAGTGACAGTTAATTATCGATTCCAGTCATTTGAAAGGATATTAAAAGAAAGCACTGGGATAGATGTTAAGTTTGATCCGTTAGTTGGAGATGTTAAATGAGACCTATTGAAGAACTCAATCTAAAAAATTTTAAGTCTTACAAAGAGCAACCATTCGAACTTTCGAATTTAACTGTATTTTGTGGGAATAACTCCGTAGGTAAAAGTACAGCAATACAGGCAATAGGAATATTGCTCCAATCTAATTTTGGGAAGGTTGTCAATCTGAATGATGAATTAGTTCATGTCGGGAACCTTGATGATGTACATAATACGTATAATCGTGATGAAGACGAGCTATATATAGAAATTAAGTCTAGAGGTAATCACTATAAATGGGGTTACAACGATGCAGATCAAAGAGAAGGTTTATTGGGTAAGAATTATCTTCCATATTGTTCCAGTAACTCAATGGAACTTATGGAATTAAACGAAAAAGTTCAAGGGTCTTTTCATTTTCAATATATTGTGGCAGACAGGTGGGGGCCGAGAGATAACTTACTATTGTCTGAAAATGTCCCTCACCCTCTATGGTTGGGAACAAAAGGCGAATATATTGCTGAAGTGTTAGATAAATTATTAAATAAGTCAGACAATTCAATATCAAAGTTCTCCATCGATAAAGATCCAAGAAGACACAAAAGTACTACTAGTCTTTTTTTATTTGACAATATTGTGTCTTGGATGGGTGAAATTACACCTGGTTACAACTTGGAACCAGGCACAGAACCCAAAGCCAATGTTTCATATAACTCAATAATCCACCAATCTGGTAAATCAATTAAGTCAATTAATACTGGTTTTGGCTACAGTTATTCGATGAGTATAGTGGTTGCCTTGTTAGCCTCTTCTCCTGGAGATTTGGTAATTATTGAAAACCCAGAAGCACACTTACACCCTAAAGGACAAAGTTATTTAGGTCGACTTATTGCTCTAACAGCAAAAGCTGGGGTTCAAGTTATTGTAGAGACCCATAGTGATCATTTGTTAAATGGCATACGTGTAATTACGAGATTGAAAGAGGATTTTGATCCCAAGCTATTTACTCTTTATTACATATCGCAAGGCAAGATGCAGAGTAATGTAGAAAAAATAACGATTACTAAAGATGGAAAGTTATCAAACTGGCCAGAGGGTTTCTTTGATCAGCAAGCCCAAGACATGTTCATGATTATGACTGGACAGACGCAGCTCCCAAATAAAGGAGCTTAATTTTGAAAGCTACCATTTGTTTTGTTTCAGAAAGTTTCGATTTTTCAAAAGAGCAAGAATCAGTTGCCTTATCAATTAAAGCTACTTCAGAGTTAGTCGAAAAGTACTTTAAAGATGATGGATTTATTGTATTTGCGAAAGCAAATGATTTTGATTCACTTGCTGCAATTGAGTTATATCAGCAACCTCAACACCTTGATGCTGGTACTATAATGGGGCTGCTCTATGATGCAAATATGGGAAAGGCAAGTACCATCAACGAACTAGACTCAGAGGGAGTGAAGGCTTTGGTTGATTCATCCAAGCCAGAATATAATGGGACATGGGTGTCCTTATATTCATCAGACTCAAACAATGCTTTAACTTCACGAGAACACCGTAACGTCTCAGGTGGCAAAAGTTTGGTTAAATTCTGTTCGGATGTACTTGTGAATAATCCAAGACCTCACGCTGAGTATGCGCAAGATTTTGTGCAACTTTATCAAAGTCTGATTTTTTTAGACTACCCAGGACACCAGAATAATGAGACTTTTGATAGCATTCGAAAAATAGAGGGGGGTTATCAATCATTTATTCGAGGTATTACAGATTGCCTTAATTTTATGGATCAATATGAAATAATCCCTCGAGACTCTCAGAACAACATAAATATTCTCAATGCAAATTTAGATTTTACAGTTACCCCTGAAGGTACAGGTAAAAACAAGAGAACAATTGCAGCTTTAAAAAGAGACTTTTTAATTGATGACGTCGAATATAAGAATGTTAACTGTGAATATCACTATAAATTAGAGCGAATTGATGGGGCTAACGGGAAGGGCACTTATTATTTTAACCGTATATATTTTGGTTTCTTTAACAGGATAGATCCTGAAAACCCGAAAATTGCCATAGCACATATTGGTGAGCATTTATAATAAGGTTATTGGTTACACTTTTCTTTACAACATTTTTTATTCTCTTTTCAACTAAGTTCTTCCAAACGAAGCTGTACTTAAGTTACCAATGGCTGAATTGAAGGCTAAAGTCAGATAGGCTCTTGCACCGAGCTCTTATCAAGATGATAGCACACTAACTCAATTGTTCAATTTATGAACGTGTAACTGTCCCAGTTTTAGTACTGCTCATTAGTACAATTATGCCGCCTCAAGATAGCCCATTGGAGTTTGATCTCCTAGTGCATCGTGAGGCTCTCATAATTATGAATATCTTAACCATTTATCTGTAATATCACGAATCTGCTGAAGTGATTCAAGCTGATATAAATCCAATACTTCTTCTCGGTATCTGCGATTAAATCGCTCAACAAAACCGTTCTGATAAGGTCTACTTGGCTGAATAGACTCAAGCTTTGTGCACTTTTTAGTAGCCCAACTTTCCAGAGCATTTGACGTAAACTCAGGGCCATTATCCACTCTAATTTGTTTTGGCTTTCCACGCCATGCAAAGACCCTTTCCAACACTCATATAACTCGCTCAGCGGTGAAGCTTGTATCAACCTCAATAGCTAACGCTTGGCGGCTGTAATCGTCCAGCACATTCAGTGTTCTAAAACGATGTCCGTAATTGAGTGCATCGCTTATAAAATCCATCGAAAAAGAGTTATTATGTTTTCCCAGTGTGCTCGTAAGTGTTCGACCCAAGCTCTGCGTCTGCTTGTTTTCACAGCTTTTTTGAGATGATTTCCTCAAGCATTGAATGTTTTAAACTGAGAGTCGCAAACATGTCTTTTAGCTTGCGATTTTCATCTTCAAGCTCTTTTAAGCGCTTCACATCAAAGGCTTCCATCCCACCATATTTAGAACGCCACTTATAAAATGTACTTTGACCAACACTATGTTTACGGCATATTTCTGGTACAGGCACACCCGTTTCAGCTTCTTTGATCATGCTCACGATCTGTGTTTCGGTGAACTTACTTTTTCGCATCGTAAAATTTCCTTCTTATTTTGATAGAAATTCTACTTATGAACTGTTTCAGTTTATTGGGGAGTTACATCTTGTCTTAGAATTCGCAACACTGTCTTCGAAACTATTCCATGAAAACACTAACACACCTGCCCACATGCCCAGCCGCTTGACCAGGCGTATTGGAAGTTGTATCCGCCAAGCCAGCCGGTGACTTCGGTCACTTCACCAATAAAGTAGAGGCCATTGGCTTTTTTCGCTTCAAAGGTTTTGGAACTCAATTCATCGCTGTTAACACCGCCTAATGTGACTTCGGCAGTACGATAGCCTTCGGTGCCATTGGGTTTAATTTGCCAGTTACTTAATGTGCTGGCAATAGTGTCAACCTCACCATGAGAAAGCTGGTTAGCGGGCTTGTCTGGTACAGTATTTTCTGCGATTAATACCTCGACAAAGCGCTTAGGGAGTAGCTGACCCAGTAAATTTTTGACTGATTTTTGCCCTTGGTTTTGGCGCCAATCATGTAATAGCTCTGCAATGTGTGTATCTGGCAGCAAGTTGATGCTCACAGCTTGTCCCGCTTCCCAAAAGGAAGAGATCTGTAAAATAGCCGGACCGGATAGGCCACGGTGTGTAAATAAGATGTTTTCTCTAAATTGTGTGCCATCGTCGCTGGTCACTAAGCTGTCTACACTGATCCCAGAAAGGCCTTCAAAACGTGCTTTGTCATGATCATGCAGCGTAAAAGGCACCAGTGCAGCGGTGGTAGGTAATAACTGTAAGCCAAATTGCTCCGCAATTTTATACCCAATTGGAGATGCACCCAGCTTTGGCATAGTGAGCCCGCCAGATGCCACCACCAAAGATTCACAGGTAAATGTATGATCAGAGGTTGTGACTATATATGTACCTTGTTCATCGCGGGACACTTTAAGTACTTCGTTACGTAAGAAGACTTCGACCCCAGCCCATTCGCACTCAGTCATTAGAATATCCACAATGTCTTGTGCACTGTTATCACAAAATAATTGACCAAGTGTTTTATGGTGATAAGCAAGCCCGTGGCGGTCAACCAGCTCAATAAAATCATGCTGTGTGTAACGACTTAAACTAGACTTCACAAAGTGTGGATTTGCGCATAGGTAGTTTTCTGGGCTGGCATTTTCGTTGGTAAAATTGCAACGTCCACCACCACTAATGAGAATTTTTCTTCCCACTTTTTTACCCATATCAACGATGGCTACCTTACGTCCACGATAGCCAGCTTGTGCCGCACACATTAATCCGGCCGCACCAGCACCGATGATCACTACGTCATATTGCAACATTGTATACTCTGAAACGAAAAACTTATGTCGCAATTATAACTATTTTTAAGCTTAAGGGGGAGTTTATAGTTCAAAAGACAATCAAAAAGACATATTTTTATCACTTTTTAGAATATGAGATAAATCATTTACAATCGTTTACATTATGAAATAGTTTATTCTTTAACCGGGAATATTTTGATAAAATGTAATAAAAACATAATGATAATGAAATAATAAAGACTTTTATCCATCCCCTTATAACCAAAACAATAGTGTAAATAACAAAACAATACTTTCACACAAATCACACCAAGTTTACTTTTGTTAACCTCTTGGCGGATAAAGGTTGCCAAGATAACAACAAGTAAAACAAGGGTAAAAAACATGACAACAGGAAATTTCAAATTAGCTGCTCTTTCAATGGCAGTAACAGGACTACTTTCTGCAAACGCAATGGCGCTACCAGAGATTGCAAATGTGCAAATGGAACAAATTGGTCCAAACGTACCTAGCCAAGCACAACTCGCTCAAAAACTAGAATCACAAAGCGGGTTTGGCACTCAGTTCATCATCAAGTATAAAAACAACAACAACGACATCATGTCTATTTCAAGTGCAGACATGTCACCAGCAATGATGAACACTCGCGCTCGTAGTTTCGTTAAAGGCTTTAACAGTAAACGTGCATCAGCTAAAGCACAGTACGTTCGTCCAATGGCGCTTTCAAACCACCACGTAATGCGCGCAGACAAAAAACTAAGTGCATCTGAAACACAAAAATTCATGCAAGACATGATCGCATCAGGCAATGTTGAGCACATTGAAGTTGACCAAATGTTACAACCATTTGCGACACCGAACGATCCTAGCTACAGCTCACAGTGGCACTACTTTGAAGCAGCGGGCGGTATCAATGCACCAGCAGCTTGGGATAAAGCGACTGGTAGCGGCGTAGTAGTTGCGGTACTAGATACAGGTTACCGTCCTCACGCTGACTTAAACCCAAATATCCTGCCTGGTTATGACATGATCTCTAACCTATCTGTAGCGAATGACGGTGGCGGTCGTGATAGCGATGCACGTGACCCAGGTGATGCGACAACTCGTGGTGAGTGTGGTACTGATAGCCTAGGTAGACCAGTTCCTAGCAGCGACAGAGATTCAAGCTGGCACGGTACACACGTTGCGGGTACAGTTGCCGCTGTAACAAACAACGGTGAAGGTGTTGCGGGTGTTGCTTACGACTCTAAAGTTGTACCTGTACGTGTACTAGGTAAGTGTGGTGGTTTAACATCTGATATCGCTGATGGCATCATCTGGGCATCAGGTGGCTCAGTATCAGGTGTACCTGCAAACGCGAACCCAGCTGATGTAATCAACATGAGTTTAGGTGGCGGTGGTGCATGTAGCTCTACAACACAAAGCGCAATCAACCAAGCACGTGCAAATGGCACTGTGGTTGTCATCGCAGCAGGTAACGACAACGACAACGCAAACAACTACAACCCAGGTAACTGTGCAGGCGTAGTAAACGTTGCATCAGTTGGTCGTAACGGTGGTCGCGCATACTACTCTAACTACGGTTCTTCAATCGATGTTGCAGCACCTGGTGGCGCACAAAGCTTCGCTAACGACCCTGAAGGTATTCTTTCAACTTACAACGCGGGTTCTACAACGCCAACTACTGATAGCTACTCGTACTCACAAGGTACGTCAATGGCTGCACCTCACGTAGCGGGTATTGCGGCACTTATTAAACAAGCTAAGCCAACAGCTACGCCTGATGAAATCGAAACAATCCTAAAAGATACTACTCGTAGTTTCCCTGCGACATGTACTAACTGTGGTACTGGTATTGTAGATGCAAGTGCAGCAGTAGATATGGCACTTGGTAACGGTAATACAAACCCAGGTGACAACGCACTTGTTGACGGCGAAGCGAAAACAGGCCTAAGCGGTGCGAGAAACTCTGAAGCATTCTTCACGTTCGAAACACCTGCAAATGCTAGCAAAATCACCTTCACTATGAGCGGTGGTACAGGTGACGCGGACCTACACGTAAGAGCGGGTGCTAAGCCTACAACGTCAACTTACGACTGTCGTCCATACGAAAGTGGTAACAATGAAGTATGTACAATTGACAACCCATCAGGTACTTACCATGTAATGATGCGCGGTTACTCTGCATACAGCGGTGTAAGCCTTGTTGCTAACGCAGAAACTTCAGGTGCAACTCAACCAGGTGGCCTTACTGAAAACAACCTTTCAGCATCAACAGGTAGCTGGAGCCGTCACCAACTGACTGTACCAGCTGGTATGTCTAGCCTTACAGTTAAAATCTCTGGTGGCTCAGGTGATGCTGACCTTTATGTAAATCCAGGTGCTGCACCTTCTACTTCAACTTACCAATGTCGTCCTTACGAAAGTGGTAACGTTGAAACATGTACTATCACAAACCCAGCTGCTGGCGTTTGGCACTTCGGTGTAAGAGCGTACCGCACTTTCTCTGGTGTGACACTAGACGCTCAATACAAGTAATCCCCTATAACTTGCAGTAAATAAGGGTCGAACAACGTTCGGCCCTTTTTTGTAAGTGCGCTTTCGTGTGACATTGGCGCCGTAGGCCGCCACTTTTACACACAGAATTAGAGCCTCATTAATTTACGAAGCTCATACCTTTTGTTGTCTGCATTGCCTATCTCTGTACCGGCTGCATCAGGTTTGGGGCCGTTGGGTCATTGCCAGTTATGGTCGCTATATTTTCTATACATAAAAAAAGACCAAACAGAAGTTTGGCCTTTCGCTTACTCTCACGTTAATACTTACAAGCCTAGACTGTCTCTGATCTGAGCCATTTGCTGCTCTAAGCTTTGCTGAATTTGTTGGATTTGCTGGTTGGAACTGCTGACCTGCTGCTTCATTGATGCCATCGAACTACTAAAGCTGTCTACCAATTTGGTTTGCTGATTTGACAACGCCATCGCATCAGCTGCAACTTGGCTCGCGCCTTGGGCACGCTCGGCAACGCCTTCAGAATTACGTTTCAATTCCTGTGCATGATCTGTTTGTTGCTGTGCCTCGGATGCCAGTGCACTGATCTGATTAGATACCTTGCTTGAGTTGTCACTTAAAATATTCAACTGCTCGTTAATATCCGTCAACGACTCTTGCGTTTGACGAGCTAGCTTTCTGACTTCATCGGCAACTACAGCAAAGCCCCTGCCATGCTCTCCTGCCCGAGCAGATTCAATCGCAGCATTTAATGCTAATAGGTTAGTTTGCTCTGCAATGGTATGGATCATCTCAATCACCTTACCCACATCTTCGACACCTACAAGCAGTTCGTTTAAGCTGCTTAATCCCTGTTCTACACGTTGCTGTGTACTGGAGCTGGCCTTTAACATCGACTCTGCAAACCCAACACTCTGTGTCATAGCGTTAAAGGTGTCACTGGCATTGTCCGCTACTTGCTGATTGATATTGCTCGCTTCGCCGCCAATGACTTTGATTTCTTCGAGTTGCGTTTGATTGTGTTCAACCTGTTCATAGGTATTCTCAGACTGATGTCCAATACTGGCCAAGTTTCGATTCATCCCCTGCATAAAATCGTTAATGACTTGCAGCATTTGCTCACGCTCTTGCGCTTCTGTACGCTGCCTTTCAATCAACTGGTTAAAGTACTGGGCAATTTCACCCACTTCAGTATTGGCGCGTTTACATTTAATCTGCTTCAGCTCATTGCTTTCGATTAAAAACGCAAATCCGTCGCGCAAGTTACGCAGTGGTGTTAGTACTTGACTAAACTGCACCCAATACATACCACCAGCTAGGAATACGAGTAACCCAATCGCGGCACCAAAGATCGTAAACACCTGAGATTTAACGGCAACTTGCTCACTCTTTAACTGCTCTCCCGCTTCTAGCATCAAAGCAGAAAGCTGTTTGATATCGTCTCTTAGTGCGGTAATACCCTGCTGTCTTTGCTGTGCTTGCACAATTGTGTTTTGTAAATCACGGCTAAATCGATTTGGCCAACTTGTCAGTTCTGCCTTTATTTCCTGCGCTAAGTCTTCTGGCTCTTCACCTAAGAACAGCTCGTCTTCATCAACTTCGGTCATTACTCCCAAGTCATCTAAGCGCTCTATTTGACGCGCAAGTTCCTGAAGTCGATTAAGCGATTGATTCAAGCTTTGCTGGGTTGATTTATCATAGTGAAGCACTAGCTGGTAGGTATAGATACTTAAATTCGTTGTCTCAAAATAATAGTCTGACGCTAAAGAGTAATAGCGTTGACTGAGTTCATGGCCATTCGCATCTGCGACATAATTCATCAAAGAGGATGCAGAACCCGCCATTTGTCTCAAAGCGTTGTCGAGCAGCGCTAACTCATTGCCAGAGAGCTTGCCCAAGGCTCGGTATTTGCCTTGAATATCTGCATCTAGCGCATCTAATTGCTGAACCATACTCGACATAACATCAGATGAAATTTCAGATAGATGCACGCGCTTGATAGTGCTAATTTGTTCACTGGCTTGGTTTAAATACTGGCTATCTCCCGCACCTAAATAGTCTTCAATCGTGCCTGCGAGGTCAATCAACACCGTATTTTTTAACTGCGTATACGCACTGTCCTGTTGATCCAACTTGCTAAATACTTGGCTTGCCCAAAATAAAGTTACCGCAAGAATGATACTGGCTGTCGCTAATAAAATTGCAAGCAACCGGGTGAAAGACGAAACACGCATATGTACTACAGGCCTTATCAGTTGATTTCGGCGCTAGACTATTAATGTTTTATGACAGTTTGATGTAAATTGTTTAGTTCCTGTCCAGCCAAGTGAAAAAGCATACTTTTTACGTATGCTTTTTGTGGACAACTTTGACAGTTTTTTGAAGCTTGTATGTGATTGCCATTAAAAATTAAGTTTTTGGCATCCTCATGCCATTACTTCATGGCCGCATTAACATACACATCAAAACGGTTTTTCTTGGTAGTGATCTGCATACTTGGCGCTTGCTCATTTAAAAATGGCGCGTAATCGGGCCTTTTAACCACCACGCGTTTTGTCGCAAGTGCTGTAGCGAAAGGTAATAATGCATCAGCATCCTCATCTGCACCTACCAGAGATTGAAATACCCGCATTTCTTTTTTAACCTGTGCCGACTTTTCACGATGTGGAAACATCGGATCTAAATACACCACGTCTGGTTTTGACGAAGCATCGCTGGTGGCTTGTTCAAGCAGCTCATGGCTCGAACCAAAAGCTATGGCCATGTTTTCCTTCATCCAATCACCGATTTCAGGGTCTTGATAAGCGCGTTGTAGCCCGTCGTATAATAGCGCTGCAACAACAGGGTGCCTTTCATGCATAAGCACCTTACAACCCAACGATGCCAGTACAAACGCATCCCGACCCAACCCTGCTGTGGCATCTAGCACCACGGGAGTCACGCCTTTATTTAGGCCAACCGCTTTGGCAATCGCCTGCCCTTTACCACCGCCAAATTTGCGCCTATGTGCGCTCGCACCGGTCACAAAGTCGACTCGAATGGCACCCAGCTTCGGTTCGTCCTTTTTTAATAACTGTAGTCCGTCTTCATCATAAACAAGACGAAAATCATCATCGAGTGCGATTAACGTATCTAATTTAAAACGTTGAGATAACTCGTCTAGGTATGCGCGGTTTTCAGAAAATGGCGTATGAATGTACAACTGCAGACTCCTGTTGTTTAAGCCTGCAGAGTATAACGTTTAATGAAGAAAAAAAGAATGCATCGGCTTTGCGATGCTAAAACAGTTCAATATCAGTTTGCGCAGGGACTTCTTCTTCGCCCCAAGGCTTCGCCATTTGATTGAGACTTTGAATAAGCTCCTGACGTACCTGAGTTATTTCGCCCAGTTTGTATCGAATAATTGAAAACTCGTCATTCACAAAAGCAAAGTGCTCGCAAAGGCTTTCCATCGATGCTTTATATTCTTCTCCTAAAGCGGCTTTTACATTATCTTCTTTAATAAATGCTTCTAACTCAGAAACTTTGGTGCCATACACTTCACCAATGCAACTCAGTTGCTCGCTCAGTTGAGCAAAAGCCAAACCAATTTCTTCCACTTTGTTAAGTGCAACCTCACTTACTTCCATGTCTTTTATTTTGGCATTGGTTGCTTCAAGTATATGGGGGAGTAAATCTTTAAACCGACCATAAAGCGCAGGGTCGTCAGTCGGCATATTTTTTATGAGTAGCGATACTTTTGGGTAATTGATAATGGTTCGTCGACCAAAATCGACAAAACGGCTTCCCTCTTTATTGGTTTCCAGTAACTCTTGCTCGATGGGCTGAATAGCCCCCTCTTGTGAAAAAAACACGGCCTGATTGTGATACCAAAATGCCAGCGCGACCTCTAAGTTGAGAGGCGTAAAAAACTCTAAAAAGTACTCAGATAGGGTACTGAGGTCATGCGCATGATAAGACTGACCCACATAACGCATTATGCGCCCCATGTCGCCAGAGTCTGTCATGGCAATTTCAGCTGTAATTTGTGCCCGCTGCATGTCTTGCTTGAGGGCCACCGATTGACGCCGATAGTCATCTAAGACTTTGATTCTTGCTAGTAGCTCAGACCCTTCAAAAGGCTTAACGATGTAGTCTGCGGCTCCCGCATTGTAGCCCCGCATTCGCTCGCTAATATCCCCTTTTGAGGACAAAAACATCACGGGTATATCTGCCGTGTGCTCTCCACCTTTGAGCCGTTCACACACCTCAAACCCTGACATACCCGGCATTTCAACATCAAGTAAAATAATATCTGGCTGATACTTTATCGCTAACCTTAAGCCTTGCTCACCATTTTTAGCATGGATCAATTTACAGTTTTGAGATAGTGACTGCTCGATAACATGGTGGATCAGCTTGTCATCGTCAATGGCAAGCACTAAGTTGGTCATATGGCTTTCCCTACAAGATCAGGTCTTTACCAAAGCATAGACGGAAACGCTTATTTTGCGAGTGCAAAAACAACAAAGCGCCCATTCGGGCGCCTTGATATACCAATTAGTGACTTAGCTATGTAATTAGGCAGCTTTTCCTATGCCACTATGGCGAAGCAACGCGTCAACCTGAGGTGCACGTCCTCTAAAACGCTGGAACAATGCCATAGGCTCTTCAGACCCGCCCATTTCCAGTATATTTTCCATAAAGGATTTACCCGTTTGCGCGTTGAAAATCCCTTCCTCTTCAAAGCGAGAAAACGCATCAGCCGAAAGCACTTCTGCCCACTTATACGAGTAGTACCCCGCGCTGTAACCGCCCGCAAAAATGTGACTAAAGGCATGCTGAAAACGGTTGAACTCAGGCGCCTTAATAACCGAAATTTGATCACGGACTTGATTCAATGTCGCTTGAATTTGGCACGGTTGTGCAGCGGCGTAATCTGCGTGAATATGGAAGTCAAATAATGAAAACTCAATTTGTCTGAGCATCATCATCGCTGACTGGTAGTTTTTAGCAGCAAGTAACTTGTCAAGCAACTCTTTAGGGAGTGGCTCACCCGTCTCATAATGACCGGAAATAAAGTTCAACGCCTCCACTTCATAACACCAGTTTTCTAAGAACTGACTCGGCAATTCAACGGCGTCCCAAGCAACCCCATTGATCCCCGAAACTGCAGGTGCATCAACTTGTGTCAGCATATGGTGAATACCGTGACCAAACTCATGGAATAAAGTGGTCACTTCGTTGTGCGTAAATAATGCTGGCTTATCTCCTACCGCCTTATTAAAGTTACACACTAAGTAAGCTACAGGTGTTTGTAGTGTGCCACTTTCAGATACTCTGCGACCTCGACAATCATCCATCCATGCACCACCGCGTTTATGCTCTCGTGCGTATAGGTCTAAATAGAAGTTACCACGCAATGTGCCCTGCTGATCGTGAATAGCAAAGAAGCGTACGTCTTCATGATACGTATCAAATTCTTTCACTTCCGATACTGAAATACCGAATAAGCGATTGACCGTTTCAAACAGACCGCTGAGGACCTTGTCAGCTGGGAAGTAAGGACGTAATTGCTCATCAGAAATTGCGTATTTGGCTTGCTTTAACTTCTCGCCATAATAACCATAGTCCCACGCTTCAAGCTGAGTCACCTGATGCTGCTCTTTCGCAAACGCTTGTAGCTCAGCGACTTCTTTTTGAGCCTGCGGTTTAGATGCTTTTGCCAAGTCATTTAAAAACTCAAAGACCTGTGCTGGAGATTCTGCCATTTTTGTAGCTAAAGAATGCTCTGCGTAATTATCAAATCCAAGCAGTTGCGCAATTTCATGGCGCAAAGCTAGTTTTTCTGTCATTAACTCTGAGTTGTCGAATTGGTTTGCGTTAGGACCTTGATCCGATGCACGAGTTACGTATGCACGATACATTTGCTCACGCATAGAGCGATTATCGGCATACGTCATCACCGGTAAATAGGAAGGAATATCTAATGTAAATACCCACCCTTCAAGCTCTTTGCTTTGTGCCGTATGCGCCGCAAGCGCTAAAGCCGATTCAGGCAATCCACCAAGATCAGCTTCATCCGTTACATGTAAATGCCAAGCTTGTGTGGCATCCATCACGTTGTTACCAAACTTTGATCCTAGCTCAGAAAGTCGCGCACTGATCTCGCCATAGCGTCTTTGTCCAGCCTCATCTAAAGCAATACCCGATAGCTTAAAATCTCTTAGAGCATTGGTAATGGTCTTTTGTTGAGCGACTGACAGCTTATCGAACTCACTACTTTGTTGAATAGACAAATAGCCTTTATACAAGCCTTGGTGTTGACCTGTGTAAGTTGAATACTCAGAGATAAGCGGAAGGCATTCTTCATAGGCTTGTCTTAATTCTTCACTATTTACGACATAGTTCATATGAGACACTGGTGACCACATTCTAGAAAGCTTATCATCCGCTTCTTCATAGGGCAGAACAAAGTTATCCCAAGTAAACTGGTCCTGCTCTACAATACGGTCAATGGTATTGCGACAGTGTTCAATAGCTGCTTTTAGTGCGGGAACAATATGCTCTGGCTTTATTTTTGAAAACGGCGGTAATCCTTCTAAACCAATTAATGGGTTACTCATAATGTCTCTCTTTAATTTTTTATTTCCCAATTAAACTTGAAATAAGGGCTAATAGCGCAAATACAAGTAAAACTTACTAACCTAGTTGAAAGTAATGACGTATTTAGTCTGTCATCTTAAGACTAGTTCAGCGAATTCAGAAGAGGAAAAATTATGGCTCAACATTTTGACTACATTGCCATCGGTGGTGGCAGTGGCGGCATCGCATCAGCTAACCGTGCGGCAATGCGTGGCGCTAAAGTCGCACTTGTCGAAGCAAAACATATGGGTGGCACGTGTGTTAACGTAGGCTGCGTACCTAAAAAAGTTATGTGGCACGGTGCTCAGGTTGCAGAAGCCATCAAGCTTTATGCACCAGACTACGGCTTCGATGTTGAGCTAAAAAACTTTAACTGGGCCAAATTAGTGGAAAGCCGCGAAGCTTATATTGGTCGTATTCATCAAGGTTACAACAAATACCTTGCAAGTAATGGCGTCACTGTCATTAACGGGTTTGCCAAATTCATCGACAATAAAACCATTGAGGTCAATGGTGAACAATACACAGCCGACCATATCTGTATTGCTGTTGGTGGCCGCCCGAGTGTGCCGAATATCCCAGGCGCTGAACATGGCATTGATTCAAATGGCTTCTTTGAATTAAACGAGCAGCCACGCCGCGTTGCTGTTATTGGCGCGGGCTACATCGCTGTTGAATTAGCTGGTGTTCTGCATAGTTTAGGTACTGAGACCCACTTATTTGTACGCAAACATGCGCCACTTCGTAATTTTGACCCTATGGTCGTTGAAACACTGACTGAAGTGATGGAGAAAGAAGGGCCAACACTACATACACATGCAACACCAAAAGAGCTTGTGAAAGAAGCAGATGGTTCTATAACACTACATCTTGAAAACGGCGAATCACACACAGTCGACCAAGTCATCTGGGCAATTGGTCGCGAGCCGGTAACAGACAAAATTAACTTAGCCGCTACCGATGTTGAAATCACGGATAAAGGCTACGTAAAAGTAGATGAGTGGCAAAATACATCTGTGTCTGGTATTTATGCACTGGGCGATATTATGGAAGGCGGTATTGAGTTAACGCCAGTGGCTGTAAAAGCTGGGCGTATGCTTGCTGAACGCCTATTTAACCCAGAACTGCCAAATGCCAAAATGGACTACAACCTTGTACCAACCGTTGTGTTCAGCCACCCGCCAATTGGTACCATTGGACTTACTGAACCAGAAGCAATTGCAAAGTACGGCGAAGACAACGTTAAAGTGTACAACTCAACTTTCGCAGCCATGTACACGGCAGTAACACAACACCGTCAACCTTGCCGAATGAAGCTCGTTTGCGTAGGCCCTGAAGAAAAAATTGTAGGCTTACACGGTATTGGTTTCGCGGTTGATGAAATGATCCAAGGCTTTGGTGTTGCGATGAAGATGGGCGCAACCAAAGCAGACTTTGATTCGGTAGTAGCCATTCACCCAACAGGCTCAGAAGAGTTTGTTACTATGAGATAAACGGCTGCGCTCAATCTACAATAGGGCGATGTTAATAACATGGCCCTATTAGTTTTAGTGCTTCATTTGACTCTTTTGTTTGCATATTTTTTGTTCGCCCTTCTTGTAAATTAGACAAATCCGACTCTGGCCACAATACTCATACAAACCTTGATGTAATGTAAGTACTTATGAAAGCACTGTGGATTGTCAGTTTGATATGTATGTGGGCCAGTATTCAACCAGCCCATGCTAAGACTTATAGACACAAACTATTGGTATCAGCGCATCCACTAGAGCCATTTATCATTACCCATCACGGTGAAGTGCAAAGTGGCTTTATCGTGGATATTTTTCATGAGCTTGAACAAATACTTGGGCGTCAGCATTCGGTTCAAATCGGCTCATTTGCACGTGGCATTAAAATGCTAGAAAAGGGTTCTAAAGTCGTCAGTGCCAGATATCGGCAAACCATTGTATACCATCGTGCTCACCTCGTTGTTGCACAAACACCAGCGAGACTAGAGCGATTCAAGTGGGTTGGTCCTTTGTTATATGATGGCCCGGTACTCTATCAAAAGTCGAAAGACACGAGAGAGTTTAATAGCTTGGAAGATATAAAGCAGAGTGATGCGACATGTATCACGCAACACAAGGTGCGGGATTCGGAGCTTTACGAACGGAATCAAATCCCTTTTCATGAAACACAAAGCCAAGTTCGAGCGATACAACTGTTGCTCCAACCTAAAAGCCGTTTTGATTGTACAATGTTGTCGTTAATGAATACCCGTGAAGTCCTCAGCTTAGCTGGTCATCCTCTGTCACACCTCAAAGCAATGAATATTCAATTGCCAGCTCAAGGTGTATACATGGCGTTTTCATTGGAAACACCAGATGACATTATCGCTAAATGGCAAAGTGCACTTGAAAAACTTAATCAAGCAGGCAAGCGACTTGAGATCATACAGCGCTACGTTCCCTTTTATACCGCTGAACTTGAAGAGAAACTGCGTCAATCTGTGCAACCAGAGCTTCAAGAAGAACAAGAATAAATAATCCACTCCAATTTAGTTACAACTAAAATTACTTAGCCTCAATACCATATCACAACGAAACTCTGAAACGCCCTCTCTCAGTAGCCATAACTGAATAAACAACCCCTTTCTTTATCTATGATGGGTTAATAGTTACAATACTAATCATTAGAGCTCTAAATTTATTAGCGCTTTATGTTTTGAAATGAGGTTTATACTGACGATGTTAGGCAATATGTTTATAACCAACGCATCGAATAGTGATATACCAGACCAAAACAAGTTTATTTGTGATCTAATCATTAGAGCTTCACTATGAAAAAAGACAACTCGTCTCTAAATTTACCCGTATTTTATACATCCTCAGCCGTCGTATTATTGCTGGTTATTTTTGCCGTACTCAGTCCTGCGACCGCTTCTTCACTATTTTCATTCACTCAATCAGCCATAACTCAAAACGCGAGTTGGTTTTACGTATTAACGGTGGCCATTATTTTAGGTCTGGTCGTGTACCTTAGTATGTCACGATTTGGCGAAATAAAGCTTGGGCCTGACCACTCTGATCCCGACTATAGTTTTTCAACTTGGTTGGCAATGCTCTTTGCCGCCGGCATGGGGATCGGGCTGATGTTTTTTGGCGTTGCGGAACCCGTAATGCATTTTGTTTCTCCGCCATCACAAGAGAGTGGCTCTCTTGAAGCGATTAAAGAAGCAATGAAGATCACATTCTTTCATTGGGGTTTTCACGCTTGGGCCATTTACGCCATAGTAGCGATGATCCTCGCTTACTTTAGTTACCGCCATAATTTACCCTTAACACTGCGCTCCGCGCTCTACCCGATAATTGGCGATAGAATAAATGGCTGGGCAGGCCATGCTGTAGATATATTCGCGGTAGTGGGAACTGTATTTGGTGTCGCGACCTCCCTTGGACTGGGAGCCGCTCAAGTCAACTCTGGACTGGCATATCTATTTTCATTTGAAGTTTCAACGCTCAACCAAGTCTTAATCATGATAGGTATCACCGCCTTGGCTTCTATTTCCGTGGCAACTGGGCTAGATAAAGGCATTAAGATTCTCTCTCAAACGAATATGATTTTGGCCGTAGTGCTATTGGCCCTGATATTTTTTATTGGTCCTAGCGTATTTTTACTTCAAGCCTATGTACAAAATGTTGGTGAATACCTTTCAGATATCGTTTCAACTACTTTCAATTTGTTTGCTTATGAAAAGAAAGACTGGATAGGCGGTTGGACAATCTTTTATTGGGGTTGGTGGCTAGCGTGGGCGCCTTTTGTCGGATTATTTATTGCCCGAATTTCTAAAGGACGCACAATTCGCGAGTTTGTAATTGGGGTTACCTGCATACCAACAGCCTTTACTCTACTGTGGATGACCATCTTTGGTAACTCAGCCCTCGCGATGATTTTTGAGCAGGGGTTAACCAATATTTCGCAAATGGTTAGCGACAACTCGGCTGTTGCCTTGTATGTCTTTTTAGAAAACTACCCTCTGTCACAAATACTCATTGGCCTTTCTATCATTATGATTGTGGTGTTCTTTGTCACCTCATGCGACTCTGGCGCAATGGTCATCGACATGCTGTGCTCTAACGGTAATAACAATACCCCCCTGTGGCAAAGACTATTCTGGTCTATTGGCGTTGGGGTTGTTGCGGCAGCATTGAGTTTAGCTGGCGGATTAGATGCGCTGCAGACACTCACTATTGCAAGTGCTCTGCCTTTTTCTATTGTGCTATTAATTGCCTGCTATGGCTTAATTAGCGCCCTTAGAGTAGACGATGCCAAACGCAGCGCACAAACCATGCCTATGACGTTTGAAAACCAAGTAAATGACGAGCAAACTTGGCAAGAAAGTCTTGCACTTCTGATTGCTACTCCAGCAAAGGGAAAAGTCGATAAGTTTATCTTGAAAGAAGTCAAACCTGCTCTGAAAAAAATCAGAGATGAATTTGAAAATAATCAGGTAGACGCAGAGGTGAAAGTGCACAACTCGGCTGTTATTCTTACCGTTCACCACGGCGACGAGCATGACTTTGTTTATGGTGTTTATAAAAACAAGCGTCTGCAACCTGATTTTACACAAAGTGATGTCACCGATAGTGACTCTTACTACTGTGCAGAAGTGCACCTCAGCGAAGGTGGGCAAAATTACGACATAATGGGCTGGTCGGAAACCGCCGTTATTAATGATGTACTGTCGCAGTACCAAAAACACCTACACTTTTTGAATGTGCTACGTGAGTAGCACATTCATTTACCGGACTCGTTCTGACTCATAGGGGCAATTTCTAACACTGGTGCGGCGTCTAATTCATTGGCATCCATCATAGTTGCAATACGTTGCATCGAAGACAGTAATAGAGACTGCTCCCACTCCTCTAATTCACAAAAGTTTTGGATAAAGTGTTCTTGCAAGGGCTGGGGGGCATCAATTAATAGCCCTTTTCCCTGCTGCGATAAAAACAAGCTAACACGCCTTTTATCTTGCGAGCTCCTTACACGCTCAACAAGCCCCCGACTTTCTAATCGGTCCAAAATATTGGTCACTGTCGCGGCACTTAAATTCACATTTTTCGCAATTTGACTGGCTGTCACCCCTTTTACTCGCGCAATTTCTTGCATGATCAAGAGTTGTGGCCCAGTTAAACCTGACGATTTATTCAAATGCTTAGAATGTAGATCAATCGCCCGAATGACTTTTCTTATCGATACTAAGAGTTCTTCGTATTTTTCCATTTTTTATGACCAATAAATACAGCAACAACCGCAGTATAATCACAATCGTTAACTTGAGCTATAAATCAATACATTCAAAGCGCTAACCTTGCGAAAAGGCCTCTGCGAGCTTGTCTAAAAAGACATAAAGTACCTCGTTCATTTGTGCATAGTCATGACCTGCAAGCTCTTCTGGCCTTTGCACAAAACGCTGGAGGTGTGCTTCGCTAAAGTCTTCATGTTGACTCAGAAGCTTAACCAGATCGATGGTCAATTCCATATGGCATTGAAAGCCAAAGACCCACTTTTGGTATTGTACAATTTGTCTTGGACAGCCTTCACTGTAAGCTAATATTTTAGCCTCTGGCGTAAGCCCTGGCATGTCGTTGTGCCAGTGGCCAACATCGAGTTTCTGTCCAAAGTGACTTACCAAAGCATGTAACTTAGCATTGTCAGTCAAATAGATAGGAAACTTGCCTATTTCTCTTTCTGGACTGGGTTGATGGGGAGCCCCCAATGCCTCACCAATTAGCTGAGCGCCCAAGCAAACGCCAATCACTAGTTTATGCGCGTCAATAAACTGCTTGATTAAACGCTGCTCTGCAATAGCGTCAAAATGAGAGCATTGAGCCTGAGTAGTAGCAGGGCTTTGTGGGCCACCCATTACCACCAGCATATCAACCCCGTCTGAATTGCTTGGTAAATGATCACCTTGATACAATCGAGAATAGCTAATTCGATGCTGTGCCCGTCGCGCCCATTGCTCGAAAGCACCTGGCGCCTCAAAATACTCATGAATAACAAAATGAAGATGCATGCGCTTCTTTGCCTTGGCAAAATAAAGGAAGGTTTATCATATAACAATCTTTCACGGCTTAATTTAAACTATAAGACATAAAACATATAAAAACCGCCATCTATGGACGCCAACACATTAATCGATATCAACCAACAAAAACAGCTCTTAGCAAAGACAATTAGCATGCCTGCTGGCTACCTAGATGACTACCACCAGCACCCTTGGCATCAAATTATTTTTCCCGTATCAGGGTTATTGCAGTCGGAGATAGACAAACGACGGGTTGTTGTGCCACATAACGCGCTTTTATATATCCCAGCTGGAACGCCGCATAAATCTGTGGCGTTCACCCACACAGAGTTTTCTTCACTTTATTTGAACCCTGCAAGTAAGGTGACTTTTTGTCATGCGCCAAAGTCTTGCTTAGTGACACCTTTTTTTAAAGAATTGGTGTTACTGCTCCTCAAACAAGCAGATGCGCCCGACAACAAGGCCACAGAAAACCTGCTGCGCGTTTTAAACGACCAAATTGCCGCGGCCGCCAACTACGATATTCCGCTTTTAAAACCAAAAGATCGGCGAACTTTAGCGATTTTTGAAGGACTCATAGACCAACCAGCTACACGCCTAACATTGGCCCAATGGGCACTGCAAGTAGGCGCCTCTGAGCGTACATTAAGTCGTTTGTTCGCCAAAGAATTTAATCAATCATTTAGAGCTTGGCGTCAGCACCTGAGACTCGTGCTGTCTTTAGAACTGCTATCCACAAACTGTTCAATACAAAACATCGCGCTAAACCTTGGCTTTGCATCCGACGCGGCCTACATTTCGGCATTTAAGGCCCTCTTTTTAAACACGCCGCACAAATACCGCCAATTTATGCTTCAGACAAAAACCGCTCATAGCCTATCGCATGTCAGTAGCCAACTGTAAATTTACCCCCCAAAAACTTTGGAGATTGTGCTTCGTCAAGCAATGCAATGGCAAAGTCTTGCCAAGAAATATGTGACTTCCCTTGTTCGTCCACTAAGAGCTCTCCATCGCTCACTCTAAATTGCTCGGTGCGTGCCCCAGGGCCAATTAATGCCGCAGGGCTCATATATGTCCAGTTTTGATTGCGATGAGACACACAATGTTGATATTGCTCATAGCAAGCCTGTGCAATACTTTTCCACGCAGGGGGAACCAAAGACACATCATCAAGGACCAACTTGCCACCTGTGTTAGGAACGGTTAAACAAGCGGCTCCACCGACAAGGAGTAATCGCGTGTGTGTTTCTAAAAGCCCTTCTAATAGTGCATTCGCAATACTGACTAATTGCTTTTCTTGCCCCTCAGCTGGCCTTGTCGCACTAATCACAAGATCTTGGCCTTGGCTTAGCCTAATAACATCTTCAACATTATTCACATCTGCCACTTCAACCTGTACCGACGCTGGTAGCTGCGTAGCTTTCGCTGCACTGCGAGTCACCGCGGTTACTTGATGCCCTCGATTGAGCGCTTCAGCCACCACAACTTGACCAATGTTACCTGTTGCACCAAATACTGTTATACGCATACCTTTCTCCTTTATATGTTTGTTACGCTGTACACGGTGCTTACTTTAAGTACCTTGGTCCCAAGATAAATTAACCGAGGTTTAGTCACTGAAGTTTTTTTGTTTGCGCACAATAAACCTAGGTTCATTACAACCCCCGCTTTGCTCTTTAAGCTTTGATTCATAATTTATTAGACAAAGAACCCACCATGAATAATGTACAAATCGCACAACAGTATTTAACAGAACTAGGCCTAACACACCGCGTTCTCGACCTCGAGTTTTTAAACCAGCTACAACGAAAGCACATCGCCCAATACAGCTTTAACAGCATCTCGGTATTACTCAATCGGCCAATGCCATTGGACATACCGCACCTGTTCAACAAGCTTATTACGAAACAAAGCGGCGGATACTGCTTTGAACACAACAAGTTGGTTTACACAATACTGCAAAGTCTCGGATTTGATGTAAAACTGCTATTGGCAAAAGTAGTTTATAACCGCGATATTGATGTCCCAAGAACTCACAGAGCAACTTTAGTAACCTATGAAGGTGCGGACTATCTTTTGGACGTTGGATTTGGCCCTCAAGGCGCCTTTTATCCATTAAAGCTTGTTTTAGATACCCCACAACAGCAAGGCAGTGAGATCTTTCAGATAAGCCTAAAAAACGGAACAACTTATCACTTTCAAGTGTTAAAAAATGGGGCGTTTTTTACTTTGTATACCTTTGATTTATATAACTATACAGAATCAGACTGCGACCTAAGTCATTTTTATTCCCACAAGTACCCTGAGGCCGCTTTTGTCAAAAACTTGGTGGTAAGTAGAAAGACACTCGATATAACACACTCCCTCAGAAATGGGCAATACCACCATATCACCGACAAGTACACAGAAATCACCACCATCACCTGTGAAAAACAGCTCCACCAGCTACTCAATCAACAGTTTAATCTCAACTTGGACTTCGCGATTTCAACGTACTTATTCAGAAAATTTGCTCTACCAGATAGCCAAATCAGGTGATATGTATGCAATCCCCTCTCACTCAATCTATATTGCTTTTTGTATGGGTAGGCCTGCTTGCTTCTTCGTTTATTGTGTCGGAGCAAGTGCTACCTTATGCATCTCCCATAGCTGCAACTTGGTTACGATTTTCTCTGACTAGTATATGCCTGCTCCCTTTGATTCGTTTTGGCACTGACTTCAAACTTGATGTGCGGCAGCTGATAAAATATGCGGTTATTAGTCTGTTCCTTGTGCTTTTTTTCATCGGATTATTTGAGTCACTCAAAACTACGACAGCGCAACGAACAGCGGTTATTTATACATTGCTACCACTGATATGTGTGCTGCTGAGCTATGGGTTATTACAAGTTGTACCGAAAACAATGCAACTGTTGGGATTTTTACTGGGCATATTTGGTGCCATTTGGACGCTATTGATTACCAACACCAACGCCGAAATAACAACTAAATGGTTCAGAGGCGACAGCCTATTTTTGCTCTCTTGCTTTAGTTTGGCACTACATGTGGTGCTCGCTAAAAAGTGGGCCAGTTCGCAACCAGCCTTGCTAAGCACATTTATGATCGTTTCACTTGGCAGCCTATTACTACTTCCATCGTTTATGTTGTATGGTCGCCCTCAGAAAATCGCTTGGGACAATTCGGTATTTTGGTTTGGCATTGTTTATTTGACCCTGTTTACGACTTTAGGCACATTCTTTTTACAGCAATACCTACTCAAGCACTATAGTCCCAATGCCTTTCTGGCTGCCACTTACTTGGTGCCGATTTTGGTTATCTTGTTTCAAGGTCTTGCCCAGTTCGAGGTATTACTTACTTGTCTACCGGCTTTTTTAATCACATTGTTAGCGCTTTACTTGATTTCAAGTAAAGCCTAGGATTGTACCTATAATTACAAAAAGCTAGGAATTAGATATGGATATAGAACACCAATTAAAAGACTTTGTAGCTTTTTTCAGCAGTGAGCATAAGCCGTTATCAGTGGCTGATTTTAATAAATACGGCTTACGGGGCAAGTTAAGACACTATCAAAAAGGCGCTTTGCTCATGAGTCAAGGCAACCTTGCACCCAATTTATTTTTTATTACACAAGGCTACGTACGTTATTTTAATGTCTCGACCGATGGCAAAGAGTTTACCCAATCATTTGCGTGCGCGCCAAGCATCGCTGGGTCAACGCGGGCAATGACCAGAAATACGCCTGCACTTTTTAGTATTGAAGCCCTTGATGAAGTCATTTGTCTAGAGTTTGAATGGCATCGCTTTTTCAACACGATGAAACAGCATCCAGGCTTTTTAGAAGCTTACACCCAATTATTAGAAAACCTCTTCATAAAAAAAGAGGAACGCGAACATGCTTTTGCATACCACAGCGCCGAACAACGGTATTTAGACTTTCTCTCTAATAACCCCGAACTCAGTGGTAAAGTACCGCTCAAAATGATCGCCTCTCATATTGGTATTACGCCCATCGCCCTAAGTCGGATCCGTAGAAAATTAGAACTCTAAAATCACATTATTTAGCCCTGAACGAGGTTAAGACGTGATATTTTCTTGGCGAGCATATCAGGCGAAAAAGGTTTGCAGATATACTCGTTAATGCCAAGTTCAACAATTTGCTTCACTTTATACATTGATGTTTCTGACGTGAGCATAATCACCTTAATTCGGCTTAAGCGTTCGTCCGATTTCATAATCTTGACTAAGTCAAACCCATTCAAGCCAGGCATGTTCCAATCCGTGACTAAAACATCGTAATGATAAGTATTGAGCTTCATCAGCGCTTGCCGTCCATCTCGTGCTTCGTCTAACTCCCTGTACCCCAATGCTCTCAAAGTCTGTAATGTTAACTGCCTCATTGTATTGGAATCATCCGCGATCAGTATTTTTATTCGGGCCATACGCACCTGTAGACCTAGGCTGTTTTCAACGAAATATTAGTGTAGTACATAAGAACATTTAGTGTTCAACTCTCTCTATTGATAGTTTGACTTGATTCAACACAAAAATCGGAATAATCGATTCAAAAGTCGCATTGCATTTATATGTCATTAGGTTAATCTGAAAGACCGCTAAACGATTGGAATGAGGACCATGAGTTATATATTAACAACGCAATGTCGTGATGAAATCGGCTTAATCGCCAAAATCACAAGTTTGTGCCATGAGCACAACTTAAATATTGTTCGAAACAATGAATTTGTAGACACCGAAGGCAAACGTTTCTTTATGCGTACTGAGCTGACAGGTTCGCCCAGCGAGCTTTTCTTGTCGCAGCTACAGGCTAACCTACCCGATGGCGCAATGACCCACTTGCATAGCCATACCAAGGTAAAAGTTGTGTTACTTGCAACCAAAGAAGCCCACTGCTTAGGAGGTGTGCTTTTAAAACAGTTTGAAAACGCTCTCAATATTGAAGTAATGGCAGTTATCGCCAACTACCCTGATTTAGAGCCGCTTGTCAGCGCGTTTAAAATCCCATTTCATTGTGTTTCACATGAAGGCTTAAGCCGCAGTGAGCATGACCAGCAGGTGGGCGACTTGATTGCAAAATACTCTCCAGAGCTTATTGGACTTGCAAAGTACATGCGTATCCTAAGCCCCGAGTTTGTGGCACGCTTCGAAGACAAAATAATCAATATTCACCATTCGTTCTTGCCAGCCTTTATTGGCGCAAAACCCTATCACCAAGCATTTGAACGCGGTGTAAAGATCATCGGTGCAACCGCGCACTTTGTCAATAATGAGCTCGATGAAGGGCCAATCATCGTTCAGGATGTAACCCAAATCACGCATGCCAACAATGCAGAATCAATGGCCAAAATTGGCCGAGATATAGAAAAGACGGTTTTTTGCAAGGCGTTGCAGCTTGCTTCTGAACACAAGCTATTTATTAATGGCAACAAAACGGTGGTTTTTAAATAGCGTATTAATGAAGGTGCAAAAGTAGCGCTTGCTACTTTGCCGCTTCAATTGGCTCTAATTGTAATTTAGAAGCGATTAATACTGCTTGAGTTCGATTGTAAACACCTAACTTTCTAAAGATAGCGGTGATATGTGCTTTGACAGTGGCTTCTGAAATACTGAGTTCATAAGCGATCTGTTTGTTAAGTAATCCCTCATGAAGGTATTGAAGTACTTTATACTGCTGTGGTGTCAATGAAGCAATCTGCTGTGCAAGCTCCCTTTCTTCACCTCCCAAGTCTTCTATTTTTTCTTTTATATCAGAGGGTAGCCACGTTTCACCTTCTAATACTTGCGTCAGTGCCGTGACAATATCCTGTGAAGAGGAAGCTTTGGGTATAAACCCCATCGCACCATACCCCATCACCTTAGAAATGGTATTCAGGTCTTCACTTCCCGAAACGACAACGATGGGTAAAGCTGGGTAGTCTTCTCGAATGCGAATAAGTCCATACAAATCGCCATTACCTGGCATATGTAGATCTAATAATAATAAATCTAAGTCATCATTTTCAGACAGCCGCTCTAACGTCTGTTCAAAGTTTTCCGACTCAATGACTTCTAGTCCCTCAAACTGATTTTGCAATGCCCCCTTTAGCGCTTCTCTAAATAGAGGGTGATCATCCGCAATTAAAAACTGATTCATGCATAGCTCCTAAAAAATCGGCTGTCTTTGTTGTAAAGACAGCCGATATAGTACGTTTAGAATTCGCTTAATTTCAAGTTTTTAACGCTCAATTAACGGTTCAAACGATTTTCAATCAACTCGTCCACTACACTTGGATCTGCCAATGTAGAGGTATCTCCCAACTGTTGGTACTCATTCGCGGCGATTTTACGTAAAATACGGCGCATAATTTTACCAGAGCGTGTCTTTGGTAACCCTGGTGACCACTGGATCATATCTGGCGATGCGATTGGGCTTAACTCTTTTCTCACCCAGCTGCGAACTTCTTTCGTTAGTTCATCGGTTACCACTACGCCTTCGTTCGGTGTGACGTATACGTAGATACCTTGGCCTTTGATATCATGGGGGTAACCCACCACGGCTGCTTCTGCAACAGCTTCGTGCGCAACCAACGCACTTTCAATTTCTGCTGTGCCAAGTCTGTGACCTGATACATTTAGCACATCGTCTACACGGCCTGTTATCCAATAATATCCATCTTCATCACGGCGACAGCCATCACCAGTAAAATAAACGCCTGGGTAGGCAGAGAAATAAGTCTGCTCGAAACGTTCATGATCACCATACACCGTGCGCGCTTGTGAAGGCCAGCTATCTAAAATAACTAAGTTACCTTCTGTTGCACCTTCTAGTGTATTGCCTTCGGCATCAAACAACGCTGGCGCGATGCCAAAAAATGGACGTGTTGCAGAACCTGGCTTCATATCAATTGCACCAGGCAGTGGCGTGATCATAATGCCACCCGTTTCCGTTTGCCACCAAGTGTCAACAATCGGACAAGCACTGTTACCAATCTGCTCGTAGTACCATGCCCATGCTTCAGGGTTAATCGGCTCACCTACCGAGCCCATAATACGTAGACTCGTACGTTTAGAGCTAGCTGTAGGTTCGTCACCCTTCGCCATCAAGGCACGAATAGCTGTTGGTGCGGTATATAAGATTGTCACTTGATGTTTATCAACGACCTCACCAATACGACCTGAGCTTGGGTATGTTGGTACCCCTTCAAAAATAACCTGAGTACAGCCATTAACCAATGGGCCATATGCCATATAACTGTGGCCTGTAATCCAACCCACATCTGCTGTACACCAAAATACGTCATCATCTTTTAGGTCAAACACATACTCATGTGTCATTGACGCATACACTAAATAGCCACCCGTTGTGTGTACAACACCTTTAGGCTGGCCTGTTGAACCTGATGTATAAAGAATAAAGAGCGGATCTTCTGCGTTCATTGGTTCTGGCGCACACTCAGCAGCAACATCTGCCGTTAACTCATGCCACCATACATCGTGGTTACTCCATTCAACTTCACCACCAGTCAGCTGGTGCACGATAACGTGTTCAATAGTTGTAACAGAGTCCTGTGCAACGGCTTCATCTACATTCGCTTTTAGAGGAACTGTGTTGCCACCGCGACGACCTTCATCAGATGTGATCACAACTTTGGCGCCCGAATCTTTAATTCTGTCAGCGATTGCCGACGGTGAAAAGCCGCCAAAAACAACAGAGTGGATAGCGCCAATACGCGCACACGCTTGCATGGCATAAATGGCTTGTGGCGTCATCGGCATATAAATTGCGACTCGGTCACCTTTTTCAACACCCAACTTTTTCAAGCCATTTGCAAGCTTGGCCACTTCGTCATGCAATGTTTGAAAGGTAATATTTTCGCTTTGGCTAGGGTCATCACCTTCCCAAATCATTGCCACTTTGTCGGCATTTTTTTCAAGGTGACGATCAATACAGTTATAGGAAGCATTAAGGACACCATCTTCAAACCACTTGATACTGATGTGGCCTTTGTCAAAAGAGGTGTTTTTTACCTTATTATACGGTGTGAACCAGTCTAGGCGTTTACCGTGTTCGGCCCAAAACCCCTCTGGGTCATCAATAGACTGCTTGTATAGTGATTGATATTGCTCGTTATCTACCAGTGCAGCCTTTTTGATCGCTTCAGGTACCGGATAAATGCTCTGTGACATACTTATCTCCATATTAATTACTTGCCTTACGGCTTCACTCAAGGATCACTTACAACTGTACGATTAAGTATTAGACCTTAGTTGTAATTGTTGCTTTAACTTTACTCAATTCTCTAAGTATTAACTATAAATTAACCAGAAACAGCATACTGATTCTTTCGAAGTAAAGCTAGAAAGGGGCCTAAAGCAACCAATATGGAAGTGTAATTATTTATTGCCAAAGGCTTTTTCAAATATGCCATTCGCTATTCAACCTTAGTCTTATAGACCAAAAGGTAATTGAGCAAATAACAACCATCATCAAAAGTGAACGATGAAATAATTTCTCTGCGATGCAACTGAGATGGCAGTTATACAGGAACAACATTATGACAACTAAAATTAATATGAAAAAAAATCTCGCAGCTATGGCTGTATCTTCTGTGCTTTGTGGTCAAGCATTCGCTGCCAATATTGGAAATACCGAAGTCAGTTACGGTGGCTATATTAAGCTCGATGCGATATGGAGTGACTTTTCCGATGGTACACTCGGATCACAACATATCGGCCGTGATTTTTACGTGCCTGGCACCACACCCGTCACTCCCAGCACAGGGGAAGATGCTGTCTTTGATATGCATGCACGTCAGTCGAGATTCAATTTTGGCACAGCGTCTAAACTTGATGATGGCAGCACAATTAAAACAAAAATTGAGTTAGATTTTATCGCTTCGGTCGGTGGTAATGAACGTGTGAGTAATTCATATTCGCCACGTATCAGGCAAGCCTTTGTAACCTATAAAGGGTGGCTATTTGGCCAAGCATGGTCAAACTTCCAAAATGTTGGCGCACTACCTGAAACGCTCGACTTTGTTGGACCAGCAGAAGGCACCGTATTCGTTAGACAGGCCATGGCAAAATATACGGTTGGTAATTGGTCCTTCTCAGCAGAAAATCCAGAAAGTACAGTCACGACAGCTGGTGGGGCTCGCACGGTTACTGATGACGCATCGATGCCAGATTTTACTGCACGATATAATTACAAAGCTGACTGGGGCCATTTAACCGTCGCTGCGCTGGGCCGCCAACTAACCTATAAAATCGGTGCCGCGGATGAATCTGAAACTTCTTTTGGTGTAAGCGCTTCTGGTCGTGTCAATTTTGGCAAGAACAACGTCAAATTTATGGTTACCCATGGTCAGGGACTAGGTCGATATGTTGGCTTAAACGTCGCAAATGGCGGGGTCTATGATGGTAATGAGTTACATGCAATAGACTCGACCTCCGGTTTCATTGCCTACCAACACTTTTGGAATGATCAGTGGCGCTCTACCTTCTTGTATTCATTCTTTAGTGCCGATAATGACAGCACACTATCAGCCGTAACCGGCGACCCAACTGAGTCGACAATGAGCTATAGTGCCAATATTTTGTATTCGCCAGTTAAAAAGCTGACCTTTGGCGCAGAATACAAAATGGCTAATCGAGAAACCGAGAGTGGTGCCGACGGAGATTTAAATAGACTTCAGCTCTCAGTGAAATATGCCTTTTAAACAGAGACAAAAAAACCACCTTATGGTGGTTTTTTCTATTCGGCTTTTTGTTCTCGTCCTAACAATGCCATCGCAGCTTCTTTAACATCTTTATTTTCATACAGAACTTGATATATCTGATCTGTAATAGGCATTTCTATGCCGCTGCGCTTAGCCAACAAGTAAACTTCTTTGGTGTTGCGAAAACCTTCAACAACCTGCCCAATACTTTCCATTGCATCTTCTACAGTTTTACCTTGACCCAGTGCTAAGCCAAATCGTCTGTTTCTTGATTGGTTATCTGTGCAGGTTAAAATCAAATCGCCTAGTCCTGCCATACCCATAAAAGTTTCAGTCCGAGCACCCAGTGCACATCCTAAACGGCATAATTCCGCTAAGCCACGCGTGATCAACATAGTACGGGTGTTTGCACCAAAGCCGAACCCATCAGACATACCAGCACCAATCGCAATCACGTTTTTAACCGCACCGCCAAGTTGAATGCCTATAAAGTCATCATTGCTGTACACCCTAAAAGAGCGACTACAGTGAAGTAAGCTGGCAAGCTCAGTACGAAGCGCTTCATTTCTAGCTGATACAGAAATCGCCGTAGGTAAGCCAGCTGCCATTTCTTTAGCAAAAGTAGGTCCTGACAAAACAGCCAAAGGCACAGCTTCACCTACGACTTCTTTGGCAACTTCTTCCAACAAACGTCCCGTATCAGGTTCTAACCCTTTTGTCGCCCAAGCGATCCGCGCCCCATCCTGTAAATATGGCTGGATTTGTTTGAGTGTTTGGGCAAAGGCATGACTAGGAACCACAACCAAGATAGTTTGACTTGCTTTAACTGCAGACTCTAAATCCGCTTCCAATTCCAAAGATTCTGGGAATGTGATGTCTGGTAGATAGCGTTTGTTTTGACGCTCAGATGCCAATGTCTCAACATCAGCTTGATTACGCCCCCATAATGTAACTCGGTGACCGTTGCGAGCAAAACAAATAGCAAGGGCGGTGCCATACGACCCCGCCCCTAATACGGTCACAGCAGACTGTGATGTATTCATAAATTATGCGTCAGCTGTTTGCTCTTGTGATGCACGCTGCTGCATGTACTGTGCAAATAGCGCGTCAAAATTAACAGGAGCTAGATTCAATTGTGGGAAAGTACCACGGTTAACTAAGTTCGCAACCGCTTCGCGCGCATATGGGAATAGGATGTTCGGACAGAACGCACCTAACATATGTGCAAGTTGGATCTCTTCAAGCTCACCAACTGAGAAAATACCAGCTTGCTGGATTTCACATAGGAAAGCAGTTTCTTCGCCGATAGTAGCTGTAACAGTTAATGCTAAAACAACTTCAAATACGCCTTCGTCCAATTTCGCAGAGCGAGTATCCATGTCTAGTTTAACTTCAGGTGTCCACTCTTTTTGGAAGATAGTTGGAGAGTTAGGAGTCTCGAACGATACGTCCTTTACGTAGATACGTTGGATGTTAAATTGTGGGCCTTCTTGTTGTTCTGCTGCCGCGTTTTGATTTTGTTCAGTCATTATTATTCCTATAAATTTTGTTTAATCAGCATCTAAGACGTAAAAGAATAAGCGTAAGTTAGACGCTGGTAATGCTTTATTTTACTCAACTAATTCAGTAAAGATGCCAGTTTGCCTTGAGCTTCCAGCGCCATCATATCATCACAACCACCAATGTGTTGCCCATTGATAAAAATTTGTGGCACTGTGTAGCTGCCATTCGCTTTTTCGATCATTTCATCGCGTAACTCTGGCTTCATACCAATATCGTACTCTGTGTATGTTACGCCTTTGCTATCGAGTAAAGCTTTAGCACGATGACAAAAAGGGCAATAATCTTTTGTATAGATAGTTACATCATTGCTCATAAACTACTCCGATTACTTTCCACTAGTCGTAGGTAAACCTGCACTTTGCCATGAACTCATACCACCAGATAACACATAAACCTGTTCATAGCCCTGCTGATGCATTCTTTCGGCAATGTTATTGGCAGTCATACCTGTATTACACACAAGTATAATGGGCTTAGTTTTGTACTTTTCAAGGCCACCAAAGTCATTTTGTTTGGCTTTATCAACATTCATCATTTCAGCGCCAGCAATACGACCCGCAATGAAGTCCTTTTTGCCGCGCATATCCAATACCTGAGCATCATCTTTATTGATCAAAAGTGTTAGTTGCTGAGGGTTGATTGGGCGAATTGCTGAAAAGCGGCTTTTATACCAGCTATGCACAAGCATAATTGCCAAGACTACCCAGATAATACTCAATACTGGGTGATTAGAAAAAAAAGTAATATATTGTTCCATGGACCTTGCCACTTAATGGGAGATAAAACTTACAGTGCAGCGAGTATACTTTTTTAAGTGACTTGGCACAAACCCATCTTGTTTTTCCTGCACCAGAGATGGCTTTTAACCTCACAGTCCTTACCAAGGAAACAGTTCTTGTGCATTTTGCGCCGTATTATAACGTAGGGTTGTTACCATAGCATTAATCAAAGTTGAACATAAATCACCAGTACAGGGCTGAATAATTACGCAAAACAAGGTATTCTATGCCCATCTATCGTGCATTTTTCAGGAGCCCAAATGACTGCGAAGAAAAAACCACTTGTACTTATGATTTTAGATGGTTGGGGATATAGAGAAGAAACACAGAGTAATGCGGTCCTCGCTGCTAATACACCTGTACTTGATGAGCTTTGGCAAACACAACCTAAAACTTTGATTTCAGGTTCTGGTTTGGATGTAGGTTTGCCTGATGGTCAAATGGGTAATTCTGAAGTTGGGCACGTGAATTTAGGCGCTGGCCGTATTGTTTATCAAGATTTCACTCGCATTACTAAATCAATCGATGATGGTGAGTTTGCTCAAAACCCAACACTCGTAAAAAGTATTGATGATGCGGTTGCACAAGGCAAAGCCGTGCATCTGATGGGTCTATTAAGCCCAGGTGGTGTTCATAGTCATGAAGATCACATTGTCGCGTCAATTGAACTGGCAGCAGAGCGCGGCGCAACCGATATTTTCTTTCATGCTTTTTTAGATGGTCGTGATACGCCACCGAGAAGTGCACAAGCTTCCATCGAAAGAATTCAAGCAACCTTTGCTAAATTAGGCACAGGTAGGTTAGCAACACTTGTCGGTCGTTATTATGCTATGGATCGCGACAATCGTTGGGACCGTATTGAACTGGCCTATGACCTAATGGTTTCAGGTGAAGCTGAATTTTCATACCCAAATGGGGTTGAAGCACTTCAAGCCGCATATGCGCGTGACGAAAACGATGAGTTTGTGAAAGCATCAACGATAGTGCCTGATGGTCAAACGCCTGCAACCATTAACGACGGTGATGCAGTACTATTTTTAAACTTCCGCGCAGACCGAGCAAGACAAATGACACGCGCGTTTGTTGACGCCGACTTTAACGGATTTGATAAAAAGAAAGCACCAGCGTTAAGTAGTTTCGTGATGATGACCGAATATGCGGCAGACATTAATGCACCGATCGCATTTGCACCTGAAAAGCTTAATAATGTGCTGGGTGAGTGGCTTGCAAAACATGACAAAACACAGCTGCGCATCTCAGAAACCGAAAAATATGCACACGTGACCTTCTTCTTCAGCGGCGGGCGTGAGGATTTATTTGAAGGTGAAAAGCGTGAGCTTATTCCTTCACCTCAAGTTGCTACATATGATCTGCAGCCTGAAATGAACTCTGAAATGCTGACTGATAAACTGGTCGATGCCATCCACGGTGGCGAGTTTGATGTCATTATCTGCAACTACCCAAATGGCGATATGGTCGGTCACTCAGGTGTGTTTGACGCTGCGGTTAAAGCCTGTGAAGCTGTTGACCATTGTATCGGTCGTGTTGTTAAGGCACTTGAAGAATGTGGTGGTGAAGCCCTTATCACCGCAGACCATGGTAATGCAGAGCAAATGCAAGACCCAAGCACAGGTCAGGCACATACCGCGCATACTAGCGAGCCCGTACCATTTATATATGTTGGTCGTGATGCAGAGCCACAAGCTAGCAAAACCTTAAGCGACGTTGCCCCTACGATGCTACATTTATTGGGTATGGAGCAGCCTGAAGAAATGACTGGCTCACCAATTATGCGCTTAAAATAATATGCTACGTGGACTTTTAACTAGCCTGACTTTAACCTGTTTATTGGCAACGCAATCAAGCGTTGCCAATGAGTCTCAAACCAAAGCAGATCTTGCGGCTGTTCAGGCAGAACTGAAGAAAAGTCAGGCTGCCTATAATGAGCAGAAAAAGTCCTTTACCTCTTTAAAAAAGAGGCTGAAGTCTTTTGAACTGGAGATTGCACGCAGTGCTAAGGCATTGACCCTCACAAAACAGGGGATCAGTGAAAATAAGCAACAGCAATATGCTTTAAAAACTGAAAGTCAACAGCTAAATCGCCGCAAAAAGAACCTTCAAAGACTTCTTGCAGCTCAGCTCAAGAGTGCATATGTCACTGGTAGTCATGACTATTCTAAGATGTTACTGAGCCAACAGCAGACATCTGCTTTAGAGCGTACTATCAGTTATTATGATTACTTTAACAAAGCCCGTATTAATCAGCTCGAAGATCTCAAAAAGATCTTTCTTGAGCTAGAAAAAAATCAGCAAGCTCTGGAAAAGGTACAGCAACGCCTAGTTGAATTACTTGAGCAACAGCAAATCCGCCAGAATGAGCTACAACTGGCACAAAACCAACGTCAAACGCACTTAAAAAATCTCAACGACAAGCTGGAACAAACACAATCTGCTATTGCTTATTTAGAAGAAAACGAAACGACGTTAAAGACAACTTTAGAATCTCTCGCAGACGTTCAAACACCCAGTAACGAAGTCTTTGTCGCAAAATTAGATGGGCTGCGCAGACTAAAAGGAAAACTCGCTTGGCCTCTGAAAGGCCGCTTAAGCAAGCGATTTGGGCAAAGAAAACATGCTGGAATGAGCTGGAAAGGTGTCATGATTGCCGGTGACAATGGCGATGAGATCACCAGTGTTGCACCTGGACATGTTGTGTATGCAGACTGGCTAAATGGTTTTGGCTGGGTCATCGTGCTTGATCATGGTGAGGGCTTTATGAGTTTATACGGGCACGCTCAAACACTGCTTAGAGATGTTGGCGACCATGTTAACCCAGGAGACCCAATTGCATTAGTAGGTCAAAGCGGCGGACAACAAAATCCTGGGCTATACTTCGAGATACGGCATAAAGGAAGCGCTGTGAATCCAGTTAAATGGTGCAGATCAAGTTAAATGAATAACCTATGCTGCCCCGTCACTAGGAGCAGCATATGAAATATTTCGCCTCTATTTCCCCTCCCTCCCGCTATTGCAGCTTGGCAATAAGCGCACTGTTATTGTTATTTGTTCTGTTTTTTAGCAATCTTCAAGCGAAACAAATAAGCCATGCGCATATGGAAGAAATCCTCTATCACATCCAAACATACTACGTGGAAGAAGTGCAGTTAAACCATATCAAGCGCGATAACTTTTATGAGTTATTCGAACAGCTCGATCCGTACTCTAAGTATCTAAATGAACATGAGCTAGAAACTTTATTTAGTGCAACTAACGGGCGCTATACAGGACTTGGTATTGAGGTTGAAGAAATTGAGAATCGCATTGTTATTGTTGATACCTTACCAGGCTCCCCTGCTGAACAAGCAGGCATAGAAGGCGGCGACAAGCTTGTAGCAGTCAATACACACGATGTTACTGACAAATCTATCTCAGAAGTCTCCAAGCTACTTCGAGAAGCAAAGCTTTCTATTATTCACATCACCGTTGAGCGTGCAGAAATGTTGGTCACACTGGCACTAAGGCGCCAAGAAATCACCCTTGAAAGTGTCTCTAGTAAACTACTCAATGGACATATTGGCTATCTCGCCATATCTGCGTTCAATAATCACAGCTATCATGATGTTGCGAGGCACATCAATATGCTTTTTGCACATAGTGGTATCTCTTTGAAAGGTTTAGTGATTGATTTACGCGATAACCCTGGTGGCACCCTCAACAGCGCAGTTGCCATTTCTGACTTGTTTTTACAAAGTGGTGTCATTGTCTCCACAAAAGGGCGCTTCTTTGATGCCAACCAGAAATTTTATGCTGTTCAAGGCGATATTTTAAATGGTGCGCCAATATTAGTGCTTATCAATAAACAGTCCGCTTCAGCAGCTGAAATATTGGCCGGTGCGCTTCAAGATAACAAACGCGCCTTGATACTGGGTCAAGAGTCATTTGGTAAGGGCTCCGTTCAGTCTTTGATCCCTATTGGCAACGGTACTAGTGCGCTTAAACTGACTACCGCACGATATTTCACTCCATCAGGCCAATCCATTGAAGGAACTGGCATACAGCCCGATGTAGAATACAGTAATAACACCCTATCGATGCTAAATAAAGCAGCTATAATGACAAACGAAGAGGCAGATAGTGACCTCTATGCTCGGCTTTCTCAGCATTGGAAAGCCGCTAAAAAGTTAGTGGCAAAACAACAGCCTGTGATTAATTAATACACATATAGACGCTTTTATCAGCACAAAAAACATGCTAGGTTAGATGATAAAAGCGTCAGTTCGATGCCGCTGACAAACTTATAAATATAAAATAATTAAATAAACGTGATTCACTTTGTGCGCAATACAATTATATCAATAGCATTGCTGTGTCTGATGCCAATTGCTTGTTATGCAAAACAAATTGCAATTGTCATCGATGATATTGGCAACCATCAGCGTGACCTCGCGTTTTTGTCACTGCCTGGGCAATTGACATATGCGGTGTTGCCTCATACCCCTTTTTCTCAGCACTTTGCGTATCATGCGGCCAAACAAAACAAAGAGATTATCTTACATATTCCTATGCAAGCTCTGAATGGCAAAGCTTTGGGGCCCGGAGGGCTGACCTTAGACATGCCTAAATGGCAACTACAACGAACGTTAGGGCATGCTCTGGCAAGCCTGCCTCATGTAAAAGGCGTTAACAATCACATGGGCTCCGCCCTCACTCAATACGATGAGCCAATGAAGTGGACGATGGAAGTGCTTAAAAAGCGCGCTCTATACTTCTTAGATAGTCGAACAACGCCTTATAGCCAGGCGCAAAAGATGGCAAATTTGTATGGTGTAGATAATATCGCAAGGCATGTATTTTTAGACAATGAACTGCAATTTGAACAGCTTCAATCTCAGTTAGTTGCGCTAAAAGCCATAGCACAAGAGCAAGGTTATGCAATTGGCATCGCCCACCCTTACCCCGAAACCCAACAGTTTTTATTGCAAGCATTACAAGATTTAGCAGCGGAAGGATTTGAGCTTGTTCCCCTTTCAACACTCTTAGAAAACAGACATATGCGGCTAGTCGCATTACAGCAAACCAAAGACAAAAAGCAGTAGTGTCCACCTCGTTATTTTTACTTTATTGATCTAGACACAGGCAAACTCTTTCACTTTCAGTTATACCTAAAGAAGGTTAATTAACGGGAAAACACTATGCTGCACACAGTTGAGCAACTGATGACCGCTGATCCTCTCGCAGTTAAAGAGTCACACACGCTACACGATGCACACAATCTGATGCGTGAAAAAAATATACGTCATATCCCTGTAATTGATGATGACGGTCAATTAGTCGGTATGTTGACTCAAAAAATCATGATAGCGAAAGTCATGAACATACTCGCGACATATGGCACTTTGGCTTTAGAGAGAAAAGAAAAACAAGAAAAGGTCGTTGATGTTATGACGCAAGATTTTGCCAGCGTTACGCCAGACCAAAGTTTGCATGAAGTCGTCAAATTTTTTGTTGAAAATCGCCACGGATGTATGCCCGTTGTCGATAGTAACGGTAAATTATTAGGTATATTAACGTCTTCTGACTTTGTACGTTTAGCAGCAGCGCTATTGTCTTAATTACAAATATATAAAAGCCTCTCAATGAGAGGCTTTTATATATTTTCTATTTGCTTACGCTTTTGCCATCAACGTACGAGCAACCGTACGCATACCTAGCGTAGTCGCACCTGATGCCCACTGAGCACCTGCGCTATTTTGGAATGAAGCAGCAAGGTCAATGTGAACCCAACCTTGACCGTCATTTGGCACAAAACGTGATAAGAAGCCAGCCGCATTTGAAGCTCCACCAAATCCACCGCCTTTTTGTGCGCGACTGTTCGCAGTGTCAGCATACGGAGAAGGACAATTGTTTTGATGCCACTTTTCTAGAGGTAATGGCCACGCCGCCTCAAACTCTTCACTTGCTAGCTGTTGTACTTCGCTCACAAGCTCTTTATCTAAGCCAAATAGTGCGTTGTATTCTTGGCCAACAGCCACTAATGCAGCACCAGTTAACGTTGCAGCGTCGATGATAAGTGGCGCACCAGTCTCTCCAGCAGCCATCAAGCCATCAGCAAGTACAAGTCGACCTTCCGCGTCCGTATTTACGATTTCAACAGTTGTGCCATTTTTATAAGTAAGAATATCGCCTAATTTATAAGCGTGGCCCGAAATCAGGTTTTCAGCACAGCATAAGAACAACTTGATGCGTTTATCAATTCCACGTTGGATAGCCAATGACAGACCAGCTGTAACCGTTGCTGCACCGCCCATGTCACACTTCATTGACAACATACCTTCACTCGGTTTGATTGAGTAACCACCTGAGTCAAATGTAATGCCTTTACCAACTAACGCTGCGCTCACCGGTGCATCTTCATCCCCGGTCGGGTTGAAGTCCAGTTCTAGTAAAACTGGCGGCCTTTCGCTGCCTCTACCTACTTCGTGGATACCGATCCACTGATGCTCTAGTAGTGCATCGCCTTTAATAATTTGGTAGCTAACATGCTCAGGCGCTAAAGATTGAATAAACTCAGCCGCTTTTCCTGCTAAACTTTCAGGATAGATGTCTTCTGCTGTGCCGTTGATCATCTGACGAGTCCAAATTGCAGCGCGCTGCAAAGCGACTAGCTCTTTAAGATCTGATTGTGCGTTATCAACAAAAGTGACAGGGTCAAGTTGCTTTGGACTTACAAAGCCTTGATAAAATGCCCACTGGGACTCTGTGCACCACGCTTCACCACTTAGCTCTATCGCTGGGATGCCTTGCTGTGCTAGGCTACGAGCCGCTTTTTGAATATGCTTTAGTGTTTCTTGTTCGGCTAAATGAATTGTTGCACCTTGCTCATCAAATGAAAGCGATGCATTGCTGCCCCAATGTGCAGCAGGAGCTTGTTCACTTAGGCGAACAATAAATTTTTCAGACATATAGGTTTTCACTCTTACGCTTGTAGATTATGGTCAGTGTACACCACCATCACAGCAGCCCCAAAACGAATGCGATTAAACTATGAAATTTTCATCTGAGCTGAAAAGCGCAACCCTGTTAAAACGTTATAAACGATTCTTAGTCGATTTACGTAAAGATAATGGTGACGAATTTACCGTGCACTGCGCTAACACTGGAAAAATGACAGGATGCGCAGGTGCTGGGTTTAAAGCCTATTACTCAACGAGCGACAATGCAAAACGAAAATATCCACACTCGTTGGAAGTGACAGAGGACAAGCGAGGCAATTTAATTTGCGTAAACACAGCAATGGCAAACAAAGTGGCAATTGAAGCCATTGAACAAAATTTGATACCTGAGTTGTCCGGATATCAAAACATTACCAGCGAAGTAAAATATGGCCATGAGAATAGCCGAATCGACATTTTATTGAGCGCCAAAGACAAGGCTGATTGCTATGTAGAGGTAAAATCCGTCACTTTACTAGAAACAAACGGACAAGGCTTTTTCCCGGATGCAGAAACACTTAGAGGGCAAAAGCACCTGAGAGAACTTATGCATATAACTCAAAGCGGCCAACGTGCGGTTTTGCTTTTTATTGTGATGCATAACGGCATTGAGAACGTAAGAGCCGCAAAGCATATCGATAAAAAATATGCTCAATTATTTACTGAAGCACGACAACAAGGGGTTGAAATATATGCATTTAAAGCGAAAGTTACACCTCAAGAAGTGAGCGTGGTTGAGAAACTATCTGTTTTAGACACTTGAAAAAAATAAGTTCACCCTTATATCACTGCCGTTAAAAACTTCATGCCAACGGCTTGTCTTAGAACAGTAAATGAGTAAAAAGTGTTTGCTAAGGGGTGAAGATTTTGCTATTTATAGCCGCCGGCGTTAGCTGGGGTTGTTTATTAAGGATTTAGGAGAATGCTATGCCAGACCAGAAAAAACTAGGGTTATTGGCTCAGGCCGGTTTAGAACCTTACCAAGAAAAGCCGGGCGAAGAATACATGAGCGAGGCACAGTTAGCTCATTTTAAAAAAATACTAGAAGCGTGGCGTAATGACCTTCGTAACGAAGTTGATCGCACCATGAACCACATGCAAGATGAAGCGGCAAATTTCCCTGATCCTGTAGACCGTGCAGCGCAAGAAGAAGAGTTTTCTCTTGAGCTTCGTACTCGTGACCGAGAGCGCAAGCTGATCAAGAAAATAGAAAAAACGTTGCAGCTGATTGAAGAAGATGATTTCGGATTCTGTAACTCTTGCGGTATCGAGATTGGTATTCGTCGCTTAGAAGCGCGACCGACAGCCGACCTTTGTGTTGACTGTAAAACACTTGCAGAAATCAAAGAAAAGCAGCAAGGTCGAGGTTAAGCTGACGCTAACGCCGATTAGCGAAGGTTAAACTTACCGACGATGCATACATTGCAAGATAGGCTCCCAGAGCATAAACACTCAGATGCTCTGGGTTCTTCATTTACCACTTATCGTGGTCGTTTTGCCCCCTCCCCTTCTGGACCACTTCATTTTGGCTCTCTGGTTGCAGCACTGGCAAGTTACTTAGATGCCAAAGCAAATCAAGGGCAATGGCTGGTGAGGATGGAAGACATTGATACACCAAGAGTCGTCCCAGGTGCCGCTGACGCAATTCTTACTACGTTGGATGCCTATGGTTTGCATTGGGATGGTGAGGTCGTTTATCAAAGCCAACGACACGCTCTTTATCAAGATATACTCGCACCGCTCATTAAAATGCGGCATGTGTACGCTTGTACCTGCACAAGAAAGCAGATTAAAGCGCGTGGTGGTATTTATGACAACCACTGCCGAGATACCAGTCATCAATTTGAAGGCAATGCACTGCGCCTAAAACAAAATTATCCCGTTTTTGAATTTCAAGATGACTTGCAAGGTCAAGTGCAAATCCCAAAGGACATCGCGAGTGAAGATTACATTGTTAAACGCAGAGATGGACTTTTCGCCTACCAGCTTGTCGTTGTTGTTGATGATCATCAACAGGGGATCACGCATGTTGTGCGTGGCGCCGATTTGTTGGAACCGACGGCTAGGCAACTGAGTTTATTTAAGCAGCTGAACTACACTGCGCCTCATTTCATGCACGTCCCTTTGGCTGTTGCAACAGCAGGCTTTAAACTGTCTAAGCAAAACCATGCACCAGCAATCGACAACAGTAAGCCGCTCCCAGCGCTTGCTGCGGCTTTAAAATTTTTGGGCTTCAACCTCTCTCATGTGCACTTTGATAATGTAGACACATTGCTAAAATGGGCTATTTCGCACTATCACATCTCTTTGCTCCCCAATAACAAGGAAATTCAGGTAACTCAGCAAGACACGGGGCACTATGACTTCACACCACTCTGATCAGGCCGAAATATCCCCTTTACTATGTAAATCTACCGCTCAATGGTGCTATAAATACGCCTAGAGATCATTGCTTTCTTAAAAACAAACCCAGCCATTTTTTTTTGAAATACCTAATACGTAACTTGGATGAAATTTTAATCGCTAATTCACATGGGAAACTTCAATTTAGCCGCATTTGCGTATATCATAGCGAGCCTTATGAATTAGCCTACACTTTACAAAAATAAAGCGATATGTGGCGTTCAATAGTTACAACAAATGGTGCTACGGGTGGGGACTCAGAGTAGTTAGGAGAGTGGTTATTATTTCTAAAATTTTTAAGCTGTGCCGACAAATCGTTGGGTCAAAGCAGGACAAGGGAAACGTGGAGGCAAAATTACAGCCTCAAATTATCCCTCGTAGTGAGCATAATATCTCACGCAAACAATTTAGCCCCAATGCAATCAAAGTATTGTATAGACTGAAAGATGGCGGATATGACGCATATCTTGTAGGTGGTTGTATTCGGGATATTTTGTTAGGCATCGAGCCAAAAGACTTTGACGTTGTAACGAATGCAACACCTGAAGAAGTTAAGCGCCTATTTAGAAACTGTCGTCTAATCGGCCGTCGCTTCAGGCTGGCCCACATCGTATTTGGCCGAGAGGTCATTGAAGTTGCGACTATGCGTGGGCACCACCTGTCTACTGGCGATGGCGACCCAACCAGTAAAGCAAGTGAACAAGGTCAGCTATTGCGTGACAATGTTTACGGTACTATCGAAGAAGATGCACAGCGCAGAGATTTTTCAATCAATGCCCTATATTACTCAATCAATGATTTTGGTGTCAGGGACTTTGCAGGCGGTATTGATGCAATTAAAGCAAGAAGAATTGAGCTAATCGGTGACCCAGAAACGCGCTATAGAGAGGATCCAGTGCGGATGCTTCGTGCTGTGCGTTTTGCAACGAAGCTTGATATGGACATTGCGCCTGCGACACTCTCGCCGATTACAGAACTTTCTCCACTACTTGGTAATATTCCACCAGCACGACTTTTTGAAGAAACATTGAAACTGTTTTTAAGTGGAAAAGCTGAAGCAAACTTTTTGATGCTCAGAGAGCTTGGTTTATTTAAAGAGCTGTTCCCAAGCCTTGAAGAGATTTTATCGCAAGAAAGCAGCGAATTTGAACGTCGTTTTGTTCAACAAATGTTTGCTAATACGGATGCACGGATCAACGGCAATAAAAAAGTGACACCAGCCTTTATCTATGCGGCACTACTTTGGTTTCCATTGCGCAATCGTGCAGCACTATTGCAACAGCAAGGTATTGCAGAATATGATGCCTTTATGCAAGCAATCAGCCAAGTTCTGAGCGAAAATGCTCAACGAGTGGCTGTACCAAAACGCTTCACTCTCGGCGCACGAGACATTTGGCATATCCAGCAAAGATTGGACAGACGCAGTGGTCAGCGTGCTTATCGATTAAGCTTACAGCCTAAGTTTAAAGCGTCTTACGACTTTTTATTATTACGTGTTGAGAGCGGCGAAACAGATCAGAAAGCACTTGCTGATTGGTGGACTGAGTATCTGAAACAAGATGTCACTGGTCAGAAGGATATGGTGAAAAATCTTGGCCAGAAAGATCGTCCTAAGCGCCGTCACCGTAGTAAGCCCAGAAGAAAACCTAAACAAGATACATGAATACAGTTTACATAGGGCTTGGGGCAAATCTATATGAGCCTCAAGCACAGTTACACAAAGCGGTTGAAGCACTGCACAACCACACTGATATAAAGCATTTGGTCGTCTCTAGCTTTTATGCATCTAAGCCCATGGGGCCACAAGACCAACCAGATTATGTCAATGCGGTTGCTAAATTATCAACCCTATTAGAACCAGAACCTTTACTAGACCAACTTCAATTGATTGAACAGCAGCAAGGTAGAGTAAGAAAAGAAGAAAGATGGGGCCCTCGTACATTAGACTTGGACATACTGTTGTTTAATAGCGTAACAATTGATACGCCAAGACTCACAGTTCCTCATTATGGCCTATGCGACAGAGAGTTTGTTGTATTTCCAATGTTAGAGCTCGCTCCCGAGCTTTGCTTGCCGAATGGCACAGCACTTAAAGACATCGCAACACAACTTCCACGCAATGGCTTAACAGCGCTGCCTATGACCCAAAATAAGGAGACATAAAAATGGCAAAAGTTTCAGTATCCACCCTCATAAAGAAAAAGCAACAGGGTGAAAAGATCACAGCTTTGACTGCATACGATGCGAGTTTTGCTAAACTTTTTCATGAAAATGGCGTTGATGTTGTCCTTGTGGGTGACTCTCTTGGAATGGTACTGCAAGGCGGTGATGATACGCTTGCCGTAATGAATGAAGACATTGCATATCACACGCGCAGTGTTCGAGCTGGCAGCAAAGAGCTATTTGTCATCGCAGATATGCCATTCATGACCTACTCCAGCCCTGCACAAGCATGTGAGAATGCGGCTCAGTTAATGCGCAGTGGCGCTAACATGGTTAAATTGGAAGGCGGCGCATGGCTTGTTGATTCAATTAAGTTGCTTACTCAGCAAGGTATTCCTGTATGTGGACACCTAGGTCTTACCCCCCAATCTGTTCATGTATTTGGCGGCTTTAAGATACAGGGCCGTGAAGAACAACAAGCACTGGAAATGATTGCTGATGCACAAGCACTGGAAGCTGCAGGTGCACAAATGCTGGTCATTGAATGCGTACCTCCTAGCTTAGCAAAACGTATAACAGCGTCAGTCAATATTCCTGTTATCGGCATAGGCGCTGGGAAAGAAGTCGATGGTCAAATTTTAGTAATGCACGATTTAGTCGGTATTTCAGCAGGTTATATTCCCAAGTTTTCCAAGAATTTCTTGGCAGAAACAGGCAATATGCAAGACGCGGTGAAAAAATTCTGTGATGATGTTAAATCAGGCGCATTCCCAGGTAGCGAACACGAGTTTAACTAATGCAATCAATTACTGAAATAAAGTCTTTACGCAGTCAAATTAAAGCATGGCGACAACAAGGTCAAAGTATCGCATTCGTACCCACTATGGGAAATCTTCATCAAGGGCATTTCTCATTGGTTGAAAAAGCCAAAACGCTCGCAGACAAAGTCGTAGTCAGTATTTTCGTCAATCCAATGCAGTTTGGTCAGAACGAAGATTTAGATAACTATCCGAGAACGTTAGCGCAAGATAAACAGGGCCTTGCCGAGCTCGAAACCGACATTGTTTTTACACCAAGTGTAGAAACTATTTACCCGAATGGCTTAGACACACAAAGCTTTGTTGACGTCCCTGGTGTATCTGAAGGTTACTGTGGAGGCAGCCGAGCAGGCCACTTCAGAGGAGTGGCAACGGTTGTCACTAAGTTATTTAACCTCGTTCAACCTGACTTTGCTTGCTTTGGTGAAAAAGACTATCAGCAACTACAAGTCATCAAGACGATGGTACATGACTTGTCAATGCCAATTGAAATCATTGGCGTACCAACACAAAGAGAAGTCTCTGGGCTTGCGATGAGCTCCAGAAATGGCTATCTATCTGAACAAGAAAAAGATGTTGCTAAAGTGCTGTATAAGGTATTAAGTAGCGCAGCAGGCGAACTAAAAGCAGGCATACGTGAATTCGATAAGATTGAACAAGGTGCAAAATCACAGCTGGAAAACGCTGGGCTTAAAACCGACTATTTCTCAATTGCACATCGCAGTACACTTAAACCAGCCACCAAGGAAGATGACGAGTTCGTTATCTTAGCTGCAGCTTTCTTAGGCACTGTCAGGCTCATCGATAACATTCAAGTAACTCAATAAAGAGACTAAAAGTATTGCTATGAAGCGCCTTTATTAGGCGCTTTTTTTGTCGCTTTTAAAATTTAATCCCTCTGAAATTAAGTGAGTTTTTTATTCATCGGTACGCTTGTAAATATAAAGTGTGCTAAATTAAACAAAGTTTTAAAAATAATTATTATTAAAACTCTCTGAAATCACGCCAAAATAGGAACTACTATGAGAACTGCGCTTCCGTTTTTATTTGTCATGCTTGCAGCCTGCAGCAATCAAAATAACTCTCCTGAGCTGAATCAGTGCGCCCAACAAAATTACCAATGTGAACAAAATTGTAATTTAAGTTCGACAGAGCAAACGATGACTCGACAGATATGTAGCGGTGAATGCGTAGAAAAATATAACAACTGCAAAGCGCAAGCTGAAGAGCTGTCAAAAATAAGAACGGGCCAGTATTAATATTGTTTGTAGAAAATTAGAGACACAAAAAAGCCGCCCAATTGGACGGCTGAGTTTATTCATCCTGAAATTATAGAAGACCTAACTTCTTAAGCTCACGGCTAGCCATTTTGTTTGTCAGTGGCACATAACCGTCTTTTTCTACAATCTTTTGACCTTCTTTAGATAGAACCATCTTTAAGAATTCAGCTTCGATTGGTGAAAGCGGCTTGTTAGGGTGCTTGTTCACATAAACATATAAGAAACGAGATAGCGGGTATTTACCAGTTGCTACATTCTCAAGTGTTGCGTCTACGAAGTTGCTACCTTTCTTCGCTAGAGGAACAGTACGTACACCAGATGTCTTGTAACCGATACCTGAGTAGCCAATTGCGTTCACAGAAGAGGAAATTGACTGTACTACAGATGCAGAACCTGGTTGCTCGTTTACGTTGTTTCTGAAGTCACCTTTACAAAGTGCTTTCTTTTTGAAGTAACCGTAAGTACCAGACACTGAGTTACGACCGTAAAGCTGGATATCTTTTGCAGCCCAAGGACCGTTAAGACCTACTTCACTCCAACGGTCAACTTGCTTATCGCCACCACACTTGCGTGTTGAAGAGAAGATAGAGTCTACTTGGTCGATTCGAAGACCTTTGATTGGATTGTCTTTATGTACAAAAACCGCCAGTGCATCGATAGCAACACGTACTTCTGTAGGCTTGTAACCATAACGTTTTTCGAATGCTTCAACTTCTTTCGACTTCATCTTACGGCTCATAGGGCCGAAGTTTGCAGTTGCTTCAGTTAACGCAGGAGGCGCAGTTGAAGAACCCGCAGCCTGAATTTGAATATTTACGTTAGGGTAAATACGCTTGTACTCTTCTGCCCAAAACGTCATCATGTTTGCAAGTGTGTCTGAACCCACAGATGAAAAGTTACCCGAGATTCCGCTGGTTTTGTTGTACTCAGGTAAGTTTTTATCAAGTGCAGAAACTTGTGCAGATACCAATGTTGTTACAGCCACACCCATTGCGGCAACTAAGCTTTTAAATTTCATTGGGGTCACTCCGATTGTTCGTCCCATTTGTTTAACTGGTGCTCATTGTGCGCTCAGTTAATTACAATAAAATTACTCTTAAATGACACTTTTATGACTTTCATTATATGTCATAAAAATGCGTTTTTCTTTGGGGAAGGAGAATGAAAAACACGAGCCCTCTCCCAATGTGCTTTCAATATCTAAATGAGAGTCATGTCGACTCAGCACATGCTTTGTAATCGCCAAGCCCAAACCCGATCCCCCCGTTTTACGACTGCGGGCCTTATCGACACGATAAAAGCGCTCGGTCAAGCGGTTAATATGTTCTGGGGCAATGCCGTCACCGTTGTCCTCAACAGAAAACGCAGGCCGCTCACCGTCTAAATACCATTTAACAATGATTTTGCCATTGGGTTTAGTGTAGTGAATTGCATTGAACACTAAGTTAGAAAATGCACTTCTCAATTCATCCATGCAGCCTTTAATATCCAATGTTTCGTCAACTTCAAAAATAATTTCGTGGTGCTTGTCTTGGTTTAAAGATAAGCCTTCAGTGCGAATGAGTTTAAGCATACTAGGTACATTTACGGCTTTGTCATTTGCTTGATCTCTATCGCCTTCAATGCGCGATAAAGACAGCAATTGATTCACTAAGCTATCCATGCGCTTACACTGCTCTATCATCGTATTGTGGGCTTTTTGCCACATTGCAGGCGGCGGCATCTGGTCACCTTCCATCATCTCTAAGTAGCCTGTCACCACGGTTAACGGCGTTCGTAGCTCATGAGAGACGTTGGCAACAAAGTCTTTGCGCATTTGCTCAAGCTTTTTTAGTCTAGAGATATCACGGACAACCATCATTAACTGCTCGGCATAGGGCATGACGCGAAACTCTAGTACGCGCTCTCCGTTATGGCCACTTTCTAATTCCAGTGGATCCGTAAAGTCATGCTCCTGCATATATTTTACAAACTTTGGATCGCGGATCAGGTTATCCAAGCGCTGCCCGTGATCCGTAGGCCACTGCAAGCCTAAGATCCTAAGCGCCAATTGATTACACCAAATAATACTTAGATCCTGTTGCATCACGATCACCGCATCCGGTACTGCTTCAGCACCCTCACGAAAGCGTCTGATCAAAGCGGCTAACTCATTGCGTTTTTTGCGATTGCGATGTTGAAGGTGATAGATCCCTTCAAAAATTTGTTCCCACGCACCAGATCCCTCAGGAGGATTGAAACTGCGCTGATTGATCAACCAATCACTTAACTTGTAAAGTTGTTTAAAGTGCCAGAACAGTAAGACTGATGCACCCAAAAACAATAAAACAAAGGGTGCCCCTAGCAATATACCGATAAGGGTCAAAGGGAGAAAATACAAAAACAGGCGCTTTAATAACGCCTGTTTATCAATCACTCTATACATATAAAATGATCCTAAATATTAAGCGCTAGGATAACGCTACCACAGCGCGTACATGATTGCTTTATACCTTACTTGAGAAACGATAACCAGCACCACGTACTGTTTGTACCAGTCGGTCATGGCCTAATGGTGCAATCGCTTTTCTCAAACGTCTAATATGTACGTCTACCGTACGATCTTCAACATACACATTGGTGCCCCATACGTGGTCCAATAGCTGTTCACGGCTATAAACACGCTCTGGGTGGGTCATGAAGAAGTGTAGTAGTCTAAATTCAGTAGGACCCATTTCTAATTCATTACCCGCTGAAGTAACACGGTGTGAAATAGGGTCAAGTCTTAGGCCATGTACTTCAATCGCTTCTTCCAAAGATGTTGGAGAAACACGGCGCATTACTGCTTTAATGCGAGCCATTAACTCTTTAGGTGAAAAAGGTTTAGTCACATAGTCATCTGCGCCTACTTCTAATCCTTTAACTTTGTCTTCTTCTTCACCACGTGCTGTTAACATGATGATTGGAATTTGACGTGTATATTCGCTTTGTTTGAACTTTTTAGCTATTTGGATACCGCTACCTCCTGGTAACATCCAATCCAGCAGTACCATATCAGGGTATGGCTCTACCATGGCTGCAATTGCCGAATCATAGTCTTCAGCTTCAATTGCTTGAAAGCCATTTTGTTCCAACACAAACACCAGCATCTCTCTGATCGGTGCTTCGTCATCAACTACTAGTACTCTACGTGACATTCCCATTTATCTCTTACGTTACCGAAGTCGGTTTCATTATTATGACTAAGTATGACAGTTTTATGAAAGACTGCCTGATAAATATCAGGTAAATTAATTTCCCAAGGACACAATTTCAATAAGTTATGTTCTTCTTGTCCCTAAATTGTCTTCAATTTGATGCAATTAGCGTCGAATACCTTAGTATCCACAATACCTTTTTCAGGACAAAAAAATATTCTAATCGTCGAGATCACTATTTTTCTAACTTGGTGATAGAGGGATCAGATTATTACCTAGTGGATCACTTAGGGATCAGATTTATACTTACTTCTCAGATAAACTTTATCGTTTCCTAAGCTCTAACTCATTGATATACGTGTAGAGGAAAATATTTCTTCCCTTTGAACGCCTGATGAGTCGGATCTTTTATCTAGATCAGTTGGTATAAAACAGATCCTTTCGAGCTAAAGTTAGTAAAAGCACGATCCGCATGCGTTTAGTAAGTATAATTGCGATCTGACGGCGAGATCAGTTAGTAAGATATTGATCTTTACTCGCTGACTTAGTCAAATAGTGATCTCACTTATTTTATCAACGATCTTATCTCGTCTGAAAACTGCACCACATATTATTACTTATCAAGTATACGCCGTGCTGAAAATCAATTTTACTTATGCATAAAAAAGCCCCTTTAAAGGGGCTTTAGAAATCGTTATGGTGTCAAAAGTCTATTACTTTACTTTTGGGGCCAACTCACCTGAAAGGTATTTCACGTGCATGTCATCCAAAGAAATAGGCTTAATATTGGCAGCTTGACCTGCTGTACCAAATGCTTCATAGCGAGCGATACAGATTTCAGTCATCGCTTTTGTCGCTTCAGCTAAATATTTACGAGGATCAAAGTTAGCTGGGTTGTGTGCAAGGTGACGACGAATCGCACCAGTTGCAGCTAATCGTAAGTCCGTATCAATGTTTACTTTACGCACACCGTGCTTGATGCCTTCCACGATTTGCTCAACCGGTACACCGTAAGTTTCTGGGATCTCACCACCAAATTCATTGATCACAGCAAGCCACTCTTGAGGAACCGATGAAGATCCGTGCATTACTAAGTGTGTATCAGGGATACGTGCGTGGATTTCTTTAATACGGTTGATCGCTAAGATATCGCCTGTAGGTGGACGCGTGAACTTGTATGCACCATGTGACGTACCACATGCAATAGCCAGTGCATCTACACCAGTTTTCTTAACGAAATCAGCAGCTTCTTCAGGGTCTGTCAGTAGCTGGTCTTGTGTTAGCTTACCTACAGCGCCGATGCCATCTTCTTCACCCGCTTCGCCTGTCTCAAGTGAACCTAAAACACCCAGCTCACCCTCTACAGAAACACCACACGCATGCGCCATTTCTACTGTGCGACGTGTAACATCAACGTTGTACTCATATGTCGAAGGTGTTTTACCATCGTCAAGAAGTGAACCATCCATCATGACTGATGAAAAACCAAGCTGAATTGAACGCTGACATACCGCCGGTGACGTACCATGGTCTTGGTGCATTACAACTGGAATATGTGGCCATTCTTCAACAGCTGCTAGGATCATATGGCGAATAAAAGGCGCGCCCGCATACTGACGAGCTCCTGCAGAGCCCTGTACGATCACTGGACTGTTAGTTCTATCAGCCGCTTCCATGATTGCACGCATTTGCTCTTGGTTATTCACGTTAAAGGCAGGAACGCCGTATCCATTCTCAGCCGCATGATCGAGAAGTTGACGCATACTGATTAAAGCCATATTGCTTTTCTCCAATTTTTGATGGCCTTTCACCATCTATTTGAACGGGATAGATATTTTGTGGTTGTTGCCAACCGCTATTTACTAAACAAATGAGTGAGAGAGTGTTTAGTAAATAGTTTGAGGCGCAAGCGCCTCACTTAAATTATGCTTTTGCTCTTTGCTCTAGCATATCAACTGCTGGTAGTTTTTTACCTTCTAAAAACTCTAAGAAAGCACCACCACCAGTTGAAATATATGAGATTTCATCACCGACGCCATATTTATCTATTGCCGCCAATGTGTCACCACCACCAGCAATTGAAAACGCTTTTGATTTTGCAATTGCATGTGCGATAGCTTCAGTACCATTACCAAATTGGTCAAATTCGAATACGCCAACAGGCCCATTCCAAACAACGGTACCAGCTTGTTCAATGATTTTAGCTAGCTCATTTGCCGTATTAGGACCAATGTCAAAAATCATGTCATCACTGTGTACTTCGGCAACATCTTTAATAACAGCAACCGCTGTCTCTGAGAACTCTTTACCAACAACGACATCTGTTGGTACAGGAATATCGCCATTGTTAGCTTTAGCTGCCGCAGCTAGCTTTTGTGCTTCTGGGATCAGCTCTTCTTCATACAGAGACTTACCAACTGGGCTGCCAGAAGCTGCGATGAATGTGTTTGCGATGCCACCGCCAGTCACTAGTTGATCAACAACGGTTGACAGAGAGTCCAATACTGTCAGCTTAGTCGAAACTTTAGATCCACCAACAATTGCCACCAATGGACGTGCCGGGTTGTCTAGTGCTTTACCAAGTGCATCTAATTCAGCAGCAAGCAGTGGGCCTGCACAAGCTACTTCTGCAAATAAACCCACACCATGTGTAGAAGCTTGTGCACGGTGAGCCGTGCCAAATGCATCCATTACGTAAACGTCACATAGTGCAGCTAACTGCTTAGACAATGCTTCGTCGTTTTTCTTCTCACCTTTATTAAAGCGCACATTTTCAAAAACAACCACTTCGCCGTCAGCAACCTCTACGCCATCTAGGTAGTCAGCTACTAAACGTACGCTTTGATCAAGTGCTTCGTTAAGGTAGTCAACAACGGGTTGAAGTGAATACTGAGCATCGTATTCCCCTTCCGTTGGGCGACCAAGGTGAGACATAACCATTACTTTTGCACCTTTTTCAAGCGCTAATTTAATGGTTGGCAACGATGCTTTAATACGTGCGTCAGACGTTACTTTGCCGTCTTTCACTGGCACGTTTAAATCTTCACGAATAAGCACGCGTTTGCCGTTTAAATCTAAATCCGCCATCTTGATGACTGACATGGACATCTCCTTAAAAGAACGATACTAAAATTATTTGGCATTCATCATTGCCATTGCGGTGTCGAGCATACGGTTTGCAAAACCCCACTCGTTATCACACCAAACTAAAACTTTTACTAAACGCTTGTGGCTCACTCTGGTCTGAGTCCCATCAATAATACTTGAATGAGGATCATGGTTAAAATCCACCGAGACCAGAGGCTCTTCGGTATAATCAAGAATACCTTGTAGTCGCCCTTCTGCGGCTTTTTCTAAAACCTGATTTACCTGCTCTAGCGTTACATCTGAATCCAGAGATACACTGAGATCCATCGCGGTTACGTTAATTGTCGGAACTCTGACCGCAATAGCTTCAAACCGACCATGAAACTTAGGCAAGATCCGCTCTATCCCTCTCGCTAGCTTAGTGTCTACCGGGATAATAGATTGGCTCGCAGCTCGAGTACGTCGTAAGTCTTTATGATAGGCATCGATCACTTGTTGGTCGTGCATTGAAGCATGGATCGTAGTGATTGCACCTGATTCTATCCCAAATGCATCATCCAGTACTTTTATGACAGGAACAATACAGTTAGTTGTACAAGAACCATTTGATACTACAGTATGCTCAGCAGATAATTTGTCATCGTTGATGCCGTAGACAATTGTTTCATCTACATCCGCATCGGCTGGGTGAGAAAATAACACCTTTTTTGCACCCGCTGATATATGTGCAGCAGCATGCTGACGCGAGTGATAAACGCCCGTACATTCTAGTACAACGTCTACTCCTAATGCATGCCAAGGTAAATGACTCGGGTCGGGTTCGTTAAAAATCTGGATCTGCTGACCGGCAACTTCTAAGTATGGTTTATTTAGCTTTACAGGAAAGGCAAAACGCCCATGAGAGGTATCGTATTTCATCAAGTGCGCAATCCCTTCAGGATCAGCGAGCTCATTGATTGCTACGATTTGAATTTCATTGTGACGCCCTGATTCATAAAGGGCTCGGACAATATTGCGACCTATGCGACCAAAACCATTGATTGCCAGTTTGATTGTCATTAATTAGAAGACCCGTTTCTAAATGCAAAAAGGAGTTACTAACGCTCCTCTATATAAGATGGCGCTATTGTAATCGACCTTGAACAAATGTGTAAGGGATATGCAAAAATTTTTCTCTGATATAAGGTGAGCGGCTATAAATCTCGTACCAATTACATACCTACATTAGTGCGCTCAATTTAATGTGCTTCTCAGCGTCCAAGTGGTTTACTTGGGCGAGCAATAGCTCCGCAGTCGCGAGCGAGTCACTTAAGGCATTATGATTTTGGTAATCTGGTAATCCATATCGACGTCGGCAAGCAGGTAATCGCAATTGGTCCTGCCCAACTTCTTGGCGCTGACGGAGCAATCTCGACTTTTCAATTTTTAGCGTATCTAACATATAGTCGGGTCGTATTTCTAAGCCAAACTTGCGAGCATGTGTTTGAATAAATGACCAATCAAGTTGGGTATTGTGACAAACAAGTACTTTACCTTTTAATACTCCTGCTAAGTTGTTCATAATCCCTTCAAGGCTGGCTCCTCGTTTTAGCTGCTCCTCATCTATTCCATGATACACAGGGCTTTGCGCTAAACTTTGCACATCGGCATTGAGCATATATCGTGATTCGGATAAGACGATTTTGCCACGCTTTATAATCACCCAAGCAACTGAAACAATCTCATGTCGCGCGGGGTTTAAACCAGTAAGCTCTAAATCCAATACCACTAACTCGCTTTCCAGCCAACGTTGTCCTGCAGTTCCGTGACCAAAGAACCATGGGAATCTCCATTTCATAAAATTATAAACTTCCCCTAGCGAACTTAAAAACACACGCCTGCTGCGCTTGTTTAATGAGGTGAAAGGCCTCTTTTAATTGATGTCGTTCTAGAGAGCTAAGCGTCTCAGGGTTGATACAATTTGCTGGCAGTTGTTGCGCCGTAATCTGACTTTTCAGTCGTAGCTGAGTTAAAAACCGCCAACAATCGCGAAGGTTGTAAATATCACTGGTACTCAAAATTGTATGACTTTTCAAAGCTTTTAAACGCGCCTGAGTATTTGCATGCTTGATGCCGCACTTTAATGCATACACTCTTACTAAATCGTTAATGATGGCAATACCACGGGTCTTTAAATCTAAATACTTGCTCTTATCTTTACTGCGTTGCAACTTAAACTGCTGAAATAAACCTATAGGTACACTGTTGGTACTAATGTCCGTTGCCATCGCAGCAAAAAATAACTCCTGCGTGCTTATCTCATTCATTTGCGCATTAAAGCTCTGATATAAGGCGTGATCGCCACAAATATAACGACGGTCAAAAAATATTTTACAGTTCAGCATCGCTTGTGGTGTGGGTGACGTGATCCAGTGATGAAACCGCGCTGTCCACTCATCAACTGTACCTCGACATTGCTCATTACTTGCCATGATATTACCAGGGCATGCGCGGATGCCACATTCGGTTAGGTGGCTGGTAACAAATTCACCCAATGACGCAAAATAATCTCGCTCTGCAGGCTTTATGTCATTGGAGAAAATAAGCCCATTATCCTGATCAGAGTCTAGAGTTTGCTCTTCCCGCGCCTGCGAGCCAAAGCATATCCAACTAAACGAACAAGGCGCTTTACCATGTTGTTTTACAAATAATTCTGTGAGTCTGCTCATGAGTGCATCAGTTAAGCCGCTCAATAAGGTGCCGACGAAAGAGAAATCTTCTACTGTATTTGAAAAGCTGCGCAGGAGCACCGGTATCTCTTTAGCTAAAAGCTTTAATTCTTGAGTGCTACTGGCCTTATATAATTGACCGATTAACTGCACAGGATCGCTGTTTTGTAGCCTCAGCAAATCTGTACTAGTTACCATCCCCAGTGGCACACGTGCTTCATTCAAAACGGGCAGGTGATGAATATTGTGTTTTAACATTAAATGTAGAGCAGAAAACACGCGATTATTTTCAAAAATGAACTTGGGTTCTGGCGTCATGATAGATGACACCGGCATCAAAGGATCAAGTCCACTAGCCAGTACCCGATTACGCAGATCTCTATCTGTCACAACCCCCTTTAAGCACCCATCCTCTGTCACCATCACAGACGATACGCCTTCAGATTGCATGACTTTTGCGGCCTCTACAATCGTAGCCTGAGGCTCTATTACAACCGCTGATTTAGCCATCAACTTTGAGATTTTTCGCTCTGACCATCCTTTACTACGTTCTTTGTAGTGGCTCGATAGCAAACGCTTTTTATGTGCTCTTACAAAGTGTTGCTCAAGTACTTTGTACTCATGTCTTAAATAATCAAAGCTTGCTTGGGGCAGCATAAGTATGAGGCCCGGACTTTGCACTTCAAGTTGGTTTTGAATTTCTTCTCCGGTAAGTAATGAGGGGTAGCCAAAATAGTCGCCAGTAGATAGACGTGTCACCACCTCTCCAGACACATCCACAAGATCAAAAATACCAGTCCTTACGAGATACAAGTACCTTTCTTCGCCCTGTAATGCATCGTCTTGGTTATGCACGGTGAGATATACCACTTCGGCGTGGTTAACAAAATAGTGCGCGCAGGCACTGGGCAACTCATTAAAGGGGGACTGCTTTGAAACAAAGCTCAAAACATCCTGAAGTTCTGCGGTTATTCCTGTTTCGGTCATTTTTCCATCCCTTTAAAGCACAATAGCCCAGCTATAAAACTGGGCTATTTATTGTGGTTTAAGTATTAATGTGCGTGCGCTGCACTAGACCCTTTAGGATTACGGATCCCATCAACCATGCGCTTCACTTCTTCTGGTGTTTCAGCAGTTAATTTCATCACTACAGCCGCCACAACAAAGTTTACGACCATACCAACAATACCGATACCTTCAGGCGAAATACCAAATAGCCAGTTTGCAGGCCCATTAAGCTCAGGGCTGATAAACTTAAAGTAAATAATATACGCGGCGGTAAAGCCAATGCCTGAAATCATACCCGCGATTGCACCTTCCTTATTCATACGTTTGGAGAAGATCCCCATGATAATCGCAGGGAAGAAACTTGCCGCAGCCAAGCCAAACGCAAAGGCGACAACGGATGCGACAAACCCGGGAGGATTTATACCAAAGTATGCGGAGATACCAATCGCTATCATCGCCGCTAACCTCGCCGCCATGAGCTCTTGTTTATCACTGATGTCGGGTTTAAGCGTACGTTTAAGCAGATCGTGAGATACGGAGGTAGAAATAACCAGCAGTAACCCAGCCGTTGTAGAGAGCGCCGCCGCAATACCACCTGCCGCAACCAAAGCGATAACCCATGCTGGTAAGTCTGCAATTTCTGGGTTTGCTAATACCATAATGTCACGGTCAATTTTCACTTCATTGGCACTTGCTGGGTCATCAACTTTACCGGCTGAGTAGAACATCTTGCCATCGCCATTTTTATCGTTGAAGGTAATTAACCCTGTTCTTTCCCAATTTTTGACCCATTGAGGCGCTTCAGCATACGCAGTTCCGCTTCCGTCTTTGCCATTGATTGTATCTATCATATTTACCCGTGCGAAAGACGCAACAGCAGGCGCCGTCGTATACACTATAGCGATGAACACTAGTGTCCAAGCCGCTGAAATACGGGTATCTTTCACTTTTGGAACCGTAAAGAAGCGTACAATCACATGAGGTAGTCCGGCTGTACCAACCATCAACGCTGCGGTGATAGCAAACACATCGATCATACTTTTGGAACCCTCTGTGTACTGGGCAAACCCTAGTTCGGCACTGAGCCCATCAAGCTTGTCGAGCACATACATACCCGAGCCATCAGCCAGTGTTGCGCCAAATCCAGTTTGCGGTAGCAAGTGGCCAGTCATCATCATAGAGATAAAAATAGCAGGTACAAGATAAGCAAATACCAACACACAATACTGTGCGACTTGCGTGTATGTAATCCCTTTCATGCCGCCAAGTACGGCATAGAAAAACACAATCACCATACCAATATATACACCGGTTTCGATGTCTACTTCCAAAAAGCGCGAAAATACCACGCCAACACCACGCATTTGGCCAGCAATATAAGTAAAGCAGATGAAAATTGCGCACAGAATCGCCACCACACGCGCCACTTGAGAGTAGTAACGGTCGCCGATGAAATCTGGTACGGTAAACTTACCAAATTTACGTAGGTAGGGCGCTAAACATAAAGCAAGCAGCACGTAACCACCAGTCCACCCCAACAGGTAAACACCACCATCGTAACCAGCAAATGAAATAATCCCTGCCATCGATATAAACGAGGCTGCACTCATCCAATCCGCTGCGGTTGCCATACCATTAGCTAGTGGCGGAACACCACCTCCAGCAACATAGAATTCATTAGTTGACCCTGCTCGCGCCCAAATTGCGATGCCGATATAAAGGGCAAAACTCAACCCTACGATTAAAAATGTAAACGATTGAACATCCATCATGTCGCTCCTTATTCATCTACGCCGTATTTTTTATCAAGCGCATCCATTTTTGATACGTAGACAAAAATCAAAGCAACAAACGTGTAAATTGCACCTTGCTGGGAAAACCAAAAGCCCAACTTAAATCCAAAAAAACGTATTTCGTTTAAAACATCCACCAGTAAAATGCCAAAACCAAATGACACGACAAACCACACTGTCAGCAATTTAAACATCAAGGCTAGATTTTCTGACCAATATGCTTTTGCTTGTTCTTCACTTTTAAAGGCCATTATTGACTCCCCCTTTAACTCATTCGAATCGAATGTGTTGGTATTAATTGACCTTTTGACTGTAGCAATGGCTTTGGATTATTGAATTGAGACCTTAGTCGTAAGCACAACCTTACGTTTACGTAAACTGAAAAACCCATGAACTTGAAGAACATTAATAGTCAATAAAATCATAAACTTAAAAATTAAAATATGTTTACTTGCGCACTTAGTTAACAATCCATACGGTATAAGACATTAGTCTAAATAGCACAACAAAGTAACAATAGTTCTTATAAATCAGTGTATTATATTCTCACTTCGAGTTAACTGGCTTATCGAAACTAAGCCAGATATGATTAACCTGCGTCAACGTGACAGATTTAATAATGTAATCAAAAACATCGACTAGGATTTAAGATGACTGCCGCCCTCATATTCGTTGCTCTAAGCTATATTGGATTGCTGTTTTGGCTCGCAAATTGGGGCGATAAACACACGCCTTTGGCGCAAAAAATCAGTCATCATCCATTTGTGTACGCTTTGGCCTTGGGGATCTATTGTACTTCTTGGACTTACTATGGCTCAGTTGGTACAGCCGCAGCTAGTAGTTGGCACTTCTTTCCCATTTTATTGGGCCCTGCGCTGCTGTTTACATTCGGGCATGGCTTTTTACGTAAGTTGATCCTCGTTAGTAAAAAACAAAACATCACCACTATCTCTGACTTTATTAGCGCCCGTTATGGTAAGCGCCAGACCACAGCAATTATGGTGACATTAATTGCCTTGTTAGCAACCATCCCTTACATCGCACTACAATTGAAAGCACTGGCTAATAGTTTTGAGTTGTTGCGCAATAATGATGATATTTCGGGTTCTACTTTGGCGCTCACAGGGACGCTGATGATGGCGTTGTTCGCTATTTTCTTCGGCGCTAGAAAAGTCGATGTGACCGAATACAGATCGGGGTTAATGTTAGCCGTGGCTTTTGAGTCGTTAATCAAGCTATTGGCTTTAGTTGCCGTGGCCTATATATCTTTGCAGGCATTGGTATCACACCCCAGTACAGAAGTAATCTGGTCACATTGGCAAGGATTCGACTTCTTTGACTTTAACTTTATCGGTCAAACTTTAATGGCCGCCGCGGCCATTATCTGTTTGCCTAGGCAGTTCCACGTTACAGTCGTCGACAATCAAAATAGCACACACTTAAACACTGCAAGATGGGCATTCCCACTTTATTTGATGCTAATTGCAATGATGATCATCCCAATTGCCAGTGCTGCGATTCACCCTCAGATAGGTCAACAAATTGCAGCAGACAGCTTTGTCCTTGCTTTGCCGCTTAATCTCGAATACCCCGTGATCTCAACATTTGTCTTTATTGGCGGTTTATCCGCAGCGACCGCCATGATAGTTGTTGCGACGCTAACACTCAGTACCATGCTGTCTAACGATATTGTTTTGCCCTTACTGCTGAAGCGGCGCTTCAGAAAGAGCTTAATAACCAACAATTACAAATCACAAATACTTTTAGTGCGACGCTTTATTATCGCAGCGATTCTACTGCTGGCCTACTTGTACCAACAATGGGCAGGACACGGTGCTGCACTGGCGAGTATGGGCTTAGTCGCATTCTCCTTGGTAACCCAATTGCTTCCAGCGATAGTTGGCGGCCTGTACTGGCGAAAAGGTCATGCTTATGGGGTATATGCTGGACTGACGGCGGGGCTCATTTGTTGGGCATTGTTTTTACTGCTGCCAATTATCTCAACACCCGAGCTGCTTGATTATCAAACTCAGCAATCGATTGTGACACGCGGTACTTTATTAGCACTGCTGGCAAACATAAGCTGTTACATCAGCTTTTCACTGGGGGCATACGAGCGCTTAATTGATAAGTTGCAGGCCACAGCGTTTGTTAAACCGAAGGAGCAGGCGGCATTGGCCAAAAAGCTCAATAAAGAAGTTAAAGCAACAGTCTACGATTTTAAAGTCTTGCTACAGACCTTCCTTGGTATCCAGCGTAGCCAACAGCTGCTAGGACACTATGCGCTTAATGAAGATATTGATGATAACAATGCTTCTCCCACTGCCGACTTTATTAATTTTTGCGAGCGTGCGCTGACCGGTGTACTTGGTGCATCTTCCGCGCAGGCTTTAATTCACACAGTTTCATCTGGTAAGCAAATGGCTTTCGAAGAGGTCGTTACGTTCTTTGATGAAACAACTCAAGCATTACAATTTAATCAGAATCTGTTATTCACGTCTTTAGAAAATTTGAGTCACGGAATTTCGGTGGTGGATAAGGACTTGAAACTAGTAGCATGGAATAAGCGTTACCATGAAATGTTTGAATACCCCAAGGGCTACCTGCAAGTTGGTCAAGATATTGAAGAAGTCATTCGCTATAACGCGCAACGGGGTGAATGCGGGCCTGGGACCCTTGAAAAGTTAGTCGAGAAACGAGTGCAACACCTCAAAAATGGGACACCTCACCACTATATTCGTCATAGAGAAAACGGACAGGTATTTGAAATGACAGGAAACCCCCTACCTGGCGGCGGGTTTGTCACGAGCTTTTCGGATATCACGATGCATATGGCTACACAAAATGCATTGGAAGAAATTAACATGGACTTAGAGAATCGTATTGAGGCTAGGATGCTAGAGATCCGAGCAATTAATCAGGATCTTAAAGCCCAGATAGCAACCAGAGAACAAATCGAGCAGGACCTCGTCGCGGCCAAAAAAGAAGCGGAACGAGCAAATGAAAGTAAAACACGATTTTTGGCTCTCGCAAGCCATGATATTTTACAACCGCTGAATGCAGCAAGACTGTATCTCGGTGCCATCGAGGAAAAACACTTACCTGAAACCGAACAAAGTAACCTACACAAGCTTGGTGATAGCTTAGATTCCACCGTCCATTTAATGTCATCACTGTTAGATATTGCGAAATTAGAGCAAGGGGCCATGAAGCCGACTCCCCGTCATTTTAAAATCAGCGATATTTTGGCACCGCTTGAAAATGAATATGCAATCATCTGCCAAGAGAAAGGCTTAAAGCTCAGAGTGAGAGACTGTACCTTAACAGTACATAGCGACATCACTTATCTGCGCCGAGTAGTGCAAAACCTGGTTTCAAATGCAGTGAAGTACACTGATTCGGGCTGCGTATTAATTGCCTGTAGAAAACGCGCGCACAGTTTACGCATTGAAGTATGGGATACCGGACCGGGGATCACCCTTCACGAGCAACAAAAAATCTTTAATGACTTTTACCGCATTGAGGCTGGTGATAATAGAGGGGTCGGTTTAGGGCTTGGCGTGGTTAAACGGTTGTGCGATTTAATGAGTATTCCACTGGCTATGAAATCAATTCCTAAAAAGGGGAGTCGCTTTTACATTGATGTACCGCTTGGCGATCACAGCCAAATTGTTGCACCAACCAAAGTGAATCAAACCGACAGCAAACGAAAGCTAAAAATTATCGCTATTGATGATGATCCTAATAACTTATCTGCCATGTCTAGCTTATTGAATAAGTGGCAATTACAACATGAGTTGTTTAGCCAAGTAGATGAAACAATTCAATATGCAAAGGATAACAAAGCCCCTGATTTGCTGCTTGTTGACTACCAACTAGATTCACACTGTGACGGGATTACCTTGATTAAAACACTGCGAGAGATATGGCAAAGCGACATCCCAGCAGTACTGATTACGGCCGTGCGTGACCAATCTCTCAAAGCCGAGACCAAAGACAACCATATACACTATTTAACTAAACCGCTGAAGCCTGCAAAGCTGAAAGCCCTTTTAAATCACTCTAGATAAACGGAGCTACAACGCCAACTTAATTTGGTCGCGACCAGCAGCCTTAGCTTGATAAACAGCTTGATCGGCTGCTTTGAGTGACTTGCTAAACGGCATATTTAAATTGACGTCTGCGACCCCGATACTCACTGTGAAAGTGATGTCTTGCCCTTCATACGGTACTTTAAGCGCAGCCGCTTCTTCTTTTAGTCGCTGCGCAACATTCATTGCCAATGCCACTTCTGTTTCTGGAAGCAAAATAATGAACTCTTCGCCACCTAGCCTGCACACACAATCTTCTGCTCGTACAAGGTTAGTGCAACAGTCTGAAAAGCGCTTAAGCACTTCATCCCCCCCATCATGACCATATTTATCATTGATCCCTTTAAATCTATCTAAATCGATCATTAACAAACTTAATGGTCTATCTGCGCGTTGATGGCGGCTCATTTCACTTTTAGCATAATCCATTAAATAACGGCGATTCTTCAAACCCGTTAGGACGTCTTGAAAGGCCATTTCGGTTAGTTGCTGTTGCATTTGCCACAGCTCATGAACCAGCAAACGGCGGCTACAGCAATCGGCAAGCAGTTCTGCTGCGACAACTTCCCATGAAAGCCAATCTCGCGGGTCAAAACGGCCTTCACAACATACGACACCAATTGCTAAGCCATTTTGAAAAATTGCTGTATCCAGTAATGCCGCAATTTGTTGCGGTTTTAGATAGCCTTCGGTGAATTCGGTGGTACGAGAGTCGGTTAACGCATCTCTCGCAGAAATGGTCTCACCGCTGACAATAGTACGAAAATAAATAGGATAGTCAGTAACTTGAAGTTCAGGGAGTGGCCCTGAGACTAAACCGTCCCAATCAGTATTGGCGTAGTTGATTAATCTAGTCGGGTTCGTTGCGTCATCAAATAGCCAGACGGACACACGACTAACATCTAATAATGCTTTACCTTCTAAAATAATGTCAGCAAGAAACTGTTGGTGACCAACGGACACATCAACTTCTTTGGATAATACTCGTCGAAGCCTTTGCGTTACATGCGTTAGTTCATTATGTCTATGGTTAGACAAACCGTCATTTTCTCTACTGTCTACAGCCAATTTTATCACCCAAATACGTCAAGTGTTGCACTTGTTTCCAAGTTAGATCGTAACTTACCAGCTACAGCGGCTGATTCACTTTGCTCCACCCAATCAGCTATTTTCCATACTTGGATATAACAACTAAGCTACTGCTTTGAATAATAATACGCCGATAAGATAAAAAATCACCCATTTTTATCCTGTTAGAGGAACTTATTCCTAGAATAATGACCATAGGTCAACCTTTACTACAGAAGGCGGTTAATCAACTGTATGAATATCAAATCTAGATACTTGATTTATCAATCGAAAAATACTTATAAGAGGAAAGTAGCCATGAAGCAATGTTTAAAAGTAAGTAATAAGAATCACTGATTACTTTTAATCGGACATAAAAAAAGGAGTGAAGTACTCCTTTTTAGACTCATAGATATTTACTTAGATACTTTTTCATAATGGGGTCATGCTGCGCCATTTCTCGTTGTTCTTCTAGTATCTCACCCAGCATTTGATATGAAGTTAACGGGTTAGCTAACACAACTCTAAACACCACCGTTGGTTGCCCTTCATATTGCTCTGGTGTTAATCGGGTTCTAGATACGAACGAACGCCCAGTTTCACGCTGTCTTTTTTGCATACTTGCCGTCAGGCGATTTAACGCAGCATAGATATCTAACTTTTCTTGTGCATCAGCCTGTTCAAGTGCTGTTTTAATTGCTTTTGGTACATAGCGATAAGTTAGCAAGCACAGTTCAGGTTGAGAAATAAGTTCAAAGTCCTCTTGCTCTGAAATAAGCTTTGCGAAATAGTGCGCTTTTTCAATGCTGTGATCGATCAGCATTTCATAGCCTTTGCGGCCAATAACCTGCAAACAGGCATGTACCAGCATGGCCATGCCAGGGCGACTTCCTTCTAATGTGTGGCTACCTAAGTCTTTCGACCCTTTACGTAAAATATATTCGGCATGGTGCTCAATCACATCAGTGGCTGCTGGATCTTTGAATAGTACGATACCAGCGCCCATTGGCACGTACATCTGCTTATGAGCATCAATCGTGACCGAGTCCGCTTTTTCAATCCCAGATAAGAGATGCCTATAAGTATTAGAAAGTAATGTTGCCCCACCCCACGCAGCATCCACATGGAAATGACAATTCAATTCTTCGCATAATTGCGCCATGTCATTGAGCGGGTCGATACTACCAGTTTCAGTGGTGCCTGCCACACCCACGATGGCCATTACTTTAATCCCTTGCGCTTCTAGTTCACGTGCTTTTTCACGCATCGCGAGCATGTCGACTTTATTGTTTTTATTTGTACGAATGGCAATGAAATTCTCACGTCCTATCCCTAACACATCAGCCGCTTTTCCCAATGAATAGTGCCCGCGTTCAGACACTAATACCGCTAACCCTTTGTAGCCATAATGCATCATCGCGGCAAACATACCTTGAGAAGATATTCCCTTAAAATCACCATCGGGTTTTAATAAACGGTTTCTGGCGATCCACAGTGCTGTAATGTTGGCAATGGTGCCACCGGAGCAAAATGCACCGAGTGCATTTTTCGCGCTGTGCATCCATTTTTGATAAAACTCATCACCTTGCCCATAGGTTAAGTGATGCATCATTCCAAGCACCTGCCTCTCAAGCGGTGTGAACGCTTTAGAAGTTTCAATTTTTACGAGGTTTTGGTTTAACCCCACCATTAACTTTGACAAAGGCAGTAAAAAGTGTGGCAATGCTGAAGTCATGTGACCAATAAAGCTGGGGGACGCGGTATGCACCGAGTGCGCAACTAGTTGCTCCATGATATCTTGAGCATAATCCGATACAAAAGTCGGCTCTTCAGGGATAGCAGCAGTTTGAAAATCTTTCTCTATCTCGTGTAAAGGCTTCTCAACAGCAGCAATGTTCTCATTCAAAAACCCAGCAAGGTTATGTGAGATTTCTTGTTCTATTTTGCTGAGTGTAGAGCCAGGCGCTTCTGGTACTGTAAAAATTCGCATTAAGCTTTCTTCAGAAGCGACTGCACAACGCTTTGGACCCATTCTAATTCCCAATCACAAAAGAGTAAGTAGATGTGTGCGCCTCGAGGCTGCGTCTGATAGGCACATCTACCTTGCTAATTTATTACGAAATGACTAACTCTACTTTAAAGTTGTCAAAATGTCTGCAAATGCGATGCAAAAAAGTAACCTTAATGGCTATTTTCCGTATAAATAAACGAAATAGAGCTTTTTAGGAACATAATGTCCCGGCATTTTATGAAATACTTTGTAAAATACCCTACGAGGCTATAAAATTTGCGATATTGTTTATGCTCAGGCAAGCGGAATTGCAATGAATAAATGGAACTTTGCTCATCGTACCCTATCTTTCACATGGGTCTTAGTGGGTTTTCTCACCTTCGTAATATCTCTGGCAGGCTACGTTTACTATACCTACCACAATACCAAAACTGTGATCATGGAAGATATCGACAAACGGCTGCGTACTGCAGCACAAAGTGCCAACTTATTTGTCGGTGCCCAATATCACGATGATTTAAATACGGTAAGCCAAGCTGAATTTAAACAAGTGAGCGAACAGCTCACCAAACTAGCACGAGCTGTAGGGGTCGAGTATGTGTATACCATGGTATATGACTCTCCACATGTGCGCTTTACAGCCTCAAGTTACACCGTTGATGACATTACCAATGGTGATGTCACACAATTTAGAGATATCTACCCCGAAGCAACAACAATAAACAAAGGGGCATTTCGCTCAACAAAAGAAGTTTTTGAAATATCACAGGATAAATGGGGGCACTTTAAGACGATATTTGTGCCGCATATCACGCCACAAGGACAAATTTACCTGACGGGCGCTGATATCACCATTTCTCATATAGAAGAGCAACTTCAAGACAACGTGACTCAAGCTGCGCTCTCCGCTAGTTTCTTCTTTTGTATAGCGCTGTTGGTAGCCGGCATGTACTTGTTGGTCTACCGACGCACTTTAACTACAGATGCGAGAACAGGTTTTGCCAATCGTCTTGCATTAGAGCAAGATTTACAGCGTTCAAAACGCCAACATTTAAGCCTTGCTATCATTTCCATTTGCGAGCTTGAGGAGATTATTAGCTTTTATGGTGCAGCCGTCGGCGATAAGGTCATTCAAAACGTAATGAACTATTTTCAGGGTTTTACCAAACCATTTAAAGTGTATCGACTCGCCACATCCAAGCTTGTGTTAATGTGCGATACACCAAATGGAGAGCACTACTTAAACAATTTGATATCTGAATTTCCTTTTTCACGCCCCATTTTGGAAGACCCTCTTTTATATATACAAATCAAAGCGGGCATAGCCAAGGGCAACAAAAATCTACTTCTAGAAAACGCATTTATCGCTTGTAGACAAGCACAACAGCTGTATCAAACGACTTATATCTATGGTCAGCAAACGCAAAAAACAAAGTTACTTCAAGAGTCCAATCTAGCCATTGCGAAGACAGTACAAAGTGCCTTTGATCAACACCGCATCATTCCATATTTTACGCCTCGGGCTCGCATTCAAGATGGAAAAATTGTGCAATACCACTGCGCGCCCCGAGTGCTGACCGAACAAGGTGTGATACTCAAGTCCCAAGCATTTGGCGAGGTCATTAAACACTCGCGCTTAAACTCTCAGCTGACAAGACAGATGCTTGAGTTGTGCGTTACGCAATTCAGAAAAACCAATATTGCTTGGAGCCTTGCCCTCACGCCTCAGGACTTGAGCGACCCACAAATGATGGAATGTATTAGCCAAGCTATTAATCGCTATCCACAGCCCAGCCTGATCACTTTTGAACTAGATGAGCAAGCACTTATCAGCCAGTTTAACGATATGTCGGCAATTATTAGTATTTTGCGTAGTAAAGGGGTCAATATCTTGGTCAATTCCCGAAATAGTGGCTTACTTACTATCAGTCGTATGCTGAAAATGTCTATCAATGCTGTGAAGTTAGAAGAAACTTTGGTTGAGCAGTTGGCTGACAACCCACAAGTAAAAGGGCTCGTTAAACATATTGGAGAGCAGTGCAAGAATAGCGAAATTTCGTTAATTGTGTCTGGGATCACCAATAAAGCGCAGTTGCAACAGCTCAAAGAAACTCATATCACTATGTTTGAGGGCTCTTATATTGGTGCCGCTGCACCACATATAAAAGAACAGCAAGAATCACCAGCTTTTCATCACTGATCATAGCTAAAATAGGCACCTAAGGTGCCTATTTTATGACGGCTTAATATCTACGATAAGGCGCGTACTCGATTGGCCACTGGCCCAATACTTTCTTTCAAATGGCGTAATCGCATCGTCACTATGATAGGCCTCAGCTTGCGTTTGAATTCCAGCCAAATGTAGCGCTCGCGCAAATTCTTTTACATAAATATCCCAATTACTCCGTACCTCTAAACAGCCGCCTAGCTTGACGATAAATGGAAATACAGCGGCACCGTGCCATCTGCGCTGAATATGTTTAGACTTCGGCCAAGGATTGGGGTAAAGCAAATAGTGATGGGTTGGCTGCCACTGAGCTTCGCAAGCCAAGCGCCAAAAATCATTCAAGTCAGCTTGCACCAGAATATACTGGCCATGTTCGTCTTGCTTATATTCTACGTCATGCTTATCGAGCCTATGGGAAGACTTATCAATACCGATGACGAGGGCTTCAGGGTGTTTTTTTGCGAGATTTGCTGTGCTCTCACCGACACCACAACATGAGTCCAATATAATTGGACCAGCAAAAGCTTGTACCTTTTCATTAACTTCATTAAATGCGTTTAATGTATGCTCGGCAATGGGCTTTTTGAACTCTGCATTGAGATGTTTTTGAACAATTTCGTCCAACTTTTCATGCAACCCAGTTTGGTTTGTTGTGATACTTCGAGAGTTTGCGTCAGCCATGGTACTCGTATTTTTTATCTGTAAATGGGGCCAATTTTAGAAGCTTGGAGAGTAAAGTAAATAGGGCGTTGATAAAATAGAGGCTACAAAAGCAAAAAGCAGAGCGATTGCTCTGCTTTTAATTAATGTCTTAAACCAACTCCTCGCTTTATCAGCGTCAATGCAATCGTAAATAACACTGAAATAAAGCCGATTAGAACGGTAAAGGCGACGTAAATATCGACGTCAGAGACACCTAAAAAGCCGTATCTAAACGCATTAACCATATAAATAATTGGGTTGATTTGGGACACACCTTGCCAAAATTCAGGCAGCAGCTGAATGGAGTAAAACACGCCGCCTAAGTACGTCAGTGGCGTTAAAACAAAGGTAGGGATAATACTAATATCATCAAAACTGTTCGCATACACCGCATTGATAAGTCCACCTAAAGCGAACACCGCAGACGTTAACACGACGGTCGCAACTATCACGGCTATATTGTGAATTTGAATATCCACAAAGAATAAACTCACGATACTCACAATAAGTCCTACGAGCATACCTCGCGCCATGCCGCCGCCCATATAACCAAGTACAATAACGTAGTTAGGCACCGGTGCGACTAAAAGCTCCTCGATGCTCTTTTGAAACTTAGTAGAATAAAAGCTAGACGCCACATTGGAGTATGAGTTGGTGATCACCGACATCATGATAAGGCCCGGCACAATAAACTCCATGTAGCCAAACCCACCCATTTCGCCAATTCGAGAGCCGATAAGGCTGCCGAAAATAATAAAGTACAGCGTCATCGTGATAGCAGGTGGGACGAGCGTTTGCACCCAAATACGTAAAAAGCGAATACACTCTTTTATCCAGATACTCTTAAGTGCAACCCGATATTTTAAAATACTCATTCACTGCGCCCCTGCTCTAATAGACTGACAAAAAGCTCTTCCAATCGATTCGCCTTATTTCTCATACTTAACACCGTATTGCCCTGCTCGCTGAGCTGAGTAAATACCCCATTCAGCCCTTGTGACTTTTCGACCTCAACTTCAAGGGTGTGGTCGTCAACCAGCGTAAATTGGTAACCATCAAGTGACACAGGCTTAATCGGCGCCTTTAAATCAAGAACAAAAGTTTCTTTGTCTAATTTGGCCAGAAGCGCTTTTATCGTTGTATGTTCAACAATGGCGCCTTTATCAATGATGGCGATATTGCGACACAATAGCTCCGCTTCTTCTAGGTAGTGCGTAGTCAAAATAATCGTCACGCCCTGGCTATTGATTTCGCGCAAAAAGTCCCACATAGAACGTCTTAGTTCTATATCGACACCCGCTGTTGGTTCATCCAAAATCAGCAGTTTTGGTTCATGCATCAGCGCACGTGCGATCATCAGACGGCGCTTCATACCACCCGATAATGTCCGCGCTTGTTTGTCTTTTTTATCAAACAAACCTAGTTGTTTGAGGTATTTCTCGGCACGCTCATGAGCGGCTTGGCGAGGTACACCATAGTAACCAGCCTGATTCACCAAAATCTGGTTCAGTGTTTCAAACTGACTAAAGTTAAACTCTTGTGGCACCAGACCAAGCTCAGATTTAGCCGCTTCGAGTGCGGTATCAATTGAGTGGCCAAATACTTTTACTTCACCATCAGTCTTGTTTACCAGTGAAGCTATCACTCCGATAGTCGTCGATTTCCCAGCTCCATTTGGGCCTAACAGCGCGAAAAAGTCACCCTGCTCTACTTCTAAATCAATCCCTTTTACCGCTTCGACACCGTTTTTATAGACTTTTTTTAAGCCTTTTATACTTAATGCAGTTGTCATTTAATTTGGATCCCCAATCCCCTAGATGTGTATTTCACTGTTTTTAATCGCCATAACCCCAGCGTTTGGCGAGTGTGTGTTCAATATTCAAATGGTCTAAAATACGCGCCACCATAAAGTCCACTAAATCTGCGATAGACTGAGGCTGGTGATAAAACCCTGGTGCAGCTGGCATAATCGTGACACCTAACTGGCTCAGCTTAAGCATATTTTCCAAATGGATCGGACTAAATGGCGTTTCTCGTGGCACTAAGATGAGCTGTCCTCTTTCTTTGATGACCACATCTGCCGCGCGCTCCAATAAATTATCTGAAGCACCCAAAGCAATTGCAGAGACACTGCCGGCACTGCATGGGCAAACAACCATTTTCTTGGGTGCAGCCGAGCCCGATGCCACAGGACTAAACCAATTATCTTTACCAAATACTTGAATTTGGCCCTCTTTGGCTTTGCAAAGTGCACTTAACTGCTCAGTTGCTTTGTGTTCATTGCCAGAGAGTTTGACATTAGACTCGGTGTCTAATACTACCCGTGCTGCACTAGATATAAGTACATAAACCTGATAATCAAGTTCAACCAGTACTTCTAATAGGCGTAAACCATAAGGTGCACCCGATGCACCGCTAAACGCTAACGTGATGGGATCTTTATATTTTGACATGTGATTATGACATTACCTTGTTAAGCTCGGCGATTAAGGTCTCATGTATGCCATTAAATCCGCCGTTGCTCATGATTAATATATGTTGGTTTGGCTTTGCTTGCTTTATGACTTCGGCCACGATGTCGTCTGTATTTGAAAAACACTGACGCCCCGCTTTCGTCGCAGCATCTTTCAGAGACCAAGATAGACCTTCAGGTTCATAGACGAATGCTTTGTCAGCTGCCTCGAGTGCATTCATCAACGTCTCCTGATGGACTCCCATTTTCATGGTATTGGAGCGAGGCTCAAGAATCGCAATGATTTCTTCATCGCCGACTTTGGCTCTTAAACCTGCCAATGTTGTTTCAATCGCTGTAGGGTGATGAGCAAAATCGTCGTACACACGAATATTGGCAATATCCGCTTTTAATTCCATCCGCCTTTTTGGCGACTTAAAAAGACCTAACGCTTCAACACTGACTTCAACAGGAATGCCAACATGACGGGCTGCGGCAATCGCCATGATGGCATTTTTTACATTGTGCTCGCCAATAGCCTGCCAATTCACCTCACCAACAACCTTGCCTTCAAGCAGCACTTTAAAGCGGCTACCATCTGGATTGCATAGTTGATACGACCAATCTTTACCTAGCGATTCTTTTTGACTCCAAAAACCGCGTTCCAGTACGTCATTAATTGCACTATCTTGTTCTGGGTAAATAGCTTTGCCTTGGCCTGGTAAGGTTCTGATCAGATGATGAAATTGGGTTTGAATCGCGTTTAAATCAGCAAAAATATCGGCGTGATCAAATTCAAGGTTATTTAAAATAAGCGTACGCGGTAAATAGTGAACAAATTTACTGCGCTTATCAAAAAATGCGGTGTCATATTCATCCGCTTCAATCACAAAAAATGGCGTATCGCTCACTCGTGCTGACACACCAAAGTTTTGAACAATACCACCAATTAAAAATCCAGGCTTTAACCCCGCGTACTCAAGTAGCCAAGCCAACATACTGGCAGTGGTAGTTTTGCCATGAGTACCTGCCACCGCCAATACCCAAGCATCTTGTAAAACATGATGCTTTAACCATTCAGGCCCCGATGTATAAGGTAGGCCCTTTTCTAATACATATTCAACACACGGATTGCCACGACTCATTGCGTTTCCAATAACAACCACGTCTGGCTGAGGCTCCAACTGTACAGGGTCGTAGCCCTGAGTTAGCTCAATGCCCAAAGCCTCTAGTTGAGTACTCATTGGTGGATAAACGTTTTGATCTGAGCCGGTTACTTTATGGCCCAAAGATTGCGCAATGGCTGCAATGCCACCCATAAAGGTGCCGCAGATCCCAAGAATATGAATATGCATAAGTTCAGCTAGTTATTAAAATTGCTCCTAGGGTAACACACTCCCATGAGCCTAGGCTGACTTTGTATGCAAAACAGTTTTGCACAGACAAAAAAATACCAGCCTATGGCTGGTATTTTTCTAAATCGGAGTGATTAAGCTACACCGTACTGGTCACGATATGCTTTAACGGCATCTAAATGTTCAGACGCACTGCCTTGCTGCTCAAGATAAGTAATTAGGTCAGCCAGTTTTACAATAGAAACCACTTCAGTACCAAAGTCACGTTCAACTTCTTGGATGGCAGAAAGCTCACCTTTACCCTTTTCTTGGCGATCAAGTGCAATGAGTACACCTGCTAAGTCCGCTTCGTTGGCTTTGATTATTTCCATTGACTCACGAATTGCAGTACCTGCCGTGATAACGTCGTCAACCAACATGATGCGGCCGTTAAGCTCAGAGCCGACCAAGTTGCCGCCTTCACCGTGCTGCTTTTTCTCTTTACGGTTAAAGCAATAAGGTACATCTTTATCGTGGTGATCTGCTAGTGCTACCGCAGTCGTTGTTGCAATTGGGATACCCTTGTACGCAGGGCCAAATAGGACGTCGTACTCAATACCGGCATCTTCTAACGCCGCTGCATAAAAGCGGCCTAAACGCGCAAGGTCACGGCCCGTATTAAACAAACCCGCATTGAAAAAATAAGGGCTTGTACGGCCAGATTTAAGCGTAAACTCACCAAACTTTAGCACCTGCTTTTCAAGTGCAAACTCAATAAACTCTTTTTGATACTGTTTCATAACTAACCTTTTATGTTTACGCTAAAGCTTGTTTTTGAATATCGATGATTTCACGAATAGAATGCTTAGCCAGTGCTAGCAACTCATCAAGTTCTTCAAAAGAAAACGGTTCGCCCTCAGCAGTACCCTGTACTTCAATTAGCTTACCCGTTTCAGTCATGATCACGTTCATATCGGTCTCAGCTTCTGAGTCTTCAAGGTACTCTAAGTCACTGATCGCTTCGCCGTTGTATACACCAACTGAGATTGCCGCAATCATAAACTTAAGCGGGTTTGCATTGATCATACCTTTTGCACGCATGTGTGTAAGAGCATCAACAAGTGCAACACAAGCGCCACTAATTGATGCTGTACGTGTACCGCCATCAGCTTGTAAAACATCGCAATCAATCGTGATTGTGTTTTCGCCAAGTGCAGATAAGTCAACCGCAGCGCGTAAAGCTCGTGCGATTAGACGTTGAATTTCCATTGTACGGCCGCCTTGCTTGCCTTTCGCAGCTTCTCGACCATTACGTGTATGAGTAGAGCGAGGAAGCATACCATATTCTGCGGTGATCCAACCTTTACCCTGTCCTTTCATAAAACGCGGTACACCCGCTTCCACTGTTGCTGTACACAACACTTTAGTATTACCAAACTCTACAAGCACCGAGCCTTCGGCGTGCATTGTATAGTTACGGGTAAATGTTACAGGTCTAATCTGATTCGCAGTTCTTTCGCTTGGACGCATCCACGTTCCCCTATCATCAAAGTTTCGCAATATTATAAAGGGATCCTTTGCGCTATGCCACGCAATACCAAAAGAAATCTTAGCTTTAGCTACCGAGCAGCGTTTTTATTAGGCTATAATGGCCACGCTAACTTAATTAAATAGGAACTTTATATGATCCATAGTATGACCGCCTACGCTCGAAAAGAGGTGAAAGGAGATTGGGGCACTGGGGTTTGGGAGATCCGCTCAGTCAATCAACGCTATCTTGAAACGTTTATCCGCGCACCGGAACAATTTAGGGCACTAGAGCCAGTAGTACGTGAACGCCTTCGTAAACAACTACAACGAGGCAAAGTTGAGGTCTATTTAAAGTTTGCAGCAAACCCTGCGCACGTTGGTCAAATGTCAATTAATGAAACCTTGGCAAAGCAACTGATTGATAACGCAAAGTGGGTTCAATCACACAGTGGCGGCGACATCAACCCCGCTGACATTTTACGCTGGCCAGGCGTAATGGAAGCAGAAGAAGTCGATTTAGACGAAGTAAATGGCGCGCTGCTTGAAGGTTTCAATGAATTAGTCACCGACTTTAAAGCGGCAAGAGCCAGCGAAGGTGCCAACCTTGAAACCATGATCACAACCCGTTTAGATGCGATTTTAGAGCAAGTTGCTGTGGTTGAAGGTCATATGCCAGAAGTCGCAAAATGGCAGCGTGATAAACTCACTCAAAAACTTGAAGAGCTACAGGCCGAAATCGATGAATCTCGCCTTGAGCAAGAACTTATTTATCTTGCACAAAAGCAAGATGTTGCCGAAGAGCTGGACCGTTTAAAGTCGCACGTTAAAGAAACCCATAAAATCCTCAAAAAGGGCGGCGCATGCGGCCGCCGCTTAGACTTTATGATGCAAGAGTTTAACCGCGAGTCAAACACCCTAGCGTCTAAGTCTATTAACTCTGAGATCACCAACGCAGCCGTCGAGCTTAAAGTCTTGATAGAGCAAATGCGTGAGCAAATTCAGAATATTGAATAAAAGCCTACCAAGGCTTTAAAAAGCTCATATGCAGCTGAAGAAACCTCGCTACTAATGCGGGGTTTTGTTTTTATGACACTGTGTTTTTTATTTCTGTTTCATCCACTTCTCGAGCACAGATGATTAGAATTACTAAACTAACTCGTCAATAAACTCGCCCAAATTGATGAAGAACAACCAAGCAAAACTTCCGGTAGTAATTAATAACCAAGTATTTAAGATCGAGCTCAACCTAAGTGACCGTTACGCGGCCCGTAAAATGGGAAGAAGCAAAAGACATGAGTCTTTTACTCCTTCCTGTTACCTAACAAACAACTTTAAAGCTGATTTGTGTTGTTTTGAGCGATTGCCACATCAGTAGCTCGGGCGTACTCCACATAATCCACATAAAGCAGGTTTACTATCTTTCCGTATTGGTTTTTTACGGGTAGCTCTACCATTGCGCTTCCTAATGCCCGATTAGCTTCTTTGGAAATCGGCCATACCGCGGTTGGTGGGGTAAGTGTCCATGAGAGTAAAAATAGGTCACAAGGGACACTTGGGTCTTTCTTGCATTGGCCAGTAAATTCCTCAAATTTCTTGAACTGATCTTGCTTCATCGTACTAAAACTAATGGTATCAGAATACTCATCAAATACGGTGAGATCGGCTTTAGCAACAGAGCTAGAGTCCCAATCTTTGTAAACCCAAAAGCCTTGCTGTGGCTGATTAATCGATAAATCATTACCAATGGCGACCATCATGGCTGTGCCGTCGTTAACGTAGTCATTTAGCGTGCCTTCAGCCAAACGCTTACCTTCAGGTTTAGATTTAACCATCCACGCACCAATTGCATCTTCAACTTGTTGACGAAATGCTGGGTAGTTATCGCTATTGATGCCATCAAAGTGAGAAAACTTAAGTATGGCAAGCTCTTTATGACCTTGCTCACAGTAGGAGCGAATGTCGGAAAGGACTTCTGATAGGTCTGGTCCGGTAATTGGGCCGTGATAAATAACAAACTTACTCCCTGTCCATTTAGGGCGCAAATCGAAGTACCTAACCCCAGCTTCTAATTGGCCTTTAATTGATAAGTCTTGCGTTTTGCCAAATACAGCCAATCCACCTTTATACATACCGGAATCGTGCGAAGCTGGTAGGGCTAATTCAGATATGCTTTTGTTACCCAGCTCGCTTAATCGATCTTGCATCCATGATGCTCGGTTTGTAAGTATGGACGTGGAATACCACAATCCGTATAAAATTGTTTCTGAAGGGTGCACTTGTACTGCGGTGTTATTGGCAATGCCAACAGAAGGGCGTTGACCATCATCAAATTCAACAGCATCACTTTGCCAATCAATTTGAGTGCCACTAATTTGGCCTTTGCGCTGATACAGTGTTCCGCCTTGACTCCACACAGCAATCACTGTTTCATCGTCGGTCAATGCAACACTTGGCGCTGTCCCAGAGCCGAATTCATGACTGCTTCCAAAATCAATTTTGCTGCCATTTACGCGACCAACGTGATACCAGACTTTTGACTTGCTTTGTGACTGATGTACCTCAACCACATAACCATTATTATTCAGGGCGACCTGAGGCACAGAACCTGAATCGTATTCGTGGCTAGAATGCCAGTCAACTTTGCTACCGTTAACCTGCCCCACATGATAGTAAAGGCCGTTGCTAAAAGGGCTTTGCGTTTTATGAACTTCTACAACAATGCCATCGTCATTAACCGCAACATTGGGTTCAATACCACTATCGTATTTGTGGGAACTATGCCAGCTTACACCGTTTGAGGATACATCCCCCACATGATAATACAGCGAAGAGCCTGCTTGATTTTTATGAACTTCTACTGCAACACCGCGGTTGTTCATTGCGACAGCAGGCGTATTGCCATCATCGTAATGGTGACTTGCCTCCCAGTTTACAGTCGCTTTATTCAAGTTGCCAAAGCGATAGTAAAGTTTAAAGCCTTCTTCGTTCTTGTGTACCTCAAGTACTTGACCTGAAGTATTGATTGCTACGTTGGGAATACTGCCTGTGTCGTATTGTTCTGCTAGTCCAAAAAATACATCCTTCATCGGTTTATTCCTCATGTTTACCGTTCATTGAGTAATGGCAGGTTAGAAGAATCCCGATTGGCTTGGTATTACATGATATTACGACCACTGCATTCCTGAAGATTACGGAGTTATGCCCAATATAAATAGGGACGCGGATCTCAGAGTAAAAGTAATAGCAATTTAATGCCTGTTTAGTTTAAGCGCACTTTATGATTTGACCATATAACTCTCATCAGCCTGTGTTCCTTCAAATGTGAATTGCCCCCTCAAAGCTCTGCTACTTCTTTTTTATTAACAAGTAAAAGCAAAAAAGCGCACTACTTATAATAAGTATTGAATCTTACGCCTATTTTTATTAATACTTTTATAAAATGCTAATTTTAAAGGGGTTTTGTTAAAAATTAGTTGATGAAAATAATGTCTATTGATATGTTACGCTGACGGATTAAGGAAGAGGTAACAAGGTGTGTTAGGTAGCACTAGAAGGATCAAAACAGAGAATTTTCGCGTTTATGTGCAGCGCTCTATGCGACAGTTACGCAGAGAAAAAAAGTGGACTCAGGAACAGTTGGGCAGAAAGCTCGGTGTCGATCAGGCAACCATCAGTAATTATGAATCCGGTAAAACGGATATGACCTTTACTCAGTTGTTTGAGCTATTTCTAATATTTGGCAAGGATTTAAGCAGTGTGTTTGATTTTAAGTCTTCGACCTCAACGGATTCAACACAAAAGCAGCAGGAAAGAGAGCAATAGCGATGTACGATATTCATTCAATTTTTGACCATATATTTCCATTGGTTGTCTCATTTAGTTTGTTATTGAGCTGGAAAATAGCGACAGCAAGATGGTTCACTTTTTGCTATTTAACTTTTATCGTTGTCAACTTGGCAATGTTTCAAATAACTGTGAACTGGAATACTCACTTTTACATTTTTGAAGCATTCATGGCTATTGTATTTACATTTCCAATCATTTACCGTAGAAACTTGGCGTTGCTTATTTACAATAAAACCAACATCAGCTTTTATTTAGAAATCTATAAAAAGCAAAGATTAACGGTACAAGAATGTACGATAATACTCTTAGTTGGAATATCTGTGTTCGTTAACTTGATTACTTGGATTGAAGTACTGGCCTATAAATACTATTGGATTGATAACGCCTATATAAAGCTGTACGTACGAGATAACACTATATTATTGACCAAGCTTGTCTTGTGTGGGTGCTTTTTAACTTATGCAAAACAGGCTAATTCTAGGGAATTGAATTATGAAATCACTGAAAACTGACCTGTTAAAATATATCAAAGGGGGAACCGGACACGCAGGCTCTCCCAAGCTACCAGAAAGATCTCAGGCATCAGCCCAAGTTGGCTGCGAACTGATTGATAAACCAGCCAAGCATTAAAGAGCTAGTAGCCTGACTTTAAGAGTAAGCGCGTGTTTTAATGCTTACTCTTATGAAAATTTACATATTAATCTTCCAGACACTGATAACAGGCTTTATAAAGGCCGCCTTAGTTAGTAAATCTACAATGAGTCTTAAGGTAATATTTTTAACCAATAACCCTCCCCTTCCAAGAGCCCGTGCACTGGTTTAGTTTTTTCTAATGATATGGCCTTAACCTGCAAAAAAGTAGTCGCGTCTCATCTATAGCGCTTAATATTAAAAGGCTTGGCACATGCACCAGAGTGCAATAATTCAGGCTATTTGTTATCTCACTTCAGTGACTAAAAGTATTGCCCGTCGCCTCAAAAACAAGCAATAGTCCCGCTCTCTATGCCAATTATAAATAAGCTGCGTCCCTCGAATAGATAATTATGAATCACTTCATAGCTGAATACGAAACAATCAATTGAGAAATTAATTCCCAAATTCGCAATTTTCTTAACCTTAAATAATAATTTGGGTAGGCAAATTTGATATTCCAGGGAATTGGAGTAAACAACTTTCTTGGGTAACAATATGAACTTAAGCAAAAAGCTATATTTGGCCTTTGGTTGCCTTATCGCCTTGATGGTGTTTTCAAGCACTGTCGTCTGGTTTAAGGTCTCCACAGAAACTGCACGCGCATTTGAGGTTAAAGGTGATGATTTGCCGGGTATGATCCTCTATAACCGACTTTTGCACCTTGAATATCAACTCAACAATACCGCACTTGAATACCTTAACGGGGATGTGAGTAAAGCTGGGCAGTTTAACCAACTATTCGAGCGCTTTAAAACCACACAAAAAGAGTTATACGGGTATGAGTCTGCAAAGCAATCAGACCGTGAGAAAATGGCGCGCATCATGGAACTTGCAGAAAAGTTTCACCGCGATGTAAATAATGAAATATTCGCCAAATACGACCCAAGAGCCTACGCACAAGTCAAAGAGCGAGTTGATAAACTAGACAAAGGCACTGGTGAAGAGCTGGAAGATTTGCTCGACTCACTCAAAGAGCAAGAATTTAACGACGCTTTGAAATCCTCCGATTTACAAGAATCGCTCAATGATGACTTACCGGGTGTGCGCTATTATCTTGAGCTCGTAGATGAAGCCGGGGATATGATTGCAGCTATCATTTCTCATACGACTGGCGCACCTGCCGCAGAAGCCGACTTTAATGATGATGCGCAAAGCTTTCGAAATTACCTGAATTTATTGAAGCCATTAGAGCAAAAACCAAATGAGCTACGCGACATTGCACGTATTGAAGAGATGTTCGCCGAGATTCAAAGCGAAGCGAAAGACGTTTTTAGAACTTATGATTCAACAGCCTACGTTAAAGCACAGCAAAAACTCCGAGATTTAACGTCCAGACAAATGGTTGAGTTGTCTGATATTTTGAGTGTCTCAAGTGAAGAAGAAAAGGTCGATGCCACCAATGCGCTAGACCACTTAGTAGAAGGGCTCAATACCACACTCGTGATCATCATTATGATCACCCTGATTGCAGCTGTCATAGCAATTGCAGTGGCTTATGTGATCAGCCGCTCGATTGTCACGCGCTTAAGTGAGGTACTTATTATTGCCGAAGGGATCAGCGAGGGCGATATTTCTAAACCTCTCATTCAGCACCAAGGCAAAGATGAAATTGATAGCCTCGCAGAGGCAACCAATAAAATGTCCAACTCCCTTAATAACTTACTGCAAGCTATCAGCAATGTGGTCAATGATGTCAAAACATCAAGTAACGACATAGCAGATACAAACAACCAGATAGCCTCTCGCAGCCAAGCCTCGGCAGATCAATCAACACAAGTTGCAACGGCGATAGAAGAGATGAGTGCAACGGTATCTGAAGTTGCTTCGCAGAGTCAGGTGGCAGCAAGCCATGCCGAAGGCGCACGTAATCTCGCATCAGAAGGCGGCTCCACAGTGACGTCAACGGTAGATAAAATTAAATCTGCCTCAAATGAAGTTCAAGATACATCAGAAAATGTAACCCATTTAGGCGAGTTAAGTAGCCAAATTGGTAATGTGATCGGCGTAATTGGCAGTATTGCAGAGCAGACTAACCTACTGGCACTGAACGCCGCCATCGAAGCAGCTCGAGCGGGTGAGCAAGGTAGAGGTTTTGCCGTTGTTGCTGATGAAGTTAGAACATTGGCAGAGCGTACATCGAAAGCAACTGAAGAGGTTGTCAGTACGGTGCAATCAATTCAGTCTCAAACTGAGCATGCAGTAAAATCAATGGAAAACAGCGTTTCACAGGTAAATCACAGTGTGACCATGGCCGAAGATGCAGGGACTCAGCTTGAAGGCATCGTCACTGGCGCCAGCGAAATCGCCGCGATGATCCAATCCATCGCAACCGCAACTGAAGAGCAGTCTGTGGTTGCCAGTGAAATGGCACGGGATATTTCACAAATAGAACAGTCGAGTCAAAGCTCCTTACAGGATACCCAAGTTGCTGCGCATTCGGCTCAAGAGCTGAATAAACAAGCTGAAGAGCTGGCAACTTTAGTCAGCAGATTTAGGCTACGTGGATAACTGCGCTGGTAACTCAGGACTCAACGATTTAAAATAGGGCTTTTTTACGAGCAGTAACGGGCTCTATTTTATCTCCTTTTGAGTACACAAAGGTCTCACTATGACAATGACACGTGGTAATCTGTTTATCTTATCTGCGCCATCAGGTGCTGGTAAATCAAGCTTAATCAAAGCTTTACTGGAAAAACAAGCAAACATAAAAGTTTCTGTTTCTCATACTACACGCGCGCCTCGCCCAGGTGAGAATAATGGTGAGCACTACCACTTTGTTAACGTTGATGAGTTTAAAGCCTTAATTGACAAGGGTGACTTTTTTGAGTGGGCGCAAGTATTTGAAAACTACTACGGCACATCAAAGCAAGCGATTGAAGATCAGTTAAATAATGGCATTGACGTATTTTTGGACATTGACTGGCAAGGTGCAAGACAAGTTCGTGACCTGATGCCAGAGGTTAAAACCATCTTTATTTTACCACCTTCTCAAAATGAGCTTGAAAAGCGCCTCAATAATCGTGGCCAAGACTCTCAAGAAGTCATTGCGGGCAGAATGGCTGAAGCGAAGTCAGAAAGCAGCCACTATGATGAATTTGACTATGTGATTGTCAATGATGACTTCAATGTCGCTCTGGCTGAGTTAGAGCACATTGTTATTGCTGCGAGATTACAGACCAAAGCACAACAAACTCGACATCAAGATCTGATAGCACAGCTGTTAGCTTAAGAATTGATTATTACACTTAAGCAATCACCCCATGGCAATTGCTTTCGATAAATTTTAACCATTCACTTGGCGAAGCGGGCACTTTACAGTAAACTAGCCCTTTGCTAAATGTATAATTTTTTTGGAGTGCTTCGATGGCTCGCGTAACTGTAGAAGATGCAGTAGATAAAATTGGTAACCGTTTCGATTTAATCCTTGTTGCAGCGCGTCGCGCTCGTCAGATTTCTGTTGGTGGTAAAGACCCTATGGTTGAAGCCGAAAATGACAAGCCAACTGTTATCGCGCTACGTGAAATTGAAGAAGGTCTAGTAACAACAGACTCTTTGGACATGATCGACCGTGAAGAGCAACAAAACCAAGAGGCAGCTGAGCTAGCAGCAGTAGCAGCCATCGTTGGTGGTAACCGCTAAAGTAAACTTTTAGACGGCTATATATGCCAAGTCTTAGTAAAGTTTGAATGAACGCCAGCTTTTGCTGGCGTTTTTTTTCATTATATTGCAAATGCAGTATGCCTTTGCGTTGGCTTCCGAGCCAATTCATCGTATATTCAATAATAACTATCTATTAACTTCACTGGAACATTGGAGTGTGAATGTATCTATTTGAAGGCCTCAAGAAAAAAATCTCAGAGTACTTAACACCAGAAGACGTTGAGCTGGTGCAAAAAGCCTATGTTGTCGCTCGTGAAGCGCATGAGGGACAAACTCGCTCAAGCGGTGAACCGTATATCACCCACCCAGTAGAAGTCACGCAAATACTTGCCAGCATGAAGCTAGACCATGAGACCCTGATGGCAGCATTAATGCACGATGTTATTGAAGACACAGACTTTAGTCAGGCAGACTTGGCAGAAATATTTGGTGAAACCGTAGCTGAACTTGTTGCGGGCGTCAGTAAATTAGACAAACTCGACTTTAAAGACAAAAAAGAATTTCAAGCCGAGAACTATCGTAAAATGATCATGGCAATGACGCAGGACATTCGCGTTATCTTGATTAAGCTTGCTGATAGAACCCACAATATGCGCACTTTAGGGTTTTTAAGACCTGAGAAGCGCAGAAGAATTGCCAGAGAAACCCTTGAAATATTCGCACCAATTGCGAACCGTTTGGGTATTCATGATATCAAAAATGAGCTCGAAGATTTAGGTTTCCAAGCATTGTATCCAATGCGTCATCGCGCATTGAAGTCAGAAGTCGCCAAAGCTCGTGGTAATAGAAAAGAAGTTATTAGTAACATCCAAACTGAAATTGAATCAAGATTGGAAGAAGCGGGTATTTCTGCGTCAGTCAAAGGTCGAGAGAAGCACCTTTACAGTATCTATCGAAAAATGCTTAATAAAGAACTTCTATTCAATGAAGTAATGGATATCTACGCGTTTAGGATCAATGTTGATGATATTGATACTTGCTACCGTGTTCTTGGCGTTACTCATAATTTATATAAACCCATTGAGACTCGCTTCAAAGATTACATAGCCGTACCTAAAACCAATGGCTATCAATCACTGCACACCTCCCTAGTTGGGCCGCACGGTATCCCTGTCGAAATTCAAATCCGTACTCACGATATGGACCATATGGCTGACAAAGGGGTCGCTGCACACTGGATGTATAAAAAAGCTGGTGACAGCGCCGGTCACACTGCTCAGCAGCGTGCTCGTCAATGGATGCAAAGCTTGTTAGAGCTGCAACAGAGCGCAGGCTCTTCATTTGAATTTGTAGAAAACGTAAAAACGGAACTCTTCCCAGAAGAAATTTACGTCTTCACCCCAGATGGCCGTATTATCGAGCTTCCAATGGGCGCCACTGCGGTTGATTTTGCTTATGCGGTTCATACCGATGTGGGTAATACATGTGTGGGGGCCCGTGTTAATCGTAAACCATACCCTCTCAGTAAAGAGCTTGATACAGGCCAGACTGTGGAGATAATTACAAGTTCTGGGGCCCATCCAAACGCCACTTGGCTAAACTTTATTGTCACAGGTAAAGCCAGATTGGGCGTACGAAATTACTTGAAGAGCCAACACCAAGAAGAGTCAATTCAATTAGGTAGACGCCTTCTAGATTCAGCGCTTGGTGAGCAAAAGCTAGATGATATTCCTGCTGAACACATAGGACATGTACTTGAGGAGCATAACCTAAACACGCTACTTGAGCTGCTTGTGGAAATTGGCAATGGTAATATCATGAGCGTTTTAATAGCCAAGAGACTACTTCAAGCCGATGACGGTATAGAAAACTTTGCCAAACAGGCAAAGGCGGCCATTATTGGAACTGAAGGCATGCTCGTCACCTATGCTAAGTGCTGCCGACCCGTACCTGGCGATGCCATCGCAGCCTATGTCAGCCAAGGTAAAGGGCTGATGGTGCATAGACAAGAGTGTCGTAATATCAAAGGCTGGGAAAGCGAACGTGCCAAATACTGTGTGGTGAAATGGGAAGATAACCCTGAAAAAGAATATATTGCCGCTTTACGTGTTGAAATTATTAATCATCAGGGTGCGCTTGCCAAATTGACCAATGTCGTTGCCAGTGCACAGGCAAATATCGTTGAGATTGCAACCGAAGAAAAAGAAAGCAATCTGTATATTATTGATCTCGGCGTTACAGTAAAAGATAGGATCCATGTCGCAAATATCATGCGAAAAATCCGAGTAATGCCAGATGTACAACGCGTTTATCGTAAACGCTAAAGGAAAGAATTATGACTAAAGCTATCATATCGACTGATGAAGCTCCGGCAGCTATTGGGACATATAACCAAGCTATTAAAGTGGGAACTGCTGTATATCTATCTGGCCAAATTCCACTCGTACCGAAGACTATGGAAGTCATTTCTGAAGATTTTTCTGAGCAGGCACATCAGGTATTTAAAAACCTTTCGGCCGTATGTGAAGCCGCAGGCGGTGAGCTTCAGGATATGGTCAAGGTAAATATCTTTTTGACTGATCTGAGCAACTTTACAACAGTAAACGAAATCATGAGTCAGTATTTCAGAACCCCTTACCCAGCACGTGCTGCGATTGGGGTGAATGAGTTGCCCAAAAATGTCCAAATCGAAATTGACGGCATCATGGAACTGCCCTCAACTAATTAGGCACTTTTACTAAACTCAACAATAAGCCCGCAATACGCGGGCTTTTTTATGCCCTATCAATTCAAACACTCCGCCGCCTATCTATAAAAAATGTTTTATTTGCACTTTGAACTTTGATCTTAACCACTTGACTACATAATATTAATTAAGCAAGCTGGAAGTGAGTCATAAGATAAACCAGCTCATTGGCACTAATTAATTTTAAACAGACAAAACCGCTTAGTTAGAGTGGTGATGGAATTTATCTGGCTCATGCCTGTCTTACGAATAATACCCCTTTTAATCGAGGGTTTAAGAGAGGCAATACGGTTGCAAGCTTACAAGAGTTAGATTTTTTGCGAGCCTTTTGCAAAGGCCGCTCGGTCGATAAGGAAAAGCCTGTGTTTAAAGTCACTAAAAATGGCCAAGTTTTAATGGATGTTGCAACAGCAACACCACCAAGCCAAGCTTTTATAGTCGAGGCACTAGAGTGCTCTCCTTACGCTGACTGTGAGGTAGATCATGATTCTATCGCCGCATATTTTCAAAGTGAAGTGTCTGAACAACAACTACTCGTAGCAAAACAAAAAGACGCTGAATTATCCATTTCGATCTCAGAGGATAAAATGCAAGCCTCCGCCAAGCTTACCACTGCAAAAGGCGGCAGCCTGATAAGCCTAGATCAAGCAAAAAAAATTATTGTAAAAGCGGGCGTGTGTCGAGGCTATAAACAAGCATATTTAGAAAAAGTGTTATCTAAACAGTTCGACGCTCAGCCTGGAGCTGAGTATTCAGGGGTCATTGCCCAAGGTCGCCCACCTGAAAATGGCTTGCCAGCCAAACTGATATCTCATGTTTTAACCTTAAAAGAACGCCTGAAACAGCCAAAAATGAGAGAAGATGGCACGGTAGATATGCGTGATTTTGGCGCATTATCGAGCGTGTCTCCTGGCACTTTGCTAATTACACAAAGGCCTGCAACTCCAGGAAAAGAGGGGTTTACCGTTACCGGTGAAACAGTTGAGCCACTACCTGGAGAAACGTTTCAGTTAGTGGCAGGCGAAGGAACGGAAATCTCCCAATCTAACCCGCTAGAACTGATTGCAACCATTGCTGGTTGCCCATCAGATATTGCCAATGGCATGCGCGTCGACGACATCTTTACCATCAATGATGTCAACGTTAAAAGCGGTCATATCGATTTTAGTGGCAGTGTAATTGTGACCCACAATGTGGAACCAGGAATGAAGGTAAAAGCATCCGGTGATGTAACCATCATGGGCACGGTCGATTCTGGAGAAGTTTTTAGTGATGGCAATATTGAAGTCCGAGGCGGTGTCATCGGCCACTTAGATCACAGTGACAATGATCAAAGCCTAACCAGTAAACTGGTTGCCAAAGGTGACATTAACATCGTACATGGTCAATATACTTACTTAGAAGGGCGTAATGTATACATTCAAAAGCAAGCTAATCACTGTGATATCAAAGCATTAAGAAAAGTGCTCGTGGGACTTGAAGACAACCCAAGAGGAAAACTCATAGGCGGAACCATCTTCGATGCTCAATCTGTAATCGCAGGAGAAATAGGCAGCCCTTCTGGGGCAACTATGTCAGTTTACCTCGCAACCTCTGGAATTGAGATCACCAATAAAACCGACCAGTGCATAAGAGAGCTTGGCGAAACCGACGAACAAATTGACAACTTACAAAAAGCGGTTGAAAAGGCGGACCAACTAAAGGACGCCGAAAAGAAAAAGATGCTCATGGCAAAAATTAGTGCGACACAAACACACTATAGCCAACAAGCCGAAGCACTAGAAAACCAACTCAGTGAGCTGGACCATACTCTTCACGAATTGCTTGAAGGCACACAATTACAAGCGACGAGTGCCTTACATTCGGGCGTTGAGTTGCATATTTTTGACAAAACCTATCGAACTAATCGAAGTTACCCCCCCTGCACTGCCAAGTTGCAAGATGGCAAAATCGAAATCGAATTTAAAACATAAGGGGCAACACGCCCCTTTTTCAATTATAAAACCCCGTCAATTGACTGTTTGAGCTGCTCAGGCCATACGCCTACTTGTACTTGGGCGATATGCGCTTTTTGCAGTAGTAACATAACCAATCGAGACTGCCCAATACCACCGCCAATAGTTTGTGGAAGCTCACCAGCGAGTAATGCCTGGTGCCAATCAAACACTTTACGATCCTGTGCATCACTCAACTCTAATTGGTGTGCTAAAGACTTAGGACACACGCGAATTCCCATTGATGAAATTTCAAAAGCGTCTTCAAGCACTGGGTTCCAAACGATGATATCTCCGTTAAGCCCTTGGTATTTATCACAAGTTGGAGTTGACCAATCATCGTAGTCAGGTGCACGAACATCATGAATTTTGCCATCACCTAATTCACCGCCGATACCAATTAAGAACACCGCACCATATTCTTGTGCAATTGCTTTTTCACGCTGCTTGGCTGTGAAATCTGGATACATGCTACGTAACTCTTCCGAGTGAACAAAAGTAATGTTCTCAGGTAAAAAAGACGCTAAACCAAACTCATCTGCAATTGTTTGCTCTGTTGCCTTTATGCATCGGTAGAGTGTGCTGACTGTTTCCTTTAATGTGTCTAAGCTTCGTTGCGTGTCACCGCAAATCACTTTTTCCCAGTCCCATTGGTCAACAAACACCGAATGAATAGGAGAAAGGCGCTCCTCATCAGGGCGCAATGCTTTCATGTGGGTATACAGCCCTTCACCGACTGAAAAGCCATAATCTCCAAGTGTTTTTCGCTTCCATTTTGCTAGTGAATGAACCACCTCAAATTCACTCTCAGGTAAAGTCTTCACTTTGACAGACACGGCTTGCTCAGTGCCACTTAGGTTGTCCTGTATTCCATCACCTACCTTCGCCAAGATAGGAGCTTGTACTTCAATTAGGCCAAGGCGCTCTGTTAGCTGGGTTGAAAAAACGCTTTTTACACGCGCTATTTGTTGCTGTGTTACCAAGTAATCTGATTTCATTTTGAACCTCATTCCAAACTGTTGATGATTATGTGCAGCCAGTGCTGATATATCCATCGTCAACAAATTTAGAAATAAATTCAACATTCAAAACCAAAAACATTGAAAGATAACTTTAATCCCCAATAAAAGGTGGTTATATTTATCGAATCATCAATCAACCACTAAATATTGCATGGAAAATTATCAAATCGATAATCTCGATAAATCCATCCTTCACGCATTAATGGATGATGCAAGAACACCGTATGCAGAATTAGCCAAACGCTTTAAGGTTAGTGCTGGCACGATTCATGTCCGAGTCGAAAAAATGAAGCAAGCTGGGATCATTGAAGGAACGAAAGTATGTATCAATGCCAAAAAGCTGGGCTATGATGTTTGCTGTTTTATTGGTATTAATCTAAAACACGCCAGAGATTATCAAAATACAATTGCGCAATTAGAGAGCTTTGAAGAAGTGGTAGAAGCATACTACACAACTGGTAACTACAGTATATTTATCAAAGTATTGAGTAGCTCTATGGATCATTTACACCATGTATTAGTTAACAAAATTCAATCTATAGAAGCCATTCAATCCACAGAGACATTAATCTCATTACAAGCACCAATCATGCGAGAGGTCACGCCATGATTGACCTGATCAGGTAGTACCGAAAGGGTGTGTACTTATACAGTAATAATTTTGATATAATGCACACAATTTTGTATTTATGAGCAGTACTTGATGAAAGAGAATCGCTTTCAACGCGTAAAACGCATTCTAGAACAACGTCAGACGGACCTAACCGTATGTCTTGATGAAGTACATAAGCACCATAACTTATCAGCAATCGTTCGTACTGCTGACGCTGTTGGCTGCCATTATGTACATGCAGTTTGGCCTCAAGAACAAAGGCGCCTAACGAATAATACCTCTGGTGGAAGTAAAAACTGGGTAGATACTCAGATGCACGATGACATTGATCAAGCCGTTGCAACCATCAGAGAGAAAACCCCTGGTATTCAATTACTGGCGACTAACTTGAGTGACACAGCCGTTGACTTTAGAGAGATCGATTACACTAAGCCTACTGCCGTTATTGTTGGACAAGAAAGGCTTGGAATTTCAGATAGAGCGCTCCAACATGCGGATCAACACATTGTTATTCCTATGGCTGGTATGGTGCAGTCATTAAATGTCTCTGTCGCAGCCGCGCTCATTTTATATGAAGCACAAAGGCAAAGAGAAGCCGCTGGCATGTACCAAAGAAAGGATATGATTGATCCACAGGTGAAACATAAACTGCTTTTTGAGGGCTGCCACCCTATTATTGCAAATCGCTGTAACGAAAAAGGGTTACCTTACCCTCAACTAGATGATGAAGGCGAGATCATCGCAGATGAAGCGTTTTGGAATACGCTTAAATTTAGCAAAGCTTAAGGAAACCTATGTCTAGCCCTAATTTAGCACAGTATGCAATTACCGATCTTAAAGGCGTTGGCCCAAAAGCAGCTGAACGCCTTGCTAAATTAGGGATCTCAAGCGTCCAAGATATGCTGTTTCACCTTCCCTTACGTTATGAAGATAGAGCTAAAACATACTCAATAGCCACATTGATGCCTCATATGCATGTCTCTGCACAAGGTGAGATTGAACAAGCAAATATTACGTTTGGTAAACGTAAAATGTTGGTCTGTCAAATTAACGATGGGACCGGGCGCTTAACCCTCAGGTTTTTCAACTTTTCTGCGGCACAAAAAAATGCCATGCAACCGGGCAAGTATATGCGCTGCTTTGGCGAAGTACGCCGTGGTCGTGTTGGGCCAGAAATGGCACACCCAGAATACAGTATTGTGGACTCCATAGAAGATAGCTGCTCAACCGATGAGGTACTTACATCTGTGTACCCTACCACAGAGGGACTCAAGCAGCTGAGCATACGCGCCATTGCAGAGCAAGCTGTTGAATTGCTGAGAAAATATGATATTGAAGATCACCTTCCGCAACAATACAGGCCCAATCAGCTAAGCCTAAAAGAGGCCTTGCTGTTGCTGCACAGTCCACCACAAGATGTGAACTTAACACAGCTAGAGACAGGGCAGCATCCGGCACAACAAAGACTTGCATTCGAAGAGCTACTGGCGCAAAACCTCAGTTTGCTAAAGTTGAGGCAAAAAAGCCAAGCAGTAAAAGCAGTGCCTCTTCCCCCAACAAACTCACTGGAACCTACGTTTCTTGCGCAACTGGCTTTTAAACCGACCAATGCTCAAGGACGTGTAGTGAGTGAAATAAAGCAAGACCTACAAAAGTCAGAGCCTATGCTGCGACTCGTTCAAGGTGATGTCGGCTCAGGTAAAACCTTAGTCGCGGCTTTAAGTGCATTAACGGCTATTGCGAAAGGGTATCAAGTCGCCTTAATGGCACCAACGGAGATCCTCTCGGAGCAACATGCGCTCAACTTTAAGGCTTGGTTTACCCCATTGAATATAGAAACATGTTGGTTAGGCGGTAAAACCAAGGGAAAAGAGCGCACTCAAACCCTCGAGAAAATTGCGACAGGCCAAGCTCAAATGGTTATTGGTACCCATGCTTTATTTCAAGAGCAAGTCGCTTTTTCAAACTTAGCGCTCATTATTATTGATGAACAACACCGCTTTGGCGTCCATCAGCGTTTATCACTCAGAGAAAAAGGTAAATTTGGTGATTGTTATCCACACCAACTGGTTATGACAGCAACACCTATACCGCGCACCTTGGCGATGACCGCATATGCAGACTTAGAAACCTCTGTCATAGATGAACTACCACCAGGAAGAACACCGATCACAACCGTTGCAGTGCCCGACACTCGACGCGACCAAGTGATAAAACGTGTTGAAAATGCGTGTATTGAACAACAGCGCCAAGTTTATTGGGTCTGTACATTGATAGATGAGTCTGAGGTACTACAATGCCAAGCTGCTGAAGACACAGCCGAGCAGCTCAGTAAGCAGCTGCCAGAGCTCAAAGTTGCTTTAGTTCATGGCAGGATGAAAGCGCAAGAAAAGCAACAAATTATGGCGGACTTTAAAGCTGGCCTTTATCATGTACTCGTCGCAACAACCGTGATTGAAGTAGGTGTTGACGTGCCAAATGCCAGTTTAATCATAATTGAAAACCCCGAGCGATTAGGTTTGGCGCAATTGCACCAATTGCGTGGTCGAGTTGGTCGAGGAGATATCGCGTCGCACTGCCTACTGCTTTACCATGCACCTCTATCCAACACCGCGCAAAAACGTTTAGGTGTGCTAAGAGACAGCAATGATGGATTTGTTATTGCGGAGAAAGACCTCGAAATTCGTGGTCCAGGTGAGGTACTAGGCACAAAACAAACCGGATTAATTGACCTAAAAATCGCTGATTTAACTAGAGACAAGCATATGCTTCCCAGCATTAGAGGGATTGCATTTGATTTACTCCATCATCACACGAACAGTGTCGACCCACTTATTTTAAGGTGGATGGGAAATCGTAGTGAGTTTGCGATGGCCTAGCGGCTAGTTAATCAAGTCACTATTGAAACATATTATTTCGCTCAATAACCTCTATTTGATAACCATCAGGGTCTTCAATAAAGAAAAACTTTGCGATCAGCTGCTCTTGATTATAAAACTCCTTAATCTCTTTAGGGCGGTACCCAAGTTTATTGGCTTTGCCCCAAATCGCGTTTAAATCATCCACACCAAAGGCGAGGTGCCCGTACCCATTACCATGCTCATAGGGTGTTTGCTGAGCAAAGTTATAAGTTAACTCAAGTTCAAAATCGCAATCATGGTTGGATAAATACGTCAGTGAAAACTGTTCAAATTCTATTTGCCTCTTCACCGTTAACGCAAATAAGTCATGATAGAATTGTATAGAACTATCAAGGTCTAGTACTCTGACCATTGAGTGAAGCATTTTTGCCACAGGAGCCTCCAAAACTATGTGTGAACTGTACGCCTCTCAAAGCCCGCTATTGTATAGAGTCAGCAAGAAGTCGATTCGAATACAAGGTGTCGTGACCAGTTTGGCGCTGGAAAACCAAATTTGGCAAGTACTCGAAGAAATAGCCAATCAAGAGAGCCTAACAGTTCCGCAATTCATTGCGACCCTGTATCAAGAGTCAATCGAACGACATGGAAAAGTTGAAAATTTAGCTTCTCTACTTCGCGTTTCTTGCCTTACTTATTTGCTCAATTCTACAAAATCAAAAAGCGGAAGTGGTAGTAACGAGTTACTACATAGCACTGATAATAAATTATGATAACAGTGCTTTATCAATCCCTTTAAAACTTATAAACTAGCCTATTAATTCTTTGAAATTTATAGCACTTGTCCATGAAATCTCAGTTTGGTAGACGCGCCTTCACTCATATGGAGCTATATAGTTTATTCAATGGCTACATTTACGGCGATGAGAAACTAAAACGAGAGCAACCTAAACACTGGCATTTTTGGCTGCCGTTATTGGCTTATTATACAGGTGCGTACAGTGATGAACTGGGCAACTTAACACTGAGTGACATTGAAAAAATGGACTCAATTCATACTTTTCGATTTACCACACACGGTAAAATTCAGCCGCGTTTAGTACCGATTCATCCGGCATTATGGCATGCGGGGCTAGAAACCTATATTCAACACGTAAAACAACTTGGACATGACCGGCTACTTTATGATCTGCCTTCAAAGTCAGGGAGATACAGCGAAAAAGTCAGAATTTGGTTTTCCGGAGAAGGCAAGCGCCTCGGCTATTTGCAACGTTGTGGCCTGCCAAATATCGACCAACAAGGTTTAAAAACTGCTATTAGTAGCTTAAGACTTAATTTTGAGCAGCAAATTTATATCTCAGCCATTCAGTCTGGCCAACGTTCGGCTATGAGCTATTTACTTGGGCTAAAAGAAGAAGGCCAAGTAGTCGAAAAACCAACCTCGGATACCCTACAAAAAGTCGTTAAGCCTGTGCGCGTCATCAACACAAAGATAAGTTGGCAACGGTATCTCGAACGTCACTAGGGGTGATATCTGGACCCTGTCAGATGAGGCTGCAGCTTGAAGGCAACAGCCAAATAATGAGCTTATTATAAAGACTTAACGTAATCAGTAAACTCAGGGCCTAATGCAGCGTCTTTCATTGCATATTGTACGATGGCTTTCAGATACCCCATCTTATCACCGCAATCATGGGCTAAACCGCTCATATGAAAAGCTTCCACGGTTTCGTTTTCCATCAGCATATCAATGGCGTCTGTAAGCTGTATTTCACCGCCAGCTCCTACTGGAGTTTTCTTAAGAAGAGACCAAATATTTCTGGAGAGTACATATCGGCCAACAACGGCAAGGTTAGAAGGTGCTTCTGATTGATTAGGCTTTTCAATCATTGATGTAATTGGTGAACTTTGGCCAGGAAAAAGTTCTACACCATTGATATCTGCAATCCCATACTTGCTCACATCCTCTTTAGGGACTGGCTCAAGCATAATTTGGCTACAGCGATTCTCTTGGAATCTTTTGACCATAGCCGCTAAGTTTTCAGAAGACTGATCAGCGCTGTATTCATCTAGGATCACATCAGGCAGTACTACAACGAAGTCATCATCGCCTACAATCGGTTTGGCGCATAATACAGCATGCCCCAGCCCCTTAGCCTCTCCCTGACGAACATGCATAACAGTAACATCTTCAGGGCAAATACCTCTGATCTCATCTAACAGAGTTCTTTTTACCCGCTTCTCTAATGTTGCTTCTAACTCAAAGCTCGTATCGAAGTGGTTGGCGATAGCATTCTTGGAAGAGTGCGTCACCAGTACTATTTCCTTTAGACCTGCAGAAACACACTCTTTAACAATGTACTGAATAAGCGGTTTATCTACAATTGGTAGCATTTCTTTTGGTATTGCCTTAGTTGCCGGCAACATACGGGTTCCCAAACCCGCAACAGGTATCACTGCTTTCATATATGTTCGCTATTGAATTTCAATCGTCTAAGAAGTCTAATCCGCGATTTTATCTTACAAGTCACTGTATTTAAATAAATAACTTTATCGACGCATTAGGATGAACACAACTAATAATAAAGGGGTCATTGTAGACCCCTTTCTAGATTAATTTAAATTCATTTCTTGAATTATTTCATGCGCTATTGGCGGCGTAGTACTGACTGGCTTTTCGTGTTTGTTGGCCTTTAATTGGCCTTTTCTATGTTTTAATGATGCGTCTAATTTTTTCGCAGCGTTTGCGATTGCGGGGTACATGACATCATTGTCACCTTTTACCGAGATTCTTGAACCCGCATAATTTGTACTTATTTCCGTATAAAACTTTTTATGCTCTTTGCTGATGATGATATCTAGTGATAACAATGATGGAAAGTGATTCGCAATCTTAGCGAACTTTTCATACACGTGTTGTTTTACTGCATCCGTCATGTCAACGTGGTGACCAGAAAGATTAATCTTCATAGGATCTTCCTTTTTTTATTTACCCTATAGATAAGTATTGGAGCAACTAATCCAATTCTCAAGGGGTAAATTAAGAAAATTGTCATTACGCTGTTATAAAGTTGATTTAAGTCAGATTAAAATAAAGTGTCAGGTGGGTATATTTTTATTTTCTGTTGCGCTCCTGCATTGAAATTAAGTATTCGCCTTCATCTTCGACGCTCACAATTCAATTTTAAAGCTCCTAAACGTAAAAAAGCTCCACAAGGGAGCTTTTCTTAAAGTGCCAAGTCTTATAAACCTGCGCGCTTTTTAATCTCTGCAATTAAAGGTGAACCACCGTGGCCATTACTCTCAGCCCAAGCGATGTCAGCGCCATCAGCTAGTGCACTTTTAGGAAGACCTTTAACAATAAGCTTGCCTGTTTCAACTGCATTACTTGCAATTGCGTGGCGTAGCATGTTGTTTCCGTTACATTCAATCGCATTAAAAACATTACGAATCTTAACACGTGAGCTTTTAAGCGCTTTACGAACACGCCCTTTGTCATCTACAGCGATGAACTCACATAAAGTTACTGCAAGCTGATCGTTTGCTTTAGTTTCAAAACTTAAAGAAAACGCGCCTAATCCCATACTAACACTTAACAAAACAGGTACAAATTTCATTGCCAATTCACCTAGCACTTTTTTATTACATAAGGACAAACACTATTGTAGCAACCCATACAATTGTTAGCAACAAAGTCATAATCCTTTATTTAAAGTTACGAACTTATAATTATACCGATTACGTTCATCAGGCTCATGAGACTCACTCTCAACTTCAGTCCAATCACCTACGACTGTATGGTCTGGAAACCTAGTATCACCACCTACATCTAAATCAATATAGGTTAGATAAAGCCTATTACATAAGGGTAGAAACTGTTCGTAAATATTTCCACCACCTATTACCATTACTTCGTCTATTTTATCCACCAAGGCTAAGGCTGCTTCCGTCGATGATGCGATTTCAATACCGTCAGCTTGGTACTGAGCATTTCTGGTAATTACAATATTTCTTCTGCCAGGCAATGGGCGACCAATTGATTCAAATGTCTTTCGGCCCATAATAACTGGCTTACCCATTGTCACTTTCTTGAAGTGCTGAAGATCAGCGGGTAAGTGCCAAGGCATTTTATTGTCATCACCAATCACCCTATCCTTCGCCATAGCCGCTATCATTGATATAACCACAATTTACTCCAATCATAATATTGTATTAAAAAAGGGCCTAAAGGCCCCTTATTAGCGTTCGTAGATTACCTCTACGTCATAATCATCTTCATCCCAATCATCCCAGTCATCTTGACTGTCTTGGGTAGCCTGACGATGATATGTATCCCATTTGAATTCAACATCTTCTTGCTGATCTTCTTCAAACTTGTCTCTAGGTAAGGTATCTAACAAGCCTTGAATATCGTAGCATAACTGTTGTGTATTGAACTTATTGGCAGCTGAGATACGATACACTTTTGTCGCGTCAAGCTCTTGCGCAATGCGCTCGCACACTTCTTCAAGCTCGTCTTCCGCCAGAAGATCAATTTTGTTAAGTACTAACCAACGTGGCTTTTCAGCTAGCTTTGGACTGTATTGATGTAGCTCATTGATAATTGCAAATGCATTGTCTACAGGATCTGTACCGTCAATTGGCATAACATCAACAATGTGTAATAGCACGCGGCATCGCTCTAAATGTTTTAAGAAGCGAATACCTAAGCCAGCGCCATCAGATGCCCCTTCAATAAGACCCGGAATATCAGCAATAACGAAAGATTTATTTGCCTCAGGTCTAACAACACCTAGGTTTGGCACCAAGGTTGTAAACGGATAATCTGCTACTTTAGGCTTAGCAGCCGAAACACTGCGGATAAATGTTGATTTTCCTGCATTAGGTAGACCTAGCAAGCCAACGTCAGCCAACAGCATAAGCTCTAACTTAAGGTTTCGCACTTCACCTGGCGTACCTAACGTTTTCTGTCTCGGCGCTCGGTTTGTGCTCGACTTGAAACGCGTATTGCCTAAGCCGTGGTAACCGCCTTTAGCAACCAACAACTTCTGCCCGTGGCGAGTTAAATCACCAAGGCTTTCTTGTGTGTCAACGTCAGTAACACGGGTACCTACAGGTACTTTAAGCACCAAATCTGTGCCTTTTTTGCCGGTACAGTTTCTGCCCTGACCATTAGTACCACGTTCAGCTCGATGAAAGCGTTCAAATTGATAGTCAATCAGAGTATTTAAGTTTTCATCCGCTTCTAGAAATACACTACCGCCGTCGCCACCGTCTCCACCATCTGGACCACCATCTGGGACAAACTTCTCTCGACGGAACGAAACAACACCGCTTCCTCCATCTCCGGCTTCAGCTCGGATCTCTACTTCATCGACAAACTTCATGGTTACTCTCTTACTGGATTGGAACAGCAACAGCTATTATAGCAATATACGCTTAGCTGCTGATCAATATTATGTTGCTATAAAAACAAAAAACCCCGCCTAAGCGGGGTTTTTAGATTCTTAACCGATTACTCAGCTACGATGCTAACGTATTTGCGGTTTAAAGGACCTTTTGTTTCAAAAACAACTTTACCATCTGCTTTTGCAAAGATAGTGTGGTCTTTACCGATACCTGCGTTAGTACCTGCGTGGAACTTAGTACCACGTTGACGAACAAGGATGTTACCCGCTAATACTGATTCACCACCGAAACGCTTAACACCTAGGCGTTTACTTTCTGAATCACGACCGTTACGAGTACTACCAGCTGCCTTCTTATGTGCCATCTTTCTGTACCTCTAAAAATTAAGCGCTAATGCCAGTGATTTTAACTTCAGTGAACCACTGACGGTGGCCCATCTGCTTACGAGAATGCTTACGACGTCTGAACTTAACGATCTTAATTTTCTCGCCACGACCGTGAGAAACAACCTCAGCAGTCACTTTACCGCCATTTACGAATGGTGCACCGATCTCGATCTTTTCACCATCAGCAACTAGAAGTACTGAATCAAATTCAATTGATGCACCAGTCTCAACGTCTAATTTCTCTAGACGAATTGTTTGACCTTCAGTCACACGGTGCTGTTTACCACCACTTTGGAAAACCGCGTACATAACTTAACTCCGTTGTGCGCCCTCAAATCGACGCAACTTAATATTCTTCAATAGGGCGCGAAGTTTACGCTAATGTCGCAGTACACGCAATACCCTAGAGACAAAATAATGAATAAAAATTGGCTTGTTTGAGAGCATTAATTCATTTTTGCCTATTCTAGCTAAAAAGTTCGTTTTACCAAACTGTTTTTTGTTCATAAAACTAACTTAATGTGGGTATTGACAAAATCTTTTTTTATCAAGCACTCCCCTAACATAGCCTACCAATCGCCTACTAAATAATCGAAAAGTGACTTTTTTTAGCTCCCGTACGCATAAAATTCGAGTAAGCCAGAATTTTAATGTACAATCTGCGGCGTTTATCTCTAATTGAGGCTTTAGCACGGTATACTATGGATATTAAGGCTATCCAATCATTGATTGAGCAGGATATGCTCTCTGTGAATCAACTTATTTTTGAGCAAATGCAATCTGATGTTGCGTTAGTAAACCAATTGGGTCTTTACATTGTTAACAGCGGTGGCAAGCGTGTCAGACCAATGTTGACCTTACTTGCTGCTAAAGCGCTGGAAGCGGAGCAACAAAATAAGCACATTACTTTGGCTACTATCATTGAGTTTATCCACACAGCAACATTACTGCACGATGACGTAGTTGATGAGTCTAATTTAAGACGTGGCGAGCCTACCGCAAATGCAGAGTTTGGTAATGCAGCGAGTGTTCTGGTTGGTGACTTTATATACACCCGCTCATTTCAGCTTATGGTTGGCCTCAATAATATGGAAGTCATGCAAATACTAGCTGACGCAACCAATATCATTGCTGAAGGTGAAGTACTGCAATTAATGAATTGCAATGACCCAGACACCACAGAAGAAAGCTATATGCAGGTGATATATAGTAAAACGGCTAAGTTGTTTGAAGCCGCTACATTGCTACCTGCGGTTGTTTCGAATCAACCAGAGCATATCAAAGAAGCCTTGAAGCTGTATGGAATGCACTTAGGTACTGCATTCCAATTAGTGGACGATGTGCTTGATTACAGTGCAAATGCTGAATTACTGGGTAAAAACATTGGTGACGACTTGGCAGAAGGGAAACCAACCCTTCCGTTAATCTATGCAATGAAATCAGGTACCGAGCAGCAAGTGAACCAAATTAGAGCTGCTATTGAGTCGGGAAATGGTATCGACCACCTATCTGATATTTTGGCAACTCTAGAAGAAACCCAAGCACTTAAGCAAACCATGGCAAAAGCACAGCAAGAATCAGACAAAGCAATCGCTCAGCTAGCGTGCCTCGCAGAGTCAGAATTCAAAACGGCACTTATTGCATTAGCAAAGCTGTCTGTGGACAGAGAATATTAATAAAAGCATAAAAAAAGAAAAGCTGCCGAGGCAGCTTTTTTTATTTCTCAGGCGGTCTATAGCCTTCAATCTCAACTTCTTTATTTTCAAATAAAAAGCCGACCATCTGCTCTTCAAGCAGCTGTCTGTGATCTGGATCCATCATATTTAAATGCTTTTCATTGATCAGCATTGTTTGTTTGTGCTGCCACTGCTGCCAAGCTTCTTTGGAAATATTATTGAATATGCGCTCGCCCACTTCACCAGGGTAAAGCTGAAAATCTAACCCTGGCGCTTCTTTGTTTAGCTTTTGACAAAAAACTGTACGTGCCATTTTATCACCTATATTCTGTCTGTTTATTGGAGCAAGTTTACCCTATCGCTCTTAATACTTTAACTAACTTTTTCGTTGGTGCTGCTAATCCAACTTCGGGTGGTTCATTAACGTCATACCAAAGTAGTTGATTGTCATGTACGCAATCTGGAATTTCACTCACATCCAAGCAGATTGGATGGATCGTTAGCTCAAAGTGCGTAAAGATATGCACAAATGAGTCTAGTGTACGAGTTTTAGTTGAGAGCCCTTGTTGCACTAAAAAAGCTTCTAACTCAGCCAACTCTGTAAACTCAAAAAAGCCAAACAATCCGCCCCAAATGCCGCTGCTTGGGCGCTTTTCCATTAACACTTTGTCGTTAGCCTTAATCATTAAGTGATATGCACTTTTCTTTGGCTTATCTTTTTTGGGTTTTGGATTGGGGAAGGACTTCACAAGGTTATTTTTGTGAGCAAGACACTTTTTCACTAGCGGACAGGACTCACACTGAAACTTCGATCTCGAGCAAAGGCTTGCGCCCAAGTCCATCATCGCCTGATTAAACTCTCGCACATTACCAGAAGGAGTCACCGCATTAGTTAGCTCCCACAAATGGTTTTCGACTTTTTTGACCCCGTACCAACCTTCAACCATAAAAAACCGCGCTAAGACACGCTTCACATTGCCATCTAGTATTGCATGCTGCTGACCTAGCGCTAACGACAGAATAGCGCCTGCAGTTGAACGCCCAACCCCAGGTAGATCTACAACTTCTTCAAAAGTTTCAGGAAACACACCATCGTATTTATCACGAATGAGCTTAGCTGCTTTATGTAGATTTCTCGCCCGAGCATAGTAGCCAAGCCCAGTCCAATGGTGGAGTACTTCATCTTCATCAGCATTAGCTAAATCAATGACGGTTGGAAAGCGCGACATAAAACGCTCAAAATAAGGAATCACAGTCACCACTTGTGTCTGCTGAAGCATCACTTCAGAAATCCACACTTTGTAGGGCGTTTTATCTATCTGCCATGGCAGCGTTTTTCTCCCATGGACGTGGTACCAATCTACAACTTGCGTTGCAAACCACTTTGCATCTTGACGGTCAACGGACATCTTCATACTCAATCTTCTTGCTTCAAGCCGCCAGTGTAAGAAGCTTTTTAAAAACGTCAAGCTCTTGTACTTATCGACGTGAACAGGGATAATATGCGCCCAATTTTTACACCGCAGATGATGACAATGAACGAATCGAGTAAACAAGCCCTAGAGCAGGCTGAGCAAGAAGGTAAATACATCCGTAAAGTGCGCAGTTTTGTAAAACGTGAAGGTCGCTTAACCAAAGGTCAAGCAGCGGCTCTTGAAAAGTGCTGGCCAACGCTTGGACTTGAGCATAGCCAAGGCTTACTCAACTTCAGTGAAATATTCGGCAACGACAATGACGTAGTTGTAGAAATTGGCTTTGGCATGGGTAAGTCGCTTGTTGAAATGGCTAAAAACAACCCACAACAAAACTTTATCGGTATTGAAGTCCACCGACCAGGTGTTGGTGCTTGTTTAATGGAAGCTGATGAACAAGGTATCACAAACCTTCGTGTATTCGAGCACGACGCAGTGGAAGTATTAGCCGACTGCATTGCAGATGGTAGCTTAAGTAAGCTGCAACTATTTTTCCCTGATCCATGGCACAAAAAACGCCATCACAAACGTCGTATCGTACAGCCAGAGTTTGCACAAAAAATTCGCGCCAAGCTAAAAGTGGGTGGGGTATTCCATATGGCCACTGACTGGGAAAATTATGCTGAACATATGCTCGAAGTAATGCAGCAAGCTGAAGGCTATTCTAATCAATCAGAAACGAATGACTACGTGCCTAGACCTGAATTTAGACCGCTAACCAAGTTCGAGCAAAGAGGCCACAGACTAGGCCATGGCGTGTGGGATCTAATGTTTGAGCGCACTGCTTAATAACGTATTTTGGGGCCTAGATAGCCCCAAGTATTAACCTTTAAACTAAGAGCTTAATTCAGAGCAGTTCATAATTTCGAGATCCACTATGCAAAAACTATCCAACCCTAGCCTTCTTTTACTTCGTAACGAAGAGGAGCTTATAGGCAAGAATATACTTGTGATCAATCACAATGATGATGGTTTTTTATCGCAACTGGTCAAAATTAATTTAGACGCAAAAATAAACGCATTTAGCTATAACTTTGCCGACCACCAAGCTGCTCAAAAGGTAAATTCAGTATCTAGCTTTGTAGGCCACAGCTTACCGGCGTTAGAACAACTTGATTTGATTGTATATTACTACCCAAAATCTAAACCTGAAGCGCTAATGATGCTCTCAAACATTCGCGCTATTGCGACGCTCGATACGCGACTGTTGGTCGTTGGCGAAAACAAAGGTGGTGTGAAATCGGTTGAAAAACAACTCAAAGCTTACGCTGAGGCAAGCTTTAAGCTAGATAGCGCTAAACATTGTATTTTGTACGAATTTAATAAATTGGCGCCTGAGAACCAATTTGACATTACAGACTATCATCAACAATTTAGTGTTAAGGCCGCAGAGCAACAATTTGACGCAATAAGCGTCCCTGGTGTGTTTAATCATGGAAAACTCGATATTGGTACCGAATTGTTACTTAACAACATTGAGTTACCGAAAAAAGGACAAACTTTAGACTTTGGTTGTGGTGCCGGTATCATCGCCACGTTTTTACTGAATAAGCAACCAAACCTCTCAATGCATTGCCTCGACGTCAGTGCGCTAGCACTGTATGCCTCTGAGCAAACTTTAAAATTGAATGGCCATACTGGCACATTTATTTTAAGCAACGGTCTATCTGAGGTCACTGAGAAATATGATGCGATTGTTAGTAACCCACCATTTCACACCGGCTTGAGCACCGATTACAGTATTTCAGAAGCATTTATAAAAAATGCCAGACATATAATGAACAAACGGGCCAGCTTACAAATCGTAGCCAACAGCTTTTTAAAGTACCCGCCAATTATTGAGCAATATTTTGGTACTTACAGTACGGTAATTAAGAATACTAAGTTCGCAGTGTATCGTGCAGACAAGACATAAAAAATAAGCTCTGGCATACATCAAAGTAGTACTAAAGAATCAAACCATTAACTTGTTCTACGTTATTGTCCGCTTTTTTGTTAACTTACTTAACTAAGCTGCTAAACTAAGATTAGCTGTTAAGAGGTCCAACTATGAGCTCACAATGGGAAAACACGCAACAAAAACAAGTATAAGAAAAGTTCTAATCAGTGCCGTTATGCTAGTGACTGCACTGTCGCTCTCTCTATCCATTTCTATTTCCACTTACTTAGATGTGAAAGAGCAAAAAAAGCTCATCGTAAATAAGCTAGAAATGATTGCTGAGATCATTGCGTTTAATGCTCAGATAACACTCATTTTTGATGATAGAAAAACTGAAGAAAAGCGCCTTAAATCGTTTAACAAAGTTGATCTTGTAAAAAACATCCATATCTATGCCATTGATGATGTCACCAACAAGCCGGTTTTCTTCACCAGTTACAACGCGAGCAAAACTCCGCCTGTACCATTGAAAGTAAACGATATAGAGTCACTCAAAGTGCCCAAAATATCAGCGGACTACGTAGAGCTCATCATTCCTGTTGAGTATGAAGGCAAAATTGAGGGTTATGTATACGTGCGCGGAGGACTGGAGCGTTTGTCGCAGTACATTAATCAAAAGATCCTCGTCGACATTGCGCTAACACTATTTGTACTGCTGCTCGTTTTATTGGTAGCACGCGCCATTCAAAAGCGCATTGCCAACCCTATTGATTCGCTATCGTTGTTGTTACAAGACGTTTCTAAAAATCACAACTACTCCGCACGAGCGACAAAAAGTGATATTGAAGAAGTTAATATGTTGGCTAACAATCTCAATATTATGCTTGCACGAACTCAAAACCAACTCGCTAGGCACCAAGCCGACAAGCTAGAAATTAAACAACTCAACCAAAACCTTGAAGAAAAGGTAAACCAGCGCACCATTGCGCTAAGAGAAGCAAACCAAGAGCTACTCAATACGCTAGAGCGTATGCATCAATATCAGAATCAAATTGTTGAAAATGAAAAAATGGCATCGCTGGGTCAAATGGTTGCTGGTGTTGCACATGAAGTAAACACACCAATCGGGCTCGGTGTCACTGGCTCTACCCTGTTGAGAGACAAGCTAGCTGATATAAACGCCGCCTTTGAACAAAAAACGCTCACATCAAAGCAGCTTGAACGGTTTATTCACGATGGCATTGAGAATTTAGATCTTATCTATCGCAATTTAAATCGGGCCGCAGAATTGATTTCAAGCTTCAAGAAAGTCGCTGTAAGCCAAGATATAGAAGTAAGCTCAGAAGTGAACATAAACAAATTATTCAGTGCGATTGTTAGAAGTATGCGCGCTGAAATGGACCTAAAAAATGTCACATGGCAGCTAACGTGTTCAGAGCAACTTACAATTAGAACCAAAGCAGGGTTATTGCAGCAGGTCTTTGAACAACTTTTATCCAATTCATTGATACATGGATTCTTAGATTTAAAAGACAACCAGATTTCCGTCAATGTAGAGCTGCGAAACCAATCACTTGAGGTTATTTACATGGATAATGGCGTGGGTGTCTCCACAGCCATTAAAAAGCGCATATTTGACCCATTTGTAACCACTAAGCGAGGCGAAGGTGGTAGTGGTTTGGGTATGCACTTAGTTTACAACTTGATTACTCAAGCTCTTGGAGGATCGATAACCCTTTCCGAAGAAAATAAAACAGGAACAAAATTTATTATAGTTTTGCCTCTAAAAGGGGTAATTTAATGAAAATAATGTACCTAATAGCTGCATTTATTTTTATTTTTTGTAGTTTAAAAGTTGACGCAAAATCTACCCATGAAATACGCTCAGCTTTTTTATATCAAATGGCAAAGTTGATCGATTTTCCGGAACAAAAAAATAAAAAAACGATCCGCTTTTGCTTTTATGATTTAAATCATGGACCCGGCGCAATTTTAAATAAAAATAACAAGTTAAAAATACGCGGCAAGCCTATCGAAATAATAAAAATTGATATTTCCGACCCATTTAGGGAACTTTCTAAGCGCTGTGATATCACATACATTGATGAAACAAAGGAAGATGATATACTATCTGCTTGGACCGATACAATTGCTTTAAACATGGTAACTGTGGGTGAAAGTATCGAATTTTTGGAAGGGGGTGGGATTGCTTCCTTGGTTCAAGAAGGGAGTAAAATTCGGTTATATATTAACAGACAAGAAGTTGCACAACATAATTTCAAAGTGCTCTCTCGACTGCTCGCTGTTTCTAAGTTCTATCCTGACTGATTTTACTTGTTAACAATTGAATATACTCCTATAATCGTTAACATTCGGTTTTATTATATAACACCGAAGTTTTTGTAAATAAAACATTCCGAAAAGGTTAATTAATAATGCAAACGCCAGTCATTCTAATTGTTGAGGATGAAGACGTAACTCGACTGAACCTCGTTAGTTTATTTGAAGCCGAAGGTCACAAGGTAATTGAAGCCATTGATGGCGATGATATGCATGAAAAATTGACAGCAAATGACGATGTCAACTGTGTAATCATGGATATAAACCTACCAGGTAGAAACGGCTTAATTTTGGCTCGTGAGTTACGCCAGAAAAAAAATGTCGGCCTAATTTTCTTAACGGGTCGTGACAACGATGTCGATAGAATTTTAGGATTAGAAATCGGTGCAGATGACTACGTCACTAAGCCATTCAACCCTCGTGAGCTAACTATCCGTGTACGTAACCTTATCTCACGTACTGGTTCTACACCTGAAGAGTCGACTATCGACAGCAACGGTGTAATCACATTCAATGGTTGGGAACTAGATGAAAACAGCCGTTGTTTGACATCTCCAACAGGTGAATCAAAGCGCTTACCGAAAGGTGAGTACAGAGCTCTGCGCCTAATGCTAGACTCTCCGGGTCGTATCTTTAGCCGTGAGCAGCTTATTAAACATATGACTGGCCGTGAGCTACGCGCTAACGACCGTACTGTAGATGTTACGATTCGCCGTATTCGTAAGCATTTTGAAACTGACAGTAATACACCAGAGCTTATCAGCACAATTCATGGTGAAGGTTATCGTTTCATTGGCAAAATCGATAACACTCAGCAGTAATCTTTCGCTACGAGTTTTCAGCGAGTTTTGCAATTAATGAGTGAAGGGCTTCTTGCCCTTCTCTTATTAATTCTTCAAGTTCAACTATCCACGCTTCACGTTCTTCTTTATTTGATTCAGCAGATTGAGTTTCCATTACCTTAGCATGCTGCTGTACTAATTTTAGGCCTACAGAGCCGGCTGCCCCTTTCAACTTATGTGCTACTGAACCATACTCCTGTTCATCACCTTCGCTGTTAGCCGCTTTGAGCTCATCACAATACGTTGGGTTTAGTTTACCGAACAATTCACAGCTTCTTCTGAAAGTACTGACCCCCATTGAAGATACAAAATCAGTGATCGTTTCTATATCTAATAAAGTTCGCTCTATTTCCAGTACTTCGATGGTATCGTTGCTACACGCCCCCACTTCCTCTTTGGCATTGTCAATGCCAAACAATTCAGCCAGCATTTTATCTAACTTAGTCGTGTTGATTGGCTTTGCCAACGCACCTTGAATGCTTATACCCTGCAGCTCCTGCTCAGCACTTCGTACATTTGCAGTGAGCGCAACAATTGGTAACGCATCGAAGTGGCTATCATCTCTTATTTGTCTAGCCACTTCATCACCATTGAGATCTGGCAATTGCATATCCAACAAAATCAAATCAAGGTCATCTTCAGTTTGCACTAGTGACAAGGCATCTTCACCAGTTTCGGCCCAAATAACCTCGTGACCCCGTTGTTCAAGCAAGTTAGTGGCAATCTCAGCATTCAGAGGCACATCTTCAACCAAGAGAATATACAGCCCTCTGCCTGCATAACTTTGCTGGTTCGGAGCACTACATAGTTCTAACGGGATTTCCACATCAAAACGACTGCCTTGGCCCGCTTCACTTTTGACTTCAATACTGCCCTTCATAGCCTGGACCAGTGCTTTAGTAACTGCGAGCCCAATACCAGACCCTATCGCATTGTTCCCCTCAGCGTCCGGTGCTTTGTAATACATGTCAAAGATTTTATCTTGCTGTTCAGCGGAGATCCCAACCCCAGTATCAATAATACTCATGGTTAACCATGGGCCATCTTCTCTGTTTTCACGGCGACAGTCTAAAGTTACGCTGCCTCTGTGTGTAAACTTCACTGCATTGTTTATCAGGTTCCATAGCACCTGACGCAATCTAGTTGGGTCTAGCAGAGCGTATATATCTAATACACCTGTACGCTTTATTTTAAACTCTAGGCCTTTTTGTCCGGCAATTAAGTCTGAGAAGTTAACAACATCATTAATAAAGTCAGACACATTAATGCTGTCTGTCGCGATATCAAGTTGTTCTCTATCAATTTTATCGAGATCGATGATGTCATTGAATATATTGCCTAACGTCTCTGCACTTGAAAATACAGTGTTACACCAGCTTTTTTGCTGCTGTGTCAATTCAGTATCAAGTAACATTCGAGTAAGGCCCACAATACCATTGAGTGGCGTGCGTAGTTCGTGGCTCAAGGTGGCAATAAATTTCCCCTTGTCCTTATAAGCTGTTTCAAGCGCCTGCTCTGCTTCTTTACGGCTGGTAATATCACGGCCAAAAGCCAATAAACCAATGTATTCCCCTTCATTATTAATAAAGGGTAACTTTCGCATTTCAAACCATCGGTTTTCGTCTTTCACAGGGTACTCAACATCGAGTGAAATAGTTTGCTGCGTTGCACTTACCTGCTCATCCGTTTCCAATACTTTTGGTACCAAATGTTCAGCAAAAATTTCATCGGCAGTTTTACCAATTAGCCCTGCACTTTCAATGCCTATGACTTGTTCAAACTTCTTGTTACAGCCAGCAAACACACCATGCTCGTCTCGGTAGTAAAATAAATCTGGCGAGGAGTCCACTATCGAACGAAGTAACATGCTCTGTTGAGCGAGTTCCTGTTCAGCTTTGCGACGTTCGGTGATCTCATTACGCAATTCAGCAATAGCCCTGTGCTTGGCATGCAATGCCATTTTTCTTTCATCTATTTCGTTATTTAGGCGATTAATATTGTCTTTTAGTGTCTGATTTAAGAGTTTTTCTTGCTGAGTCGCTGACTCTAAATACTCTTTCGAACTTTCCAATTGACGAATTGCAAAAACTGCAACAGATATTAGTAACGGCGATGTCAATGCCGCGAACACCACGACCGACAACACGTTCACTAAGCTTACAGAGCCCAATGCAACGTAAAAAAACATACAGGATAAAACGAGTGAAGCGATAAGCACCAATACATATGCAATTGCACCGGCTTTACGTTCTCCGTATTTACGAACCAAATTGGAAAGAATTCGAGCCCAAGACCCAAATGAAGAATCAAGCATAATAATAGTCACCTTGTTAACGCAGCCATTATACCTTAGCTGAACACATATGCGAGCAGCCTAACACTGTAACTTTGTTGAATAATCTAAAATTCCATTTACTTGCTCACTCATGAATACCCATAAAATTTATGTGATAATGTATCAAATACTGCACATTAGCCTATATTTTCTTTATGCGAAATCAGAATATCAACAGCAAAACGTCTTGTTTTAGTGTAATATGCGAGCGTTTTAGGTCGTGATTAAAGAGAGTTTAAATGCCAACTTCAATGCCAGACATTGCGCACTGTGCAGATGCGCTAAAAACGGGAACATTAGACTGGGTCGGAATGGGAAATATAGAATTGCCACTCCAACTGAGTAGCAAAGGACTAAATGATATTCCCGTTACAGCAAAAGCAGACACTTTTGTTAGCTTAGACAAAGCCGATGCCAAAGGCATCCACATGTCACGATTATTTTTGGCTTTGGATAAGTTATCTTGCGAGCAAACCCTAACTCCCATCACTTTAACAGCGTTACTTGACCAATTTTTGACAACGCATAAAGATTTGAGTCAAGCAGCAAAAGTTGTTATCGCTTTTGAATTGCCTCTGCGACGTGCTTCTTTATTAAGTGGTAAACGAGGTTGGAAGAATTATCCGGTCACGATTTCTGCCGTCTTAAGAGACAACCAAATCAAAATGGAGTTGGCAATTGACGTTACGTACTCTTCAACATGCCCTTGCTCTGCCGCCCTTGCTAGACAATTAATTCAAAATGCATTTGAAGAAAAGTTTGCCGGTCAGCAATTAGATCATGAAACTGTCATCAATTGGCTAGGTACAACAGAGGGTATTGTTGCAACACCACATTCACAGCGTTCAATCGCCAATATAAAGGTCCAGTTACCACAAGATACGACTGAATTCGATATACTTGGCCTTGTTGATTTGGTCGAGCAAGAGCTAAAAACGCCGGTGCAAACAGCGGTTAAAAGAGAAGACGAGCAAGAGTTTGCTAGATTGAATGGCCAAAACTTGATGTTTTGTGAAGATGCAGCAAGAAAATTAAAAGCACTTTTTAATACGCAGAACTACCTCGATTTCTATGTAAAAATTAACCACTACGAATCACTGCATGCGCATGATGCTGTAGCCTATGCGGTTAAAGGTGTTCAAGGAGGCTATCAAGCCTAGCCCTCTCGCGAAGGTTTTCAGCCTTCGCAAACCTAAAAATCACTTTTCGGCACACTCTTTGCTTATTAAATACAAAGTCAAATTGTTGTCGTGGAGTGATTTATGGAACTTACACTGTTAGCTATTTTAGCGCTCGTAGTTGTTGCCTCAATTGTAATTTCAAAGTATACCGACGCGGGCGGAAACCCCTATCCGTTTAATCGCAAAGATTCTGTATTCTCAACCGTAGAAGCATCATTCTTACAACTTTTAGAACGCGCAGTTGGCGACAGATTTAAAATAGTTAGTCGAGTAAAGTTGGTCGACGTTATCGAGTGCAAGCCGGGGTTATCAAAAAAAGCTCGCCGCTCAGCCATAACGAAAGCGCAAAATAAACAGCTCGACTATGTCTTAGTCGATAAAAGTACTTTAAATATTGTTGCCGCCGTAGACTTGGTTAATAATGCCAATAAAAATGGGCATAAAGCGCAAAAAGATTGGTTTGTCAGTGGTGCCCTTGAGTCTGCTGGGATCCCTCATATCCGAATGAAAATTAAGTCTGGTTATAAAAGCCCAGAAGTGCGTGCTGCAATCTTGTTCAAGCTTGGTCAAAAGCCGGATCAAACAAAGCCAGTTCGCAAGCGCAATTACAAACCAGCAGTTTTATCACCTTCTCAAGCAAAAGCTGCAAGCACACAGCTTGCTGAAATCTAGTTAATACCCAGCTGCCTGCTTCGTCAGGCAGCTAGGTTCTCAGATTTCCCCGCCTAAATAATGCTTTCAAAATAAGAATGTATATAATGAGCAATAAATAAATCCATAAGAGACAAATTATGAAAATCGGCATTATTGGTGCGATGGAGCAAGAAGTCACTATTTTACGTGACACAATGCAATCTCCTCAAACGCTAAAAAAAGGCGGCTTTACTTTCTTTACAGGCCAATTAGGCGGCCACGAAGTAACATTAGTTCAGTCAGGTATTGGCAAAGTTGCAGCGACAGTAGCCACGACGCTGTTGATTGATAACTTTGCACCTGATTGCGTTATCAATACAGGCTCAGCAGGTGGTTTTGAACCTTCTCTAAATGTGGGTGACATTGTTATTTCTGACGAAGTTCGCCATCACGATGTTGATGTAACTGCTTTTGGTTACGAAATGGGCCAAGTACCGCAAATGCCAGCTGGGTTTGCCGCACACCCAGCCCTCATTAAAGCGTCAAAAGAGAGTATTCATGCCGTTGAAGGCATCCAAACTATGGTAGGCCAAATCTGTACGGGTGACTCGTTTATGTGTGATCCTGTCCGCATAGAAAAAACACGTCAAGATTTCCCTAACATGTTAGCTGTTGAAATGGAGGGCGCGGCAATCGCACAAGCTTGTCATGTGCTAGACACACCATTTGTCGTGATCCGCTCTATGTCTGATATCGCTGGCAAAGAATCTCCTCAATCTTTTGAAGAATATTTAGAAGTGGCATCAGTCAACTCATCTAAGCTAGTAGTCGCACTACTAGAAAAGCTTCAACAGGTTACGCTGTAAGTGGTGCTACAAATATTGCAAGCCCAAGAGGGCTTGCTGATATTTTATCTAGCTATTTTTTGTGCTTTTTCCTTAAGGCTATCAAACCTTTACCACCCAAATACGCTTTTCACTCTGATCGCCAGCAATCTTGCTAAGCGCGTCGTCAGGGATAACATGGCAAAAAGCCATCATACTCTCTCTGGCACACTGGCTTTTACATTGCCGATTATCACTATCATGGCATTATTATTTGCCCTGTCATTTATTTCATTTTACCCACAGTGGTTTGGCGGGCTGATTTTATATTTATGTCTAGATACACATTTTGAAAAACGCGCTCGAAGAATTGCCAAGCTATTAACAGTGAGCCAAAAAGGTTCAGCAAAACAACTTTTGAGCTCGATGGTAGCAAGAGATACACAATCTTTATCTGAGATTGGCATAATTAAAGCTTGTTTAGACTCTTTGGCACTTAATTCGGTCAGGCAGTTCTATCTATTGCTTATATTTTATTTAGTTGGAGGTCCATACCTAGCACTTGCTTATAAGCTCATGATGCTATGTGATCACAGTTGGAGACAACTACTGAGTCCAAACCACCCATTTCTAGCCCCAGTGCAACGGGCTATTTATGTGCTCGAATGGCTACCTCTACGCGCCTTTGTGATTACGATGTCACTGACACAAAACTTTGCGAAAACACAGCATTATCTCAAGCATTACGCTCAACACTATAGTAATAAGCACACTGGCTGGATCGTCTCATTGTTTTCGGCAAACCTAAATGTGCAACTCGCTGGGCCACGCTTTTATCACGGTCAACGATTTGAAAACATTCGTATTGGCAGTGATCGCCAACCAACGGTAGAAGACATTCAACACATGCTCAAACTCCAAGGCACAATGCGGTGGTTTTGGTTGGGTTTAACAGGCTTGATGTGGGCGGGGATAAATTTAACCTAGGCCAAATAAGTGTTTTACTTGGCCTAGAAACAACTTAATTGACTGTTACTTTAGCAAACTTGCGTTTACCAACTTGGTAAATTTCTGTGCTACCCTTGGCGATTTCTAGCTTAGTATCCGTTACCTTTTCTTCACCATTTAGTTTAACCGCACCCTGCTTGATCATACGCATCGCTTCAGACGTACTTGCAACCAAGCCAGCTTCTTTTAATAAGTTCGCAATAAAGGTCGTTTCACCTTCGATTTCGATCGCGACTTCAGGGATATCATCTGGTAGCGCATTTTTTTGAAAACGCTTGATAAAGTCTTGATGGGCTGCTTGCGCGTCATCTTCACTGTGGAAACGTGCAATCATTTCTTTAGCAAAATCTATTTTGATATCGCGAGGGTTGCGGCCACCTGCCACTTCTTCTTTTAACGCGTCTATTTCAGTCAGAGATTTAGCACTGAGTAGCTCATAGTAACGCCACATAAGATCATCAGAAATCGACATCACTTTACCAAACATTTCTGTTGGTGCATCCGTAATACCTATGTAGTTGCCCAGTGACTTTGACATCTTCTGAACACCATCCGTTCCTTCTAGCAGTGGCATCATCAATACAGTTTGAGGCTTTTGCCCCTCTTCTTTTTGTAATTCACGCCCCATCAATAAGTTAAAGCGCTGATCGGTACCACCTAGCTCAACATCCGCTTCAAGTGCTACAGAGTCCCAGCCCTGTACTAATGGATACAAGAATTCATGAATAGCAATTGCTTGTCCGCCAGCATAACGCTTTTTAAAATCATCACGCTCCAGCATGCGAGCTACAGTTTGACGCGATGCAAGCTTAATCATGTCGGCACTACTTAATTTTTCCATCCACTGAGAATTAAACGCAACCGTTGTTTTCTCTGGGTCTAAAATTTTAAATACTTGCTCTTTATAGGTTTCAGCATTCGCTAGCACATCTTCACGCGTTAAAGGCTTACGCGTTACATTTTTTCCAGTTGGGTCACCGATCATACCTGTGAAATCACCAATCAAGAAAATAACCTCATGACCTAAATCTTGGAAAGTTTTTAATTTATTAATTAGAACTGTGTGGCCTAAATGCAAATCCGGCGCTGTTGGATCAAATCCAGCCTTAATACGCAGCTTTTTCCCTGACTTCAGTTTTTCTTTCAATTCGTCTTCAATCAATATGTCTTCTGCACCGCGCTTAATCTCAGCAAATGCAGTTTCAATGTCCACCATTATCACTCCAACACAAAATTCAGTTTATCGCTCGATTCTAGCCTATATTTCACGGAGTTTAAATGCACAAAATACTGGTATTAACGCTTTATTACGTATATGCTGCACTATTATCCATAAAAATTCTTGACAGCGAAAAAGGCACGTTATGGTACCTGCAGTAAAGAAGCTACCCAAAAAACATAAAATGCTCATTGCTGGGCTGTTAGCTACAATGATTGGGATAGCCTTGATACCTTCAGAGAAGGCCACTGCATCTAGAGATCACAAAGATGATGCGCTAGAAGTAGGCAAACGCTATGAGCTTCCAATTAAGGTGGAAGAACAACAAGAACAAATCACCGAATTAAGCGAAGAACATACGCACTCTGAAGAAGAAACGGACACAGTTCACTTCAACTATGTTGATCATAAAGTTAGATCAGGAGATAGTTTAGCTATCTTATTCAAACGCGCAGGTTACTCCGCGCAAACGCTGCATAAGCTTGTCAACACAAATGCAGAAACACGCAAACTCACCAAAATCCACCCAGGTGAAGTATTAAGCTTTGCAAGCGATGAACAAGGCAATTTAGCACAGTTAAAGTATGTACTATCCAAAACGGATACCTTGTATGTCACTCGAAAAGACGATAGTCACTACGAAACGCAAATTACCAGTAAAGAAATTGAAACCAGAGAAGAAACCTCAGGTGGAAAAATTAGATCTTCGTTTTGGACGGCTGGTATCTCTGCTGGCCTGACGCAAAGACAAATTATGAACTTTGCAAATATTTTTGGCTGGGATGTGGATTTCGCTAACGATATAAGAGAAGGCGACTCGTTTACCCTAGTGTATGAAACTCATTTTGTAGATGGTGAAGAAATTGGCAATGGCAAAATTATCGCTGCTGAGTTTATAAACCAAGGTGACACCTACACAGCGATTAGGCACACCAATGGCGAATTTTATACGCCTGAAGGCCGCAGTATGAAAAAAGCCTTCTTGCGGGCACCTGTGAACTTTAAGTACATCAGCTCTAATTTTAACCCTCGCAGGCTGCATCCTGTAACCAAACAAGTTCGTCCCCATAGGGGAATTGATTACGCAGCGAAAGTAGGCACACCGGTCGTAGCAGCTGGTAATGGTAAAGTAACCAAAGCGGGTTATAACAGGTTAAATGGTAATTACGTGTTCATTGAACATGGGGGGCAATATACAACGAAATATTTGCACCTACATAAGAAGCATGTAAAAACCGGGCAAAGAGTTAAACAAGGGCAAAAGATTGGAACTGTAGGCGCAACTGGTCGAGTGACAGGGCCTCACCTACACTATGAGTTTTTGGTAAACGGTCAACACCGCAATCCTAAAACAGTAAAGCTGCCTAAGTCACTACCGCTCCCTAAGGCAGAGCTTGCCAAGTTTAAACCGCTTGCTGATAAGATGGTGGTACGTTTGGAGCGCAAACGTGAGTTAATGCTGGCGTTGAATGACAAATAACAACATCACTATTTAAAAAGGCGAGGATCTCCTCGCCTTTTTAATTTTAATTTCCAACCATTTTTAATTTCAAAAATTGCTCTAATGCCTGAGGATCAGCCGCCAATGGTTGTAATTGCATACCTAGCTGCATCATGCTTGTTTGCTCAGGAAATGCCATGCTTATTTCAAATGAGTTTAAACCGCCTACAAAGTCTTTTACAGCTTGCTTGTTCGCTTCGCTAGCAGGTACTGCGTCTAGCTGGGCCGATAACATCGATTGTAATTGAGTGTGGTCTAAGCCATTCTTTTGTAAAAGCTCATCGACCAAGGTTTTTAGCTCACCATCATTGTTAAGTGAAAACGAAAATGCTTTCGGCTGTATCGCCTGCATTGCACTCATCATTTTACTCTGCATTTGCAGCTCAGCTTCTAGGTCCATCTCGCCCTTTTCGTGCAGTTTGTCAATTTCACGCTGCAAATTCATGAGGTCTTGGCTATTGGTCATGTTAAAGTCGATAACAAGATCTAAAATATTGTGCGCCGATGCTGAGAACTTGATCTCGCTGTCTCCATTACTTTCATCAAAGCTCATAGAGGCAACCAAATCATATTGCGCTTTTACAATGCTATCAGGCAAGACCGCAGCATTCATCGGCTCTTTTTGCCAGTCACTAGAAAACGATAAGCCGTTTATAACAAGCTCTGTGTACGGGCTGATTTTATCTGACTCATAGCCTGCAATTGAAAGGCTTGAAATATCAATCAGTGGTAGGCTTGTTTCCTTATTCATGAAAGAAACGTTGTTTATTACCACTGTATTGCTGAGCAAGCTGTAGTCGACATTTTCGTAATTAACATTAAACCCCGTTTGCTCCGAGAATTGTTGCATTTGGTGTGCGATTACCTCATTAGCTTGGTTATTCGCATACCAATTTGCACCGACTGCGCCGCACACGGCAATAGCAACGGCTGTTATAGCCACTTTATTCATAGTACTTCCTTAAAATAGAGCTTGTAGTGCATCGCTCAGGCTAGAAACCCCAATGACTTCCATACCTTCGATGACTTCTTTAGGTTTGTTTGCAACGGGTACGATTGCGCGTTTAAAACCATGTTTTGCAGCCTCGCGTAAACGCTCTTGACCACTTGGAACAGGCCTTATCTCTCCACCTAAACCGACCTCTCCAAATACAACTAACTGTTTATCCAATGCATAATTCTTAAAGCTCGATACGAGTGCGGTGATCAAAGCCAAATCAGCACTTGTTTCGTTCACTTTGACACCGCCAACAACGTTAACGAAAACATCCTGATCTGCGACCTGCAAGCCTCCATGACGATGTAATACCGCAAGCAGCATAGCTAAACGGTTCTGTTCTAATCCTACCGTTACGCGCCTTGGATTGGCCAATTGAGAGTAATCGACCAGCGCCTGAACTTCGACTAACAAAGGACGAGTCCCCTCCCAGATCACCATAACCAAAGAGCCCGGTGTCTGTTCTTCTCCACGGTTTAAGAAAATTGCAGAGGGGTTGCTTACCTCTTTCAACCCTTGTCCCGTCATGGCAAATACACCAAGTTCATTGACCGCGCCAAAGCGATTTTTGTTGCCCCGTAATGTTCTAAAGCGGCTGTCACTGCTCCCTTCTAACAAAATAGAGCAATCGATACAGTGCTCTAGTACTTTAGGACCAGCCAATGTACCATCTTTTGTAACATGGCCTACCATCACGATAGCTACTTGGTTTTGTTTGGCGAATCGTGTTAAATAAGCCGCGCTTTCACGCACCTGAGAAACACTTCCTGGGGCAGATTGAACATCTGTCATATGCATAACTTGTATCGAATCAATAACCATGATGGCGGGCTTTTCACGCAGTGCTAATTGACAAATTGTTTCAACATTAGTTTCTGCCAGCGTTTTTAGTTTGTCCGTTGGCAACCCCAAGCGTTTGGCTCGCATAGCAACTTGCTGTAATGATTCTTCACCTGTCACGTATAGAGTTGGCATAGATTGCGCCAACAAACACATAGTTTGTAACAGCAACGTACTCTTACCCGCGCCTGGCTCACCGCCAATTAAAATAGCACTTCCTGGAACAACCCCTCCCCCTAAAACACGGTCAAATTCTTTAAAACCGGTTGAGAACCTAGGCAAAGATTCAAGGTTAACTTCATCTAAAGTTTGGATTTTTGCTTCTACCACACCGGCATAACCAGTGGTGCCAGCGCTACGAGGAGCTGCCTTCACAGAAGGTACACGAAACTCTGTTACAGTATTCCAAGCTTTACATTCAGAACATTGCCCTTGCCAACGAGCAAATTCCGCTCCACAATCACTACATACAAATGCGGTTTTCTTTTTTCCCATAAAAATCAAGGCACAGTTATTGCTTAAAAGGAAAAACCCATTAAGCTACAGGTTAAATATGTGGCTATACTGACATAAAATTGGCGAAGGCTGAAATAATAACAACGAGAGACTGTCCGCAGACGCAACATGAAATGCTATGAGTGAAGATAAACTAGAACTACATCAAGATCTTATAAATACCCTCAAGGAAGACTTAGGCGATCCCAATTTTGATTTTATCTTCAAGCAAAAGACTGCCCAATTAAGTAAACCTGATCAATTCCTTCTAAAAATGGAGATGACGCGCCTATCTCAGCCCGTTGCGAGATTTATCGACTTGCGCGGTCAAGTATCTGGCGAAGTTAAACCGTACGAGCACGAAGGTAAGCAACATTTTATGGATGATGTCGCTATCGGCGTATTCGAAAGAGAAGTTGCCCAACATGGCGCATACACAATGGCCGTATATGAAGCAGTTATGCATACTGAGAACAATTTCAAAGTTATGCAGAAACAGGCTCAGGAGCAAGTTGATATTGAACCTGAAGCAACATACGACCATGCCGCGCAATTAATTCGCTTTGCCTCATATGAAAGCAGAATCGAAGAGCGCATGAACTACTCAATCAAAATTACCGTCGAACTGAAAAGCGGGACCACGGTTCACGCCAGTACATCCGACATCTCATTGAGTGGCTCAAAGATAAAGCTATCGAAAAATTACACAGTTTACCCACGTAACTTGCTCACCTTGAGGTTGGTTGGCCTTGAACAAGACTTCGAGCTAGGACTAAAAGAAGGCATACAATATGAAGTCGTCGCGGTAGAAGAAACCAATAGCGACTACAACTATGTGCGCCTTAAGCGTACATTTGTTGAAAATAACTCTGGGTTTGATGAATTTCTAGAAAGCTTTATTCACGGTAACAAACGGCGTTACAAGGTAAATTTAGATAACACCATGGATGCTGTTGTTTGCAAAGGTTATGAACAATATTATTTACCACGGGTCAGTTCACTATTTGTTTTTTTCAGTCACATCAATAATTTGTTACTGCCCAGTATGGTGCTTACCAATGAAAATAATGCATTCATACACTACTACTTCGAAGATGAAAGAAAAACCTCTTGTTTATACAGTGTCTTCAACAATAAACGACTACAAACCCTACTAACCCAAACTACTCCCGTCAAAGAAGCTTATTGTTATACCTTTACACATTCTAATGCAGGCAAGATTTATTTTTACTCGGCTTTTGACTATGAGTTAGAACAAAAACCAGAATTAAAAAGCCTGTTTTTGGGCTTTGGCAGTGAAAAAGAAAGTTGGCGTGTATTTAAAGTCCAATTGATGCCAAGTCATCATGAAGACGCATTTATCCCCCTGTCTCTGCCCAAAAGTGCTGGCAAAAATGTCGAGAAGTTAAATAAGCGACCGCCACCTCGCGCACAGGGGCTGATTGAACCAGTTCATCATCTGATGGTATTAACAGAGATCACGACGCAGGAACTGCGTACACATTGTAATAAATTAGATTATCCGCAAGAAAGTATTAATCGCCTCAAAGAGTTTGGTCATGGAAAAGCCAAAACACCCCCACCTCTTGAGAAGGTTGCATTGGAATACGTAAACCTACGAGCCCACAAACGCTTTTTGTATCGCACAGGGATCACGCTCAACTTAGCAGAGCAGCAATCTTTTACAGGAAACACGCGTGATTTTTCGGTTATGGGGCTACAACTGGAATTAGAGCAACCTATTGAAATCACCAAAGGCGATCTGGTAACGGTAGAATTACCTGATTTGCAAAAGATTACGAAACAACATCAACTGTCCGATCTAAAATACGAGGTCATGGCTGTCAGCAAGTCTAAAACCATCATCAATCTCAAAGTAAAACAGTTTGCTAACGTGCCACACACAGCCATCGAATTTTTTACGGCACTGATTGAAAATAACAAAGATAAACTGCAGCCGAGTGAAGAGGCCCCCAAAATTCCGGGCTTATCAACAGCTCTCAGAAATATGGTAACTAAAAGCATTTGCCAGCTCCCCCTTTATTTGCATAAAAAAGCATCTCATTTAGAAGTCGGTGCTGTCGGCCACGGCTTGTACCCTTCACCATTGCACTCTTTGCTATTGCCAAAAATTGTCCAGCAGAATAACCAAGAGCTCCTTTTCCCAAGCAGTTTGTTCCCCAGCAACTATATCGAGGACATCCTGACTGAGAATTTACGCACCAAGTCACGTCAAGACAAGCCATTGCGCTTTACGCTGTTTATTCATTACGATGGTAAAAAAGCAGACGAAGCCAATGGTGGGATCAAGTCCCAGTGCATTCCTTTCGGAGACCCTATCGAACCGATATTCTTATTTGCAAAAAAAGCACTTAAGAATGGCATTTTATTTATTTGTCATTTGTATGTATCTAAAACTGGCAGACCAGACATGGACCACCTCTCCAATGAATTGCGCTATGTCAGTCATTATGCACTGCACAAAGCTAAAGGCTTGGAAGAGGCGCTTTGGTCCGTGACGGGTGTGTGTGATGTGGTTGACGTCACCGATGTGGTGTTACCCGTCTTAGGCATCGACAACCACCTTGTAGAACGCATGAAGCAAAGAAAATCTGAGTGGCTTGAACAAATTCATTAACGTGCCACTCAGTATTTTGCAGTTTAATTTAATCCGGCAAATAGCGTTAATGCGGCAACGATGAACAGGTAAAACAGCACATTGCGCTTCACTAGTCGCATCATACACGCGGCTTCGTAAGTGCAGCCAAAGTATTGCTGTTCTATTTGTTCAGCCGCCAAAGCAGTTTCAGCCACTACTTTGCGGTTGCAGGTTTTAAAATCCAATAGATACTTTAGCCAACTTCCGGTCCCTTTCGAAAAGTTACCAATAATTAAATATCCGAATCCAGCGAGTCTTGCAGGGAACCAATTTAGTGCGTGGAAAAAGAAGCTCAATCGCTCATTGTGTTTACCTAGCATTTGTACACACAATTGCTGATTCTCTGGTGGCTCAGCGTTAGTTTTGTCTTTCAAAAGTTCCACTATTGTGCGAGTGGTTGCGTATAAAACTGCACCTGGCGCGCCCAAAGCCACAAACCAAAACATGACTGCACAATAATGTGTAAAATTAATCCACGCCAATGTTTGACCAAAGGTTTCACCATGCGGCTCATCTTCAGTTCTTGTTTGGCCCATTTGAAAAGCATATAACGTAGCCGCTTCGTTATCGCCACGAGCGAGCGCATTCAAATACGCTTTATACGACTTTCGATACTTTGCACAACCAAAACAAACCAGCAATACACACACATTTAAAGCAAGCTCCCAGATAACAAAATCAGAAAAACTGTAGAGCAAAGCCACTAAGATAGCAGGTATAACCATCCAAACCATTACACCAATATTAGATTTATCAAGCCAGTTGCTTGAGAGCTGTTGATGAGACCATTTTTGGTAATGCGCTAGGTAATAGTCGATTTGCCAGTACTCTGAACGGGCACCCAGTCGCTCAATGATAAGTGCTACTAGTATTGAGATTAATATCATTCTTCTTACTCGATCGTTGATTCTTGGTATAACGTGTTGAAATAGCGTTGCCAATCAAATATGTCGCCAGGGTCTGTTTTTCGCCCCGGAGCGATATCACAATGTCCGACAATTCTGTCCCGTGTAATGTCAGGATATTGCGCAAAGATGGCTTTGCTAACCGCTACTAATGCCTCATATTGCGCATCAGTATATGGTGTGGTGTCTGTTCCTTCCATTTCAATACCAATACTAAAGTCATTGCATCGCTCACGACCTGCAAAGCTTGAGACACCAGCATGCCATGCTCTTTTAGAAAACGGAACATATTGAATGACTTGACCATTTCTACGGATAAAGCAGTGCGCCGAGACGCGTAATCCATTAAGAGACGAAAATGTTGGATGCGCCTGGCAGTCTATATTCCCCATAAATAAATCGTCGACGTAATGTGTACCAAATACCCCCGCTGGCAGAGAAATATTATGGATAACGAGTAAATCTACACACTCTTCGTTAGGACGTTCATCAAAATGAGGTGACGACCTATGGTCCGCAAAAGGTAGCCATGGATATTGATTTTGCATAAAAAAATTAACTAGTCACTACACCTTGACTACCTTAACAAGATTTCATCCCAAGCACTATGGCAATTTTATGTCGCTCTGAAGCGCGCTACAGCGCAAAGAAAATTGTTTCATTGCATTAATCAAAGTAGAATTTAGTTTATAACAAATAAAGATTGAATCTAGCTATGCAACCACAACTTATCTCTCAACTCGTAAAACAAGCACTTGACGAAGACTTAAACTATCAATCAGCAGGCGAAGGAGACATCACCGCAGCTTTAATTCCACAGCAACAAACTGCGAATGCGTATGTCATTACCCGAGAAGACTGTACTTTCTGCGGTAAAGACTTAATTCTCGAAGTTTTTCGTCAAGTCGATCCCAATGTTGAAGTTACCGTGTTAGCTAACGACGGAGATAAGCTCAGTGCCAACTCGCGTATTTTTGAAGCAAAAGGCTCAGCTCGTGCTATTTTAACTGCAGAGCGAACTGCACTGAACTTTGTGCAAACCTTGTCTGGCACAGCGACAACCACTGCTCACTATGTAAAAGCATTGGAAAACAGTAATACGCAGTTGCTAGACACAAGAAAAACCATTCCAGGCTTAAGAGCGTTGCAAAAATACGCAGTGTCTTGCGGTGGCGGTAAAAATCACCGTATAGGCCTCTTCGATGCTTTTTTAATTAAAGAGAACCATATTGCTGCTTGTGGTGGCATTAAAAACGCCGTTACACAAGCAAAAACCAACCACCCAGATAAACCTGTAGAGGTAGAAGTAGAAGACCTAAATGAGCTACAACAAGCGTTAGATGCGGGTAGTGACATCATTATGTTGGATAATTTTACCGTTGAGGACATTCAAAACGCCGTTAAACTAACCTCTGGTAGAGCCAAGCTCGAAGTGTCAGGTAATATGACTTTAGAAATTTTGGAGCAATACGCACAGGCGGGTGTCGACTATATTTCTAGTGGAGCCCTAACCAAGCATGTACAAAGTATCGATTTGTCGATGCGCTTTGAATAGTATATTTTTGGTTGTAATTAAATTGTAACTAAATGTACATTTAATACATTGACATTTATTTACAAACAAGATTTAATAAAAAAGAATTAAATTAATGATTTAGAATAATTCTTTTGACTGTAATCTGGTTAAAACTGTGAATATTTGTTAGCGCTGCTATTTGGCAGTGATATCTCTAAAGTTGATTTGGTTTAATAAATCCCTGATGTAAGTGTTAACTAACATCGGGCTTAATATCCCCTAGGAGACACATCATGACGCAAAGACAACAGGGTGGTTTTACCCTTATTGAATTAATGATTGTGATTGCAATCATCGGTATTTTGGCAGCAGTAGCGCTTCCAGCTTACACAGACTATATCAACCGTGCGAAAACTTCTGAAATGCTAGCTGCTTCAAGCATGCCAAAAGCATGTGTTGAAGAAAGAGCACAATTGGGCAGTGCACCAACAAATTGTGCACAAGGTTTCAGTGCAACTGACCTTGTAACTTCACTAACTATTGATTCAAAAGGCTTGATGACGATCACTGGTCAAAATGACCTTAACGGTATCGTTATGACGCTTACTCCTAACAGCGCAGCGAACACTGCTGCAACGGCAACGAACTTCACTAATTCGTTTGCAGTACACTCGTGGACGTGTGCCGCAACAGTTAATCAAAATCAAATTAACTGGCTACCAAGTACTTGTACAGCTACAGTTTCTGGTACACCATAAGCTACTAACAACACATAATAAAAGAAACTGGGTTCAGCCCAGTTTCTTTTTACGTGAATATACTCTATGGCTCTTTCTTCTAAAGACAGTACGAATAAAATAGATACTTTTGTTTGGGTTGGCGTGAGCGCGCGAGGCAAACGACTCGAAGGCGAAATGACAGGCACCAGTGTTGCTTTGGTAAAAGCCCAGCTTCGCAAACAAGGTATTACCCCTTCCAAGGTTAAACGCAAACCTAAGCCGTTATTTGGCTTTAAAAGCGTGCAAAAGATTACCCCCAAAGATATTTCAATTGTCACCAGACAAATCGCAACTATGCTAACCGCAGGGGTTTCGCTGGTTCAATCTCTTGATATGATTGCGTCAGGTGCAAAAAATAAAAGTGTTAGTAAGTTAATTGGTACCATCGCCGATGAAGTCAAAGCGGGCCAGCCGCTGGCTAAAAGCCTCCGTGCGCACCCTCGATATTTCGATGAGTTATATTGTGATTTAGTAGAGTCAGGCGAGCAATCGGGCGCTCTGGATAGAATTTTTGATCGTGTTGCTTTATACAAAGAAAAAGCAGAAGCACTCAAATCAAAAATAAAAAAAGCGATGTTTTATCCAATTGCGGTCATTACAGTGGCGCTCATAGTAACTTCAATCTTACTTATTTTCGTGGTGCCGCAGTTTGAAGACATCTTCACAGGATTTGGTGCAGAACTTCCTGCGTTTACTCGTTTTGTAATCGGTATTTCTGAATTTATGCAAGAATATTGGTGGATAATGTTAATTGCCATTGGCGCTGGCATATACACCTACAAAGAGATGCTCATTAGAAATGAGTCTGTCAGACACACAAATGATAGGCTTTTATTGCAGTTTCCGGTGATAGGCGAAATACTGCGAAAGGCTGCGGTTGCAAGATATGCTCGCACGCTCTCGACCACATTTGCTGCCGGTGTTCCGCTGGTTGATGCACTTGATTCAGCCGCTGGCGCTTCTGGTAATATTATTTATAAAAATGCGATTTTAGATATCAAAGGCGAAGTCAGTTCAGGTAATCAAATGAATTGGGCAATGCGAAACTCAAAAATTTTCCCCGATATGGTCGTGCAAATGGTTGCCATTGGCGAAGAGTCAGGCGCACTTGATAGCATGCTCAGTAAAGTGGCAAGCATTTACGAACAAGAAGTCGACGATGCTGTTGACGGCCTGTCTACCTTGTTAGAACCAATCATTATGGCCGTGTTAGGTGTGCTTGTTGGTGGCTTGATCATCGCTATGTATTTACCAATTTTCCAACTTGGTTCTGTCATTTAACCTCAGTAAATAATAATAAGAGCACACATATGCAAGATGTTTGGCATTTAATGCAACAACAATCATGGTTTTTTCTTTTGACCGTGGGGTTAGTAAGCCTATGTATTGGCAGCTTTCTCAACGTTGTGATTTATCGACTACCAAAAATGATGGAAGCGGAGTGGCGTAAAGAGTGCAAAATAATACTTGGCAACGAAGAAAGTGAGCAACCTCAATCAGGACCCGCTTTCAATCTGGTAACACCGCGCTCAACTTGTCCATCATGTAATACACAAATCAAAGTACAACATAACATTCCTGTGGTGAGCTGGCTGCTACTCAAAGGTCGCTGCGCATATTGCAGTAAAGCAATCTCTGTTCGCTATCCTCTAATTGAAATGCTCACAGCTATAAGCTCACTGTGGGTTGCATGGCATTTTGATGCAACTCTACAAGCCCTGCTCTACATAGTTTTAACTTGGGCATTGATAACACTTATCTTTATCGACATTGATAAAATGCTGTTGCCTGATCAAATCACGCTCCCCTTGCTTTGGCTCGCGCTGTTAGCAGCCGCAATGGACCTGACTATAGCGCCGGTAGATGCCATTTTTGGTGCGGCGGCTGGGTATATGAGTTTATGGAGCGTGTACTGGTTGTTCAAACTTTTAACAGGCAAAGAGGGAATGGGCTTTGGTGACTTTAAATTACTGGCAATTTTTGGCGCTCTGCTCGGTTGGCAGTCTATTATCACCATTGTGTTACTTTCTAGTTTGGTCGGCGCCATAATAGGAAGTGTACAGCTTACGGTTCAGGGCAAAGACAAAGCCACGCCCATACCATTTGGCCCCTACTTAGCCATTGCTGGCTGGTTAACATTATTTTATGGCACAGCACTAAAAGACTGGTATTTAAACTTTTTAGGAGTGTAGTTTTGTCTAAATGGATACTTGGCCTTACGGGTGGAATAGGCAGTGGAAAAACAGCCGCAACAAATTTTTTTCAAACACAAGGTGTTGAGGTCGTAGACGCGGATATTGTAGCTAGAGAAGTTGTCCAGCCAAATACACCTGGGCTCAATGCAATTACGGCGCATTTTGGCTCAGATGTACTTACACCTGATGGGCAGCTCAATCGAGCTAAGCTTAGAGAAATTATTTTTAGTGACGAGACGCAAAAAAGCTGGCTCAACAAGTTACTTCACCCATTAATTCGAGAACAAATACTCTCTCAACTTAACGCCGCAAAAAGCAGTTATTGTATCTTATGTGCCCCCTTACTATTTGAAAATGGGCTGCAATCTTATTGCCAAAAAACACTTCTGATTGACGTTCCTGAATCTATTCAGATTGCCAGAACAACGGCACGTGACAATGTCTCTCAAGCACAAGTGCAAAGTATCATTGCTGCACAAATGAGTCGGGAAGAAAAATGCCAGCTTGCAGACTATATTGTCAGCAACGATAAAGAATTGGACGACTTACAAAATGAATTGCTATCACTGCATCAAACATTTTTACAAGCTGCCAAAAAATATTAAACCTATTATCTCTAAAATTAGGTATTATTCATTAGAACGATATATAGAATGTTCATTTAAGCAAAATTAAGCAGTTTGACTAATTGTTTGCTACATTTGTGTAAGTTGTTGAAGTATTAAAGGACGTTATGGAACATCACTCTCCGTTACTGAGAAAATTCATTACCTTAGGTAGAATTACTCCAGATCAAATAAAGGCAAAGCATACTGAAGCTACCACAACCGCAGAGTTGATCTGCTTGTGCAGCGGAATGAGCGGCCAAGAACTTGCTGAGCAATGCCTTGATCTGTTTCGCGTTCCCTATTTTGATCTTAATGGGTTTGATGTTCAACATGTTCCCAAGGACCTGATAAAAGAAAAGCTGATCAGGCAACACTATTTACTTCCACTGGTTAAAAAAGATCGCAAACTCTTCATCGCAACATCCGATCCAACTGATTACGGTGCATTTGAGAACTTTGAGTTTAGTACGGGGCTGCAATGCGAGATTGTCGTTGTAGACCATAAGCTACTTGAACAAAAAATCGACCAACTCTTTGATGATAGCTCGGGCCTATCTTTAAGTGAAGATGAGTTTAAAGAATTCGCAAGCCTTGATGTTGAAGACGAACCTCAAACCCAGCAACAAGACGAAGAAAAAGACGACGCGCCGATCATTGTTTACATCAACAAAATATTGATGGATGCAATTAAAAAAGGAGCATCAGACTTACACTTTGAACCTTATGAGAAAAAGTATCGTGTGCGTTTTCGTATTGACGGTATTTTACATGAGATGGCCAGTCCCCCTAATGCGCTTGCCAGCCGTTTATCTGCACGTATCAAAGTCATGTCACACCTAGACATTGCAGAGAAGCGTAAACCTCAAGATGGCCGGATCAAACTTAAGATTTCAGAGCGTAAGAGCATAGACTTTCGTGTCAGTACACTGCCGACGATTTGGGGCGAAAAAATCGTAATGCGTATACTCGATTCCTCTGCTGCCAAGTTGGGGATCGATGTACTGGGTTACGAGCCAGAACAAAAAGACCTGTATATGAATGCGCTTGCACAACCACAAGGCATGGTCTTAGTAACGGGGCCGACAGGCTCTGGAAAAACGGTTTCGCTTTATACTGGTCTCAATATTCTCAACAAACCAGAGCGAAATATCAGTACCGCAGAAGATCCTGTAGAAATCAACCTAGAGGGTATTAACCAAGTACAGATCAATACCAAAGCGGATATGACATTCGCAAATGCACTTAAAGCATTTTTACGACAAGATCCCGATGTCGTCATGGTTGGTGAGATCCGAGACTTAGAAACCGCTGAAATATCCATTAAGGCAGCACAAACAGGCCACTTAGTTCTCAGTACATTGCACACTAACTCTGCTCCTGAAACACTCACGCGACTCCTGAATATGGGTGTGCCAGCTTATAATGTGGCCAGCTCAGTGAGTTTAATCATTGCTCAACGTCTTGCAAGAAGGCTATGCCCTAAATGTAAAGAGCCTGAAACACTGCCAAAAGAAGAGCTCTTACGCCAAGGCTTTAATGAGGAGCAAATAAAAGAGCTGACGTTGTTCTCACCAAAGGGCTGTGACCACTGTACTGATGGCTATAAAGGTCGAGTAGGTGTCTATGAAGTCGTGAAAATTACCCCTGAAATTTCGCAGAAAATCATGGCCGGTGCAAACTCATTAGAGATCGCTGAACTTGCCGGAAAGCTCGGGTTCGACAACCTGCGTAAATCAGGTTTGAAAAAAGCCGCATCAGGTGTTACTTCTCTTGCCGAAATCAATCGCGTAACCAACTTCTAAGCGAAAGTACTTAGCTGGTATAGTTTACTGCAAAGCAGTAAACTATAGGCTGTATTTAAAGATGAGTAATTTACCATGCCAACAGCTGTAAAATGTCCAACCTGCCAAAAAGACGTGATCTGGTCAGCACAAAGCCCACATCGCCCCTTTTGCTCTAAACGCTGTCAACTCATCGACCTTGGCGAATGGTCTGAAGAGAACAATAAAATATCCACTCAAATTCAAAGCCCAGATTTGGCACAACCTGATCCACAGGCTCTGATAGAAGACATCGAAGCAATGCTAGCCAAAAATGAAGACGACTTCTTTAAATAGACCAATTTTCCCTATTTACTAGCTTTATGGGGTATTATTTAACACCCCATAAAGTGCCTCTAGTCCACTGTGCGCTTGCCAGTCAGCACTATACAAATAGTAATCTACACTGGGTAAGTGCTCTTCTATTTCAATAAAATCGACCTGTTGATGGTACTTGCTACACATTGATTGAGGCACAATTGCCGCTCCAAGACCTGCTGCAACCAGAGACAACGTTGTGGACTTTGTTTTTACTTCTTGCACCACATTCATCTGTGCCTGCACGTCAGTAAAGACCTGTTCTATGGCAGCATGTAATTTAGGCTGAACTTGCTTCGGATAATGAATAAAAGGTCGTCCATTCAAGATTTGAATTGATGCACTTGTGGCCGTTAACAGCCATTGTTTTGGACATGCTAATACATACTTTTCGCTTTTTAAATGACGTAAAGATGAGCGTGGTAAATCAGGCGCATGCGCTCGTATTATTGCACCATGCAGTTGTTTAGCGTCACATTGAGCGAGCAATTCGGGGCTGCTCCCCTCTTCGATAACAAGCTCCAAATACGGCTGTTGAGCTTGCAGCGTCGCCATTCCATCCGACATCAGGGCTTCAAAAGCAAGACTAATACACCCTATTTTTAATGGCAGCTCCGTGCCTTTTTGGCTTGCACTGACACACTCCCCTAACTCTGCGTGAGCCGCGAGTACCTGCTTTGCTTTCTCGACAAATAACTTGCCAAATACCGTTAATGTCACAGTCCGCGTAGACCGTTCGAATAACGCCATCCCGAGATTATTTTCAATTAAACGAATTTGTTGACTCAATGGTGGTTGAGACATATGTAATCGCAGTGCTGCCCGGCTAAAACTCAGCTCTTCGGCTACAGCAACAACATAGCTCAATTTTTTTATATCTAACCAATTTATATTCATTACATATAAATAAACATTTTTTAATATTTGTCCTTAAGTTAGGCCCATTGTAAGTTGAGTGCAAGCTAAATCAGCAGGAGAACAAGAATGAAATACCTGATCCTTACAATAATGCTCTTCACAAGTGGTCAACTTTACGCCCAAATAGTAAAGCAGCCATTTAAATCAAAGGCCCTTGCCAACAGCCTAATTGGCACTAAAACAACGCGCGACGTCCATATTTATTTACCCGATGACTACCATACCAGCGACAAGCGCTACCCAGTTTTGTACTTCCTCGGTGCGTACAGCTGGCCAATCGTCTACAGCTCGCATATAGAAAAAATGGTGGAAAATCATAAACGCAAGGGTAACCCAATGAAGATGATCATCGTGATGCTGGAAGGCAATACACCACTTCGCGGTAGTTTTTATGTTAATTCAAAAGTTCATGGTAACTTCAGTGACTATGTTCTCAATGAAATTGTTCCTTGGATAGACGCTACTTACCGCACAAAAGCATCAGCACAGCACCGTGGTATTGCGGGATTCTCCATGGGTGGTACCGGCGCACTGCGGTTTGCAGCAAATAACCCTAATATATTCAGCCATGTTTATGCACTTAGCCCAGGTATGTTTGATGAACAAGGGATGGCAAAATCGTATCTAACCTCAGAGGCTGCCATTGCACGCTACCAAAAGTTCAAGCAAAAACTTGCAATTAGTTCCGACCCTAGCGCAGTAATGAAAGAAGAGTTTGCTTCCTTTCAGGGTCGAGAGATTTGGGAAAATGGGCAAAGCAATAGTTACAGTGCCTACTTGATGGCTTACGCAGGCGCATTTGCAGGTACCGCCAAGCAGCCTTTTGGTATCCACTTTGACCAAGACGCAAATCAAAAACCGCTTTGGTACCGAGGTTTTGGCGAGCTTATTTCCCTCTACACCACCCCTGAGATCGTTGAACAGTTGCACTCAATTCACATCGAAGTTGGTGACAAAGATGACTATATTTGGATCACTGAAGGAGTATTGGCTTTGAAGCAAAAAGCACAGCAGCAGAAACTTGCGATTTCGTTTGATGTTTTCCCTGGTGGCCACAGTGACAAAGCCTTGGCGAGACTGGAGCACCACATGTTGCCTTTTTTTGCCCAACACTTATAACTCTAATAAAGTGGTATCAATAAGATAGATACCACTAAACTGCTGCGATTGCTGACACCACTTTTTCGGATGAAAATTCGCAAACATTATCAATCTGATCTGCGCTACTTTAGGCTTGTCGCCAGCAACATTAAAACCTATAAAGGTATTTTCAATATGCGGAGCACGAATCGTTATGAAGCATAAGACAAGTACGCAAAATCAGTACGAGCACCGCCTACTCAAAGTCATTGACTATATTTATGAACATGTTGACCAAGAGCTAGATGTAAATACTTTGGCAGATATAGCGTGTATGTCTGCGTATCATTTCCATCGCATCTATCGTGAATACACAGGTGAAACGATTAGCCTCACAGTGAGACGAATGCGTATGTTGAAAGCGGCGACATATCTTGTACGCAGTGACTTAAACCAGCATCAAATTGCGAAAAAAGTACGCTACGGGAGTGTTGAAGCATTCAACCGAGCTTTTCGTAAACACTATGGCGAGACACCTCAACAGTATCGCCAATCTCGTGCTGACAGTCAGCAAAATGTCACTGTGTTGTATCCAAAATCCAACAAGGAATATTTCATTATGTATTCAGTCCAACAGCAACACATTCCATCATTGGCATTAATCGGTATCTCGCATAAAGGCGACTATATGCAAATTGGGCAAGCTTTTGAAAAGCTGTCTTTAATGGCGGGCAAAGCACAGCTAATCGATCAGCAAACACGTTTCTTTGGGATCTATTTCGATGATCCGGACTCCGTGGCGCAAGATGCACTGAGATCTATGGCTTGTATCTCTGTAGATCCAAAGCGACTACCTGAAGATCACGTATTTGAACAGATCACCATTCCTGAGGGAGATACGGTCAGTATTTTATTCAAAGGTGACTACACTGAACTGGAAAAGCCCTACAATTGGTTATATGGACAATGGCTACCGCAAAGTCAGTTTGAACTTGCTGACTTTCCGCCTTTTGAAGAGTACTTAAACGACGTAAAAGACACCGCACCTCAGGACCTCCTTACTCAAATCAACTTCTTAGTAAAATCCTGATTCATTTTATTCTCGGCCAGCGACTTTCACGAGATCGCTGGCCGCTAACAGTTCTTTTGAATAGATCACTGAAGCCAGTTTGGGGTGGAGATCAAAGTTAAACGTCCATTCATTGCGACTCAAGGCAAAAGATCTCCGTTCCATTGTGAGTAGGTCTAGCTGATTTAAATGCACCGTTAAGCTCTGTTTATCTGCCCAATACAATGCATTATTTCGTGCTATAACAGTAAGCTCAGGAAGTCTTGGCAATTGCACCAGCGCACGCTCTGTGCCACCAGCTTGTTTTTGCATTAACCAGAAATCATCTCTTAAGATAAATACGCGTCCTAGTTCATCTTCAATACGCGCCAAAGTATTGTCTTGAATTCGCTCAGTTAAGTCTGTTGCAAGGCTGTAACGCAGTAACCTGTAGCTATGTTGCTCAACCCGAGAAAAGTAAATATAGTCACTATCTGCGCTCCAATTAGCATACACAATCTGCTCATCGTCTCCCGTCAGCCACCTAAACTGCTGGTTAAGAATGTCGTACATAAACAGCCGCTCTTCTCTTCGACCGAGCAAATAACTACCGTCAGAGCTAGCCTGCAAACCATTAATCGCATCTAATGTATCAAACCGATGTAACAATGTTTTTTCACCAGCATTTGGGCCTTCATACACGAGGCGATATAAATAGCTATATTTTTTATCGCGACTCAAATAGAAGATAGCACTCCCGTCATGACTATAAATAGGAGACCATTCAACCTCTTCACTGGCAATTTTTAGCTTAGCTGGGGGGGAAGGTAAGGTAACAAATGGATTCGGCATCGACACAATATCGCGATAATTCATACCGTGACGGCGCATTAGCAAACAATCCTTGCCACATTCACCAAAGACATCATTTAAACCTGGCGTAATGTGTTCAGATACAATCAATGTTCCACTGTTAACATCAAACCTAGCCAGCTGCCCTTTGAAGCTGCTCAGCAGCAGTGAGTTAGGTTGTTCCTGACTCCACACTAAATTGGAGGCTTCAAACCCCAATAGCGTTTCATGAAGTAATTTGCCATCATGCTGCGCGAACACAAGCAACCGATATTGACGTAGTTGTTGGTTCCGAACTACGGCCAAATACTGCCCATCAGCAGATTGCCGAGCAAGCACATCCCCTCGCCCTTTAGACAGCGGAAAAGTGATTTGTCTGCTCGTATTACTCTCTAAGTTGTAACTGAAGATAGCTTTGCTACTAGCTTTATGATGCGCGGTTTCCCCCACTACATAAGCGTGATACAAGATCTCTTTACCGTCAGCAGACCAACCTTGTAGCGCTAACTTTTTTTGAGAAATGTCTAAACGACGTTGGCGGCGCAGTGTGCCATTCTCATAATCAGCAATATAGACTTGATAACCTTCGCCTTTATTCCTTTGGTATAATACTTTGCTGCCGTCCGGCGACATGGATATGGTATGGTAGGCACCGTCATCTCCACTTAAACGGTATAAAAGGTCGCGACTTAGATCTTTCGCATATAAAGAGAAAGGCTCTCTATTACTGCCTCGATACATAAACACAAGCGTATCTGTTTGTGCATTATATTCCCCCCCCATTTCTGAGCCTGATATTTCTGTCAATGGGGTAATAACAGCGCCAAAATACTCTGGCTCTTCACTGTTTAACACAAACAACGTGGCACTCATAACCGCAGCTAAAACGAAACAAGCAATGATCCACCAGGCGCCGATTTTGCGCGCGTGTTGCGCTGGCTGTTCGCACAGTACTGTCGCATCGCCAACAAACTGATAACCTTGTAAGGGAATCGTTTTGATGAATTTAGGCTCTTTGGCGTCATCACCGAGTGCAACACGCACCTTTTTCACAACTCGTCTAATGGCATCGTCGGTCACTTGGCGGTTACACCAAACATGCTCTAACAGCTCTTGGCGACTTACTACTTCACCCGTTCGAGAAATCAAATAATCAAGAAACGCCAAAGGCAGAGGCTCCAAACGCTGCTCTCCTTGACTATTTTCTACGCGCCCAGTGTTAAAACAAACTCGGTTGTCAGCTAACTGCACCTTACTGGAAGAATCTACAATCCTTTGATTTATCATATTATTTTTTCTCTAGCTGAATGACTAATTGTGACTTTATCAGTCTACACATAAGTTCATAACAATTCCATGTAAGTCACGTGTCGACGTTGGCAAGCTCACTTTCATGTGTTTTACATCAGGATATTATAATTACAATGATCTCACTATCAGCTTGCATGAAAGGCTCAAAGTTACAGTATTTCTTAGTTGGATTTAGCTTAATTTGTAGCGCCCATTCCATGGCCACACCTCACGCTCCTTTAGTTAAAACAGCCCAAGTTTCTCCATGGCACGATGGCATACAAGGCCACCTATCCTGCCAAGTTTCAGTCCCTCTTGAGTATACTGTTGCCAGTGAGAGTCAAGCGAAACTAAATTACCTTGTAAGTGCTGGTAGCTATGTCAAAGCCGGAGACTTGTTAGCTCAGCAAGATGGTTTTTATCTACGCCAATCCCTCAATGCCATGCGATATGAGCTAATACAACATAAAGCGAACCTGAGTTACCATGAACAAGAGTACCAACGCTTAATTACTTTGGACAAAGATCATGTTTCAGCTTCTGCGGTCAATGAACATGCACTCTCTTTGGAGCTTGCTAAACATTCAGTCGCAGCCACCCTAAATAGTATTTCGACGGTGGAAAAACAGATTTCAGCACTCAAGCACTACGCACCCGCGGATGGTGAAGTCACTCAACTCCACAGTAATCTAGGCAGTTTTGTGGCTAGAGGTGATGCGATACTCAGTTTCACTGCTAGTAATGATAAAGAGCTACATTGTGAACTGCCACTCACTCAATTTCGAGTTGACCAAGACATAGCTCAAGCTGTGCAGTTCTTCTTTCAATCAGAGACCCTAAAACTCAAGCGCCATGCTCAAAGTGTTAACCAGCGCCATCAGACACAATCAGTGTGGTTTCATGTACCACAAAAACACGCCCTACCAATTGGCAAGCTCATTAATGTTCACTGGCAGTCTCAACGCTCAAAATTAGCAAAGTTACCAGTGCAAGCCGTCATTTTTGAACGAGATAAAGCCTACGTTTGGCGCGTGAACAAACAGTATCTGGTTGAAAAAGTTGTCGTTGAGGTGATGCAAAATCAAGCACATGACTTTGTTGTGCAAAGTCCTTTGCAAGTTGGTGAACAAGTCGTCGTTTTGGGTCAATCTAACTTGGCCAATGGCACAAAAGTCCGCCTTTCACCAGCTCCTACGCTACTAGCACAAGGAGAGTAGAAATGGCACAACAGATATCAACTATGACGTTAAGAGATAAGGTGGTTTTATCAATCGCAACATTAATTTGTGTCCTCGCCATTTTAGTTGTCAATCACTTAGACAGTGCTCTACTGCCTCCAATAAAAAGACCTGAGATAAGCATCAATGTGACATGGCCAGGCAAGGGGGTAGAGGAAGTGCAACAAGTGTTAGTTTCCCCGCTCGAGGAGGCACTTAATGGCATTCCAAATAGCACCCTACTATCTACCACGGTGACCGCGAGTAATGCCAATATTAACCTGTCTTTTCAGCCTGATAGTGATATGGATGATGCGTACCTCGAAACTTTAAATCGCATTAATCAAGTCCCTGGTTGGCCAAGTGAAGTACCAGCACCGACGGTGACAAATTTTGCATCAGGAAGCAGTACTTCACTTGCCTCCATGATGTTAGTCAGCCACTCGTCCACCTCACAACAAGCCTTAATTCAGGCCTATGAAAACCATTTAAAACCCGCACTCAGTAAAATTACGGGTGTGCAAAGTGTTATCACCAGCAATAATCCCACGCAACAACGAGTAGACATCACCTTACAACACGACAAGATTAAGCGTTACGGTTTAGATATTACGCAAATTCAAAACCAGCTAAATACGTTAAGTGATGGTTCGGGAGACTACATGTACCTCGGCGATAGGCGTTACGCTCTTCATTTTTCAGGGCAGAAAAACTTTTCTGAGCTGATGTCTCTTCCTATTGCTTATCATGAGCCGAGTTTCATCAAACTTGGTGACATTGCCACCATTGAGCAACACACGGAGCGCGAGTGGCTATTTTCCTCGGTTAATGGCAAACGGGCCTTTTATATTTATTTTCAATCTTCACCTGATATCAATGTGCTAGCAACTTTAGAGCACACTAAACAAGTCATAGCACACCTAAACCAAGGGCCGCTAGCCTCGCTAAATATGGAATTACTGCTCAGCCGTGACGACTCGAAGGCCGTAAAAAGTGCAATATCACAAGTCTATCTATCGCTGCTTTTAGGGATAGTTTTATCGAGCTTGGTCCTTTACTTTTTTATCAAACAGCATCGCTTCGTTGCGCTGATTTTTGTCTCGATTCCCGTCTGCCTTGCGGCCGTTGTTTTACTCATGTCACTATTCGATTATAGCTTAAACGTCATAAGCCTCGCAGGCATGGCGCTTTCAATTGGTCTACTACTAGACGCCAGCATTGTGGCAGTCGACAGCATAGAACAACAACGCCGTCAGGGAGTACCCCTTGGACAAGCCATAGCCTCTGGCGTAAAGACGGTTAAAGGCGCTATCATCTCATCAACACTTTCGAGCATCGTAATATTTGTTCCAATATTACTTATGCGCAGTCCAGAAGCGCAGCTTTTTAAAGACCTTGCCTTCACAATTTCAGGCGCATTACTGGTTTCTTTACTGAGCGCTTTGTGCTTACTGCCTGTCATCGCCAGGCTATTACTGAATAAAACCACATCCCAAAGTCATACAGCCAGTAAAGTCCACCCCTTCTTTCAATCTATTTCTCAGTCCCGCTCAATTGCAATGGGTATTATAATCACACTGGTACCAATTGCATGTCTTGCTGTTTGGTTACTCACACCGCAAATGAGCTTGCTACCTACTGCCAAAAATCGTGCGGTTCATGCTTATATTAGCTTCCAAGATCCGCTGTCTCCCAAAGCGACAGAACTACACATTGCGAAACCTATCTTATCTCGAATAGCACAGCAAAAAAAACTTGGCCAAGCCCCGAATTACGATTTATCGGGACTATTTTGCTGGCAAGGTTTCTGCCTACTCTACTTTTACCCCCCCAAAGAATGGGACTATGAAACATTTAGTCAATGGCTCAAATCCTCGGTCGTGCATGACTTACCGGGAACCCGCGTAACTGTGGTACAAGAAGATTTACTGCGACTCGCCCTACCCAATGCAGGTCTCAGCTACTTAGACTTGCATGGAGCAGATCGTACTTTGCTGCAATCTGCTGGTAAACAACTACTCAATCACCTTCAAAACAAGTTTACGGGCGCACAAATAAGGCCCATAAGCGAATTAACTAACAATGTTGCCAGAATAGACTTCGCGCCTAACCACTTAGCGCTGTTGCGCTATAACTTAAATTTAAACGATTTAAAAACGTACTTAGAGGCACTCACGCAAGGTATTTATTTAGGGCGATTTAATAACCAAGGGCAAAACCTGCCATTTTATTTAAAGATACATAAATCAGAAGACCTACAAACATTACTAGGGAGAGAAGTAACTATTCCAGGTATTGGTCTCAGGCCCCTTTCAGAACTTACCGATGCTCAATTCTCTGTTGCGCCATCAAGACTGAATCGAATCAATCAACGTAGCGTTGTGACATTAAGCCTCACACCTCCTGCAAATATGAGTCAAAGTGAGTTTATCTCAGCCATTAAACAAGAATCCAAAACCTTTCTTTCTCAGCAAGAATATAATCAAGTTATTACCTCTTGGCGTGGCAGTGCTGACCAATTAGATACATTTATGACGGAGTTTAGTCATATGTTTCTATTATCCTTGTTTATCTTGTGTGTATTACTTCGTTTGAACTTGCGCAATTGGCGACAAACCTGCGCCGTGCTATTGAGCATGCCCCTCGCGATGTTAGGTGGCACAGTGTGTCTGCGACTCATGGGATTATTTACCAATCAGCCACTTGATATCATCACTATGATTGGGTTTATTATTTTAATGGGACTCGTCATCAACAATGCCATTTTACTCATTAACCAATATGACCATGCACTGCAACAAGGAAAACCCCAACAGACCGCTATCATGCATGCAATTGCGGTACGCAAACGCCCTATATTTATGAGCACAGGGACCAGTATATTTGGCATGCTACCGCTTATGCTATTACCCGGTGAAGGCGCAGAAATATACCGCGGTTTAGCAGCCGTTATTGTCGGTGGTATGACATTCAGCGCGCTGCTCAGTATTCCATTTATGGCTGCACTCCTCTCATTGCGCATGTATTGCAGCGCCTCTATTCCAGGGGCACTCACTGCAAAAGCGCTATAGGTTATTTTCTCAATACCGTTTACCTATCCCATAAATGGCCTGTTCTGACAAAACTGTGCCATTTATTTTTTAATAGTCTTCTTCTAAGCATTTACTCTTAGATGTGATTAGTTGGATAATCACCTCATATTCATTTAAATCACTTAAAATTGTTCAATACGCTGTCATAATATAGGGGAAAATCATGAACATAAGGAATGTGCAAACATATGTCGTGCTATGCTTTTGTTTGTTCATACTGCTCGGTTGGCATACACCACTCAAAGCCGAAAATAAAACTCGTCAAGCACCACATGTCGCAATAGTCGGTTCCGGCCCTCTGGTGCCGAAAGGCAATGGTCAAGCTATACCTGTCAGCTACAAAAATGCCAAAGAAGTCGATGTCGAAATTCTTCACCTGACTAGCCCCCATGACTTTTTAAGTAGGCACTATCTGAATGACACCATTTACCCGAGCTCTCTAGACCGCTTGAGTTACAGCTTTAATAGCGTATTCGCTGACAGATACACCCTGCCAGATCACAAACCTGAAACAACTCACAGCGCAAAACTACCTATTCCAAAGCATTTAGCATCGGGCTGGTACATAGTAACAGTGAAAGCCGCCGGTACATTTGATGATATTAAGGTCAAACACATGCTCCTTACTGAGCTAGGTATACAAGCTCGTATTCAAAAAAGTAATGCGTTTTTCAGTGTCAATCGGTTAAAAGATGGCAGCAGTGTCTCCAATGCAAAAGTGAGTATTTACCGCAACCATAAACTGCATAGACAAGGTCGAACTGATGAAAATGGAAACCTCCATTTCGCTTTTTCAGCGCAGCAAAACGATATCGTACTCGTAGAACATGAACAAAACGGCACGACACCTGAAATCGCGTTGTTACCTTTGCGAGAAGTCCCTTTAGATCTGTCCGCTTATGCACTCGGAGGGCGCCCTTACCAAGATGTAGAGGCCTATCTCTATAGTAATCGGGATTTAGTTAGACCAGGAGATAGTCTCCCGGTTAATGTGCTATTACGTGATCACGATGGTTTTGCACATGAAAGTGAGACGCTAACGCTTACAGTTAAAAACCCACATCAAGATGAAATCATCAAGGAGACCTTGACTGCCAGTGAGGCAGGTCTATTTCAAAAACAACTTATAACAGCAAATGATTGGCCTACAGGACGATATACCGTGGGGGTCCAATTAGATCCAAGCGCAAATCAATCCATCGGGGAGTTTCATTTTCAGCTTGAAGAATTTGTGCCAGAGCGCATGGATTTGCAAGTTACACCCGCCTCCACTTTTGTATATGCAGGTAAGAAAAACCATATAAACCTCTCGGGAAAATACTTGTTTGGTAGTCCAGCCGCAGGGAATCAATTTACTACTGACATTTCCCACCACCCTGTGCGCCACTTTACAGGCCCTTATAAAGACTTTATCGTCGGACAAGACTTTTACTTATCTAGCCGTTACAAATCTCTACCTAAAAAGCGTATGTCTGAGGAAGGTACTGCATCGGTCGCCATCTCGACGCCAAGTGCGCGCAACATTAAAAGCCCAATCAGCACCAAAGTATTTTTCGCATTGCAGGAGTCAGGTGGCGCAGCGGTGCAGCGCAGTGCAATATTTACTAGTTGGAAAGACACCTCAATTCCTGCACTTAAGCCATTAACTAAAACCTTCAAATATAGCTCTGATGCCGCATTTGACGTAGCTTTGCTAAGCCCTGATGGTCAGCAGCTTGAAACCGGCAGTGTGCAGTTAACTTTGCACTATGACCAAGGCCAATATTATTGGATGTTTGAGGAGGGCATCGGCTGGACAAGACAAAAGCAAGATCAGTGGCGTCAAGAGCAGCAAATAGTCGTCGACTTAAATGCCACAACTACACGAGTTGAATTGCCTGTCAGCTGGGGGAATTACAAGCTCGAAGCGATGGATTTAAATAGTGGGAGCAAAACCGTACATCATTTTTACGCAGGCTGGTATCGCGGTTATCACCAATATCCTGCAAAACCGGAACATTTGCAGCTTTCGTTAGATAAAACGGCTTACTCAGGTGGAGAGCATGCGAAAATCACCTTTGATTCACCAATAGACGGAGAACTATTACTTACACTTGAAGCTGACAAAGTACTATGGTCGAAAAAACTCGCTGTAAAACAAGGCCAGTTTGAGGTGTCAATACCGATTGACCCAGCCCTGAATCGTCACGATTTATATGTAACGGCAAGTGTGTTTGGACACCAGCAGAGTGCGCCAAAACGCTATTTGGGCATTTCACCGCTTAAGCTAGATAGGGCCAATCGTGAAATTAAACTCACTGCCACACTGCCCGAGAGTATTGAACCATTACAGACCATTTCTATTCCGGTAACAGCCTCCGGCGTCACTGCGGGGGAAACAACCTGGGTGACCGTCTCAATGGTTGATAAAGGGATTATTAATCTGAGCCGATTTTCTCCGCAAAGCCCTTACGATTTTCTATTTGCGCAGCGCCGCTACAGCGGTGATATTGTAGATTTATACTCTCGACAATATGATCCTCGTCCCAATCCATTCGCACAATCACGGTTTGGTAGTGATAACAATAGTAATAACACCAACCGTAATGACGACTTGGTTGAGAGCAAAACCATCCAGTTGATGTCTAACCCCGTGAAAGTCGTTAATGGAGAAGCACGCATTGAGCTTACCCTTCCAGACTACAGTGGCGAGGCTCAGCTAATCGTAACGGCGTTCAACGATGTACAAGTAGGCCAATTAGTCCAAGATCAAATCATTCGTATGCCATTGGTTGCAGAGCTCAGTGTGCCACGCTTTTTAGTCCCCGGAGACCTCTCCAGTGTTGCAATTGACTTGCACAATATCAGCGGTGAAACAAAGCAACTCAGCGTCAACCTACTGGCTGATACAGGGGTTCAAATAACAAACCAAACTGAGCAGCACATTGAACTTGAACATGGAAAACGCTGGAGTCATGCGCAATCTATTATGGTCTCCAAAACTAGTCCTGATGATATCGTCACTTTTACTTTAACAGTTCAAGGTCAAGATATAGAAGTCAACAGAAGTTGGCGTGTGCCAATCAAATATTTAGAGCCAAAGGCAACCAATGTCACCACTCATATGCTTGAATCTGGCAAGTCCCTGACGATTAACCAAGCTAGTTGGTCAGGGCTCAATATGATTGCAGGTAAAGAGGGCAAACTATTGATAAGTCATGTCCCGATACTGAACATTGCCGAATATGCTGCAGAATTACACTCTTATCCGTATGGTTGCGCAGAACAAACCACCAGTAAAGCGTGGCCATTCGCACTCAAACATCCCCAGCTTAAACGCTTCCAACAAAGCGCGCTAAGTCAAAACACCAAGCTCAACAGCAATGAAGATTTTTTAAGCGCAACCGTTAAACGCTTAAAAACAATGCAAAAAACAACGGGAGGTTTTGGCCTATGGGGTAGCTACAGCGTAGAAAAACCTTGGCTAACTGTCTATGTAACCGATCTACTCACCCATATTGATAAAAACTATCCAGAGATAGTGCCCCAAAACATGCTCCAAGACGCCCAATATCGCGTAATTAGGTACGCGCGTGGTGACTTTGTGGATGGCCTGACTAGCCGTAAGGAAGAAGCTACAGCAGCAAAAAGCTATGCCGCTTATTTTTCTAGCCGTATGGGTAAAGTAAGTTACAGTGATATTGAAGCATTGCACCTTCGAACTCATCCATCTCAACTTAGTTTGCTACATTTGGCCGCAGCGTATGCCAATACTGGCGCAAGTGCACAAAGCACAGCACTACTTAATCAATACGAACAGCAAACAAGAAGTCAGCACTATTTTTATGACTATGGCAGTGATATTCGAGATCAAGCATTAGCGACATTAGCCTTGGATGATATCGCTCAATTACAAGATTTAAGGGATCAGGCACATAAACTACGTAGCACACTACTTGAACAACTTCCAGAGCAGGTAACTGCGCAATCTTGGCTAAGCACACAAGAACGAGCAGCTCTACTGCGCGGAGCGGTATCAGCTACCCAACACAACCAACAAACGCTAAAAGTGCAAATTAATCAGGAGCAACTCATACACACAGGCCAGCTGGAAAAAGCGCTAAAACCAGGCACAACGGTCACAAATACAGGCAGCAAAAGTTTGTATGTTCAGCAGTTAGCTAAAGGCTATGTAAGATATGATGATAACATTGCAAACCAAGTGAACCCGTTTAATACCATCAATATGAAACACTTATTGCGACGTTGGTTCACCTTAGATGGTCAACCTATGGATGACAACCTCTCGTTAAAAGTTGGCGATCGCGTTGTAGTAGTACTAGACGTTCACAGCAAAGAGCGTATTCATGATGCACTGCTGGTTGACCATATCCCAGCAGGGTTTGTTCTTGAAAACCCAGCATTACTTCAAGAGTTAAATATTGAGCTACTACTGCCTGATGGGGTCATTTTGGCCAATACTGAGCACCAAGAATATCGTCACGACCGATATGTCGCCGCAGCAGATATCCGTAAAGGAAAACAGCAATTTGCTTACCTCCTCAGAGCTGAAATCCCAGGCATATATGGCAACCCACCTAGCTTTATGGAATCCATGTACCGTCCACAAAAGCATGTGCTTTATACACAATACCCCTCTACACTCTCCATTGAGCGTTAGTATTGTTTAACAACCACACGGCAGATAGCTTTACCCTGCTATCTGCCTATTAACTTAGTCGTAATGCAATGACCATCAAAAAAATTTTTGTCGCTATCTCATTTGTCCTATTCATGCTGATTATGGTGAGCATCGTTTGGTTTATTACGCATCCACTTCCCCCAATTTACCCAGATGGGCCAGCAACGCGTATCACCGCCAGTGACCATGTGACCCTGCGCGCATTTGGTGATGCTAAAGGCGTGCATCGTTATCATATTGAGTCAAAAGACGTAAACAGCTTTTATCTTAAAGCCCTATTGCACTATGAAGATCGTTGGTTTTACTACCACTATGGCGTAAACCCCTTGTCACTATTTAGGGCTGCAGGACAGTGGATTATGCATGGTAAAATCATATCTGGGGGTTCCACCCTTACGATGCAAGTTGCAAGATTGATTGACCCTCATGACAGAACCATCACAGGGAAACTGCATCAGATAGCCCGTGCAGTGCAACTCGAATGGTATTACTCTAAAGACGAAATTCTCAACTTTTATCTAAATTTGGCACCATTTGGGGGCAATATTGAGGGTGTTGCTGCTGCTTCAATCAAGTATTTTGGCAAACATCCTAAATTACTCAATAAAAATGAAGCGGCGTTACTCGTTGTACTCCCTCAGCAGCCTTCTCGCTACCGTCCTGACCGCTACAAAGACAAGGCTAAAGCAATGCGCAACAAAGTGCTAGCAAGGTTGAAAGACGGTCATTTAATCAATGCTGCGCAGCTGGACTTGCTGGTTGATGAGCCCATCCAGTTATTTACACGCACTCACCCCCCTTTAGCACCTTTATTAAGTCGCTATTTAAAAAGCCAACACCCAAAAAACCACACTATCAACACCACCATCGATTTTGAACTACAAAGCCGTCTCAACACAATGATGAAGCGCATCAGCGGTCAATTACCGCGTAAGGCGTCGGCCGCAGCCGTCATTGTACAAAATCGCAGTGCTGAGGTAATCGCGTATCAAGGCTCTGTTAATTTCAGTGACCTTAGCCGTTTTGCGCATGTTGATATGGCACGGGCTATCCGCTCTCCGGGCTCTACGTTAAAACCGTTTATCTACGGACAAGCATTAGATATGGGGTTGATCCACAGCAAGAGCTTATTAAGTGATGTACCCAGTAATTTCAATGGCTACAAACCTCAAAATCTAAATGGCTATTTCAGTGGTCCGGTAAGCGCGGAGCAAGCATTACAAAAGTCGCTCAATGTACCGGCAATACAACTCCTTAATCGCATCACACCACAACGATTTGAAGATAAATTAGCGGCAGCCAATATTCATCTCATACACCAAGATGCAAACTTAGCTGTGGGCCTCGGTGGCACAGGGACCAATCTAATCACGCTGGCAAAACTGTATCGAGCATTGGCCAATCACGGCAAAGTAACTAAACTGCAAACACTAAAAACAGACAAAGTGCAGTTACCGTTAGGCAATCAGCCACAACCCGAAGCAAGTACAATCTTGAGTCCTGAAAGCAGCTGGATTTTGTTTCAGATGCTTAGCTCGCAGAGTGCGCCAGACAGGGTTATTCCCTCAATTCGCAGAAAGATTGCCTGGAAAACAGGCACAAGTTATGGCTATCGAGATTTTTGGTCTGTCGGTGTCAGCCCTGACTATACTGTTGCAGTCTGGGTAGGACGACCTGACGCCAGTCCGATGTTAGGGTACTTGGGTGCCACACAAGCTGCACCAATTATGTTTGATGCATTTGATCTGTTACCCGAAGATCAAAATCCGCTCGTGAAACCCGCGGGGGTCCAGCAGACTTTAATCTGTTGGCCAAGTGGCAGAGCCTTGGCTCAGGTGCAACCAGAAGACTGTAAAGAGCAGCACCTTGCGTTCACTATCAATGGTATGACACCACCGAGTATGGACCTATATGGAAGCTTTACCGTGTCATCGCAATGGCCGAGCAAATTAGCCCAGTGGTTGATGTCAGAAAAAGCTATACAACCTAGCATGTTGCTAAACCAATTCGCCGCGCCACCAACGATTACCTCGCTAAAAAGTGGTCAGCATTATTATCGTTCGCAATTAGATATTTTGCCTCTCACTTCATCTCATACAGAGAAAACCCAGTGGTTTATCAACCATAAGCCCATTGCCGAGCCTCAATTACATCTCAGTGATTACCTTGGAGAAACGGTGGTGTCGGCGTGTATCGATACACACTGCGATAAACACACAATCTTTATTCACCCCTAGGTATACAGCACAGAGTTAAATTGCGTTTTATTTCCTAAAATAAATACAAACTCCCCTACAGCAGGTTTAGATATTCGCTGCGGTTCTGCTAAACTCTGGGTTGTTAGCGTAGCGTTTAAGCTCAAGAATGAAAAAAGGTGAATGTAACTGTGTCAATTGATCCTTGGAAAGTATTAGAACTTGCACCGACTTCAGATCAGCAACAAATTGAAGCGGCCTATCAACAGAAACTGGCAGAACTCGCATCTGAATCCGACCAAGTACGTGAAGAACAAACGGCTTTACTCAAGCAAGCTTATGAAGAGGCGATACAAACACTAAAGCAGCCCTTTATGCCTGCTGAAGCGAGTCAAGCACACCCGCTTTACCAAGAGTTTAGCGAGGAGTTATCGCAGCTATTAGGCAATGCACTGCGTCGAAATCAATTGACTGCTTGGCAGCTTTTGGTCGACCACCCAGCCGGCCAAGAACATCAACTTAGAGACGATCTCAGCGCCCTTATTTTTGATCAGATACTGCATTATCAAAGGACCTGCGAAGATGATAAACAGTTGATATCCAGTGAGGTACTAATTTATCTAACCGAGCAACTTGAATGGTCCACCCGAGATGATCTGAGAGCGCGCTACGGCGATAATTTTTATTACCGTATGACACAACAACATATACCTGAACCTGAATTCGTCCCAGAGCCCATCGCCGACACCGGAAACTTAGCCAATATCTTTATTGGGCTGACGATAGTCTGCGCCATCGGTTTATTAATGATCTCCGTATAGTGCTCACAGCCTTGGTTACCATCGCCTGCGTCTGACATAATGAGATGTGATAGAATATACCTATTTTGTCATATCAGCCATTGTGTATGGCGCAAAACTAAGGAAACATCATGACTATCACACGTAAACATACCAACCAGCGTATGAGCAGAATTGTTGTACACAACGACACCATTTATTTGTGCGGACAAGTCTGCCAAGACGCCACTCAAGGTATCAAAGAACAAACCCAAACTATGCTGGACAAAGTCGATGCGCTATTAGCAGAAGCCAACAGTGATAAATACCATATTTTGAGTGCCACCGTTTACATCAGTGATATGAAATACTTTGCACAAATGAATGAAGTTTGGGATGCCTGGGTACCTGAAGGCCATGCACCAGCAAGGGCATGTGTAGAGGCAGCAATGGCAAGGCCTGAATTACTGGTTGAAGTATCTGTTACCGCAGCAGTTAAAAAGGGCTAGGTGACTTTTGGCGCGTGTTTTATAACACGCGCACTCTGCAACTGACTAATTAAATCACGACATCTCCACGCTCAGACAATTGAGACAGAGCGGCCTGTAAACGCGTCATTGCCAGATCAAATTCAGCCCTACACATGGGCCCACCTAGTGTGAAGCGGATGCCATTTAGAGCCTTCGGCTCATATCTCGAGCTAAACACATCCAAGGTGCGCACCAAGATCTTATGACCTTTAAGATGGGCTGCCATATAATGCATATTTAACTCATCAGGCAACACTAAACATACGTTAAGTCCAGCAAAACGCGCATGAAAGTCAAACCGTTCCAGCACACTTTGAAGCGCCCTCTGACGATACCTTAACTCCTCAGCAAGTTTATTTTGTACATATTCATATTCTTTACCCTGCAGTGCTCGTATAAGTAGTTCAAAGTTCATCATAGAGACTGACCAGCACTGAGCATGAATGGCATTGATAACTTGCTGCTGCCACAAAAGTGGCGCAAGCACATATCCCACTCTCAGCCCGCCACTAAAGTACTTTGAAAAGCTCGCAATATAAAAAACGCGGTCGCTTGCTTGTTGCCACAAAGGCAAACGCCAATTTTCGGGTAGGCAGTAATTTACGTCATCTTCGAGGATAAAAAAATGGTATTTACGGCTCATCGCCAATAGCAAAGAAAGCTTTTCATCGCTATATCGGATGTTAGTTGGGTTCTGACAATTTGGCGTAATATAAATGGCTTTAACGGGATATTTTTGACAAATACTTTCGAGCGCTTGCAGGTCAATGCCGTCTTCTTGCACTGGTACACCTTGATATTGAAGGTGAAGGCTTTCGCATGCTTTTAAAAAACCCGGGTAAGTGAGTGATTCGTGTAACACTAAGTCTTGAGGTTCACACAAAGCAGATAAGCAGGCAAAAATTCCCTGTTGAGCGCCTTGAGTAAAAACAATATCGTGCTGCTCACATTCAAACCCTTTTTGTTTAAGCCATTCTCGATAAAAGCGCTGATGGCGGTCCAGACCATTCAGTTTGTATGTCATGACCTCCGCGAGATCGGCCAAACTGTGTGATAACGATTTCATCGCCGAGGCCATTACCGTGTCTTGCCCCATAAATGGCTGCATACTGGAAGCCAGATCACTTACCCCATGTATTACTGCGCTACTGCTGCGTTTTGATACATAAGTCCCTGCACCCAATTTGGCACTAACCCATCCTCGCTGCTCCAACAGCACATAGGCACGAGTTACGGTGCCATGAGTAATCCCCAATTGGTCTGCAAGCGTTCTTTGAGCTGGTAGACGCTGTTCAAATATCAGGTTTTTTGCCTCAATAGCTGCTTCGATTAACTCGGCTAACGCCATGTATTTGGGCTGGTTTTTGGCAAGGTTATTAAACGCTTCTCTGTCTGGGTGCCAAATTGTATTCATAACAATAAATAAATTGATGAGAAATTGTATTTATGACACTAATAGATAACAGAACAAATAGCAACAATTGTATCAATACAATATGGGAGGACTACAATGCACGCTACCGAACTGATTGCCCTTATACCTGCTTTAGTCATGTTTAGCTTTGCAGCATCAATTACCCCCGGGCCTAATAACATCTTACTGACTTACTCTGGCGCGAATTTTGGGGTCCGAAAAACAGTTCCACACATTGCGGGCATTCGTGCTGGCATGACTTTGATTCATATTGTCATGCTAATTGGACTCGGCCAATTGCTTGCCAGCAACCCCAATATACATATGTTATTCAAACTACTTGCGAGTGGTTACATTCTATATTTGGCATATAAAATTTGTCTGAGCCGCTCGGCTAATAGCACCAAACAAGACCAAAGTAGACCAATGTCGTTTATCGAAGCGGCAATTTTTCAGCTGATCAACCCCAAGTGTATTGCAACACTCCTTTCTCTCAGTACGGCGCTAACACTGCCTGGCGAGCTATATTGGCCATCGGCAATACTTGGCGTACTGATGTTTAATGTCGTTGCTTTATTCAGTGGCTTTAGCTGGATTTATTTTGGCAAAGTCATTAGCCAGAAGCTGCAAAACCCCATGCATCAGCAGTATTTTAACTATGCAATGGCTGCACTATTACTGGTTTGCCTGCCTTTAATTCACATTGGCTAATCACTGCGAGGTCACGAATGAAACTTACCAACCAACTCAGCAAGCAACAATTCAATGAAGTTCACCAATTTCTATCTCAAAGAAGTTATTGGAATAAAGGGATTTGTTGCGAAAAGTTACGTACTGCGCTGGAAAACTCGCTTTGCTTCGCCCTCGTTGATAACGGGCAACTTATCGCGTTTGCCAGAGTCGTAAGCGACTATGCCACCTTTGCAAACCTGTTGGATGTCTTTGTGTTAGAGCCTTATAGAGGCATGGGGCATGGCAAAAAGCTCATTGATGCCGTTGTAACTCACCCTAAACTACAAGGGCTTCGGCGTTTTAGTCTAGCCACTCATGATGCCCACGGGTTGTATGAGCAATTTGGTTTTGAGTGCGTTAAACAACCTGAATTTATGATGGAGCGCTACAATCAAACGGCCATCACCTTTCAAAAAAACACGCCCACTCGCCATCTCGCATAAGCCTGAATTCAATATAGCTGGTTGGTTAATCAACCAGCTATTAGGCAGAAATAGCATAACTCACTAAAGGCGTTATTTATTTGTCTAAAACTAATTACTTGCCTGTATGCGTTTGTGGTTTGCAAGGAAAGTAACATCCTGTAATTACAGCGCCACCAGCGACTTTTGCGGTTGCAGACTCTGTCACCTGCTTGTTTGATAAATTAGCTAGCTTTTTTGATTTTAATGTTAACTTCATTTTTATTTCCTTATTTAAATTTTTCGTTTGCCATCTCGATGGCGGGAAATAAAATACCCATAAAAAATAAAAAAACAACAATTAGTTATTTATAAATAACTTATGTAAAACATACATTTGAACAAATAAAAAGCAGAAAAATGTAAAAACAATAACAATCAATATACTCTGAGCCTTCGCGATACGCATCTGTGCTGCAATGTTACTGCACGAAGGTATTAAACAAACAAAACAACTACTTTATTCTTATCAATAATCTAATAAACCATTCATTTGACTCAGATCAATTAGATACCTGTCCATTCACCCTATACAAAGTGTGCCTATCTCATAACGCTTGTCTCCCTCGCTGTTCACTTTTAATGTAGTGACAATATTAATAAATCAAAAATGACTATGAAAACAACACTGACTCTCGCCGCAGTGGGCACTTTGCTTGGGCTCACTTCAGTCACTAGTTACGCAGACTCTACGCTAAAGTCTGAAGATATCTTTCAATTAGAGTATGCAGCCAGCACTCAAATCAGCCCAGATGGCAAAAAAGTCGTCTATGAACGTAATAGCTACGATATTATGAAGGACACTCCGAAACGAGCGCTGTGGCTGTATAACGTAAAATCGAAGGAACATTACCCGCTATTTTCAGATCAATATACGTACAGCCAGCCTCGCTGGTCACCTGATGGCAGCAAAATAGCGTTTACCAGCAACCGCAGTGGCTCTCGACAACTGCATGTATACTGGGTAAAGCAAGATAAGCTTGCCGTTTTAACTCAGTTACCCAAAGCAGTTAACAATATCACTTGGTCTCACGATGGCCAGCAAATAGCTTTTACCATGAATGTGCCACAGGGTAAGTCTAAGTTTGCCAAATCAGTAAAACTACCAAGCAAACCAAAAGGTGCACAGTGGTCAGAACCTGTTAAAGTTATCGACAAAGCGCGCTATCAAGCAGATGGTAAAGGCTTCATTGAACCAGCTTTTCGCCATGTATTTGTTATCCCTGCAAACGGGGGGACGCCAAGGCAAGTAACTCAGGGTGATTTTCAACACTATGGCCCACTGGCATGGACTCCGGACAATCAGAACCTTGTTTTCTCATCCGATCATCACCGAGAGTGGGAGTACAGAACCACTGAGTCAGACTTGTATAAAGTCAACCTCAAGACTATGGCGTTAACTCAACTTACCGATTACCCCGGACGTGAATATAACCCTACTTTCTCTCAAAAAGGCGATAAACTGGCTTTTATCAGTCGAGGAAATGCCCCCGTACCATACGTAAATGGGCAGTTGACTTTACTTTCTACTAAAAACAATGAACGTACAACACTGACACAAGACCTTGACCGCTCCATTGCCGACTACCAGTGGTCAGGTAAGGGGGATTTTGTCGTCCAATATGACGACCATGGCAAGCGAGTTTTAGCTAAAGTCTCATCTCGAGGTAAAATCAAGTCTTTGCTGGATGACGTGTCTGGCACAACATTAGGCCGCCCTTACGTCAGTGGTAATTTTACCATGGCCAATAATGGCGCAATTGCCTTTACGCAGGGACATAGCCATTCACCTGCCGATGTGGGCTATTTCCACAAAGGAAAGAAAACAACACTGACACAGTTAAACCAAGATCTACTTGCAACCAAAACTCTGGGCCAAGTGCATGAACTCAATTATGAATCAGAGTTTGATGGTGAACATATTCAGGGTTGGTATATCACGCCACCGAACTTCGATAAATCTAAGAAATACCCACTAATGGTCGAAATCCATGGCGGCCCGCACTTAGCATATGGCCCTCACTTTAGCGCTGAGTTACAACGCTATGCTGCTGAAGGTTACGTCGTTGTATACGTTAACTATCGAGGCTCAACCAGCTATGGCGAGCGTTTTGCGCTTTTACTCGATGGTAAATATAGCTCTAAAGAAGATTTTGCAGATCACAACTCAGCGGTTGATGCGCTAATTAAAAAAGGCTTTATTGATGAACAAAACCTGTTTATCGCGGGGGGATCTGCTGGTGGTATTGCGACAGCTTACGCCATTGGTTTAACAGATCGATTTAATGCAGCCGCGATTACTAAGCCGGTTATAAACTGGATCAGTAAAGTACTTACCGCAGATAGCTACATCGGTCAGATCCGCAATCAATTCCCAGGGCTGCCTTGGGAGAACCTCGCTCACTATTGGCAGCGCTCTCCTCTCTCTCTGGTAGGTAATGTGACAACACCTTCACTAATCATGACGGGCGAGTTAGACCGACGTACACCAATGTCAGAATCAGAGCAATTTTACCAAGCGCTGAAACTACGTAAGGTTGATACCGTCCTTATTCGTGTGCCTGGTGCTCCTCACGGTATCGCAGGTAGACCGTCACGTATGATCTCAAAAATAGAGCATACACTTGCTTGGTTTGAAATGTACAAAAAACCACAAGCGAAATAGCCATACTCAAATAAGGGGGCAAATTGCCCCTTATTTAATCCATTTATACCAATTGAACTAAACAACACACATCCTTGGCCGATAAGCATAACAATACTTCGCACACTGACAAGGAGTCATTATGCTATCGAAAATTCTCCATCACACATCAGTCGCTCAATCCAATTCAATGGCGCTAAGCCATGAAAGTACATCTCATAAAGTCGCCTCCTATCGCGCAAATGATGCGTCGGATGAGCAGCCGTCAAAAGTTGCCGATAAACTTCAAGAACACCAAAAGCAGCAAGAACAAGAAAAGCCACCAATGATTACCAAAGAACTGGATCAGGAAGCCGAAGGCTATAAAGAGCGTAATCCTAATTTCAAAAGCCAGTATGAAGACTTAGAAAAAGTGGTCACTTTGATCCAAGACCAGATCCGTGAATTGCAAAAAGAAATTAATGCGCTCAAAAAAGCCCCTATCCAAAAAACACTGGTGCTGCATACTGAGCAGTTGCAAGACGTGCCTGACTTACCTGATCAACAACAATCTACACATTTAGGTGGCAAGTTCTACAAAAACACTCAGGTGGAAGAGCAAGTGGAGATTTTGGAACAACAGCTTAGGGAGTTGCAATCCCAAGAGGCTGAAATCCGTACGAAAATGATTGACATGATTTTAGAAGAGCGCAAAGAAAAAGACAAAAACAACTGGGGCAGACAGTGAAGCTGTTTTTCACTGTCTCCTCCAAACTTAAATACCGCCTTTATTTCCAGAGCCACTGCAACTGCGCGCATTTCCTTTTTGATGAGCTCGCTTTATTTCTGAGGGCGTAAGTACACGGTGATAAAATTGTATTTCGCCAATCGCGCCTTTAAATAAACCTGTTTTAAATGACGAGCGGCTACCAATTCGCAGTGGCATTTCATTGCTTAAGGAGCCCTGTCGACCAGTAGGATCGAAGGCACTGTTAAACTGCCCATTGAGATAGAACCGGATCCCTTTACTGCGATCTCTGTCAATACTTACCGCGACGTGATGCCATTGGTCATCCGCAACAAAAGCTTTAGAGTCGTAAAATGTGCACGAGGAATCGGGCTCCTGACAATACCAGCTGCCATCACCATCCGCCAACTGCAGTGCTAAATAACCGTCATCGATATAAAAAACATAGCCTTGTACATCCGACACTTGGTCTTCAAACCGTTTATCGACAATAATATGTTGACCGAGCGACGCCGTCTTTACCCACGTCGACAATGAAAAATCACCTTTGTGTACATCTAAATTATCGTCAAACACTTCTACATAATCATCAAAGCCGTCTAAGCAAAATGCTAAATTTTCTTTTTTGTTGGCAAGACTTATCTCTTCCCCCTGAAAAACGGAAAGCTGAGACTGCTCGCTTTTTAATACTTTGCTCTGTGTTGTGGGCCAAAGAAACCACAAAATTAGCGCTACCAATAGTAATGCTGCGCCAATCAATAATGGCTGCCAATTGATGTCACTTTTGATGTAATCTAATTTGACAGGCTGTGCCAACAAGTAACCTTTACCGCGAATGTTTTTGATTTGCTCTTGATCATCTAACGCCTGAAATGCCTTGCGCAAAATACTGATGCGCTGTTTTACATTTTCATTGCCTGTTATTACCCCTTGCCAAACAATATCATGTAACTGTTCAGCGGTCAGAGGTGTGTTTTGATGCTCAACTAATGCTAGGAGTAAGGTAAATGACAGCTCAGACAGTGGCTGCTGTTCACCATCTTTAATTAAACTTTTAGTGTTTAAATCTGCATAAACAGTTCCAAACCATAAGCCTTTACAATTGTCTAAACTCAAACCCTTTTCTTCCATAAAAAATTTATCCATATATATCAAAGGGTAACAATTCCCCATTTCCGGTAAAAATGATTTTACTCTTTATTTACCCTGTTTTTCTAGTGTTTTTTACGTTCCGTGAACACCATACAATCAATTTCTTATCCACTTTGAAACAACAATACATTCAAGCATTTGATAATGGAGTGTCCAATGACGAATTCTTTTAGAGCACACAAACCTGCGATGGTTATCATTAATTTACTCACAATAACCACTGCTTTTGCAACAGAAACAAATCAAAATAAAAACTTTAAAGACCCAATAAATTTACAATGCGATCACTACATTAGCACGACACAACACCTAATAGATGGAAATAAAATGACCATTAGAGCGGGTGACACGCTGTGCTTAGAAGCCGGTGTTCGCGGTCCTTTAAGGCTCAGAAATGTGCAAGGAAGTGCTCATGCCCCCGTTACACTGCGTAACCAAAATGGCGTGGTAACCTTTTCTCCATATGAATACAGCATTGCTGTAGAAAACAGCCGTTGGCTTAGGATTACCTCAATGCCAGTTGACGAAGAGTCACTGTATGGCCTGAGGTTAGGTGGAACTTTGGGTATTGGCTCCTTGAGCGAGCAAATTGAGGTGGATCACATTGAAATCTACCGTGCAAGATTTGCAGGCATGTTAGTTAAAACAGATCCCACATGCGACCCAAGTACATGGGCTGAAAACTTCACCATGACAGGGCTGCGTATCCACAATAATTATATCCACGACACTGAAAGTGGCGAAGGCATGTATATTGGTTACACAGGCTATTCGCGCAACCTCATGTGTGATAACGCGCTCACCACGGTTTATCCACATAAGATTGAAGATATACATATTTACGATAATCGTCTGGAACACATCGCTGCAGATGGCATACAAGTAAATTCAATCAAGCAAAATGCCCATATTGCACGCAATACGATATATCGCACTGGTGTGAGCCCATTCGATCCCCATTGGCAAAATACCGGAATTCAAATTGGCGGTGATAACGTCGAAGTAAAGGATAACCTAATATATCGCAGCGGCGGTAATGGCATGATGATAGAAGGGGATGATATTAACGTACGCAATAATCATATTATCTACCCGGGTGAAAATGGCATATTTGCGCGTAATCGTGCGCAACATGATTCAAATGTTTCCGGTGGTGCACCGCACTCTTACAAGAGTAACCTGATTGTGCACCCACAAAGCTACGCGATTAAGTTGTATGCGGTTAACACCGCCTCAGCACACAAGCTCATCGAAAACAGCATTGAGAATGATGGTTCACTTGATGCGGCCGGAAGGCCAAAAACCATCAGTTATCTCAATGATCAAGTTTTAAGGCATGAACTTAACAATCACCACTACGTGACGCAGTCTGCCTACGAGACAAGAGCTAAGTAGGCGTCTTATACAGGCTTATTGCCTTATAAAAGTTTTGCTGGGCGTGCATTAGTCATCCTTGCCAACATACCTGACCTTTTGGCACGCCCAGCTTTTTATCACTGACAGACAAGAGCAAAAAAGTTAGTTAACACTTACAATCACTCTATCAACCAGTTCCAAAGCAGAGGTTAACTTACTAACATCAGTGTACACGTTGCCATCTCTCCCAGAGTGATGGCCGTGTCCTACTAACGACATCACTTCCAACACTGTATTTTGCTGAGTGTCAAAATCGATAATCGCCTCGTAAATTACGGAGGGCTGTGCACTATAGCCATCGCCAGAATATATCGGATCATCCACAAATCGGTCGCTTGAATAGTATTCGTTAAAATCAAAAGAGTGGTTCACTTCTAACCGGACGCGATGAGGACCTTGCAATGGCGCTTGCAACTGCGTTGTATAGATGAAATTGTCTGTCATTGTGGCGCCACTGAAGCCATCTATAGCCAAGGAATCATTATCCGGTACTAGCACACCATTTTCTGCACGCATACTCAATTGGTGCAAAAATACGGGGAGCGACTCGGGGCGCATACGATTGTTTTTGCTTGAAGGATCCTCTTCTCCTTCTAAGACATCCCACGCATTTGGTCCTTCTCCTGTCAGTAAATGTGTATTAAAGATTTGATCAGGATCTTTTTTAGTCACCTTATTAGTAAATTGATTAGTTGCAAGCTTTTCAGTCACATACAGCGGTTGTATAAACTCCCCAGAAAGGCTTTCAACCCACAGTGCATATTGTGGCCACAGAAAATAAGGGCCTTTTTTAAGCTCAATCGTAATCTGTTGGCCGGTATTTTTTGAGTCTTTCACTTCTCTTTGCACATATTTGATTTCAGCATCCCCTTGTGCCTTATCAGCCGCTTTCAAAGTTTGGCCAAATCGGTACACTTCAATTGCCGGCGATAATTGTAAGACCGGCGCTAGCCCGACATAGCTCACCACACATAGTGCTAAGGGCCAAGCTAGAGAAAACCGTCCGGTATGTTTTTCAAAAGGGTTTAGATACTGCTTCAATGGACGAATATTTTTAATTAAATGCCAAACTAAAATCAGCAACATTAATAAACCAACTAACGTATGCATTAGCGCTATGAGGGCATTGTGCTGTTTTGAGAACATAATTACGGATGTCACTAGCATAATCAGCAGTGCACAAAACAGAATCACGCCAATAAATGAACGGGATTGAAAACTCGACATATACAACTCCTATAAATTGAGCTGATGTTGTCTCATTCCTCAATCAGAAAGAGCTAATAAAACTTCCTGAAATTATCTAAAACCATTGAAATTATTACTTATTTTTAAATTCATTGATTTCTTTTATGATATTTCCCAATGCCCGCGCTTGTGCAATACGTCGCGCATTGTCGAGTGATTCTGTGTAAAGCGTCGTTGCATTTCTTTGTTTGGCAAGCTTGGCCAAATTGAGCCATGAAGTTGCCTCTCCCACAGGACAACGTAAAATTTGATGATAAGATCTGGCTTCGTGATACAGGGCTTGAGCGATGTCAAAATGCGCATTTTGCATTGCAATGTGGCCTTTCAAATCGGTGCTGTAAGCTAGATACAGCCAGTCGCGATGATGTTTAGCCAATTCAATTACCTCTTCTACCCGCGATACAGCTAAAGGAAAATCCTTATTTATAGCTGCGTGCAAAGCATGTAGATAGCGGAGTCTTATTAACTCGTGATGGTTATTTAGTGACTTTGCAATTGGTAAGCTTTTTTCTAACAGGCTTTGGGCTTGCCCATATTGTGACTGAGAAAGCAGTAGTTCAATCAACACGCGATGCGCCGTCATATTTTCTGGTGCTTGCACGGTCAAAGCTTTAAGTAAGCTAATCGCTGGCTCATATTCACCTTGCAATTTTAACTCCAGCGCTCGCCCCATCATCTCGTCATAAAAATCAGTGTGATAATCTTGGGAATTAAGCACAACCTCGCTACCAACTAAGCGCTTTAAACGTGCTGATAACTCATCCAACAGCACATGGGGTTCTGTGCCAAATACCACACCCTGCATGGTTTTTCGTGGCCAGTACAATTTATAACTCAGCTGGTAGTCATGAGGGGTTCCCATTAATCGCGATGTAACAATCAGTTGCGCACCAGAAACGGTGAATATTTGTTTTATCTCACGCTCACTAAACATGCCCACTTCAAGCATCTGCTCGCCAACATTAACGCTATGCGAAGGCGCACTAGATAAACTCAACCCTGCACGGTTTATCACTTCAAGTACATAATCCGTTTGCAGTACGCCAAAAGATTCCTCACTGGGCAGTCGTTGGATCAACTGATCCATAAAGCCAAGCCGAACCCAATCATGGTCATTGCCTGCAATTAGGTTTTGAGTGGGTAGGATAACTACTGAGCCTTGAAGTTGCGCCTGTGCCTGAGAAGACCCTGCGGGCGCCCTTGGAGAGTCGCCCATTGCAAAATAAATAACACCGCTTAGCAACAAACCAGAGGCGAGCACCGCAGCCAACTTAGTTTTTATACTGATATTTGATTTAGTTCTCACCGGTGCAACCCACTGATAACCTTGGGTTGGCAGCGTTTTAATCACTTCATGCGGGTGAAATAACTGGCGTATTTCTTTTATTGATTGAAATACAACTTGCTCATCAACAACAACATTTGGCCATACCAGTGATAATAGGCGCTCTTTGCTTAGCGTTTGCTGGTGGTATTCCATTAACACCAGCAGTAACTGGCAAGTTTTGGGTCTAATCTTCAGACGCTCACCAGCTGCATTTTCTACACTGAATGTTCGACCATCAACTCGATACCCTAAGCTGATAAACTGCTTTTGCACACCTGACTCACTTTTACACCGATGTTAGAAACACCTCATAGTAATACGTGTCACTTAACACGTCTAATATCACACTATAATTTTTCTAAGCTAGATGACGGAGTTTAGGCCTGCTCTTGCACTAATAGCTGTGGCTTTAGCTCCGCTAATAGTTCGTTTGCTGCATCAAAATCATAGTCATCAATCAAGTGATTCAATTTATTAAACGAGTCGAAAAATGCCGTCCCTTGATAAATGGGCAAGAGCTCACCGACAAGGTCGATTGCATCAGTATCATAATCCGCAAGCAATGTGGTTAGCTGTGCTAGCTTTTCGCTGATTTCAAATTCAGACAGCTGCGCATGCAAATCGTCTGAAGGGGCGACTTCATCCGTCGCTAGCTCCCCTAGAGCGCGATAAATATCAGCCACCAAAGGCATCAATTGATTTTGCACCTTAACAATAATCCCATCGACAGGTTTTCCTTCAGCACATGCACTTTCTAATTCACCAGCAACTTTCTGGACCTCTGTAGCCCCAATGTTACCTGCCGTACCTTTCAAAGTATGTGCACAGCGCATCGGAGCATCAGGATCGTCGCTCGCTTCTAATTCAGCTTGCTCAAAATGTTCACTAAAGTGCTGATGTTTATCAGCAAAGCGCTTTAGTAAACGTGTAAATAAGGCAACATCCCCTTGCGATATTGATTTTGCCACCACCACGTCAATTCCAGCAATATTTGGATATTCTTCGACGTCATTTGCAGCCTGTGAATTAGGGCTAGAAGATCTGCCGGTATTGCTTACAACTATCCATTTTTGCAACGTCGCAAACATTTTTTCCACGTTGAGCGGTTTACCGATAATATCATTCATACCGCACGCTAACGCAGCTTCTTGATTATCCATCATCACACTGGCTGTCATGGCAATAATTGGTAAAGACGCGTACTGCGTTTGCTCTCTTATTTTTCTCGTCGCTGTATAACCATCCATTACTGGCATTTGGCAATCCATTAGCACACCGTCAAAGCTGCCTGTGGATAGCTTTTCCAACACTTGAGCACCATGCTCAGCGACTTCTACCGATATACCATGACTCGTTAACAGGGCAATAGCCAATTCTTGGTTAAGGTCATTGTCTTCAACTAGCAAGAGGTGTGCACCAGTCAACGAGTCGATGGTCGCATCTTGCTTGTCTGTATGCTGGTGAGCATCTTTCAACAGTCCAAGTGCCCGCTGTAAGCTGTCGTCTACGGTACTCGGTAGAAATGGTTTTTGTAAATAGGTTGCTCGATTGAATACTTGTAAATAAGACTCGACTGACTGCGTTTCATATAGTGGCATGACAATACAGGCGGTGTTATCTCCCCCAGCTCTTAACTGTTTCAATAGCCCCAATTCATTTTCAATCCGCGCGTCGATAAACACCACGTCTTGTTCAGCTGCCAGCTTGGCTATTGAATCAGCCTGTGAAGACATCATGCATTCAGAATCAATATTTAAGCGCCCTAAGCATGACTGCAAATTGCGATTTGAGCTTGAGTTATCATCGATAATGAGCGCACTTCGAATACCGAGTTCAGGATAGGCGTCTGGCGCTTTTAACGCATCGTTTACCAGCAGTGTAAAACTAAAAGTGCTGCCTACACCCGGCGCACTCTGGCAGTGAATATCACCTTGCATGAGCTCTACGAGCTTTTTACTGATCGCCAAGCCAAGCCCGGTGCCGCCATATTTACGCGTCGTAGATGTATCCGCTTGCGAGAACGAACTAAAAAGCTTAGCTTGCTGCTCTGGCGTCATACCAATACCAGAGTCGATGACTGCAAACCTAAGGGTGATGTCGCCATCAAACTGGCTCTCTAACCTGACATCTAACAACACCTCTCCACCAAGCTCTGTGAACTTAACCGCATTACTCCCTAAATTAAGTAAAACTTGAGAAATCCGTAATGGGTCACCAATGAGGTAAGCAGGTATATCCGCATCAATATGCGCACACAACTCCAGCCCTTTTTCTTTGGCTTTGACAGAAATAACGTCCAAACAACTGCCAATTGTTTCTTCTAAACAAAACTCCACATGTTCAATATCCAGTTTGCCGGCTTCGATTTTTGAAAAGTCTAATATATCGTTGATTATCCCCAATAGAGACTCTGCACTACGATGGATTTTCTCAACATAGTTTCGCTGTTTATGATCTAACTCGGTTTCCAGCGCTAAATAGCTCATACCAATGATAGCATTCATCGGGGTGCGGATTTCATGGGACATATTAGAAAGAAAGTCAGACTTAGCTTGTGTGGCACTCTCTGCCCGCTCTTTTGCTTGCTTTAGCGCCGTTTCTAGATCTTTAGCATCAGAAATATCCATGTGAATGCCAAACATTTCTTTTCGTCGACTATCTTGATTGACATTGACACTGCGGCCCATACTGAGTATCCATTTCCATTCGTTGTCAGAAGTTCTCATTCTGAATTCACAGCGATAAGTCTCTGACTGTTTGCTCAGGTGCGCCTGCAATGCATTCTCAACCCGTGCCAAATCATCTGGATGTAAAAGGCTGCGCCATCTGCTAATCGTCTCGCCATATTGCTGTTCAAGCTCGCCTTCTTGATACCCTAACATTGTCGACCAAATGGCATTCGTAACCAGTTTGTCACTTTGGCAGTCCCATTCCCACGTACCCGCATTGGCGCCTTGCATCGCTAACTCTAAACGCTGTTCTGCCTCTTTTAATTCACTGTAAGACAGTGAGTTAGCTAGTGCTACTGCTACATGATTTGCCACAGTACGAAGTACATTCAGGTGAACTTCTTTGTACGCTTTGGGTTTGTTGGACTGCACGGTGAAAACCCCAAGAATTCTCCCTTCAACAATTAAGGGGGCACAAAAAACAGATTTAGTTTGCTCACCATATAGGTTATTACATGCTTTTAAGTTCATTTGCTGCCAACTTTCGTCAGTCGCAGCATAAAACTCTTCACCGTGCGCTACGCAATAAACATCTGCGCTACTCACAACTTTGGTATGACTTTCTAGCGCCTCGTATAACTCTCCTTGCTGCATGGCGTATATATAATCAATATATTGTTTATCTTCATAAAACACACCAACAGCAAAGAACTCACAATGTAGTATGGTACTTAAATGGTTATAAATGGTTTCGCTGATGACATGCATGTCATACGTGGCCGCGACTTCCTTCCCCACTTCACCCAACACTACGATATCGCGAGTTCTGCGGGCAATTTTTCGCTCCAGCTCTAAACTGTTTTCACGTAATTGTCTTACTCGCCACCAAAAAAACAATAACAACAACAACACCGCACACACAGGTAAAGAAATTCTGAACCACAGTGTTTGATACCACGCGGGCACACTGATTATCGATAATTCTATTCCCGTTTGATTCCACACTCCATGGTTGTTGCTGCCCTGTACTTTGAGTTGGTATTCACCTGGTGGTAACTCACGATAATTGACCGTATGAGCTGGTGTAGTTGCACTCCAATTATCATGATACCCAACAAGCCAAGTACGATACCGATTATCACCCGTGGCCTGGTAATCTAAAGCCGCAAAGTGAATAGATAAGTTTTTATCATTGTAATTGAGTTCAACCTGACCACTTTGAATGTCGATCGGTTTACCATCAATAAATGCTTGAGTAAATGCCACTGGCGGAGCACTGGTATTAACCTGTACAGACTTCGGGTTAAAGCCAGTGATACCATCGATGCTGCCAAATAGAATTCTGTCTTCAAACTTAACAAAAGAACGAGCTAAAAAGTGATGGTTAATCAACCCATCATTGGTCGTAAATTGATGAAAAATACCGTATGTCGGGTCAAATTTAAACACCCCACTTGCGCTGGCAAACCATAAAAAGCCTTCTTCATCAGCGACAATCGACTTAACGGCAAAGTTTACTTGAGATGCTGTATTTACGTATTGCTTAAACTCCTTTGTTGCCAATTCAAAGCGAGTTACTCCGCGGTTGGTTGCCAACCAAACATACCCCCCCTGCTGCATAGCATGGGTCACATAATTGCCATTTGGACCAACTTTATCGCCATATGCTGTGTATTGCTCAAACTGACCACTTTCTGGGTTAACGCGAAACACCCCCTCACCGTCAGTTCCAGCCCATACCTGACCTTCACTGTCATGAAAAACAAATTCCAAATCTTGTTGTGCAATATAGCTGCGTTTATCATCTGTACCAACTTGCCAGCGGATCATGCCATCTCGGCCCGACAACACCAGCCACATATGCCCTTCACTGTCAAAACTCACGTGTTCTACAGAGCGGCGCGAATCTGCCAACCAAGTAAGTGGGACCAGCTCTAATTGCTTGTTCAGTTCATCCACTTTATACAATCCAAAGCTAGTCCCCGCATACAATTGGCCTTGCTCGTCTCGCGCCATACTGTGCACACGTAAACGATAATTACCTTGTAAAGTTTGCGCATCTGCGAATGGAATAAACTCTTCATTACCATCAAAGTGAACTAAACCGCGACCAGTTCCTAACCAAACACCACCTTGACTGGCTTTTTCAGCTGTTAATACCTGATTAAACAGCCCTGAAAGCAACTCTTCTTGCAAATAATCTTGCCAAGAAATAAATGCAGCAGGATTTGGAAAGACCTTCTGTACCCCAGAGTAGCGCGTCGCCGCCCACAGTAGTCCACTGTCGTCTATCAATACTTGGCGAACATCTCGATTTTGTAGCAACGTCAATTTACCATTTGGGATCACAGGTACAAATTGAGAGAGTTTAGGAGAAAAGCGATAAATACCAGCAAAAGACGCGAGCAAGATATCGCCGTTAAAGTACATTAATCGAGTCACGCTCGGTAATGTGCCTGACGGTAAATCATACGTTTTATATTCACTAATTTTGGGGTTAAACAAGCCAAAACTCGTTCGAGTAGCAACCCATATTTGTCCAAGTTCATCAACAGAAACTTGTCTAACTTCAGCATGATCTAAAGAATTTGGCGCCACACCAAACCCCTGAAACTTGCCCGAGTTTCGATCTAACCGATATAAACCATTGGAGGTGCCAACCCATATTCCGCCATTCAAGTCTTCACTAATACTCCAAATCCGATTGTTTCCCAAACTGCTCGGATCATCGTCAATGTGCACAAAACGCTCAAAACTTTGACCGTCTTCTTGCAATCGGTTCAAACCGCCGCCATTGGTACCGACCCATAAAGTGCCGTCGCGACTTTCAAAAAGTGATTGTACTTTGTTTGCCCCCAGAGAATGAGGATCATTCGGGTCATGCTTGAAATGAACAAAATGCTGTTTTTCACGCACAAATAAATTGAGCCCACCACCCCAAGTGCCAGCCCATAATTGCCCCTTTTTGTCGAAAAGCAGCGCACCGACGCTATTGGCCGAGAGCGAATTTGGTTCGTCAGGGTCGTGATTAAAGCTAATAAACTCGTAGCCATCGTAGCGTTTAACACCATCGGCACTGCCAAACCACATGAACCCCTGAGGATCTTTGGATACCGCGTAAATTTGTGGGTTTGCCAAGCCGTTATACGCGGAGATACTTTCAACTTTAAGTTGCGCCCAGCTCTGATTGCTGACCATCAATACAAACGTACTTACAATGACGAATAGCAGCCGCAAAGGCTTCATATCTTACTCCTTGATTGAGTTTTAATTCTCACGTTTTGGTTCTCCTAGCAACATCACGCTGCCAATTAGGATAATTTAATATCTAATTTTTAAATCTGTATGCATAATTATTAGACACTTTTGAAGAACATGTGCAAAATAAGAACAGTTAATTTTTGTCTAACTATCACTCAGTTATGAAGTCGCGTGCGCACAGGCAGCTAATTAGCGTTTAATCTTTTTTTAAACGGAATCGACGCGGAGGATCCAATGACCAATAGTGACAGTAGCCAAATCATCACCGTACTCATTGTAGAACCCCATGAGACAATCCGTTCTATGATTGCAAGTACAGCAAAAAAGCTCGGCAATGTGACGGTTATTCAAAGTTCAAATGGTGTAGATGCCCGAGAAAAACTCACTTATCACGATGTACAGCTCATTATCTCTGAATGGCAATTACCAAAGCTTGACGGTATCTCCCTATTACAATGGGTTCGCAGCAACCCGCGTACTGCCCTCATTCCATTTGTCATGACATCCGCAACGATAGATCAAAGCAACGTGATGCAGGCGATCCAAAGCGGCGTATCTGAATACATCGTAAAGCCTTTTTCTAGCCAGATACTCCTATCTCGTTTGCAAAGAGCATTGAGTAAGCCTGTTAGAGCAATCAAGCAAACCCCAGCAGAGCACACCCAACAAGAACATGTTACTCAAGTATTGGTTGTGGATGATGTGGCAGACAACATTAAAGTGATCAGTGATATTTTACGAAAAGATTATAAAGTTAAGGCTGCTTTAAACGGTAAGAAAGCACTGCAAATTTGCGCGATGGAACCGCAACCCGATCTCGTTCTTTTGGATATAATGATGCCAGATATGGACGGTATCGAAGTGTGTAAGCGGTTAAAATCAGACCCTCAAACACAGCATATCACGGTGATTTTTTTATCGGCCCTAGAGCAAACGGAACACATAGTGAAAGGCTTAGAGCTCGGTGCAGTCGACTATATTACTAAGCCAGCCAACCCTTCTATTGTGCGCTCTCGAGTCAAAGCCCATTGCCGCTCAATAGAATCAAACCGCTTAATGCGAAACCAAATCGATACCATGATGGAAAATGCCAAACTGCAAGATCAGTTTGAAAGCATGAGCCAGCATCAAATAATCGCGCCAATACGAGATATTCAAAATGCCAGTGATAAGCTATCGGTACACCTTAATGAACCTGAGAAAGCACAGCAATATTTAGATCATATTCAGCAGCACTGTCAGCAATTACAGTTACATGTCGACAACATGCAAGCACTGCAAAAAATTGAGCGGGATGAATATGCACTATCAATCGCATCTGTTGCCCTCTATGAGTTAACAGAAAAAGTATTGCTCGGTCTAAGCCATATTATTTCTAAAGAGCAGATCCAGATCACAAACAACTTATCACCCAATCTCAAAGTAAAAGGCGACGCTCAATTATTATTTACGGTACTCACGCAACTGATTCAAAATGCACTAGAAGCTTCAACAAAGCAAAAAGCGGTGGCCATAAGTGCGCGCAGCGAAGGGCAGTTACACACATTGCGCATTCAAAACTCAGATCCAATCCCCCCCCCTATTCGTAATCAATTTTTCGAGAAATTTGTCACCCATGGTAAAGGGGATAGATCTGGACTCGGCACCTATACAGCGAAAAAGTTCATTGAAAAGCAACATGGCTTTATTGAATACCGCAGTGATGATGATACAGGTACAGACGTGTTTATCAGTATGCCTCAGGGTTAACAATCGGTTTTTGCATACGTATTCAAAACAAAAAATTTACAATGATGCTACCTTAGCAGATCCATGTGTTTAAAAAACACGCGCTATTTGTTTGCAAGGAACAGCCATGTATATCTTAAAAAGTCACTTGAATACTACCAAACTTGCACCCAGCTATGTTTTAGCTATGTGCATGTCTTTAGGCCTACCAGCCACCAGCTTTGCAACTGACGATGTCATGCTGCAAGGCTTTTTTTGGGATGTCCCCGTCGATGAAAAAAATAACAACGGTATTTGGTGGGACAACCTCGCCAACAAGGCCCCCGCCCTTTCTCAAGCTGGATTTTCCAGTATTTGGATCCCACCGCCCTCTAAAGGCAACTGGGGAATTATCGATATGGGATATGGCATCTATGACCATTATGATTTAGGCAGTTACTTACAAAAAGGCACCGTAGAAACGCGTTTCGGTAGCCAGCAAGAACTGACCAATATGATAACCAAGTTGCAGCAAAATAACATTCAAGTATACGCTGACGTCGTTCTCAACCACATCTATACCAATGAACAAGACAGCGAGCCTAATCCTGCTGTTAAAGCTTATGCTATGCATAAAGCGCATAACCATCTCCATGTGGCATACCCAAGCAATGAAATTAGCTGGCAGTTAAAAGGTGTACAAGGACGAATTTATATAAAGATTCAAGGCTATGGCTCGACCATGCCATGGAATCAAGACATCAACCAACGCGGCTATCAGCTCACAATAACAGATGCGAAAGATGCACAAATATCAAGCCACCTTTATGTAGAACAGGAGCCGAATGATGGTCAATTTGCGACAATCAGACCCGGCAATAATGCTTTTTCAGGTTTAAACACAGCTATCCGAGGCCAAATTATTGATAAGCAAGATATCGATGAGTACTGGTTGGATGTGCCAACCCAGCAGGACCTGTTCATTAAACTTAGTGCCAAGCAAGGCACGCTCAATAGCAGCAATCAGTGGACTGATAGTGCACAAAGTAACGGCTTTTTTCCAGTAGAAGTTTGGCAGCAAATAACCCCAGGCGCTCCAGCCAAAGAAATCACAGCGACTCACCTACAAGCCTATACCAATACTAAAATAACACCTCCTGAGCGCAATCAATATGGCAACTATCCAAGTTCAGACAACGGTTGGCAATACGCCGATTTTCACCCAGTTGATGAGCATGATTGGCTTGGTGACTTAGGCAACGATAATATCATTACCAACACCAAAATGTTTGGTAACGACAGTAATACGTTTTCCCCGCGCGTGCAGCAAAAGCTCATTGACTGGGGAAAGTGGCTTAAAAACGAGCATCACTTTGATGGGTTTCGCCTTGATTTTGTGCGAGGGTTTCAACCTGAATTTGCCGCTAAATGGGTCAATAGCCTGCCAAAAACAGGTGGCAAACAACCCTTTGTGGTCGCCGAGTACTGGGGCGGGGACAGCAGTATCAAAGCGTGGGTAGACACAGTCAATGCACAGGGAGCTGACATTGATGTCTTTGACTTTCCTTTGAAATCAACCCTGACACAAATGAGTAATCAAAATCAAAGCTTTGATATGCGTACACTCAATCAGGCCGGTTTAGTACGTAACCAAACTGGTAATCAATTGCCAGGGACTGCTGTAGTCACCTTTGTTGAAAACCATGACACAGGAAAAGAGCACGATAAATGGCTACATAAGGACTTTAAAATGGCCTATGCCTATATTTTAACCCATGAAGGCAAACCTACTGTTTTTTACTCACACTACTACGGCATTAAGCAACATGATTACCACAATCCTAGTTTTGATGTAGTCGCTCCCGCCTCATTACAGCAAGATATCAACCGCCTCATGTTTGTGCGTAACACCTATACAGATGGTGCACTCAGTGTTTTATCTCAGTCAGGCAACCCATATGGCGCGGTACAGCATGTCTATGTAGCCAGACGCGGCGGTAAAGGAACAAAACAAGGCGCTATTGTGGTGCTCAACAATCACGATACCCAACAGCAAGGGCTATGGGTAACAACTCACAGCATCGGCTTTACCAACTTAGCTGGGCAAACGCTCGTCAATGCATTTGACCCAAGTGAAAAAGTGACTATTTATGAAGATGGGAGAGGCTATTTTAGCGCACCTAGTCGCGGTTATGCGGTATACGTCACAGAGGGAGACTATACTCCTTACTCGCAAAATCAGTAAAGTACCTCATCAATACAGGGCATGCAATGTGCCCTACCTATACCATAGTTTGGCTCAGCTTGGTTTCGATTGCTTGTAAACACACTTTTATGCTCAATGGTATTTGATTGCCAAAAGTATACAGTGCAAAAACAGGATTACTCGCAAGCTGATGCTCTGGAAATACAGGTACGAGCCCGCTTGCTTGCTCCGTCAATTTAAACTCGGGTACAAGCCCAATTCCTACGCCACTCATGATCAAGGCAAAACTCGTATCAAATGAATTCACAATACAGCTGGCATCGGTAGAAAATTGCTTTGTATTTCCCTGTGCGTCAATAAATGTATGCTCTATCGCTCTCCCTTGCCAAAGGTTAGCAATATACTTCGCTTCTTGTGGCTTGCGATCTTTTACTACGCAGGGCCGACCACAGAGTACATCTTTAAATTCACCTATCTTACGCTGCTTTGCATCACTGTCTTTTGAATACCCCACTCGAATCGCTAAGTCGATGTGTTGTTCGAGTAAATCTAGTTGCCTATCATCAGCAATGAGCTCTGGTTCAAGCTCTGGATGCTCAATGCATACAGCAGCAATTGCTGGAGCAACCAGTGTAGACATCAACGCATTTGGCGCAGTTATTCTAACTTTCCCTTTCGCAATTTGAGTAAATTGCTGGGCTTCATGCCAAGCATGTTGTGCAGTCTGATTTAGCACCTTACATTGCTCATAGAACGCTTTTCCTGCGTAAGTAAGACTCTGCCTACGAGTCGTTCGCTTTAATAACGTCACACCTAAATCTTGCTCTAATGACTTTAGATGCTGACTTACCACGGATTTAGACAAGTCTAAGGATTGAGCTGCTGCCGTAATTGAACCACTCTCCACAATGTGTGCAAACAAAGACATATGCCGTAGTTTATTCATTTATTGTCTCTTAAAATTAAACAATGAGTTCTATTTATTCTGTTTTTATACGTTAATAAATTTTCTAAGCTATGACAAATGCAACTGAACGGATAAACAAAATGACTGAATCACAAGCACTCACTCGCTGCAAAGCGGGTATCACAGCATGGCAAAATGCATTCAACAACCAAGATGCTCAAGGCTGTGCAGCTCAGTATTGCCATGACGCTGTCATGCTTGCTCGTCCATTTGGAACCTTCACTGGACGGGATCAAATTGAGCAATTTTGGCAAGATATTATTTCACAAGGATTTAGTAATGTTGATTATACCGAAGTCGAATGGCAGGCATCACCAAATGGTGGCTACCTGTTAACGTCTAAATGGACCATGAATAAGGCTTATGGTGTGGTACATAAAGAGCACTGGATCGTAGAAGAAGATGGACAAGCTCGCCTGATATTTGACGAGTTTGAAGTTCAAGGCGAGAAATAAGCGCATAAGCAAAGGCCGATACGCAATAAATCGGCCTGTCAGCATAATTATTGTGACTTTTCAGATGATTTTATATAAGCATCAGTTCCCCACAAAGGCACTGTTGATAAGCTGTGCTTGAAGCTACCCGATGTTTCTTTTGTACTGTAAGACAGATACATCAAAGTCTGACTTTTGGCGTCATAGATTCGGCGTACTTTCATTGACTTTAGAAAGATGCTTTTAGATTTTTTGAAAACCACTTCACCAGACTTAGACTTATCTATTTGTGCGATCATATGCGCGCTTATCTCACCGGTTTGGCGGCATGAGATAGAACTATCACTCGGATCAGATAAGCTTAAATCAGCTTCAACACTGGCAACATGACAGGTGACACCCGTCACCACAGGGTCTACCATCGAGTCTAGTTTTATATCTTTCAGTGTAAATAACCCTAAAGATACATCTCCCACCTCACTATCAGAGCAGCCAGCCAGCAGCAACGCGAGCGCACACAGTGTTTGTTTCTTCATATCAGTCCCTCTTATGATGTACTGTTTTTCCCAGTTTCATTTAGATTAAAACATAAATTAGTGAACACTACTTTGCATTATTGAATAAAGGTGCAATTCATGATTCCACTTTGTCTGTCAAAGCCATTTGTTATTTGTGCTTTAGCAGGGCAAAATTGGCACTGATTAATCGTTAAGAGCCTAACCATGATTCAGTTTTGTTCCTATGAATTAGTGCCAGCCAGTTTTAATGCCTGGCGTTCAGTATACCTCGATGTCGCAAATGCAGTGATTGCTCAGTTGGCTGATCCACGTTTCGAATTTATCCATTTTGGTTCATCCTCTTTTAAAGTCGCGGGCAAAGGTATCATTGATATTTCAATTCTTTATCAGCAAGGGCAACGAGAACAAGCGGTAGCCTACCTCGAAAGCTTTGGTTTTACATCACAACACAGCGACAACCCATTTCCTGATACTCGTCCACGCAAAGACATAGGGGTTTTATTTAACGGTGAGAAGTTTAATATCCATGCCCATGTCATTGAGCTAAATAGTAAAGAGCACCATAAGCAACTTACATATAAAGTACATATGCTTGCAAACCCACAAGACAGAGCTGCCTACGAAGCGCAAAAAAAAGCGGTATTGGCGGCAGGAAAGCATCATCAAGACGATTATGGCAAAGCTAAATCACCTTTTGTCAAAGACTTACTAAACCGAATTTCAGCGCAGACTTAACCACCCTTAGGTGTACCAGCTGTCATTTAAATTCAATCATAAATGGCAGCCTAAAGCGTTTACAACGAACCCGATTGGGCTTTTTCAAATTGTAATTCACATAGTCTTTGATAGAGAGGTGACTCTTCTAATAATGAGTGATGCGTCCCTGTGGCCACGATTTGTCCTTGATCCATCACTACGATCATATCTGCATGCGTCACGGTGGCTAAACGGTGGGCAATAATCAGAGTTGTTCGCGTGTGCATTAATTCATTTAAAGCAGCTTGAACATGAAACTCACTTTGAGCATCTAGTGCGCTAGTCGCTTCATCCAGTAACAACAATTCAGGGTCTTTTAAAATCGCGCGTGCAATAGCAATACGTTGTTTTTGACCTCCTGATAGCCTCACACCTTGCTCGCCTAGAAAACTGTTATACCCTTCAGGTAACTGTTCGATAAATTCATGAGCATGCGCTCTTTTTGCGGCTTCAATAACTTGCTCATCGGAGGCATTAGGGTTGCCATAACGGATGTTGTGCCAAACGTCAGAGCTAAATAAAACAGGTTGTTGGGGCACCATGCCCATGCTTTGTCTAAGATCAGTTAATGACAGCGCTTTGATATCTTCACCGTTACACTGAATATCACCAACTTGCGGGTCATAAAACCGTTGTAATAATTCAAATAGTGTTGTTTTCCCCGCACCCGAAGGTCCAACTAGTGCCACTATCTGACCTTGCCTAATACGTAAGTTTATCGCTCTAAGGGCTGCGGAATCCGGCCTTGAAGGATAATAAAAGTCCACATTATTGAAAGCAATAACAGTATCTTCGCTCTGATGCATAGCTGCTGGATCTGCGACACTTTGAATCGCACTTTTTATTTTTAACAGTTCTAAGAGGCGGCTCGCCGCACCTGCAGCACGTTGCAACTCACCATAAACTTCAGCAATAGTCGCCACTGACATAGCAACCATAATGGCATAGAAAACAAATGCACCTAGCTCACCACCAGTCATGCGACCTTCTAGTACATCCATGCCACCAACCCATAACATGATACTGATAGCACCAAAATTCAGAAAGATCACCGCTGCGATTAAAAAAGACCGTTGCTTGATACTTTGTTTGGCGACATCAAATGCTTTTTCGACTTCTCCCCCAAAGGCCTGCTTCTCTTTCTCTTCGTGTGTGTAACTTTGTACAACTTTGATGTGCTGAATAATTTCACCCGCATAGGTACTTATATCTGCAATTGCACTTTGATTGTTTTCAGACAATTTACGGACACGTTTACCAAACATCATGATGGGAACCAAAACCAGAGGTACACAAGCCACGACCAGTAGAGTTAATTTCAAATTAGTGACCAGCAGCATTATTAAGCCACCGATTAGCACCAACCCACTTCTCAGTGCCATAGAAAAAGATGAACCGACAATAGACTGCAATAAAGTTGTGTCTGTCGTGAGACGAGACATCAGCTCACCGCTGCGATTGTCTTCAAAATAACTTGGGTGCAAATGCACAATTTGACTAAATACAGCTTTTCTTATGTCGGCACTTACCCGCTCTCCCAACCAACTCATCAAATAAAATCGGCAGAACGTCCCAATAGCAACAAGAGAAATAAGTATGACCAAACCACCAATCGCTTGTGTTAACTGCTCCTCAGAACCTGCAATGAAGCCACTATCGATAACAAACTTGACCCCTTGACCAATAGATAAATTTAGACCGGCTGTCACCACCAACACACACAATGCCAAGGCCGCGACCCACTTGTAGGGTTTTATAAATGAAACGATGGGTAACAAGCTAGTGTAAGCCCGCGTTGATTGGAGGTTTGTGGCACTCATTGTCTACTCCTTAACTTCTAAACGAGTGGGCTGTCGATGGGGCTAGTGGCGTCGACAACAGATTATTGTTGCTCTAAGTTTGCCACAGCTCAACTATTAAAAAAACTGCCATTCAATAAGCTCTGGCAAAACCCCCATTGAAATAAAGCTTAAATTACACTCAGTTTAAATGTAGAATAAGTTATAACCAAAAAGAATATAAACTAGTTAAGCTACACTGAATGTTTAAGCCAACATGAGTAGGAGTGATATAAAATGAAAAGCTGGGTAAAAAAAAGCATTGCCAAGATAGAAGCAGATCAAAACCGTTCTGCAGATACACATTTGTTTAAATTTCAAATACCCCAGTTCAATGATATTTACTTATATCTCAAAGATGAAAGCACTCACCCTACTGGCAGTTTAAAGCATCGACTTGCTCGCTCGCTTTTTTTGTATGCGCTTTGCAATGGTAAAATAAAAGAAGGCACGCCAGTCATTGAAGCATCTTCAGGTAGTACAGCTGTATCAGAAGCCTATTTTGCACAAATGATAGGAGTGCCATTTGTTGCAGTCATGCCGGCATCGACAGCACAAAGCAAAATCGATCAAATTCAATTTTACGGAGGGCAATGTCATTTTGTAGAGTGTGCAACAGATATGCATGACGCCGCAGTGGAACTAGCAGAAAAACTCAATGGTTATTTTATGGACCAATTTATGTATGCTGAGCGAGCCACCGATTGGCGCGGCAATAACAATATTGCTGAGAGCATTTTTAACCAAATGAAGTATGAACCACATCCAGTCCCCGACCTCGTTGTGATGGGAGCTGGCACGGGCGGTACGTCAGCGACACTTGGCCGTTATATTTTATATAAGGGCTACGAAACAGAACTGATGGTTGTTGATCCTGAGTTTTCGGCATTTTACCAAGGTTATACACAAAAAAATGACGCAGTTTGCACTGGAAGATCAAGCCGCATAGAGGGCATTGGCCGCCCAAAAGTTGAGAAGTCGTTTCAGCCTGATGTCATCGATCATATGATGCAAGTGCCAGATGCAGCCAGTATTGCAGCGATGCTCTGGTTAGAAGAGTTTACCGGTCGAAAAGCCGGTCCTTCTACAGGAACAAATCTATGGGGAGCGCTTTGTGCCGCGGAAAAAATGAAAAATGACAACCGAGGCGGCGCAATTGTCACGCTTATCTGCGACAGTGGCAACCGCTACTTGAATACCTACTACAACCCTGAGTGGGTACGAGAACATATTGGTGACATTACACCTTACCAAGCAAAATTAAATGATTGGTTTAGCGCTTAACAAGCCATCAAAATGAAGTCAGAGTCTCGTACGCTTGTACGACTTGCTTATCGGTATAGCGGCCAACATGATTAGCCGCTATACGCTCGATAAAGCGCGCCTTGGTCAACTCTCTAGCCTGCTCATCCCACTGTTTAGATTGCGTGTTTGCCATCGTGTCAAGGTAGCTATCCATAAGTATTTTCAATAACTTAACCTCTAAAAATGTTTGTTCAGATGACTGCTTTTTTGAAAATTGACGTGCATAGCTTTTCAGCATGAGGGGAATGATGTGATGATAAATAGGTTTATTTAAACTCGTCAAACTGTTCAAGCTTAAATAGGATTGAACCTCGCTTTGCTCTTGATTAGTGTAGAAAATCGATCGAGTATGTAGCACATCAAGCAACTTTTCTTTGCTAAACACTAAAGTGTAGACCCCTTCATGCCATTGGTTTTCTGCTCGCACCTCCCAGCGATTGGAGATAAGCAGCTTATCGATATTCACCAACGCAACACTGTTAAACTCCGTGGTCAACGGATCTGTGCGTCTTCGACCCAAATGATAGCGTACAGTGATGAAAGGGTTACCCATCGCATCATGTATTAAAGCTTGCAGCATTGCTGTTTTACTCTGTCCCAGTAATGCGGTGGTAAAATTAAATACATCTGTCTGGTGTTCAGCACAATGCTCATCATGTTTAGAAAAGAAATGTTTGAACCAATTTTTCATTTAGTTTTTCCATACATTGTCAGCAACCTGCCCTTGAATTTTCACTTCACTGCAACGAAACTCCATTGCACCACCTGCACGCTTTTTATCTGCGTAATCGTGCATCAGATTCACTATCGTTGGCGTTAGCTGCACAATCGCATAGATGTTAACCAGCGTCATTAATCCCAGTGACATATCTGCAAGGTTCCAAGCCTCCTTAAGGCTTGCATTCGCTCCCCAAACGACCATACACAAATAAATGAGGGTATATCCTCCCTTCCCCCATTTATTGTCTAAATGAAAGAAGTGTAAGTTACTCTCAGCATACGCATAATTAGCAACCACAGAAGTGAATGCAAACAAAGTGATTGCGGCCGCAATAAAATCATCACCATACTCCCCAAAGTGCACTGACATAGCGTATTGAGTTACGCCTATTCCTGCAATTTCGCCTGAAGGTCCAACCCCAGCCAGTAAAACAACTAAAGCCGTGCAACTGCACAACACTATGGTGTCCAAAAATACACCCAGCATTTGGATATAGCCCTGCGCTACTGGGTGATTAGGTTTTGGGGCTGCCCCTGCTGCGGCATGGGGGACGCTCCCAGCGCCCGCCTCATTTGAATACATGCCTCGCTGTATACCACTCTTAATCGCGGCCCCCAAAGCCCCCGCAGAAGCCTCCGTCAAGCCAAATGCTGACATGACTATATCGATAACCAATGTGGGAATATCAGTGATATTCATTGCCGCAATAATCACCGCCGTGGCAACAAATGCCAACCCCATCCAAGGCACTACCAACTCGGCAAACCGCGCAATACGCTTAAAGCCCCCCAACACAATCACGCCTGCAACAGCCGCAATAACCAAACCACTGATACTCGTTGAGATTGCAAAGGTGTTATTCAACGCTTCGGCAATAGTATTTGCCTGCATAGCGCTAAAACTGGCGCCATAACCCAAAAATAAGCAGAGCGAAAATAGCACCGCCAACCATTTATTATTTAACCCCGAACGAATGTAATAAGCAGGACCACCACGAAACTCCTGATGGCTGTCTCGCACCTTATATAATTGGCCCAAAACACTTTCAGCAAACCCAGTTGCCATGCCAAGCAGTGCAATAACCCACATCCAAAATACCGCGCCACTCCCCCCTAAAGAAATGGCCATGGCCACGCCTGCCAAATTACCGGTCCCGACGCGTGCACTTAAGCCCGTGCACAAGGCTTGAAATGAGCTGATCCCTCGTGGATCGGACTTGCCATCTTGTCTGAGTAACTTGAACATATACGCAAAGTTACGCAATTGGATAAAGCGCAGCTTCACACTAAACCACACGCCAGCAAATAACAAAACGTAAATAAGGAGTTGCCCATTTCCCCATAAAAGGTTGTTCATTGGTCCGACAATATACTCACTCATAATACCTACCTTGATCAGCGCATTGGTTACTGGAGTTGATTAAGTACAACACGATTTTAGTATGCTTGACTTGAAGTAACTGGTTGTTAACATATCAAACAGTGCAAACATTGTACAAATTAACCATTTATCCAATACCACCACACTCACTACACATTGTTGGGGTTTAATGGTGCGTCTAATCAACCTAGTGGATATTTCATGTTAAATCGTATTATTCAGCTATTTCCGCTGTGGGCTTTAATCTTGAGTGCTATCGCATATACAACACCTGAGGGCTTCTCACAGTTTAAACCGACAATTATCCCGTTGCTGAGCCTAATAATGTTAAGTATGGGCTTAACATTGACGCTGCAAGATTTCAGTCGCGTTGCCAAGTCTCTTAAAGCTGTCGTGTTGGGGGTCTCATTGCAATACTTGGTCATGCCGCTCGTTGCAATAGGGATCGTGTATGCTTTACAACTTAACACGACCCTCAGCATTGGTATGATCTTGGTAGGATGTGTTGCAGGCGGGACAGCCAGCAACGTCATGTGCTTTTTAGCTAAAGGGGATGTCGCGCTCTCGATTTCTATGACCGCTATAAGCACCTTACTGGGCGTGGTTTTAACCCCCTTTTTAGTTTCGCTCTATGCGGGGCAACTAGTCGATATTCCAGTGATGGCCATGATGCTCAATCTGATTAAAATTGTACTCGCGCCAGTATTACTTGGGCTCGCAATAAATATGGTTTTTGGGAAGGCAGTCAAAACAATCCAGCCCATCTTACCGCTTATCTCAATGCTCGCTATCATTTTTATCATCGCAGTTATTGTGGCACTGAACAAAACCCAGATCAGTTCACTTGGTCCCATCATTCTGCTTGCGGTCATCCTACACAACAGCATTGGCCTATTGTCTGGCTATTGGGTTGCTCGTTGGTGTGGCTGCCAAGAGCGCATCTGTCGAACCATCGCTTTTGAAGTTGGGTTGCAGAACTCAGGTTTAGCGGTGGCCCTAGCGATGAAGTTTTTTGCCCCTGGGGCAGCATTAGCTGGTACTTTGTTTTCTATTTGGCACAATATCAGCGGCTCTATTTTAGCGAGCATTTGGTGCAGACGCCCACCAGCTGATGACACACCCCATTCACGCGTTCACAATGAGCAATTATCAAATTAGTCGATTTGCAACTTGAGCGTTTCAAGTATTAAAGAGACATGAGTGGAGACCGTAAATCCGAGTGTATTGCGGTCTTTCTTCTGTTTGCAATAAATGCGATATTGGCCGTGCGCTTGAAAATTAAAGATCCCTTCCACACTGCCCGAGAATTGCGTATTGCCGCATTTCGCTTGAATACGATAAACACCGGGCTGCATTTTCATTGTTGAAAACGTTGCGCTGACATAGGGTAACCGCCCGCTTAGTTCTTTACCCTGTTCATTCCAGATATACTCTATTTCAGCCAAATAGTCGTTCGCATAGCGCCGAGGTCCCTGTTCTAAAAGCACTTCTGCTAAACTGTTCTGAGCATGGTTTTCGGGGTTGTACGTAAATGTAGTTGATTGACACCCGCTAATAAAAAAAAGTGCGAAAACAACAGTAAGCACATACTTACGATACATGATAAATCCCTTCTGGTTAGTCAGTGATCCTACAAATTAGTTGAAAGGGTCAAAAGGCTTATTTTATGGCTTGCCGCAAACGCAATTACGCTGCCATAAAATAAGGCTCTTGGCCCTGATGTTTCGCCTTTCTGCGAAAGCTGCCTTTGCCTTTTTTCGCTTTCTCAACTTTACTCTTGAACAATGGGCTGGTCACCAATGCCTTAAGTGCATTGTCTTTTATCTCTCCGCGCTGATGCGCATGGGGTGTTTTTTTACTCATCATGTTTCCATATTTAATTGAGTTAAATGTGCTGCATTATTATTCATACTCACTACTCACTGCGCAAGCAATATCATGTTGAAACCCACATACCGAGATAGAGCTAGTCCCATTTATGAAAGAAATTATGTATATAGGCGTCATTTTTTCAATGGTGCAGGCATTTTGTAACTTTTATGCCTAAAATGCTTTAAGTAAGTTGACTGACTTTAAGCGTAACTATGTCATCAGTCTCAATTCACAACGGTATTTCAATAAACTATCAAGATGAAGGTGACAAAAAGGCCCCTGCAATTATCTTGATCATGGGGCTTGGCGCCCAAATGACCCTATGGCCTGACGAGTTATTTTATGGTTTGGCAGAAGCTGGGTTTAGAGTAATACGTTTCGACAACCGAGATGCGGGGTTATCAACTCAACTAGAGCAGTATGGCAGACCAAGTTTGATAAAATCATGGCTGAGTTCACGCTTACCAATCCGTGCCAATGCACCTTACACATTAGAGGAAATGGCGGAAGATACACTCGCCCTCATGAAGGCACTTAAAGTGAAGCGCGCCCATTTAATTGGCGCCTCTATGGGAGGAATGATAGCGCAACTTATTGCGGCCAAACAGAAAAAAAAGGTACTGAGTTTAACTTCTATTATGTCTACCTCTTCTGCTTTGAAGCTCACACATTCAAATTTAAAGGTATTTGCTCAATTAGCTCGGCTGCGGCCAAGTGCAACCAATCGAGATGCTGCCATCAATTACAATATTCGGCTCAACCAGTTAATTGGCAGCCCTGCATACCCCCAAGATGAACGCACCCTAAAACGCCAAGCAATTGAAACAGTAGATAGAGCCTATAATCCTCATGGCTTTCAAAGGCAGCTCGCGGCCATGGCGGCAAGCGGCGGTCGGCAAAATCTAATGGCAAAGGTTAAGGCACCAACGTTGGTGATCCACGGTGCAGAAGACCCCATAATCCCCAGTCAGGAAGGTGAAAAAACAGCCCAACAAATCCGTAAATCCAAACTCAAAATCGTGCCGGGGATGGGCCACAATTTTCCACCTGAACTCATGCCAAAATTGATTAAATGGATCTCTAAACATGTTCGAAAAAGTGAAGCAAAACGAGCTAAAAAGTTAGCGCAAAAAGCACAAAAGCCCGATTGGGGGAAAGGACCGTTGGCTTAACATGTACTGTGGCTATTTGTAGTCACCAATTACCACATCAAAACGCGAGAAAAAAGCCCACCTATAACCGATGAGCTCCAGTGCTTGGGAGCTTAAACTTTAGCGTAACCGACTGTACTGTAACTGAATAAAGCAAACTAAATTGAGCACTATACGCGAAAATAGCCCAAACACTTAATCGCGGTATTGCACCCTACACTATTCTCAAATAGAGAATGAATATTATAATTATGGTAGCGTACCGTTCTAATCAGTTTATTTTCATCGTGTTTTTCAGACAGTAAAAGGTAGGAATTATCATGCTCAAAGTAACCTTAGAGCAATGGCGAATGTTTAAAGCGGTTGTTGATTTTGGTGGTTTCAATCAAGCCTCTCAGCAAATCCACAAAAGCCAATCCAGTATTCATAATTCAGTGAATAAAATCGAAACCGCATTAGGCGTCAAACTATTTCGCATCGAAGGACGAAAAACAGTATTAACAGAAGCGGGTGAGTTAATGCTGCGCCGAGTGGAATACTTGCTAAACGAAGCATCCAAAGTCGAAACAATCGGTACTACCCTCGCCGAAGGGGTTGAAACAAAATTACGCATAGCCATCGATGAAATATTTCCCTCGCATATGCTGTACCAAGTCCTTGATAAAGTCTCGAGTGAGTTTCCATTTTTGCGTATTGAATTGGTTGAATCCGTGCTCAATGGCGCCAATGAGCAACTCGAAAATGCGCTGGTAGACATTGCGGTTTCAGCTTTCACACTAGAAGGACTGTTTAGCGAAGAGTTGTGCCAGATTGATTTTATCGCTGTAGCAAGTCCAGAGCATGCACTCCATCAGACCTCGCGACAACTCACTCTGGAAGATCTTAAGTCACATCGTCAAATAGTCGTACGAGACTCAGCTGTCGCGAAAAGCCATGATTCGGGTTGGTTGCAAGCTTCACAGCGGTGGACTGTCAGCCATATGCGTACATCTATTGACATGATTAAACAAGGATTCGGTTTTGCTTGGCTACCCGTACCACTCATCGAGCAAGCGCTAAATAAAGGCGAGCTAATCCCATTAGATTTGCAAACAGGGCGTACACGCAAAGCCCAACTGCATCTTACTTTTGTCGACGGAGACAGCCTTGGGCCCGCAGCGAGAGCATTTTTAGGTGAACTTAGATACCAGAGCATGATGATGCCAACATCGCAATTAGCACTGGCAGATAAAGGTTAAATACACAATAAACTTTTACGTCTACACTAAACCACGATGCGTAACATGTTAATCAAAGGAAGTAATGGCTCATGACAGAAAAAGAACTTGCAAAACGCCTATATCAGTCTCACCATTGGACTGTGCTCAATGAGCCAATTGCGCAAAATACAGACCATGCTCTTGCACAGGATGCAGCCTTATTGAAACAGGTTGCCAAAGGAGAGCAGCCCGCGACAATTCGCTTGTGGGAATGCCCACAATCGTTGATTGTAAGCCGTAAAGAAGCCAAGCTCCCTTTTTTTGCACAAGCTTGCCAAACACTATCACAACTCGACTGGCCAGTTTCAGTTCGAGACAGCGGTGGCACCGCGGTGCCCCATGGACCGGGGATCTTAAACTTCTCATTGATATTCGCGCAGACCAAATCTCAAGCGCTGGATGTGGATGAAATTTACATTGCTTTATGTGAACCGATCCGCAGTGCACTCAATAATCTTGGCATTCAAAGTGAGTATGGCGAAACACCCGGAGCTTACTGTGATGGGCGCTTTAATTTAAACATCGAATCACTAAAAGTCACAGGGACTGCCCAACGTATTGCATTATCATCCACCAATAATCATGGACTGCACCGGGGTATTCTAGCCCAAGCTATGATTATGGTTGAGGCAGACCCACAACACACGACTGCGATTGTTAATCAGTTTTATCGGCTATCGGGGGCTGATAATTTGTATGATCCAGCCGCCTCAACAAGTGTCGACAGGCACCTGTCTGGTTCATATACACCGGGCAAACTCACTCAAGTGTTACGACAAGAACTGCTACTTAATATTGAAGGCTTTAGAGGTACATAACGGCACACATAACCCACAATGACAGATTAATACCATAAAAGCATTGAGAAACTCAGAATAAACATGCTAATTTTTAACTTCACGGCAATATTGCCAATGCCTGATTGATGAGTTGTACAGATATTCATGTGAATAACATATTTCTAATAAAACAAGGAAAAGATCATGAAGTTGAAGATAAAAGCGAAAGCACTAAAAACACTAAGCGCCGATCAACAACGTCTCCCTAACCAGCTAACGAGACAGATCGCAGCAGGTAAATACCCTGTCACTACCTCAACCTGTGGCACGGATGCGTGCAAATGGTTAACCTGCTAGTAGCCGACCAAAGCTGATATCAAAAGCCTATTGTGTGGTCATAAATAGGCTTTTACCCTCACCCCATTTCACGTCTATTTCACACCAAAGCTCCAATACTTAAATAAAAAGGAGCACGCATGATGGCAATAAAACACGCACTATATACCTGCTTATTTGTTTCTTTCTCAACGTTGGCGCTTGAGGGGACACATCAACAGTTTGTAGAAAAGGCAATTGCAAAATTTCAAGCAACTGAACGCAGCAAGTGGGCTTTCACCTATTATAACAACGAGGTCGAGGAAGGCGAAAAAACCGAAGTTTACGCGCAGTATGCCCCACAAAATCCCCATGGAGAACGCTGGCAATTACTTAAACTCAATGGAATAAAACCAACGCCAAAAGAAGCAAAAAACTTTGCATCTAATCGCGAGCACCAAGGCTATAGCATCAAACTCACAGAACTTATTAATCCAAATGCGCTCTCTTTAGACAAAGAGACGGATCAAACCATCACATTTACCTACCCTGTCGAACTTGCTGATCTTGGTAAAGATGCGATAGGAAAACTGACAGGCACAGTCACAATTAATAAATCTACAGCCAGCATTGAAGAGGTAAACATTATTAATACTGAGACGTTTAGCCCCGTGGCACTTGCGGATATCAGCCATTTTAAATTAAGCATGCAATTTCAGACCATTAACAATAGTGTTTTACCTAAAAACACGCATATGGAGATGAACGGCACTTTCTCCTTTTTTGTCGATATTGAAGAAACCTCACAGACAACCTTCTCCAACTACCAGTTTTTGGGCACAAAAAAAATATAAACATAATGAGCGGGCTGCTTTTATTGCGCCAGCCCCCTCTTCAACTTCGCCATCCTTTCATACTGGTTTTTTCAATAAAAGTGTCATGCTCCAGTGCTAGCTTAGTCACAGCGTCAACAATAATTAACTAACCCATGTTGGATAGATTAAGATAGTTTCGATTATGCAAAGTGTTATAGATATTCAATGGTGGCAATTAGCCACTTTTAGCCTCACATTACTCATTCCATTTTACATAAACTTTCATTATCAGTTAGGTTTTGCCAAAGACGCATTGGTGGGTTTAGGTCGCATGACGCTACAACTGATAATGATAGGTTTATACTTAGAGTTTTTATTTCAGTTGAATAACATTTGGATCAATCTTAGTTGGCTGATTATCATGGTAATTGTGGGTACTTCAGCTATTGTCAGCAAAACAAAGCTGCCTCTGAAAGCCCTATTTTTTCCGGTCGCAATGAGCCTTGCCGCAGGGCTATTTCCACTGCTGATAATACTCACTACGGCAGTGATTAAGCCAGACCCCTATTATCATGCACAGTACGCAATTCCGCTAGCAGGCATGCTACTTGGCAACAGTCTAACCAGTAATATCGTCTGCTTGCAGAGCTTCTTTTCTTCTCTAAAAGAGCGCTGGCCAGAATATCAAGCAGCTTTATCTTTGGGGGCTTCCCCATTAGAGGCAACGCGCCCTTTTGTTCAACATGCACTACAGCATGCTTTAGCACCTATGTTAGCAACAATGGCAACGACAGGATTGGTGACAATACCGGGCATGATGACAGGTCAAATCCTAGGAGGCGCATCTCCTATGGTCGCCATTAAATATCAGTTGATGATTATGATTGCCATTTTTGTGATGATGAGCATGGCATCGACGCTTTGTTTGTATTTGGTTATTAGAAAAACACTGACAAATGAAGGAAGGCCACAGGTTGCTATGGCCTAAAACAGTAAACGGAGCCCCATCAGCTCCGTTAAAATGGTTTATGACGGGTCTTTATACTTTTCGAACCACGCCATAATATTACCAATCTTTTGAATAAGGTTACTGGGCTTTGCCGCTATACCATGACCCGCTTTAGGGATACGTACCATCGCCGTATCAATATTTCGTAATTGCAGAGCTTGATAGTACTGTTCTGTTTCACTCATTGGAGTACGATAATCTAACTCACCTGTCAGCAGCATGGTTGGTGTTTTTACATTGCCAACTAAAGACAATGGAGAACGCTTCCACAAGTGCTCTGTCTTTTCCCATGGCATCCCAGGCATCCAGTATTTTGCATAATAATTATAAGCATCGGCGGTCAATACAAAGCTAATCCAATTGATTACAGGTTTTGCTACAACCGCAGCTTTAAATCTGTCGGTATTACCGATAATCCAAGCTGTAAGTACACCACCTCCTGAACCACCAGTAACAAATAGGTTATTGTCATCGATGAAGTTTTTAGCCACCATGCCATCAACAACATCCATTAAATCATTGTAATCTTTTGATGGGTAATCATGGTGAATTAAATTGGCAAACTCTTCACCATATGACGTACTTCCTCGTGGGTTTGACCACACGACCACATAGCCTTTGGCAGCCATCAGTTGTACCTCAGTACTGAAGTTTGGACCATATGCTGTATGTGGGCCTCCGTGGATCTCTAAGATCAAAGGGTATTTCTTAGCGCTATCAAAATTTGGGGGTAATGCATACCATGCCTCAATCTCTCGCCCATCCACAGAAGATTTTACCGTTAATGCTTTTACCTGCGCACTCTTCTTATGACCAAGAAGATCTTCATTAAGCTCCGTGAGCATGGAAACACTCCGTCGCTTGTCAACCAATGCCAGATCTGCGGGCCGCTGCGTATTGGCTGCGGTGACCACTAAACGGCCATTACCTGCAACTGCAAAGTCACCAGATGTATAAGGTCGACCTAAAGATTGCCCGCCTAACGACGCAAGTTTCTCGGTCACTTTTCCTTTCAAAGTAACATGACCAACATACTGTTGACCGTGATCGTCGTAGCTAAAATACAAGCCGCGACCTTTTTTATCCCATTGATGAGATTTAATAGGGCGGTCCAAAGATTCAGTTAAGTTGACAGGCTCTTTGCCATCTAAGCCCACCATGTAAATATCAAAGTTTTGGCTTGAACGCTTGTTATCTTTAAAACCAAGATAGGCGATTTTGTTTCTTTGATAGTTGATCTTAGGTCTATGCTCGGGACCAACCTCGTTAGTAATTTGCGTAACATGCTGAGTCGCAACATCTATGCGGAATATATCTGACTCTCTAGGTCTATCCTGCCAGTCTTTATGTCGATCGGCACTAAAGTAGATAGACTTACCATCTTCACTCCATGTCATTTGAGAGCGGTGATGAAAATCACCCGTCGTTAATTGACGTGGTGTACCACCTTCAGAAGGCACCACATAAATATGTTCATAACCATGTTTGATAAATCCGCCACCATCTCTACGGTACAGCTTGGTATCAATATAGGTCGCATTGCCTGCCCACTGTGCACCTTTTGGTTTTTTTGGCATCTCTTTAAAAATACCGCTATGGGCTTTGGGTTTAAACATCGTAAAGGCAATCCATTTACCATCCGGTGACCAACTCAGATTACGAACACCTTGCGTCACATTCGTAACTCGAGCAGTGTTACCGCTCTCTAACCAACGCACATACAGTTGATTATCACCCTCAGCATTTGTTAAATAAGCCACACGTGAACCATCTGGTGAATATCGTGCACTTCGATACTGCTTGTTGCCGGATAACAATGGGCTGTGTGTTTTATTTTTTAAATCCAGCTCCCATAAGTTAGAGCGAACACTATCAGACATAATGTCCATAGCGCGACGCTCATATAGGACTTTATAGCCACTTGGGTGTACCTCAGGCGAAGCCGCGTATTCGATATTAAAGACATCTTCATATTGCCAAATATCATTCGTCAAACTTTGACTGCTGTTTGCCATCAGTGACGTAGCTGTAAGCAAGTTCGCCATACAGACTGCAACTTTTAAGTTTTTGTATTTTCTCATACCCATACTCGTGGAATTGTAATAGTTAACGCCCTAAATGCGTCACCTTAAGTACACAACTGTGCACACCTTTTTATGCTCATGGGCATAAAGATGCCTCAATAAACGGCACAAATAAAAGCTTAATGCGACCAACAGCCTGTATTGTCGCAATTTATTATTTATTGGTTTAGTTCTGCGCTCATTGTGCTATCTCCAAAATTTCATACGCTAATCAATACTTTCGGTCGTTTTAAGCTAGTTTTCAAAATAAATACAGCAACTTAAAAGACCCCCTTACAAAGTGGCAGGTTCCCACATCGTCTATCATCAGCACTAAGCCTTATTTTGCAATTGACAGCGTTATCATATCCTGCAAAGCTGGTAACGAACAAAAAACAACCAGAAGGAGCTCGAAATGAAATTAAAATTAAGCAAAAAAAACATAAAGCAACTTAATAATAAGACACTCAATCACGAGGTAACAAACCAAGTTGGCGCAGGGGCTATCGCATCAAAAGATTACTGGTGTCACTCAGGGCAAATGCCATGCTGGACCAATGGACCCTGTATTACAACTCCACATAGAGGGTGTAGGCAGTAGGTTTAGATAAGTATTCTTATTTATTGCGCTTCGTAATGCCGAGGCGGGCTGTACGGCATTCACTTAAATTCAATTTTTGGCTACTAACTTACATGACGTGTATTTATTAGGCCTAATCACTATGTAATCACCCATACTGCGCTTTTAGATGAGAAGCCGTATTCAACTAGATTAAAAAACAAACGCATAGACATAATCTAGAAATGGCAAAAGCAACTGCCACACAGCGCTTTGCCATTCAGTGTCAACGGAAGCAACTAAACCATTAATCCGTATTTATCGAGCCCACAACAAACCCCAGCGAGTTCCGTTTGCCTGAGCTAAGTAACTGCATCGTGATGAACCCAATGACGTAGGTCTATAAACACCATGCGCAAGCCAACATGAATGATTTCCCGCATGAATATCTCGCTGCCAACCTACGACGTTGGTGTTGTTTCTATCAGTATTAATCAAACAGTGTGTAAACGCTGTGCCTGTTACTTGATATGTGGCACGGCAATCTGGCAAAGGTGTATTTTTCTGCTTTTCTTGCTGATCTAAATAGCCCCATGTGTAGCGCACCATATCTAGCTCAGCTTCGCTCATCGCTGTTTGATATGCATTTCTGCAACTGGCAAAGTCACATGCCACCTGCTCTCTAATATCTCTGAAAGCGCCCAAAGAGCCTTGATATAGCCCTGTGGCAGTAGGGTTAGTTGGTGTTGTATCTGGTTGAGGCGAATAGTCGCTAATATACTGTTTACCGCCCGGCTCTGATTTACTGTAAGTACCGATGAGCGTCCAGCCCCCTTCGTCTGTTTCCATATCACAATAGGCTTCAAATTGTGCATGGGCACCCGCACCGTCTGGATCTATGGTATAAACACCAGATAATGCTTCAGGGTTTTCACTTAGAATTTGCGCACAGTTTACCGGCACAGAAACTTCGGCCGATTTAGTGTCGAGCCTAAAGTCACCTGCGTTGTTATTTGGGCCATACCAAGTACCTCGATATCCTTGTTGCGCGCTTCCTTGGCCTAAAAAGTATACTCGTTTGCCTTCATTGGCGATTGTAAATTGAATACGCTGCACAACGCCTGAGCCAAGCTCAAAAGTATTGGGCAGTTCAAATTCCCCCTGAATCACTGACGCATCGGGGGATGCATTATTAACTGCATTAAACTGATTGGCATAGGTTGTTAAAGTTAGCGTCTGTAATTGCGAAGTACTCGAGTCCAGTACACCATTTAACTGAGTATCGGTGAGCAGTTCCCATTGAGTATTGGAAGCGAGGGTTGACGTTGAGAGCGTTGCTAAAATTAGCGCGGTTAATTGGTTCATGATAGTCCTTTTTATCATTTTTAATCACCGCAATCATGGCATAAACACTCATGAATTCAATAATATAATATACTTATAATTTTTTAATTTTATGATAAACAATCTCGTACTACCAATCGCATTGCTTCACTTTTTCAAACCAAGGTCGGTTAAATCGGACTGGTTTCGGCGCAACACTTTTTGGTAATTCGACATCCATTGCACCGGCAAGATGCTGCGCTACAAGCGCTCTAATTCTCTCATCATCAAGCTGTTCATATGCAGATAAAAGCATCGTCTTTTCTTGTTCGTTAAGCGGATCGCCTTGCATATGCTTAAAGCGAGTGTTTAACCACAGTAACAACGATTGCTTAGCTGTGTTGGGAAAGGCCTGTGCCAGTGTTTCTGTTGGTCGGTATAATCTTTGAAAATTAATCCATTGCTGCTGAATCACAAACACAAACAATAAATTAACCCCTGCGGATATTTGTCCAGAACGTTTATCCACGTTTTGATAACCAGCAAGTGCTACCCTAAAATGTTGCTCAGCCAAGGTAATGTTTCCTTCTTCTAGCGCTATCATCCCTTGGTTGTTTTCAATAATCGCGAGCAGATTTTTCCTATCTGCTAAACGCGCCATCTTTTTCGCTTTCACATAGAGCGCTTTTGCTTTTTCCAGATCATTTAGCTGCCGAGCCAATAGAGCCAAGCTATTTGTGAGCGTCAACCTTTGCCTATCATTTATGGCATGTTTATATGAACACTCAAAACTCAGTTGCGCATCTTGAAGGTAATCGTGTTTACGCAGCCAAATACCGGTCCCGCTCGTAATCGATACTAGCTTGTCGATAAAGTAAGGATGCTTGTGATGATGAAAGACCACCTCTAAAGAGTCTATTAGTAGTTTGTTATTGCCAGTCGGCACAGCTGCTCGCATTGCTGCGATATGCCACCGCACTTGTTGTGCGTTTGTCATTGCATGGATATGTGGAATAGCATTAAGAATAGCAAGCGAGCGAGATGGATCAATACGTAGGTAGTCTTCCGCTTCCTTAATTTTTTCGTCAATTGTGGTGGCAGTTGCACTGTTACAAATTAGCCCAAGCAACAAAATAAACCCAGCTAATCGCACACTACCTCTCCAACAAATGACCTCCTTTACACTATAGATAGCAATCACATATTATTCAAAACCCACTTATGGGAATGCTCTGCGCTACAGCTTCACCCCACTGGCTTCTTTATCGACTTGATATAACCAAGTAATTAGCACCAAAATCGGCAAATTCTTTGTCACAGGTCCGAAGGGGTGCAACCAAAATGAAGCATCAATAAATGTCAACAATACGCTGTAAGTACATATAGTTACGATTTGGGCCAGACAGCAATATTTAAGCGCATAACGCGTTATAAGCCAAAAACCCAATACGATATCAAGCCCACCACCGCCATACACCGCTACTTGCGCAAGTACACCAGTTATCTGCGCGTGTGCCAAAATATCAAACCCAACTTCAGGGGCAAAAAACATCGAGGTTAAACCAGTAAAGATCCACACCAGTGCCAAAGAATAACAGGCCATGTGATAAAGCAGCTTCATGTGCCCCCCAAAAATTAAACGACTGAAAGTGGTTTAAACACCATCAACCAAAAGATAACCAAAATTGCAACGAACGCTGGAATGCCTAATAGTGTCCAAATCCGCATTAAAGATTTAAACTCTTTCGATACTTGGTTTTTGTGTGCATTAAGCTGTGCTAAATCGCGTAAACGGTACTGAATTTTTAGCACGGGTAACCAACACAACCCAATCAGGGTAAATAACCCAGCTACCGCATAAAACCAATCAGAATCAAATGAATAACCAAGTAAATGCATAAGATACACACCACTGACTACCTGCGTGATCACCGCAGGGGTTGTAAACAACCAATCCCCCAAAACAACCAACTTTGTCGTAATATAAATTGCTTGCGGATTGTCAGAACGGTTTGCCATAAACATAAAGAAAGCAATCCCAGCGCCTGTGCCTGTCACAACAACCGCAGCCAATATGTGAATCAGTTTGGCAATAAAATATGGCTCTATCACGGTCTTATCTCCACTTGCGCATAAATACCCAAATCTTCAAAGTAAGCGTCAAAATCAGCCAACTCAAACAACCCAACACACGGCATCGCCCCTCGCTTATTGATATCACCTGCCAATAATTTTTTTGCAATGATAATGGCCGATAAAGTAGGAATATAAGGCCCTTGGCCGTCTGGTGCATACAGCCGCCAAACTACATCTTTACGCGCCTGTGCTTCCCCTGAGATATGTACTTCCATCGCACCAATATCACTGCCAAATGGCAGTAATAAATTGCTCATCGAGCTGATCAGCTTTGCATAAGGTGCCCAATTTTTGACGAAACCTCGCTTGGCCAATGTTGCCATAAACACCATACTCCAGTGTAATAAAGGCAACTCTAACCCCGCTTGAAATGAGACTCTGTCAGTCACCCTGTATCGTTCGGGAAAGATCAATAGATCAGGGACATCTACATTAGCCAGACCTCGCTTCTTTGCAATACCGCCAAAGTCATTTACATTGGCATCCATCCAACCATAAGCAGGCTGCCACCGCCCGCCTTTGAACACTTGGAAAGGATGGCCCGTATAAGACAAAATGGCTGCGATTGTCGCTAATCCTCGTTCAGCTTTATTCCCTGGCGCAATCGCAATATCAATGGATTTAATCTCTTTGAACAGCGGTTGATAATGCTCTATGACAGCTGAAGATAAGCCTGGCACTGAGCTCGCACCGCTGACAACAAGCACTTTGCGCGCTTTTGCCAATTTATCCAACTGGTGAATGTCACATACAAACTGCCTATCATCAGCCAGATCTATGTAATGTGCATTAGCGTCAATACAAGCTTGAGGTACACCATGCCCTTGGCCTTGGAAAGGTCCACCAGTATGGATCACCAAAAATGGACTGCGTTGGCATAGTTGCTCACTAAAACTGGCGGCAAAAATATCTATCTGCCATACACTGAGTTGCGCTTTGGCCGCAGGCTTTAATTTGTCTACACACGCTTGTGCTTTAACTTGGCTTCTCCCCGCTATGACAAGGTTAACTCCTGTATCCTGAGCAAGTGCGGTTGCAACCCTTTTTCCAAAGTTGCCATAGCCACCTAGAATCACCACTGTTTTCACTTCATGCTCCTTACATCAAGCTCCGTTTTTCTAATTAAGAATATCCTTGAAATACAATGTAATTACTAGCTATTTTATTCGATTTAGATTGATTAATTCACACGTAAATTCGCGTTACACACTAATGGCCGCCATTGGCAGTGGCCCTTGATATACAAATACCAAAGGCCAACACCCTCTAATTTCTTCCGGCCATAACGCCCCCGTCAATATCCCAATTTGCACCCGTCACCCACTGCGTACTATCACTAAGTAAATAAGCAATGGTTTGAGCCACTTCATGCGCCTCCCCTATGCGCCCAATCGGATGAAATTCATTAAAACTATTTAATGCCGAGTCAATTTCATGCGGTTCAATAAAAGCCCCATAGATGGGGGTTTTCACAACCGCAGGAGAGACGGCATTGACACGTATATTATGGGGAGCCAGCTCCATCGCCAAATGTTGAGTCAGCGCATGTAAGCCAGCTTTTGCCATGGAATAAGCCGACGAAGGAGTGGCCTTTATTGCCTGTTTCGCCCACATGGAACCAATATTAACAATGCTCCCACCTTTGCCTGATACCATATTTTTAGCTACCGCTTGTGTAATTAAAAAGAGTGCTCGATTCAATTCATGGTAACGGTCAAAGTCTCCATCGCGATGTTCTAAAAATGCTAATGGTGAGAAATAGCCCGCCGCGTTTACCAGATAACTCACCTGCAGCTGCGACTGAGATAAACTCTGGACATATGCTTGAACGGCTTGACGGTCGTAGAGGTCTAGCTGCACGCTCGTGACATCACCCATTGATTGTAAAGTTTGCTCCGCACTTTTTAATTTATCTGCGTTGTTTGCTATTAACGTGACGGGCACATTATGGCTGAGTAAAATTTTCGCTGTTTCGTAACCCATACCACTGGAGCCACCCACGATTACAGCGCGACCTGATTTTGTAAAGTTCATATGTTCACCTAGAGTGTTTGTCGATTCGTGATAATATTAGGAGTAAGCGAACTTACTGAATAGTAAGTACAAATTGGTAAGCTAGGTACTTTTTGGTACATATTTATGAATACAAAAGAAAAAAAAGTTTCTCGAAAAGTTGCACCCAGTCAAAGTGCAAAAATGGTCGAAACCATTTATGGATGCAAATGGTCACTCACCGTATACCAACTACTCAAAGATGGCATCAATCGACCCGGAGAAATGGTGCGCTGTGTGGATGGGCTAACCACGAAAGTGCTCAATCAATGCCTCAAGCGTAATGTGGAATTCGGTATTTTAAAAAAAGAGAGTTTTAACGAGTTGCCACCTCGAGTCGAATACCAAGTAACCGAGTTAGGTGAGCAATTTTTGGCTGTTTTGGAGCAATTAGACACGCTACAACAGCACATTGATACGCTTAACTGAGCGCAGAATTCACATTCCTTCAGAAGAATTATTAAACATTTTATAAATTAGAAAAAATCCTCCCAAACGACGTTGCAATTACATAAATTGCGGCTAGACTTGCCTTGATTTTAATCATGACAAGGAGTCATTTAATGACGCTTAAAACTACGGGAAAGGTTTTAGCAGTGCTTTCTCTCTCAACTCTTACTGCGTGCATGAGCACCTCTTCAGGCCCTTACCTAAAAAGTTCAATCTCTCAAGGTGTTGGCCCATTAGAAGTACGCGCACCTTATGCAAATTACGTCAATTACTATGGCTATGTCGATGCAAGTGTAAAACCTGAGGGCAAGTATAAAGGTAAAGATACTTACTATTTGTACGCTTGGGTACCAGCTGCCGTTGATGAAATTGGAATTTCAATGCAATCGCCGGTTGAAACTAAACCGACTGATAAAGACTTTGTACATAACAATTTTGCACCTGGTATGGAAAAAGACAAAGCCAAGTTTTTTGATACCTATATCGTATTTGATCGTATGAACATCATAGATAGCGGCAAAATTGCGCAAGGTGGTAAGGTATTACAACCACTGGGCTACAACGACGACACACGCGAGTTACCAGCCAACCCTAGTGGCTCTTACTACAACTCTTTGTTGAGACAAACCACTAATCTCAACAACCCAACAGAGTCTCTAGTAAGAGGCGTATACCGTATTTCATTCACGTCTTTTCGCTCTCAGGTTGAAGGGTCATTTGAAGCAACGATTGGCACCAATGTTCCTGGCGTGAAAATCGCAGCTTCGCTTGAAGAACTGCATCAATTAGTGAATGCAGGTAACCTATAAGCACACCTTGGTGGCAGTGATACATTGCCACCTTATTAAATGCGCAAGCTAAAATAACGCTTTGAGAATATCGCTGATCCTAGGCAACCACATCATCATGCCAGCAGCAATCACACCAATGACGGTGATTAACGTGCCGAAGCAAGCCAGTGCCGAAATGCCCCACTTAATACTTTCTTTGCGTTGTTTTTTACCCCATAAAATAACTTCATAGATTGCCATTGGTAATAAGAAAGATGCAAATGAAAGCGCAATATCAGCAGGCCCATCCAAGGTTTGCGTATTACCATTCATTCCTTGATTAACTATATACCAGCCCATCAAGTACAGGCGGAATGTCCACACTCCATTGACCAGTAAAAAGCTATGTACGGCAAAGCGTTGATGTAGTGCAAAGCGCTTTTTCACAGCTGCTTGCCAAGCAAAATAAATTGCAATTGGGATCAAGATGCCATTTACTGTCACCCCTATCGAGCCAATATCACTCAGTCTGTGCCCTGTTATCCAAGTTAAGTACAAACCTGTAAATGCACCAGCCAGCCCGAGTGTAAAAAACATCCGCCCGTTGTAGCGATGAAATCTTGGAAATCGCGATCTCACATTTGGAATTAATTGAAAAAGTCCACTCATAGCCATCAGAATTGCAGGCAAGACATGGGCAAAAAACATGGCTGAATTGAGGTCGATATTGCTATTTAAGCCCTGCGTTACAGACACGGCTTGTGCCTTATCAATCGCTCCGAGCATCAAAGGTAGCGCATACAAACTTAATATATACAACGCAAAAGCCCACTGCCCAGCCAACGCCACAATAACCCAAGTTTTAGTTGCACCGCTGAGAATGTTATCCGCATTGAAAGATAAACCTCTAAGTTTGTTTACGGTTAATGAAATCATACTAGCCCCTTCGTAATCTATTGATTTAATTACTAAGGTGCCAATAAAAAATCAATTCGTCGCACCGAATTTGAAATTCGGCACACACTTTTTAGTAAAGATTTCTTACAAAGCTAAATTGAGCAAATAGAAGCTTTTCACTACCATAGTACAGGTCTAAATTGTGCGGAACTCTCTATGCAATCTGTTTATGTTCACTTCACGCTGCTTGCTGTCAGCCTCACTTTATTACTGGCGCAATTGACAGTACGAGAGAAACACAGTGCCCATATTCTATTTGCAATCTTTTGCGGTTCTATATCTATGGTCGCACTCAAACAGTTAACAGGTGATATGATTGGGCCTTATCAATATCTGATTGGCATGGCCACTTGCGCCACTTGTAATTGTATTTGGCTCTTTTCACGTGCCTTATTTAGAGAGAAAAATCCGATTGGCTTACTTCATATCGCGGTAGCACTGGCCATCGCCGCGCTTATCATGATCCAGCAAGGCTACCTGTTTGCAACACACCAATGGACGTTATATCCCGCGTGGCTTCCCATATTCAGTCACCTGCTTCGCGAGGCAACCATTTTGCTGTCTTCGTGTATTTTAGTTCTTTCGTTTTGGGAAGCTTTGCGCGGCTTCAAACACGCAAGAAAACCTGAACAGCAGCAACGCATCTTGTTTATGGTCACTTTTGGTTGTGCTGTACTGGTAAGCAAAAGTGTCAAAGGTATCTTCGCATCAGATCCAGAAGTCCTCGCCAGTATCATGTCGGGCATTACTTTATGTGTTTTGGTCGGCCTTCAATCTCTTTTATTTTGGCGTTTTCAAACATCAAATTCGACTGTCGAAGAAACAACCAATGCATACTCTTCTTCACAGTCAGGCTCCAATGAAATACCTTGCAGCATACCCCTTGAAAGTGACGTCGAGCTTGCCAAACAAGTCCAATCACTACTCGTTGAACAAAACTACTATTTGCAAGCCAACCTTAAAGTCGCCGATATTGCCAGAGCATTAAATGTGCCTGAATACAAAATAAGTAGAGCGCTAAGAAACCATTTACATGCAAAGAACTTTAATCAGTTGATCAATACGCTCAGAGTTGAACGCGCTAAACAGATATTAATCGACCCAGATAAACAGCATTGGCCAGTTTTGGTGGTTGGCTTAGAGTGTGGATTTGCTTCAGTAGGACCTTTTATGCGCGCTTTTAAATCATATACAGGCACAACACCCAACCAATATCGGCAACACGCTCTGTTCCACCAGAGATGTACTTAGAGCTTAGGTGTTTTCTATCGTATTTAAGGTAATCGCAATAGCTCTATGTAGCCTCGAACGAAGCTATGTGGAAAATGCGCCTTTGCAATTTCCGCACATACTGGCTCATAGCCATAAGAGCGTACACTTTCGATTTCAGACTTAATTGCCGATTCTTTTACGGTAGGATATAAATTATCTAAAATTTGATTACCCGTACTAGCATCTGCATTGCACCCCGCATAAAATGCTTTGTACAAGACAGCGTAGTGGTCGCCTTGTTCAGCTGCCGAATTAACCAGCCGCTCGCCTCTATTTCCCTGCAACAGCACGCCTAAAATAAACTGCGCACGTCTATCGCCACGCGCCTTCATCAAATGCTCTAGAATCATTTGAGATTTATGCATTGAACGAGGGAAGTCTCGTGTATAACTCCCCAATTCAGTAAACTTATAACCGCTAAAATAAGCATGTGCGTAGAGTAGCGCTTGGCTCGTTGTGAATTGAGATAACGCATCTTCTGTCACTTCAATCTCTTTACGTGCAATGCGTTGTTGCTGTGCCTGTTCAACGGAGGCTTCTTGCACGCTTTGCAGTTGATAATTAAAGATGACAAACATGAATGTAACACCGTAGGTCACACCCAAGGCCAAAGTACTCGAAAATATTACCGCAGTAATACCCTTGATATTAGTGCCCTTTTCTGGAAAGTTATCCGACAACTTTAGGCGTTCAAAAGCTTCTTCCAACACAATTGGCATACTTAATTTAGCAAAATAATTAGCCACCCCTCCCCCGGCAAAAAAGAGTCCTGCCAAGACAATTAAGGGAATGTGTCCGCCAATGACTATCTCCATATACCATGCAACTAACGTTGTAATCGCATAAACCATACAAGCTATTGTCGAAAACCATTCGAGGTACCCTCGCCCAAAAAAGCGCACGAAGAGTCCAATGACAGCCCCACTAACAGGTAGCATTAATACACCTAGCTTGGGGTTAAACATATAAACTTGAAACCACACAGCGATTGAAATAGCGGCCCCGATCACACTGCCTAAGGACGCTCCCAAGAGCTCTTGCCTATTTAGCCTTTCTTCTACTTGTTTCAATCGCTCTTCAAATGAAGACATAACTTAACCCGCACATACTGATTTACAACCTATTAAATGTACCCAAGTTTTAATCAAAAGCAATGTTTTGCACGGCTTAGCATCGAGCTATCCAAAAAAGATAAATAAATTCATATTCCCACCCACATTTTAAATTAATAAATTCATACAAATTAGAATATTAAAAATAAAATACCGTCATTTTTTTCACGCTACCCAGAGCTCATAAGCACTTCATAAAATGTCATATTTTTGGAACTAACTTGCCATTTTTTCTTAGCTTATTTGTCTTTTTTCCCTTCTATAGTGGCCGCTCAAAAATCAAAAAAGAGAAGGGACTATGAAAACCAAGTTACTGCCGCTGGCTATTTTATGTGGTACATCCGTGCTACTTTCCGGGTGCTTTGATTCAGATGACAACAAAGTAGAAGTAAAACCAGCAGCGCCAACACAAGGAACTGATAAACCAGATCCAGTGCCAACACCGCCAACAGATCCGGAGCCAGAACCCACCAGCCCAACGGTCGGTACGAAGCTACAACTGCGCTTGCTTGAGACCACAGATCTTCATGCCAATATACTCAACTTTAACTATTTTTCAGATAAGCAAGACGATAAGGTCGGTTTGGTCAAAACAGCTGCTTTGATCCACAGCGCCCGTGAAGAAGCAACAAACTCAGTTTTGGTCGATAACGGCGATCTCATACAAGGCAGCCCACTTGGTGATTACATTGCAAAAATCAAAAACCTAGCTGACGGTGAAGTTCACCCCATCTATAAAGCAATGAATACATTGGACTACGACGTGGCAAATATTGGCAACCATGAGTTTAACTTTGGTTTAGAGTTTCTTCATGAAGCCATTGATGATGCCAACTTCCCTTATATTTCTGCCAATGTATTCAAATATGATGGTGACGACGACGAAACTAATGACGTGCCTCTATTCGCACCTTATTTAATCCAAGAAAAAACATTCCAAGACATCGCAGGGAAAGAGCAAACAATTAAAGTTGGTTACATCGGATTTGTACCGCCTCAAATCATGCAGTGGGACAAAGCAAACCTCGAAAACAAAGTCATCGCGAAAGACATCATTGCTATGGCGAATAAATATGTGCCCAAAATGAAAGAAGAAGGCGCTGATATCATCGTTGCTATTCCACACTCAGGGTTAGATACCTCAGAGCATACCGATAAAAAAGAGAACGCCAGTTATCACCTGTCAAAAGTTGAAGGCATTGATGCCATCATGTTTGGTCACGCGCATGCTAACTTCCCAAGCTCACGCTATGCAGGCATGGAAGATAAAGGCATTGATTTAGAAAAAGGCACCATCAATGGCGTTGCCGCTGTGATGCCTGGTTTTTGGGGCAATCATTTAGGTATCATAGATCTTACCCTCACATACAAAGAAGATGGGTGGCAAGTCACTGACTCTCAATCAACTCTTAAACCCATATTCGAACAAGACGCAGATCGAAATGTTATTTCCTTGGTAACTAACGACGCCACTATTGAAGCTGCGACCCATGATGATCATGAAGAAACACGTACTTGGGTTAATAAGCCTTTCGCCAAAGTAACTAGCCAAGTAAATAGCTTCTTTGCGCTCGTTAATGACGACCCTTCTATTCAGATTGTCACTGATGCGCAAACTTGGTACACCCAGAAAATCGTACAAGGCACAGAACTATCGGACTTGCCTGTTTTGTCCGCAGGCGCGCCATTTAGAGCCGGTCGTGGCGGCGCGGACGACTACACCTACATTGCAAAAGGTGACATAGCATATCGAAATGTCGCGGACTTATACATTTACCCTAATGTTCTGAAAGTACTTAAGCTAAATGGAGCACAGGTGAAAGAGTGGTTGGAAATGTCCGCTGGGCAGTTTAATCAAATCGACCCTCAAAGCGAAGAAATGCAGTCTCTAATCAACCCTGATTTTCCTTCTTATAACTTTGATGTCATCGATGGTGTCACCTATCAAATCGATATTACCCAACCAGCTCGCTACACTAGCAAAGGTGAAAAAGTGTCTGACGGTGAGCGCATCATCGCCTTACAATTTGAAGGAAAAGCAGTCACAGAAACGCAGCAGTTTTTGGTCGTGACCAATAACTATCGCGCCTCAGGCGGTGGTAATTTCCCGAATATCGGCGCAGACAAAATCGTAGTCGATTCACCAGATGAAAATCGCCAAGTTGTTGCCAATTACATCACTTATCAAAGTGAACAAAATGACGGTAACGGATTAGATCCGTCAGCAGATAAGAACTGGACATTTGCGCCAATCAATAATGTGCAAATCCAATTTACAAGTTCAAACAGTGATGAAGCCAAAGCATACAGTGCGCAATTTGAGCATATCGAACCGCTAAATGAAACTAACGACGACGGCTTTGCACTCTATCAGCTCAACCTGACACAACCGCAAAACCAATAATACAAAGACTCTACCTGATTTGGTGTGCAATTCATCACTTGCACACCATTGCCACCCATTGGCAGCTATCTAGGAATTTGGCTGCCAAAAATAAACCATTACAACGGGAATTGAAAAAATGACAGTGAACAAACTGACCTTATCAGTATTGCTCGGTGCAGGCTTACTTGCTCAAAGTAGCTTTGCACTTGCCGCAGCATATGATTGGAACAATACAGCACCAGTTAAAGTACCATCTGCTGCTAATAATAATGGTAAGACCGTTTACTTTGATGTCTCACACGGCGGCGTAGAAGGTAACGCTGACTGGGTAATCGACGGCGCTTTCTCCGATTTCGCGGATGCGCTAGTTCAAGAAGGTTATACCGTTAAAGAATACCGCGGTATAGATTTAAATAATGATGGCCGTATTCGTTTCTACGATGATCGCACTAATGGCAGTAATACCAATGAGGCGATTATTACTTATGACGCGATTAAGGACTCAGATGTATTCGTGTTAGCTGAAACCAATCGCCCATTCACACTTGCGGAACAAGCAGCCCTAGAACAATATGTTGCAAGCGGCAAAGGCATCTTCTTCATTGCCGACCACTACGATGCAGACCGTAACCTCAATACATGGGATGCCACAGAAGTTTTTAATGGCTACAATCGCTCAGATCTCAGCAAATACAATATGGGCGGTGCCTATGGTGATTGGCGTAACCCCAAAGCAGCGAGTGCTGGCTGGCTAGTTGAGAACTTCGGTATTCGTTTTCGCTTTAATGGCGTGGACTACAAGCAGGGGGTGAGTGGTGTTGAGCCTAGCTCACAAACAGAAGGGATCACTCAAGGGGTTGACCCTATTTTAATGGCCGCAGGCGCCACATTGGCCATCGTAGATCCGCAAAAGGCTAAGGGCCTAGTCTATTTTTCTGAGTCAGACACCCCGGTGAAGTGGCGACACGCTAAAGACCAAGGGCTGTATTTTGGTGGTAAAGCTGAAGGCCCCTATGCTGCAATCGCAAAGTCAGGTGCAGGAAAAGCAGCATTTATCGGTGACTCTTCACCTATTGAAGACGCAACGCCTAAATATCGCCGTCAAGACAATGGCAACACCAAAAGAACCTATCCGGGATGGACAGATCCAGGCCATGCTTCTGTGCTTGCTGTGAATATTATAAACTGGCTAGCGACACCTGAAAGCTATCAGTATTTTGACGGTCAAAATGGTCATTACAGTGGCTTTGTCACGCCTACTCCGATGGCCTCACAGGAAATGTCAGACCCTAATAATGGTCAACCTTGGGGCACTCCTGCATCAGGTTTCGACGCATGGAATACCGATACGTATAAAAACAACTCCTTCAATGCGCCATATGGCGACGGCCAAACTAACCCCGACCCCGATCCAACGCCAACACCTGGGAATGCAATCTCAGTGACTGATGCATTAGCAGCAGCACAAAATACCCCTGTTGTTGTCGTGGGCAAAGTAACTGCCGCCATCAATGGGATCTACGGACTGGCATTGAGCGACCTCAATAACCCTGCAACCCATATTTATGTGAAGCTTGAGAGCAACCAAAGAGCTGACTTTAACCCACAGCTGAACCCTGCAATTCTTAATCAAAACATCATTGTCACGGGTAAACGTAATAGCTATATGGGTGAACCAGGGATCCGTTATGTGACAGATCTACAAATTGCCCCTTCATATATGTCCGTTGAGCAGGCGCTTGCAACTGCACAAGGTGAAGCAATTGAGCTTACAGGGCGAGTAAAATCAGGCCTAAACAGTATTTATGCGCTCATATTGGAAGACCTGAACGACCCGAGTTTCACCATCAATATCAAGCTTGAAAGTAGCCAACGTGCGCAGTTCAGCCCAGAGCTAAACCCTGATATTTTAAATGCCACATTAGTTATCAAAGGTGTAAGAGATAGCTATATGAGCCAGCCTGGCGTTCGCCAAGTATCTAGCATTACCATCTCTTCAGGCAATGGAAATGGCGACCCAGATCAAGGCAGTGATCTGTCGGTATCTGATGTATTGGCATTGAATAACGGCCAACCAGTTGTTGTAAGCGGTACTATCACCGCTGCAATCAATAACAAATATGCGCTGGAGTTAACGGACCCGAGTAATGCTGGCAACAAGCTATACATTAAACTTGAATCATCTCAGCGAGATACATTTAGCCCATTGCTTAACCCTGAACTGATTGGTAAGCGCCTTCGTGTCGAGGGGATTAAAAATGATTATATGAGTCACCCCGGTGTGCGCAGTGTGAGCAATTTAACCCTGTTAAATTAATCTGCGATACTTTCTAAAGCCAAAAGGAACGAGGTTCCTTTTGGCTTTCAACTGTTAGCGAATTTTTATTGCTTTAAGGGGTATTTCGGAGAAGTTTACGTACAAATTCATAACGGTATCACCCTGTTCATTCGTTTCAAACTTCATATACGCCGTGCTTTGATCAAAAAATAGCGTATCTGACGAAGCTGGTAATAACTCAGCGATATAGCCATCCCCCTCTTGCGTATATAAATCTCCATCATGATATTCAATGCGACGCACCGCACCGCTTTCAAATTGGTATGCGCCTTCAAACGCGTTTAGTTGCTGTGATGTCAACCGGACTTCCTTATAGCTTGGGCTTGGTAAATCTAACGCTTTGGCGGCCAGACGTTGCGTCAACACCTGTGGATTGCGATCTGTTGAGTTAGCAAGTACAGCAACATAAAGTGACTCTTCTGGAATATACACCGCATCAGAGACAAAACCGTGAATACCACCAGCATGGCCAATAGCCTGATACTCTCCAATGGTGGTGGTAACTAGACCATAGCCATAATTTGATACACTCCCATCGTTGAGAGTCACCGGTGCTATCATCTGTTGGTAGCTTTGTTCACTGATCAATGAACCGTTCGCGAGCGCGGTGTACCAAATATTCAAATCAAATACATTCGATGACAATGCGCCTGCTGCATGCGGCCAAATCATATCTATATAACCAGCATTCACATATCCTTTAGGACTCAACTCATATCCAGATACATGATGCTTGATAATTTGGCGACCTGCATAATGGCTATTTTTCATGCCTAATTTGTCAAAGATATGCTCATCAATAAAGTCCGCGTAAGATTGACCACTGACTACTTCGATGATTTTACCTAGCAATACATAACCGGTATTTGAATAAGCCATCGCGTCTCCCGGTTGAAACTTCATTGGGTGAACGGCAAATCTTGCTAAAATCTCATCAAGTGTTGCAGGCGCCTGAACTTCTTTTAACATCAATTCTCTGTCTTCGGTGTAATTGGCAAGACCTGAGGTATGGGTTAGCAGTTGTTCAATCGTTAAAACGTGCCCTTCGGTCGGAAAATCCGGTACATATTTATGGATATCATCATGTACTGAGAGTTTGCCCCGTTCCTGTAAAATCATGATTGCGGCAGCAGTAAATTGCTTAGATATCGAACCTATTTTAAAAACATTTTTAGCCTTAAGCGGTATATTTAACTCAAGGTTTGCACTCCCGATGGCTTTCTTAAAAATTACATCACCTTCTTTGCTGATGAGTGCAGCCGCACCTGGTTGTTTCTTGGATAGTTCATTTTTAAGCACGGCGCGATATTGCGCTTTATCCGCTTTTGAATCGCTGGCAAAAGCAGTAGACGCACCAAACAACATGGAGGCTGATACGACAGCTGCAATAAGAGACATTTTCATTTTTCTTTCCTTGTTTTGAGTGAAATTAAACTCATTCCACCACGCCCCTCCTCAGTTTCAAAGTCAAAAAATGTACAACACTGTTACAAAGCCTTTCTATCTGTGTGCTTGTGTAACAAACCCAAACACCTGTATGTAATACGTTTAGTTTCGAGCTTTTACCCTAAGCTCTCCAAACTTTAATTGCATTTTAATCACCCCTTTTTTGATACTGCGGCGTTATACCCAAACAAAAATGACAATTTTGCGCAGCCACCCATAAGGAGTACCCATATGAGTAAAAAACATCAATTTGCGATGCAACCAAGTGCCAATGTAGATATGAACCCGATGCTTGATATTGTCTTTATTCTGCTCATCTTTTTTATTGTTACCGCGAGTTTTTCTAAAGAACCTGTGTTGGATATCAGTAAGCAAGATAAAGCTGCACGCTCTCTAATGCCCAATTTGACACCACAAATCAGTATTGATGATAAGAACTTAATCTATCTGAACGAAAGGCAAATCGATGTAGACACAATTGCAATTAATATCGCCAGAGTAGCAGCCAGAGGTGACATTACATCAATTGGATTGAAGGCCCATGCACAAAGTGAGCACAACACTTTAGAACAAGTACTCAACGCGGTTAAATCTCAAACCAGTGCACCAGTTTCTTTGGCGAGCTGGTAAGTGTGCAGAAACAGATTGCCACGGTTTAGGGTCAACTAAACCGTGGCACATATATTATGGTTGAATATGCACGAGGTTTTCGTTTTCAATTTCGCCACGTAAATTCACGTATACATCTAGGCGCGCGAAAAATGCCTGAGCGTTTGGAGTAACAGGCTCAACCACGGTGTAAAACGCAAAGTTTAGACCTGCTACAACCTGTTGTTGAGCTGCCAAAATGTCGTATCTAACACCAATCATGGACTCAATTTTTTCTGCTGTTTGACGCTCAGCATCACTAAAATCATTACGAAGCGCAACAGAATCAAAAGAGCCAATTGGTGGTACTAATACAGGCTCACTGAAGACACGGTCTTTAAGTTCAGTATATTGATCTCCTAACTGATTTATTACAATCAGCTCTAGACGATTAACCTGCGGAATGCCCGGTGCAACCACCGGTGAAACAAAACAGTAAAACGCATAGTTTGTGCCATTTACGACTTGTGATTGGCCAGCCAATGGCTTGATATCAACACCTGCGCGTTGATTGATATGCTCAAATGCGCTGATATATTCCTTATCAAAGTCCTGTGCTAAAACCACTGGACCATACCCACCTAACATGCGATTTGCTTGAGACATAACGTTTTCCTTTTATCTCTTTAAGTGAACAGCACACTGGTGATCAGTGCACCTTGAATTTGGTTCCAAGTGTAGACACCTACTAGGCACTTATCGGTATCAGGTTAGTATCAGTTTGGTATCAAGCTAGATGCAAGATGTCCCCTGCTGTGCAGCATTTCTGACAGTACCGTACACTTTAAAAAACACCGCTTTGTATTGTGTGATTGGCGAAGCGTTAGAGTCATTGCTAGGCTTACTTACCCTTTGTAAGGAGCACTAATGATGGATGGCCGAGTACAGCTAAACAGTCAAAGACTGAAACAATTACGTCGGGATTTAGGGTTGAGCCAAGAGAAGCTCGCATGTGCATGTCAAGAACGCGCTTTATGTGTTTCTATTGCCACTTTAAAGCGTGCAGAATGCGGGTATCGTGTTTACCACCGCACAGCCAGACAGCTTGCTTTATTCTATCAAATTCCAATAAAAGAATTGCTAAGCGACGCGCCAATTTGAGTTAAATGCAGTAGAAGCAAATTGAGTTTTAGTGTGATAAATACAATGTGATTTCGCACCAACGCGCCCCAAAACTCCTCTCTCAGCCTCTAAACTTAGCAGCAAAACCACTCAGTGGTTGAATCGATTTGTAACAAAATGGTGGTTTTCAAAGCGCCTCATTTCCCCTACTCTGAGTAAAACCAAAAACAAGGAGACAGCGATGAAAGAATTACAAAAACTCGTAGGAAGCCTCAATAAATCTGGCGCATTAAATGGATTTTTAGGTGGGGTTGCTGGCGGTGGATTGACCTCGTTGCTGGGCAGTAAAAAGGGAAAAAAAACCGGTAAAAAAGCCGTAAAATATGGCGCATTGGCAGCCGTTGGGGGGCTGGCGTGGAAAGCGTACAAACAGTATTCAGAACAAAGTCAGGCATCCAATCAGCAAAGAGACAGCGCAGCCTATGACCAAGCCATGGCTGGGCGCAGTAGACCTAATCGCACATTCGACTTTACACCCGCCAAAATGCCCGAGCAAAGCTTCGAGGAAGTAGCTGAAAATGAAGGGGGTTCTGGCCAGTTAATTATTATGCGTGCCATGATTGCAGCAGCCTATGCCGATGGCCACATCGATGAAATTGAACGACAAAAAATATTTGCCCAGGTCGAGACTATGGCGTTAAGTGTTACTGAAAAAGCAATGCTGTTTGACGAGCTAAGAAAACCAATGAGTTTAACCGAACTTGTCCAAGCGGTGCCCAATGCACAGACTGGCATAGAGGTATATGCCGCAAGTGCCAGTGCCATTGACTTACATCAGAGCGTATCACAGCAATATTTGCAGGCACTTGCTCAACAACTTTGCTTACCCAGAGAGCTGGTACAGTCCATTCATCAAGAGCTTGCAGCTGTGCAATAATCTATTTAGCAATGGCCCAAACAGATAGACCGACACCACATAAAAAAGGCGTGCTCTCTATTACTCATATTTGCTTAAGCGAGTGCTGAGAGAAACACGCCTTGGTGTGGTTGGCTCACACGCTTAATATAGTGCGAGGTGTTTTTTTCTTACTCGGGTAAAAAGCGCAAATATCGCGTTAAAACGCGGGTTCGAGCCAGTCAATTTATCTTCAAACCCATTTTCAAAAAGGTGCAGTGGTTCAACTTGTAATACCTTGCATCTCATTTGGCATATTTGTTTAGACCCTATGCCTAAACAGATCTTGAGCAAACAACTATGGCTTTTTAACCAACTTTGGCTTTTTGCGATTGGGATAGCAAGTTGTACAAATAGGGCATACCGTACCGTCACACCCTCTTGCAGTGCAAAAATCTCGCCCGTAATAAATAATTTGCAAGTGCAAATCATTCCAACACGCTTTAGGAAATAGACGTTTTAAATCCTTTTCAGTCTGCGCCACATTTCTACCATTGGTGAGTCCCCAACGCTGTGCCAGCCGGTGAATATGCGTATCAACGGGAAAAGAAGGTACACCGAATGCCTGTGCCATCACAACGCCCGCGGTTTTATGCCCAACCCCAGGCAAAGTTTCTAGCGCTTCCATATCTTCTGGCACGATACCGTCGTAATCGGCGACTAAGATTTCGGAAAGCGTCTTGATAGCTTTAGATTTTTGCGGCGATAAACCGCAAGGGCGAATTATATTTTGAATATCTTCAACAGATTTTTTTGCCATATCAAACGGATTATCAGCCAATTGCCAAAGAGCTGGCGTCACTTTATTCACGCGCTCATCGGTACATTGCGCAGACAACAGCACAGCAACTAATAAGGTATAGGGATCTTTATGAGCGAGTGGTATAGGTGGGTTTGGATAACGTGCTTGTAATTCTTCGAGAATATATGCCACGCGCTCTGCTTTTAATAAATTCTTTTCCGTCACGGCTTCTTACCTATTTATATGTCTTTAAGCTATGCAGCATAATGTACACTGACGCCCTGTGGACGTCAGTAACAACATACAAGATTAAGATGTGGATTATGCGCCAACAAATTGCCCAAGCGCAATGAAGAAAGGGACATTAATTAGTACATTGAACGGAAATGTAATTCCCAGTGAAGCGGTAATAGACATACCCGCATTCGCTTCCGGCAAACTCTCTCTCATTGCAGCGGGTACAGCGATGTATGAAGCACTCGCGCCAAGGACAGCCATTAATGCGATTCCACCAGCACTAAAACCTAGCAGTAGCGCCAACCCTGTACCAGCCAGTCCACCAATCATAGGCATTAGAACCGCAAAACTGATTAAAAACACGCTGTTCTTTTTTAACGCACCTAATTGCTCACCAGCAACCAAACCCATTTTTAATAAGAACAAGGCTAGAATACCTGGGAACAATTCAACAAAAAAAGGTGTCAGTTTTTGTACGCTTTCTCCACCGGCAAAACCAACGATTAAACTGCCAACCATTAATAAAATGCTTTGATTTGCAACCAGCTCTTTTTTAACAAACGCTCGATTAATAATTTTAAAGTTGCCTTTAGCCAGCACCAAGCCAACCACAATCGCCGGCATTTCAAGTAACACAACAAATAAGGGGAAGTACGCTTCGTACTTGATATTGTTGGCCTCAAGCAAAGCGACTGCAACGGCATAGGTCGCTACACTGACAGAGCCGTAGTGCGCTGCAATAGCACCGGCATTCACTTTGTCCAATTGACCAAAATATCTCAGTAATGGATACGCCACAAGTGGTAATAGTAAACCAAATCCAACCACCGCCATGGACATGAATAATAACGAAGAATCAACATGTTGCTGTAATGCTATCCCGCCCTTTAAGCCAATGGCTATCATTAAAAACATGCTGAGAGATTTGTACAACCCATCCGTAAATGGGATTTTAGCACCCAGCAGCTGAGCAAGAATACCGAGCACGAAAAATGCGACTACTGCGTCTATCATTTACGACTTGACCTCAGCTGCATAAGGGGTAGAACGCTTAACCGTTGAAGCTTTAAAGTTGTGTATAAGGGCTAAAACGAATAAACAAAGAGCCACAACAGCAAACCCCACAGCACTGGTACCAATTTGCATGCTGAAATAAGAAAAGGCTAAAAGACAAAAACTCGTTATTAAAGGCAATGCCAGATTTTTAAACGTCATACACTTCTCCTCGTTATTTTTGAGGATTTTACAAAAATACAAATATAGATAAAAATAGATAGTTACTAATTAGTTCATAGACAATAATCTAATCATGTAAGCAGGCATACATATGGCATCCAGATTACACGCACATATTGGTACATTTAGACAGCTAGAAATTCTTCTCGCGCTGTATGAAGGAGGCAGTGTTAAGGCTGCGGCAGAAAAGCTTTTTCTAACCCAGCCCACAGTCTCAATGCAGCTAAAAAAGCTTGCTGAAGCCATCGACTTCCCTCTCTATCAACAAGCCGGAAAACAGTTAAAGTTCACCGACGCAGGTCTTGCGACGGTTGAGACTGCCAAGCAAATATTGCAACGTTGCGAAGAGTTAGATATGCACTTATCGAACCTGCGCGGGCTCAAATCGGGCACATTGAGACTGTCTAGTGTCACCACAGCAAAATACTTTATCCCCCATTTACTCGGTCCGTTTTGTGAACGCTACCCCGGTATTGATATTCAATTTACAGTAGCAAACAGACAACAGGTCATTGAGCGATTAGAGCAAGGTTTAGATGACTTTTATGTTTTCAGTCACTTACCTGAGGGTCTCGATCTCGAAGTCATTGAATTTATGTCTAACGACTTAGTCGCAATTGCCCCAGCTTCTCACCCATTTAGTAAACAACAAAGTGTAACGCTCGCAGAATTTTGCCAAGAAGATTTTTTAATTCGCGAATCGGGCTCGGGAACACGCTACGCGACAGAAGCTTTTTTTCAGAACCAGAGCGTCAAACCAAATATAAAAATGACCATCGCCAGCAACGAAGCCATTATTCACTCAGTTTTATCAAAACTTGGCGTGTCGATCCTCTCTTCTCATACGCTCGCTTTTGGTGAGATACATGACGTAAAAGTCATTAACGTAGAGTCACTCCCCATTCGGTCAAAGTGGTCTTTCTCATGGACCAAGCGCAAAGTGCAATCGCCCATTGCAAACGTGTTCCTCAACTACGTTGAAACAGAGGGCAGAGACATAATGCAAAAAGCGATCAAACTTTAGCCCCCACAAAGTGAGCATAATTTATACTAAATTTTGAAAGATAGTTGCGCAATGCTAGGTCTGTGTTTCACAGGCCCCCTTACCTTTAGAGGTTAGATATGAATGATGTATTCAAGTTAGTAACACTCAGCGCTGTACTTACCTTAGTTGGCTGTGGAGGTAGCAGTAGTAGTGACACGAGCACACCAACGGCTTCCGAAAATACCACGACACCGACCACCCCCACTACTCCGCCAGCAGCACCAAATAATACCACCTATGAGTTAACATTTACGCGTACTTGGGACGCACAAAAATTCCCGACTAACTATCCAAGCGGCACCCACTTTTCACCAGTCATAGGGCTTACACATAACGCCGAGGGACGGATATTTCAGCGCGGAGAATCTGCATCAGCCGGTATTGTAAGCATGGCTGAAACAGGCTCTAAAGCCGCATTGAAAGAAGAGATCAGCGACATTCAAAATCAGGGGAATTCTAATTACCTCATTGACGAGTCTGGCATATCTGGCAATAGTCAAAGTGTGAGCATGACCTTTGAGGCCAGCCAAGACTTTCCCTTGCTCAGTGTAGTTTCTATGGTTGCCCCAAGTCCCGATTGGTTTATTGGCATTAACAGCCTCTCCTTATTCAACGAGAGCCAGTGGCTAACTGAACAGACAGTCCAGTTAAAAGTGTATGATGCTGGCAGCGATAGTGGCGTAACATTTTCTGCAGCAAACCAAGCAACCGAACCACAGGGTACGATCACCTTACTAAATAGTGCCCGCAGTGATACTGACTTTGCGGAAGGGATCCATTTTCAAAGTGCTGACACAATTGGCTTTATCACGATAAAACTGATGGAGTAACAAGGAACAAAGCCATGTCGAGCAGCATGGCTTTATTTTGCTTTGGACAGTGAAACAATGGCATCTTGTATCAGGTGTCGGAGCCAAATGTTTTTATCTTCTCTCTCTTTGCGGCTAAACCACAGCATCGAAATATCAAAATCAGCCACAGTTATAGGTGGCGAAAAGTGCTCAAGCCCATTGTTATAACATGCGATTTCAGCCATTTTCTGCGGGACAATCGCAATTAAACGCCGCTGCTTTAGTAAAAACTGTACGGTTAAAAAGTTACGGGTTGCGACAGTTACTTTACGAGATAACCCAATATGTTGCAGCGTTTTATCTACTTGTGTCGAAAGCTGACCATCAGGGCTCACCAATGCATGTTCAATGTTTGCAAACTCTTCAACACTTAACCCGCTTTCAATATCAATCATCTCGGGATCAGCCACACACACATGACGCTCCGTATATAAAAATGTGCGATGAAAGGAATGATGTAGTTCTGGCATGCTGCCGATGATGACATCTAACTTTTCTTGCTCTGCCAATGTGATGTAATTGCTGCGATTAACATTGAGAAAACTAACCTGAGCATGCGGTGCCTGTTGACGGATCACATCATAAATCAGCGGAGCAAAAATAACTTCTGCATAATCAGTTAAACCAATACGACAAACACCCCGATACGCCTTTGGTTCAAAGGTTACCGTGGTTAGAAGGTCATGGGTAACTGAATCAAGTATTTGATTTATTGTTGGCGCGAGAACATGTGCATGCTCTGTTGGGCGCATTTTATGACCTTGGCGCTCAAACAACGCATCATCAAATAAGCGCCGCAAACGTGCCAGACTATGACTCATTGCAGATTGACTGACACAGCTTTTTTCTGCGGCAATACTTACACTTTCATATCGATACAAATAAGCAAAGGCTACCAACAAGTTTAAATCTATGTTTCGCCACTGAAAATCTGAAAAACTCACTACAATCCCATTTTATTCATAATATTAATCAATACTATTAATTTGATTAATTATATTCCATTTTTTAACCTATAGGCACGATTAAAAAATAACTTCAAATAAAGTCTTCACATGCTTTCAATCTTCAAACTGTTTTTTTTGCTCGGCTGGGTAAGCTTTGGCGGACCAGCTGCGCACATAGGTTATTTTAGGCAAACCTTTGTTGAGAAACTCAAATGGTTAGATGACCATGAATATGGACAAATTGTCGCGTTAAGTCAGTTTTTGCCAGGCCCTGGGTCCAGCCAAGTCGGTTTTGCACTGGGCTACAAACGCGGAGGATTACCTGGCGCATTCGCGGCTTTTCTAGGTTTTACACTGCCTTCGGTGATCATCATGATAGGACTTGCCTTACTTGCCAGTCACGTTACCGACAGCAGTGCATTTCAAAATGTCGTACACGGTCTAAAACTGCTCGCTGTTGTCGTGGTTGCTGACGCAGCTTGGGGTATGTTCAAAAACTTCTGTAAGCGCACTCTCACTGTCGGATTATGTGTCGGTACAGCCATCGCGTTGCTTGTAGCCCCTAGTATTACTACTCAAATCGGTGTGCTTGTCCTCGCAGCTATGGTGGGGGCTCACTACTTAAAACCGACAACCACTTCGCCAGCGCCGCAAAGCTTTCGGCCAAGTTACGCACCGCTAGCCTTGTTTACGGTATTACTGGTGACTTTGCCGTTTATCGCCACTTTTTCCCCACTCATTGATTTATTCAATGATTTTTATCAAGCGGGTAGTTTGGTGTTTGGTGGTGGCCACGTTGTATTACCGCTGCTGCAGAATATCGTTGGTGACAACCTTAGCCAAGACGCTTTTTTAACTGGCTATGCTGCTGCACAAGCTGTACCGGGCCCAATGTTTACCTTTGCAACTTACATCGGCTATGAGTTGATGCCTAGCAGCCCACTGACAGGTGCCCTCGTCGCGACATTAGCCGTGTTCTTGCCAGGTTTCTTACTCCTTTTAGCGGTTCTAAAAAACTGGCAAATGCTGGCAAATATGCCACGAGTTGCTGGCGCATTGAGTGGTGTAAACGCTGCGGTTGTTGGGCTATTGCTAGCAGCTTTATATCAACCAGTCTTCCTCAGCGCAGTAATACAACCGCTGGACCTAGCCTTAGTGCTCGTTGGCTTTTTCCTAATGAAACAGCTTAAACTCCCAATAATTTGGCTTGTATTGACCTTTATGCTCGCTGGTTTTGGCTTGGGGTTCATTTAATTTTATTCAAACAAAGACACGGAAGTCTTCGCCGTTTTTCTTATCAACTTCTCTCTATTCCCCGGCAACATGGGGAATAAGTACATTTCTAATATTTAATCGATAAAAATTGTGCCAGCTGTCATTTAGGGGTTTCAATTGCAGTATAAAACCACTAGACTTGAATGATAACAATTATCATTCAAGTCTAGTTATGCTAAAAGATTTTGTCACACGCCCCTGTCCTTGTTGTAATAAACCACTAACACTGGGTGAGCGAACACCACTGCTGAACAGAGAATCGGTTCGCTGTAAACATTGTGCCAAGTCATTAAAGCCCAACTTTTACATTATGCTGTTTAATGTGTTCTGGCTTAGCATGAGCGTATCGTGGTTAATTGAAGCAAATACTGAACTTGGCTATGTCTGGGCGTTATCTGCCGCTTTAATTGCCGTGAGTGTCATTGCGCCTTTATTTGATCTGCTCTTCCCATTAGAAGAAGAGCAGTATGACTGATATCTATTGCACTAAAGCCAGATGAGTTTTGTAACAGTTACGAGCATAGACAAACTCAACAACACACAAACTAAGTTAAAGGCTTTGTTGATCGTATCGCCTTTGACGTAATCACCAGCAATCTGCCAACCGGCTATCACACCGTTAAAAGCAAACACGCATACGGCGAGCGTTGTTACTATTTTAAACCACTGTGGTGTGAACATGTTCACTAATGCATGGTGACTGGTTACAGGTTCAGATAACAACATCACCACAATCAATATGCTGTACGCGACGATGATAGCGTTACTAATACGCTGCAAAACCCACTGTTTAGTACCCGACCGCGCAATGTTCATTATAGCCATATCAAAACTCCCACAACGATACTCAGTAACACACCTAGCCCAATCGCAACACGAGAAATCATGCAACCACTGGCGAGTTCTTCGAAATATCCAAACTCTTGAATAATATGTTTTAGTGTCCCCAAGCAATAGTAACCTAGTGCCGTTAATAATCCCCAAACTACAAATTGCGCAAAAAAGTTTTCATTAAAAATTGTACTTAGCGTGTCGAAGTTTTGTGCTGATTGTATAGCAAAAATTAGCAATGGCAGTAAAACCACAGCCGCGCCCCAGACTATAACGCCACTTACTCTGTGCAAAATTGAAGCATACGCAGTAATGGGTAATGCCATGGTTTGAATTGCCAAATTAGTTGGCCGTTCTTTTCTCATGTTGAATACCTAGATGTTTAATTTCAATAAATGCTAACGCAAATCATTACCACTTACAAATATCACATCTACAAAGTGGACTTGAATTTAAAAAAGCAAAAGGGCTTAAAAAAGCTAACGCCGCGAACATCTCGCGGCGTTTTTGCATTTAATGTATGTAGCTATCTTCGCTTTTATGCTTTGATATTAGAAACCGAATGGAATGTTAAAGGCAAAAAAGCCAACCAACAGTGACGTCCAGAATATCAAAAATGCCACTGAGTATGGGATCATCATCGCAATAACCTCACCAAAACTCAGATCAGGTTTGTACTTGCGCATAAATGCTAAAATGACACCTGCATAGGTCATCATTGGCGTAATAATATTAGTAGAAGAGTCTGCTACTCGGTAAGCCGCAGCAACCAAATCTGGCGTCATAGCTGGGTTAACCTGATATAACATCGGGACGAAAATCGGTCCTAGTAGCATCCACTTTGATGTTAACCCGCCCACAAACAGGTTTATCAATCCAGTGGTAATCACAAAACCAATAATCAGGAGAATTGGGAATTGTTGAAGACCAAGTGCAGATAAACCACTTGCACCAATATATGTGATGTAAGTACCTAACCCTGAATAACCCAAAATACCTAAGAAGTTGTAACAGAAGAAGGTCAATACAAGGATATAACCCATTGTATTCATTTGTGCGACCATGGCTTTTACGACATCCTGGAGGCTTTTAAACTTGCCGGTTGCTACACCAAATGCGGCTCCTACAGTCGTGAAGACTAAAGTGATGAGTAAAATGACATTGTTTAAGTAAGGTGTGATGGTTTTTCCCGACTCATCAACATAAGGCGCTAACGGTCCAATTGCGAGTAATACAACCAAACCTAATGATAGTAATAACCCCCATAAAGCGGCTTTAAGACCTTTCTTCTCTTGCTCCGTAACCGCAAAATCAGATAGATCCATGCCTTCTGGTAGCTCGTAGGACATCTTCGACAGTCTCGGTTCTACAAACTTTTTAGTTACCCACGCACCAATACCGACTAGCATAAAGGTAGATACAAAAATAAAGTAATAATGCATCGTTGCTGGCGTTAATTCATTGCCATTCGCATCCGTAAACGGAATCCCCTGTGATTCAGCAAAGATCTGTGCATTTAAACCAATAACAACATCAACTGGCGTTGCTGGGAGTAAATTTGCACTGAACCCAGCCGAAACCCCCGCAAACGCAGCCGCCATACCAATCAATGGATTTTTACCAAGCCCTGCGTAGAGTAAACCTGCGAGCGGAATTAAAATTAGATAACCCGCATCTGTCGCAATGGAGCTCATAATCCCCAAGAAGATAAGGGCAGGAGCTAAGTACTTGTCTTTTAAGCGAGTACCTAGTTTTTTAATTATCGCATTGAATAAACCCGAGCTTTCTGCAACCCCAACGCCAAGCATCACGATCAGGATCACACCAAGTATCCCATTGCCAAACCCAAGCCAATTTTGCAACAAGGCATTGTCAAAAAACCATACAACATGCGTAGGATCTGTCATGTTTTTAATCGTATGGATAACCGGGTTCCCATCTGCACCTTGTGTTTCAAACGTTAAACCTCCGATGAGGGCTGTTAAAGCAAAGGCACCTAGGATGAACCATATAAATATAATAATGGGATCAGGGATTTTCTTACCGGCTTTTTCTATAAATGAGATAACCCCACTCCCATTTTGTTTTACCGTTTCAGCTGTCGACACGCGAATTTTCCTAATGTTTATAAACTTCTTACTTTTTCAACCAACCGGTCAAATCAGTACAAAGGTGTCATTTTAACCATCAGATAGACAATTTAGAAAGGCTTGAGGTGAAGTAAAAGAGGGGGAAGATGTAACACTATCGCCACGCAAAATGCAGATAAGCTTCCAATATTACTGTAACTAGCGGAGCTAAAAGCGACAAAATCGCGCCTTTAACTCAACAGACGAATACACTAATGGCGCTGTTTAGGACCAACCCTTACTAGGTCTTTACCATTTTCGAAGACCTCCTGAGTAACCCAGCGCCCGAGCAAAAGCTGATGGTTATCATCTAATACCGCTACAAACGGTCTGCCACTGCTATTATGTACTGCAAGCGCAATGCCCGCTACATTCTCCAGTCCCAATCCTCCGTTTTCCACTAAAGTCAAAAATGACTCTAACTCTACTAAAGTACTAATTTCTTCTTTGTCATCAATCATGCTGTTTGGCTCTTTGGATGTGCAATACAGGTAGAATATCAGTTATGAAATGGCGGATAAATAAAGCGCTCAACAATTACGATGAAGATTAGCAGACTCTTAAGGTCGGGCCTGTATAAAAGATTGGTTATTAAAACCTTGTAGATACGACAATGAGCATCACATAAATGATGCTCTCAAACAACCAAATCTGTCAAAGGGGGGAGGTTACTCAACGTATCCGCATGTTTTTGGAGCAAGAGACAAATTTTGACAAATATTACCATCCGTTTGATGAGTATTACCCAAACCGCCTACGGCATTAGGTGTTAAAGCTTTGCCATCATTAATATTTTTTTGAGAAAGGCTTTTAATTTGTTTTTTTTGTAATTTTAATTTCATATGGTTAATCCTTACCATTTTATAAACAATACTGCTGCCGGAATGTTGTTATTATTATTATATTCCGGCGTACATTGGAAAGTGAAAAATTAAACTCCCATCTAAATTAGGGCTTAATCATTCAGTAAAGTAACCCTACCTCAGAAAAAACAAAATAAAAACCCATAAAAGGTACATTATTAATCATTTAATAAGCACCCTCGCAAAAGCCCAGAGTTGCTAAGTAGCATCATGCACCTTATTAGAAGGGTTAAGACACAGTGTTATTAGGTTTATTTCTTAATTGCGGTTAAAGTTTTGGCGGGTAAATTGGTTTATTGACTCTGCACAGGCACAATATCTCAAAGACTTTTACCCCATCACTGAATCAATTAACCAAGTGACAGGGTAAAAATGGCCTTAAAAATGGCGGTTTTTAGGCAGCCGAGTCAGGTCTAACTTCAGTATTTTTGAACGTCGCTGATAGTTATATAGTGATTTTTTCTTAGCTGGTAAGTCGTCCACGTTGGCACAGTCAAAACCCTGCTCCAAAAACCAATGGATACTGCGCGTAGTCAAAGCAAATAGAGCTTTATAGCCCTGTTTTCTTGCTTTGTTTATGACTGTTCTTAATAAAAAGCTGCCTCTGTCCGCATCTCGGTACTGTGGGTGCACAGCAAGACTTGCAAACTCTCCGGCTTCTTCTTCTGGGAATGTATAAAGAGCAGCACAGGCAATGATTAAGCCATCCCGTTCGATGACTGTAAACTGCTCAATTTCCATCTCCAATTGCTCTCTTGATCGACGCACCAAATAGCCCAGCTCTTCAAGCGGACGGATCAGGTTAAGCACACCATTAATGTCGCTAATTGTTGCACTTCGCAATTGCTCTGAGCTTTGTGGCGCGATTTGCGTACCAATCCCATCCAATGAAAAAAGCTCTTGCAACAGTGCACCGTCCTCTTTATAACTCACTAGATGGCATCGATGGATCCCCCCTCGACATGCTTCGATTGCCGCATTTAAAAACACCGCAGCACTTTTACAAATCTCACTGCTCTTGTGGTACTTTGCCAACAAATGAGCGGCTTCATTGGGCATCAACTCCGCAATCGCCTCACCTTTTTCATCTAGGATACCCGCTTCATGGCAGAATCCTATCATCTTGTCCGCATTGAGCTTAAGCGCCACCTGAGTTGCAATTTCTTCTGCGGTTAAGTTAAAACTCTCCCCAGTTACAGAAGCCGAAATGGGCCCCAACAGAACAATACTATTATTGTCTAGTTGATGCCTGATCCCATCGACATCAACACGGCGAACACGCCCTGAGTGATGATAATCCACCCCATCATCAATCCCAAGAGGCTGAGCAATCACAAAGTTTCCACTCACCACATTTAATGAAGTTCCAGACATAGGCGTGCTACAAAGTGACATCGAAAGCATTGCCGTAATATCTAACTGCATCGCGCCGCTCACTTGCTTAATAGTTTGAAGCGACTCGTTATCAGTGACTCTGATCCCATTGTGAAACGCGCTATGGATACCAGCTTGGGACAAAGCATTGTCAAATTGTGGTCGCGCACCAAACACCAAAACAATTTTGATGCCTAGGCTCGTTAATAAAGCCACATCATTAATGATGCTTCGATAACCTGGTTGCTCCACGGCCTCTCCACCAAGCATAACGACAAACGTTTTGCCGCGGTGAGCGTTTACATACGGAGTAGATTGGCGAAAGCCAGCGACCAATTCAGTTGTACGCACTGTATTTACCTTTTGAATGCAGAATGATTAAACACGAACAAGTTACCCAACATCATAAAGAATTATTATGCACAATTAAAGAATTATTATTCTTTGATTGTGCTTTTTCATCTACAACCCAACTTTTAAATCCCAATAAAAGCAACATTGATAACATGCAACCTCGTGAATAAGCATTCACATCACTGTAATGCTATTAGAAGTTACTGTCTGCTGTACGAAAAACTGGTCGAATGCCTTGTGGATTGTTGATGAAGATTGCCGCGCAGGCCTAAATTGCCGTACACTCTAATCAATTTCAGATTATTTTTAATGAGGTGCTTGTGCCTAAAACTGACAAGAAACAATCTGGCATGTTTAGCCAGTTGATGTTTAACATTATTATTCCTGTACTTGTGCTTACTCGCTTGTCTGGTGAAGATTCTTTAGGACCAACATTGGGTATTATCGTAGCCCTTGCCTTCCCTGTCGGTTTTGGTCTTTGGGAGCGCAGTAGAACAGGGAAATTCAACTTTATTTCTGGACTAGGCATTGTGTCTGTTCTTCTAACTGGCGGCATTAGCTTGCTAGAGCTTGATGCTAAATACATTGCGATTAAAGAAGCGTTAATACCGGGCATCATCGGTATTGCCATCGTAGTAAGCCAATACACTAAATACCCGCTACTTAAAACAATGATGTTTAACGACAATATCATGGACATCAAAAAAATAGAGTCTGCACTGGAGCAAGCAGGCAACACCGAAAAGCTGTCAAAAGTGCAAGTTGTCGCATCCAATATTCTTGCCGCATCCTTTTTCTTATCGTCGGTATTAAACTATGTCTTGGCAAAAATGATCGTCGTCAGCCCAGCTGGCACTGAAGCTTACAATAGCGAATTGGGCCGTATGACCGCACTGAGTTACCCAGTCATTGTGCTACCTACCATGATCATCTTTTTTGTTGCGCTTTATTATCTCCTAACCTCCCTCAAGAAGCTCACAGGGTTAAAGGTTGAAGAGATGTTCCACGAACCAGAATAGACAGTACACGACTATTTGGGGAGCAGTCACGCCTCTCCCCAAGCCTATAAAATCAAAATAAACAAACACTTAAAAAGTCTTAATTTTAATTTGTACATTATCCCCGCGCTTTTAGCCACCGTTATTGTGACCAACAAATATAAAATTTGTGTTTGCATTGGTTTAAAAAAGGGACTAACATTGCGCCGAATTATTCATTACCACCTAACTGTAGAGGAGTATAAACCATGACACATACATTATTACCCTTTGCAGGTCTAATCCGCTAAGTAGCTAGAAGCTAACTACATTTTTAGCTTTCGTGTAAAGCTACCTCCGGTCACTTAAAGTGAGTACGGCCTGCCAATACGTTTTTCGTTTTAAATACTATTTTAAGGTATTGGTATTATGGGCAACTCCGTCCAAAAAATTACAGAAAATACGACCCTCATTGCGTCTGATGATACGTGGATTGAAGGGCAAGCTATCCAGCAACTAGTTAAAACTTCTCAGCTTGCAGGTATGCACCATGTAGCTGGTATGCCAGATCTACACCCAGGAAGAGGCTACCCTATTGGGGCTGCGTTTTTTACTCAAGATAAAGTTTATCCAGCACTTGTCGGTAACGATATTGGCTGTGGAATGTCGCTATGGCAAACTTCCGTGAAGGTCGCTAAGGTCAACTTAGACAAGCTGACTAAAAAGTTTGCACACGTAGAGCAGCCTCTTGATGCGAGCTGGGAACAAATAATTCAGGCACGTAAAGCAGAAAAAAACATTGTCACTCATCGCTTTGACCATGCACTAGGCACAATAGGCGGTGGCAATCATTTTGCTGAGTTCCAAGCTATCGACGAAGTGTATGACCAAAGCGCTTTGGAGTCGCTTGGCCTCAACAAAAAGCAGCTGCAACTATTAGTGCATTCCGGCTCAAGAGGTTTAGGCCAATCCATTTTAGTAAACCACATTGAACACTATAATCATGACGGGTTGCACATCCATGAGGCGAGTTTTCAAGACTATATAACGGCGCACGACGAGGCGCTGCGATGGGCCGAGCTCAACCGAGAGTTGATTGCGCTACGCTTTTTAGATGCCATCAGAGCCACTGGGCACTGCACGTTAGATATTAATCACAATTTAGTTTGTGAAACACGTATTGGTAACACCTTTGGCTGGCTGCACCGTAAAGGCGCAACGCCGAGCGATAAAGGCTGCGTGGTCATTCCTGGTTCTCGAGGTGATTACAGTTACCTAGTTCGACCCATTACTGGCACCAGTGAACAAGCGCACTCTAACTTGCTTTCGCTGGCCCATGGAGCGGGCAGAAAGTGGAAACGAGGTGATTGTCAGGGGCGCTTGAGTCACAAATACAAACGTGATGATTTGTATCGCACTGCAATTGGGAGCCGCGTGATATGTGGCAACAAAGAACTGCTGTACGATGAAGCACCCCAAGCCTATAAAAAATGCGAAACCATCATCAGTGATCTCATTGATGCAAAATTAATTGAAGTCATTGCCAGACTTCGCCCTGTACTCACGTTTAAAACCAATGGGAGTTGCTCAGAATGATTTTATTGCAATTGTCTTCTGGGCAAGGCCCCCTTGAATGCTGTAAAGCGCTTGGTCTAGCTTTTGCTCAAATACTAAAAGAGAGCAAATCTCAAGGGATAGTCTGCGAGACTCTTGAGTTGACACCCGCAGAAAAGCAAACCTGCTACAAGTCAGTCGTGGTGAAGTTATCATCACCTGATATACAGGCCACAAAGCAATTTGCGCAAAGTTGGCAAGGCGCGATGTTGTGGGTATGCGAAAGCCAATTTCGTCCAAACCATAGACGTAAAAACTGGTTTTTCAGTGGCCAAATGTATGAATTAGATGAGCATCAATTTGACGCCGAGATCACCTTTCAAACATGCCGAGCATCGGGAGCCGGTGGCCAGCATGTGAATAAAACCGATTCAGCCGTCAGAGCGACGCATGCTAAAACGGGGATTTCGGTACGCGTTGAAAGTGAGCGCAGCCAACATGCTAATAAAAAGCTGGCTCGAGCATTGGTTCTGCAAAAGTTGGCTGAAATTCAGCAAACACAAGTGCACGCACAAGAGAAATCGCGTTGGCAACAGCATCAGAAAGTTGAACGAGGCGACCCTATGAGGGTTTTTAAAGGGCCAAAGTTTGTCGCCAAACACTAGTATGCGCCCTGCAACTCCCTAACAAGGAGCAAATTATGTGTCATGTTTTATTTATTTGTAGCCGTAATCAATGGCGTAGCCCAACAGGGGAGCAAGTATGGAAAAATCACTCAGCGATCAATGTGCGCTCAGCTGGCACCAGCCCAAGAGCAAAAAAGACGGTCAACACACAAGATATCCAATGGGCGGATATCATTTTTACCATGGAAGAAAAGCATAAGTGTCGACTGAAATGCCAGTTTGCTCGCCAAACAAGATACAAAGATATACGGGTGCTAGATGTACCCGATGAATACAGGTATATGGACCCAGCACTTGTTCAACTTTTCAAAGAAGTTGTAAGCATGCATTTAGGTATCTCATATCCCTTCAATGCCTAACCGATTTAAAGAGGATAAAACCATGTAATTCCACCTTTGCACATAGCTTCAGCATCTCGAGTGCTTTTAATTTTGGAAGCGATATGTGCCTATGCCCTTTGCGTACTGGCCAGTCTCACGGTTGGCCATCATTGACATAAATATTGGAATTACATTATGAGAGTTAAGTACCCCCGTACACCGCACCTACCTTGGTCGCCGGGTGCGACACCAGATGATTTACAACAAACACATGCGCACTTTTTTGAAGGCCAGCAAGTCGTTGTAACTGAAAAAATGGATGGTGAAAACACCACATTATACACCGACTATATTCACGCGCGGTCGTTGGACAGTCGCTTTCACCCATCTAGAGCTTGGGTCAAAGCGCTGCAAGCGCAAATAGGTTACAAAATACCGAAAGGTTGGCGTATTTGTGGTGAAAACCTGTATGCCAAACACGCCATTGGTTACGATGCTTTGAGTAGCTATTTCTTGGCTTTTTCGGTGTGGAATGAACGCAATGAGTCTCTAAACTGGCATGATAGCAAAGTCTTTTTTCAGCAGCTTGGGCTCAGTGCACCGAAAGAGTTGTACGTCGGCCCTTGGGATGAGCAGGTAATTAAAAGCATCACTCTGGATACCTCAAAACAAGAAGGCTATGTGGTGCGTCTTGCCGACAGCTTTGCGTTTGAGGCTTTTTCACAGTCTGTGGCGAAGTGGGTCAGGCGTGACCATGTTACAACCAATAAACACTGGATGCACACTGACGTTATTCCCAATCGCTTGAAAGGAACTCGAAAATGAGCGCGCTCGAAGCTTGGCTAAACAGCCTCACGCAAGATCACACACCAGACTTTCAAGAGTGCCTTGATTACTTGGCGGATTACTTTCCACTATTATTACAATTCGAGGATACAGAACAAGACCCTATCTGGCATGCTGAAGGCAATGTCGCGATTCATACCGATATGGTATTAAAAGCGTTATACACAGAGCTCAATAATGAGGCATGCCATATAAAAGGGGTCCACCGACAAGCGCTTATTCTCGGTGCACTGCTTCATGATATTGCCAAGCCACGCTCTACTCGGCGCAAAGAAATTGCGGGTATAGAGCGCGTTGTCGCTCCTCGACATGAAGAGATGGGTGCCAGTTACTTGGCCACTCGCTTAATCGCGCTCCCATTGGCATATAGTGTCATTTCCACGGTTATGGGATTAGTCGGTTTTCACAACCAATTGAAGCTACTGGTGATAAAGAACCAAAGTTATGGAGATTATTTGCACTTAGCCATAAATGCCAACCTAGAACTTTTATATTGGCTTGAAGTTGCAGATATGAAAGGCAGGACCTGTGATGACCTTGCACTACAGCTTGGCATGCTTGAAGAGTTTAAAATGTTTGCGCAAGATTATGAATTATGGGGACTGCAAGACAACGCTATTTTGACACTGTTATCCAAAATTCAAGTGAAAAAAGTTCCTTCTCAGCAAACATATTTAAGTAATCTTGCCATCAGTCAATTGGCACATGGACAAATCAGTACCATCGAGGAAGCTATCGCTAAGAACTATGACGCCTGTCAAAGTTATAGCCACCTGTATGTGATGTGTGGCATCAGTGGCAGCGGCAAGTCTACTTGGATTAAAAAACACCTTGCTGGATTTGAAGTCATTTCTCTTGACGGCATACGGCAGGAGCTAAATGGTCACCAAGCCTGCCAAAAAAGCCGTGGACAAGTTCTTCAACTTGCCAAAAGACGCTTAAAGCAAGCGCTCGCCAAAAAGCGTAATGTGGTGTGGGACGCCACAAATATTCGTAAAGACTTCAGGAGTATTGTTTGTGATCTGGGTAGAAATTACGGTGCACTTGTCACCTTGGTCGCCTTTCAATTAAGTGACAAGTCACTGCGACGTAATAATCAAGATCGTCGATTTAGCGTAGACAATCAGGTTATTTCAGAGCAAATAGAAAAATTGCAGTGGCCGTGTTTTAACGAAGCACATAGGTTTTTGCTCATTGGCAACAAAGGAGTGGAGCTCGCCAGACGAGGAACCTTCGACTCAATGAGTTAATCCTAACTGAAACAGCATCGCAAACCCCGATTCAAATGCAACCAAATACAGGCTACTTCACTTTATTTGGTTGCATCATCCCCTCTCCCCAACTGACCATCATATCGAGAAAGGCTTTCAATTTGGCTGGTTGCCCCACTCTGCTTGGGTACACTAGATAAATCACTGAATCCGTTAAGGTTATATCGGATGCAATCTGTACAAACTCACCTGATGCAATTTTATCTTTTACCATGCCAATAGGCATAATAGCGAATCCCAGCCCAGCTTCAACCGCACTGAGTACCGCGGCTGTCGAGTTGACCGTTAGCCGTGCATTTAGGGTATGCCATTTGTCTTGTGCATATACTTGGTTAAATGACTCATCGCTGCGCGCGCCAGCAAAGCTGGCGATATAAGGTTGTGAGCGCAATTGTTCAATGCTGCTGGCAACGCCATGCTCGGCAACATGCTGTTGTGACGCGACGAACACGCGCTGCGACTGATATATTTTTCTGTAGACGAGGCTAGAGTCTTCCACGTCACTAAAGCTTGCTCTCACCGCCACATCAAAACCATCTTTAATTAAGTCCACACTATGTGCGCCTTGCTGCACCTCCAAAGTGATTTTAGGATGTGCTTGCAAAAATGGCACAACAATCGTTGAAGCCATAAAATCAGCAAAGTTTTGCGGGACTGCAACCCGTAGATGGCCAGAAGCCTGCTCGCGTATCTCACTTAAAAAAGCTTCTCCTTGCGCCAATTGCGACATCGCCTGCTCGCAAAAATGTAAATACTGCGCTCCTTCCTCCGTTAATTTTACGGAGCGTGTGGTTCGCTGCAGCAGCTTGACGCCTAAACGCGCTTCGAGGTGACTGACTTTATTACTCACTGTGGACTTTTCAATGTCCAGTGCCTCAGCGGCTTTGGTAAAGCTTTGCAATTGAGCCACTTTGCAAAAAATACGAATTTGGTTCAAATCATTGTTCATATATAAAAACAATCTTTTGTAAATTTCGACGATTATTTAAATAAAGATATCAATTAAGCTCTCAACCTGAAACAAATTACTGCTTTTTAGAGGAAACGGTTCGTGAATTCTTACAGTTGGTCTTATAAATTACTGCACTGGCTATCCGCCTTTTTATTCACCCTTATGTGTTTTGCATTTATTGGTTTTTATCCGCAGATGAGTGATGCAGATCGCACCGTTATGCTAATTGGCCATGCGAGTATTGGAGTTTGCCTAGCTGCCATCTTATTAATACGCATTGGCAAAAGGTTTGTCTTAAAGCACCCAAGACCGAAACATGCACAATCAACGACGCTGGCAAACATGGCAAAATCAGCTCATTATGCCATGTATATTTTCATGGTATTGGTCCCGTTGACCGGCTATACAACCGCTAATTTCCATTACTTACCAGTGCAGCTTTTTGGCAGTGTTTTGCTTAATGGCAATCATGACCCAGAGCTGTTTAACACATTTCGTGCGATTCATGTTTTGTGTATTCAAGGGCTAATAGCATTGGTCGTATTACACATTGGGGCAGCCATTAGACACAAGCTGGTTCTAAAAGATAAAGTGCTTTATAGCATGAGGCCTTGGCCTATCGACAAAAATTCAGAGTCATAAAGCCAATCAACTAGGTGCAGTGGAGTAAAAAATTCGCTACGGCTCAATCTGCACCACCTTGGTTAGATAAATACATGAGTTAGTTTTGGGTAACCACCGTAAACTTAGAGCGGTGTATTAAACTCCCTTTTGCTCGTACTTCTATATGCCAGTCTCCGGGTGTAGTTTCATAGGGGAAATCAAAATAGTAGCCAAATCCCCAAACGTATTCTCCTTGATGCCCCGAAATATCAATCTTACGTTCCAGCCGAGACTTTTTTTCACCAGAGGGTAAAGTGGTCTCAGGATAAGTTATCAAAAGATCAAAATATTGTATTTGCACAGGAATAGAATAAAAAGCCACACCAATTTCAAACCCCGTCCCCAGTCTATTGGGGATAATCCAAGTTCGTTCTTGTAAAACTTTAGCACTTTCACCGATACTAATTATGTCGTTAACGGCCGTTTCTTCGGCAATAACCTCACCACCAACTTTCTCAATATATGAGTGCGCAAATACAACGGACTCGATACCATCTGGTACTACTGGTGCGGCGAATGCAGAATTAAAAAACAAACTCACTACTACAAAAAATATGCTCCGTATCATAGCTGCCTTATATTTTTCTCCATTAGAACTAGGTCCCTATGCTTGTATTTGCTTTTAGAGAATAGTCTCACCTATTTCAAACCTTAATGGAATGTAATAGTTATACGACCTCACTAATTAGGGCCTTTGATTCCCTCTAAAGCGAATCATCACTCTCTTCTTGTTGCTTGGTCACAGGCTTTAGTTTTGCGGCATACACCATTCCATCGTACTTTAAAAATTCGCCCTGCCACTTAGCTGAAATAAACGGCACAGACTCACGACTGTATTCAGTATACCCCACCCCATTCAATACCTCTTCCGGATCGCCTTCTTTAACTGTTAAAAACTGCCATGGTGAGAGTTGGCTTAGAGTATTGTCTTTAATCAGTAATTTAGCTCTCGAGATTGTCCACTGCTCTAGTAAATTGACCTCAGAAACCTGCCCATGTTCGATCACAATTTGCTGCATACACCCAGTGAGATAATTCAATCGGCCTTTTTTGTCTACAGACGATATCAGCCTCCCTGTGTTTTCACCTACAAATTGCTCGACATCTTTTTCAAAGTCAAAGCAAGGAATTGGATTTGCTTTATGTTTGCTTATCTTCCAATCACCAATTGACAGACCGCTCACTTTAATAAATTTCTCAGTCGGGTCATACCCATCTTCCCAAATTGACCAGTCAATATTGTCAAAATACAGCTTAAACAACTCAATATGTCTTTTGGTAATTTGCCCTCTTGGTCCAGCTCCAAGTTCAAATGCATTTTTCCCATCCACCGAAATCTCGCCCGCATCCGTTTGCTCTAACATGTTTGTCAGCGAGACGGGAAGCAAATTGGCGTTATAGTGATAACCAACGAACTTTTGGTCCTCAAATAAAAAAGCATGCCGCCTCCCCAGTACCGCCATAAAGATGGTGTCATTGATTGGCCACAATAATGAGAAGCGACCAAAGCGCTCAATGATTTCAGCATAGCTTTCTCCCAATTTTGCACCAAAAGCACTTTCTGGCGTGATTAAATTGGTTCTGATGTATAAAGGGTTAGGATCTTGCTCACTTTTATTTAGATACTTCTGATTAGTTAGAGAGATAAGCTTTAAGTTAGCCTCATCAACTATCACGGGTTTTGAGCATGATTTAACAGGTTGTAGAATGAAGTACGCATAAGATACGGTGTGCAACCTTTCGCTATATTCAATATTAAAGCTTTTAACCTTCAAACCATTTGGATGCTTTCTGCTATGCCATGCCGCTTTGTCAAAAAGAAAGGAACGAAGCATATCAACCACTTGTGTGTAGTTGTAACGATTAATAAACTCAATATAATCCTGTTCCACCTTAATGGGCTCGGCATCTTCTAACTGGCACTCACTATTTTGAGCATAGATTTGCTTGGCAGCCCCATTAAACGAAACAAATAGTAAAATACAGAGTAGTAACTTCATAGGATATAAGCTGGAATAAAAACTGGCTATATATTATTACAAGCCTCCTATTTAACCAAATAGATTGAAGCAAAATATACGTAAGCATTAATATTTTAATTAAATCACTGAATGAAAAAAACGTCATCCTACCTTACTTTATAAGGATTACGGAAAGCCCTACTTTACTAGTATCATTGCTGACATATCATTTGGGTGTATGAAATAAGTTTCTTGTTCATCTATTAGGTGGCAAAAGATATATGCCTTTGGCAACACGTTATCCAAAAGAGTTGAAAAAGGAAGTTTTAGGGTGATATAAGGGGTCAATATCTGACCCCTTTTTGCTGTATCAATTAAGATTGCACGACTGACTCAGCCGGCGCTGAAGCTTGTGCCTTGTCGCCTAAAAGGCGGTGAGTTATGGTGCCAGCAGTCATCGAACCAGAAACATTCAACGCAGTACGCGCCATATCAATCAGCGGCTCGATTGAAATCAACAGCGCGGCAATTGTGACAGGTAAGCCCATTGCAGGTAACACGATCAAGGCTGCAAATGTCGCACCGCCACCCACTCCTGCAATACCAAAAGAGCTAATTGCAACAATCGCCACCAATGACATTATGAAAGAGATATCCATAGGGTTAATGCCCACACTGGGAGCAACCATAACCGCCAACATCGCAGGGTAAATGCCCGCACAGCCATTTTGACCGATTGTCGCACCAAATGACGCTGACAAATTAGCAATTGCTGGGGGCACATTAAGCTTGTTTATTTGCGTATCTACATTCAGCGGAATCGTTGCAGCACTGCTGCGAGATGTGAATGCAAAAGTCAGTACAGGCCAAATCTTTTGGAAAAACTGTTTAGGACTTACACCAACTAGTCCAACTAGCAGACCATGTACGACAAACATTAAGAAAATCGCCAAATAAGAGGCTACAATAAAGCCTAGCAAATTGGTGATATCAGCCAAACTGGAAGTCGCGACCACCTTTGCCATTAACGCAGCAACACCATATGGTGTCAGCGAAATCACCATTTTAACCAATCGCATGACTACTGCTTGAAGCGTTTCAACAAATGTACGAATAGGAGCTTCTAATTCTTCACGCTCATTCATCACTTTTCGCGCCGCAACACCTGTTAAAATACCAAATATCACGACCGCAATAATTGACGTTGAACGCTCCCATGCTAAATCTTGAAAGATATTAGTAGGGATAAAGCTTACCAACATTTGTGGAATTGACAGCTCGCTGACCGTTTCGCTGCGAGATGCTAGCACCGCAATACGTGATGTTTCTCGCGCCCCTTCAGTTAAACCCTCTGCGCTCAGACCAAATAGTTGGGTGATAAATATGCCAATCAATGCTGCAATCATGGTCGTCACCACCAGCACTGAAATGGTCACGCCACTGATTTTGCCAAGCGCACCCGACTTATCAAGTTTAACCACCGCAGCGACCATAGAAACCAATACCAACGGCATTATGATCATTTTAAGTAAACTGACATAGCCGCTTCCGACCACATTCGTCCAGTTTAAAGTTTCTTCAATGGCTTGATGGCCTTCTCCGAGCAAAAACTGTAATGCAAAACCAAATACACTCCCCAAAGAAAGGCCAATAAGCACGAGCCGAGAAAGCGTTGCACCTTTTTTCTGAGACTGGAACAATACAATGAGAATTGCGGCGAAAACGGCAAGGCTCACCATAGCGATGAAGGACATAAATTTACCTATAAATGATTGTAAATGAGAAAATCTAACTAAGAAGATAATTTGAATTTTTATCTAGCGTGCACAGTAATAAATTATTGCCTAGTAGAAAAGAATGATTGGGAATGAGATATATTCTAGAGTTATTGAACTGGTGATTTATTAGCTGATCACAGGCTCCAACTTAGGCCTTTTCCTCTTCTGTTTTGATTCTGGTTGTTGACTCGCAACCGCCTTGGTTATAATCCGCCTAACAGGCCTGATATTTAGCTTTTGACAGGAGCCCAATTATGAAAAAACTCTCTAAAGTGCAAGAAAAACAACAAGCACTTGTACTTGCAGTTGCTGACAAGCTGGAAGCGCAAGCACGTGAAGAAATCCCAGGAATGTTGCAATGTTGGTTTGATATGGAATTCCACTTGTTTCCTAGCTCTTTGTTATTGTGCTTCCAATTCGAAAATGAGCAAGCATTAGAAGCCGCAAAACCTGATCTCCTAAAATGGCAAAAACGTTTAAGTGCCGCCATGGTCAAAAAAGGGGTGATTTTAAAAGATATGCGCAAGCACTTGGTATTTACCATGAATGGACCTGAGGACTAAAATTAAGCAGTAGCAGCTACAATAGCTCTATTTGAACTGCTACTTTTAATCAAGAAAATAACCCCCCCATAAACAACAGTCAGCAAACATTTTCTGCTCTATGCCAAATACCACATACTATCAAATTCACTTTTACTGCGTTTTTTAACATCTTCCAGATATCGATGAGCCAATAACATTGGCTTACACCCGTGCTTACACCCGTGCTTACACCTATGTAATAGGCACTATTTCACTGGCGCTTTAAAAACAGTGAAAATTATTTAACTTTTTAATGTTAATTTGCGTATTAAAAACTTGAGAAACCGCTCAAAAAAGGAAAATAAAACATCCCTTATAATGCAAGAATAAAATTAAAACTTTCATACCGAAACAATAGTATATAAAATAAATTCAAATTATAATAACAAAAGCAAACCAGCATAACCAACCAAATTAAAACGACTAAATACCAAACAAAATATAAAAGGACTTTAAATGAAACTTCATAAAAAAACGATGAAAAAGCTCTCAAACGTCGAAGTAAAAAAAGTATCAGGTGGTACAAGCCATGGGATAGTCCCTCCTGACACATTAAACAATACGCTTCAGATAGAATAAAACACAATCACAACGTTTATTAATAAGTAAATTAAATTCTTTCAAACCGGCAAGCAATTTAATATTGCTTGCCTAAAAAATCACTTTATATTTAACCTTCATTAATTATCTTGCGGTGCTTATTATTGTTATATGGTGCTACATTCCTAAATGTAAAACACATTAAATACACCTTTTTTAAGTGCTAGACCTAGTACGTATAACCCCTTTGCTAATATGATGGCAAATACCTATTTTACTGGCGTGGTGATGCCAAAGTTAGGCATGATGGCAGCCGCTACGTTGTTGGCGCCCCCAAATGGGTTGATGCACAAGTTATCGAAACGCTCAGACCAAAATCGTAATCAACGACCGAAAGTTGATGAGAGTTATAACTAGGGGTGACGCTCAAGCATCTTAAACACTTGAAAATACCTTACATTATCGCTGTTCTTTGCTTTTAAACAGCGTGCAGGAATGACTTTCAAGCTATATACAGTTGTGTTAGCACTTTACTGCGTGCTAGCACAACCAGTCAAAAAACGTCTATTGAAATGGTTATTGATTGCGTGTGATATCAATACCAGTATCAAGCTAACTTAAACCGATTAATCATTTTCATCATATTGTCAGAAACCTGACTCAGCTCTTCACTGGCGGTCGCCATTAAGGTTGACTCATTAGCCAGTGATGATGAGCCATCATTTAGATTCGCGACATTTTGATTAATGCCATTGACCGTCATAGTTTGCTGCTCTGTCGCCGCTGAAATTTGCTGATTCATACCTTGAATAGCGTGCACTTCCTGCGCGATTTCATTTAACGCATCACCAGCAGAGGAAGAAATCTCGGACGTATTTGAAGCTTTTTCAGCGCCTTTGCTCATCACTTCTACAGCTTGTTCAGCCCCCGCCTGAAGTTTTTCAATAATGGTTTGGATTTCAATCGTCGATTCCTGCGTACGCAGTGACAAAGTGCGCACTTCATCGGCGACCACCGCAAAGCCTCGTCCGGCTTCCCCTGCTCGTGCCGCTTCAATAGCTGCATTCAGTGCTAATAAGTTGGTCTGCTCTGCGATTCCTCGGATCACCTCAAGTACGGTATCTACATTGCGACTATCCGAAGCCAATTGTGCAATTACCTCGCTGGCTTCACCGATGTCTTGCGCTAACAATTGAGATTTTTGAATGTTACATTCAATAATCTCAAGGCTTTGTTCAGTTTGCTTGGCCGCTTTTACGCTGAACTCTGAAGCATCCACAGTTCTACCAGATACTTCCGTCACCGCACTGAGCATCTCATTCATGGCGCCAGCCAGCTCTTGTGTGTCATTTCTTTGCTGATTTAGATTCATGTCAACACTCGACACAGAGGAAGAAAGTCGATTAGCAGAATCGGACAGTTGTGTTCCCGCAGCACTGACACTGAGCATGATGTCTTGAATTGACCCCACAAAACGATTGAAATACTGTGCCAAATCAATCAACTCTTTGCTGCCCTCTTCTTTCAGACGCTGTGTTAAATCGCCTTCACCACTGGCGAGATCCCGCATTGCCGAAACCGTATTTTTAATTGGTTTAGTAATACTTCTGATGAAATAAATCACCAAGGTGGACAGCACTGCCAAAACCATTACGACATTCATCAGAGAAATCATCTGAGATTGCTCGATGTCTTCCTCCAAAGCGGTAATATTGATGCCTGTACCAATCATCCAATCCCATGGGTGAAAGTAGTCAGCGTAACTGGTTTTAGGAGTCAACTCTGTGGCATCTGGTGACGTTTTCCATAAGTACTCCACAAACCCCCCGCCACTTTTGCCTGTTGCATATAACTCCTCAACAAACAGCTTACCGTTACCGTCTTTCAGAGGCAGAATATTGGTCCCCAGCAAGTGCTTTAAACCGGATGCCAGTTGGATCCCATTTTTATCTGAGACAAAGATGTAATTACCGTTGTCAAATCGCATAGCTGAGATTGCTTCTAGCGCTAAGCGTTTTGCTTCTTCTTCATTCAATACACCGCTGCTACTTTGCTCATAATAATAGTTAATCACCCCCAGCGCGCTTTCAATAATAAGTTGTACGCCATATTCATAGTTGGCACGCATATGTTTATTCGTATTATGTGCATCTAGCAAAGAGTTAGCGAATAACCCTACCGCAAACAACACCACTATCATCCATGCGCGGGCACCGATCGGTGCATTATGAATTGAATAGTTCATAGAGCCTCCCAGCTACTCGTGCGGTTCTGTCACTTTTTGAGAAGAAAAACAGGACTCATGGCTACTGTAAAGGCGGCGTAGTGCCTCTCGACATGTGTCCTCGTCCTTGCCGTTTTTTTCAACGTGTTGGATCACTTCTTGAAATTGCTGCATAAGATCACGAGAGTGTGCCTCTGACTTTTGGCATACTCTCTTTTCGTCCTGTGATTTACGATGCAACAGCTTTTTTCCCTGTGCACGCTTAAATACACTCTCCATAACTCCCCCTGAGATTGCCTGTACACGCCACCACTGCACAGTTAAGGCTTGCAGCGCACGCACAGTCCTTGTTAAATGTTAAATTGATAAACGTTCACTCTGTTCAGCGCACAATCTGGCAAATAGACTTTGCTGTTTTTAACGTGCAATAGATAAGGCAGCCACAGCTGTCCCTTCTCTCTGTCTGCACCAAAGCCGCTGAACGACTCCACGTACTTACCTGAGCAAGTGAAAACTTTGATTGCTCGATTCACAAGATCAGAAATAAACAAATAGCCATTTTCATGATCAATGCTCGTTGGCAGTAAAAAATTACCATTGTCGGTGCCATACCCCTCTTGACCAAAACTGCGTACCCATTTACCTGCTTGATCATAAACTTCAATACGGTTGTTATTTTGGTCGGTGATAAAGCATGTGCCTTGCGCATCAACGGTAATATCTGAAGGGGTGTGAAACTCGCCATGCTCAGAGCCCAGACGACCAAAGGTATGAACTAAAAAAGGCCCACCAGTATCTGCAAGGCGCCAACGACAAATTCTGTTATTGCCTGAATCTGCAATTAGAATATCGTTATTGGTGGGGTCTATTGCTATCCCTTGCGGCTTATTAAGTTGTTCATCACCAGTTCCTAGACCACCGAAAACGGTGTAAGGCACCATTTCACCCAATGTATCGTTGTACTGTAAAACAGTCACAATTCCACTTAAATAATTACTCACAACTAACAAGGGTACCTCTGGATCTAATTGACCCGGCAGCGCTCGCTTAGGTATTAATGACGAGATCCCTAACGACCCAGGTAACATGGGTAAACTAATGGGTCTGGCTGAATCACTTTGACCATCTTCGGTTGCTTGCAATTGGTAATTACCTGAGTCCATCATCCAAAGCAGGTCCTCTGGATCATCAAACTTATCATTCAAGAAAATCCGCACCATAGTCTGTTGCCACCGTTGCACCCATTCCGTTTGCGCCGATAAAGCAATGCTCAACCAAGAAGGTAGCCCAGGTGGTTGCATGACTTTTACCAGCTGCTCCTGAAATGCAAGCTGATGCTCAACCCAATGTTCAAAAATAGGAGCATTACTTGAATAACCCGACTGCGTGCGAGTAACGTCTCCAACAACAGAGGTCACAAAATGCAGCTGTCCAGGATTATCACGTTCGTCGCCAATCGTTTTTAGAACTCGCGTCGCCCGCGATTTGCCCCCTTTTAGGGTGGATAAATTGACAGCATGTTTTTGCAACGATGCTAAAAATGGTTCGGTGATAAGCAAAGTGTTTGCTTCTATCGCTTGGGTAACCTGCACTGGCGCAAAAAAACCGTCTAAACGACCCATAAACTGACCATTTAAGTCATACACTGAAATGGCGTTTGGCTCACCACCGGGGATAAGCATACGGTTTTGGATCACAGACACACCACGGGAGAGTGCCAATCCGTCGATGTAGCACTTACCAGACGCCTTAAAAGTCACCCCTTTACCTTGCCAGTCACAACGAACTACGGTTGCGAACCCCGTGTTGGCTATATAAATATTGCCATTGTTATCTAAGCTCAGACCTTGGGGCCACAGTAAGTGAACAGAGTCTCCACCACCTTGCGGCTCTATCTCTTCAATTGATCTTTCAAACTTGCCATCTTCGCTGAAGATAACTAATCGGGACTGGCTATTTGGCCCTTCATAAAATTCATCAGCCACACACACTTTACCACTATGCACCACAATGCCATTGGGGCCCTTAAGTTCGACCTCAGGCTCAGAACCGAAGACTTTAATCGAGCGGAGATGTAACTGCTCGGTGTATTCCACTATATGAACTCGGAAATTACCAATATCTGTAACATACACCCAATTTTTATCCGGATGAGCATGCAACCTAAACGGCATATTGAATTGTTCCTGCCCAGCCCCGACAGTGCCATAGCTTGCAAGAATTTGATCCATTTCAGAGTCGAACACCAATACGCGGTTATGTGCCGTATCGGCCAACCAAATACGACCATATTTATCGACGCAACTACCGACTGGCGTGCTTAGAGAAAGGTGTCCGTTTGAAGAACACGGTAATTTTGGCAGCTGGTCAACAGTTGTGCCAATATAACTGTGGTATGAGATCCCCATAATACCTAGCCTGTAAAAGAGTCCATTTAGTCAAGCTTCTACCAGTACACTCGGCAGATCCTTGGCGCTGTAACTAATAATCATTTCATTAGTGCTGTTTCATACAAAAAAGTAGCAGGAAGAAAATTACCCGCCAGTATGGAATAATGAAAATCGCGCATTTATTAAAAAATTCACATTTGCATCGTTACAGCAAAATACGATTCGGCACATAAAACGCCAGCATTGACGGGGCTTAAGAGAGAATTTTCAGAATATATGACAACCTCAAGACAGTGCGATTGTTCGGTACAGTGCAAAGTTTAAGTATTAGCATTTTTCAGGTTGATGGCGTGACGCGTCATTTGCCCATCTATTCTTTGCATCCAAAACACCATGTATTGCTAGATACTTTTCTGACAAATCAGGCCAATAGCGGATAAATCAATAAAATTAAGCGCGTGTTCAATGTACATAGCGACACTAACTCAAGTCATTTGTGGATTCCATCTACGACAGATTTCAAGTAAGCTGCCCCATTCCATATAAACCCAAGCGAGGAAAGTGCGTTGGATAAAAGAATTGAACCTGAATTACCCAGTATTACGCCCGACTTAGATCAGGTTGAAACCTATAAACAGTCCCTCAACCCTTCTAATAGTCAACCTTCTTCTTCTAGCGAAGGCCCCGAACAACAAACGGCTCCGGTAAAAAAAGCGGGCGCAATGAGTTGGTTAGGTGCAATCTCAATTATTGCATTGGCTGCCGGGTCATATGGACTTTACCAACAAAACCAAACCACACAGGCTCAATTGTTCGAGTCAACCAAGCGTATTGCAGAGCTGGAACGCACGCTGTCTGCAACAGGCGAAGAAATGGGCGCATCGGCAGGAGCGATACAGGCAAAGTTAGCAGCTTTGAGCGAACGCACCGATGAGCTTTGGTCACAAATGGATAAACTTTGGGCGTCGGCTTGGCGAAGAAACCAATCTGAAATCAAAAAGTTAAAAGAGCAAACTAGCAGCATTGCAAAAAATCAAAGCGAGCAGGCTAACACCCAATCAGGTGTCGCAACAAAAGTAGCGACACTCTCACAAAGCCAAACCGATTTAGCCTTTAAATTATCGATATTAGAAGAACAACAGCAGGCGGCACAGGCATTAAAAAAGCAGTTATCCTCGATAAACACCGACCTAGATCAATTGAAATCTCAATCACGTGGCAGAGATGCCAAACAGGTAGAAATTGGTGGCACGCTTGCGCAACTTGAAATCACACAAAACGCGTTAGCAGAGCAATTAGAACGTCTTGAAACGAGACTGGCAACTGCATCAAAGGCACCAAAAGCGGTCAATTAACAAACCTAAATCAATGGGGTCAGAGTCATTGATTCTTTGAATTTAAAAGATCAAACTCAACGACTCTAACCCCTTTAATTGTTTTTACTCTTCGTCATCCAAACGCGTCTGTCTGTAACCAGCTTTCGCCAATATCTCAACATAAAATGATGTAAGATTTTCAAGCTGTGTCTGATCTATTAGCTTATTAATTTGCGATACATGCACTGGTTGAGCTTCTGCTTCAGTTTTACCGAACTTACAGTCAAAGTCCCAAAAATCAACACCTGCAGGTAGAGTTTTATTACGCTCGCGCTTCAGATATTTTTTAATTTCATATTTAACCGCGTCAACACGCCTGGCTAATTTAATTTTTGGGTGAGTTAACTCAAATGTTTTTTTCATAGTTGCCTTCAAAACAAGGAATACTCGAGCCTATCACTGGCTGGCTGAGTAAAAGGTGTGTATCTATAGGGTACGAACTTCGAACGCACATAGATATAGAAATATAACCTAGTTAGTTTACGTTAAAATAGGATACTCAGCATCAACAAAGACAAGAAAATAACTGTAGCCGCTTAAATCTTATATGGCGACGGCGGCCATGTTGAACGCTCGTAGATGCCTGCTTTTAACACCTTTAACAAATAAACAAGATAACAGTGTCAAAATCAACGACTCTGACCCCATTGATCTCGGATTCCACAATCGTTGCACAATTCAGTGCTCAAATGCGTCTGTATTGGGCCGCTAGGTGTTTGTCTACATCGCCTCAAAAGTATTGAAAAAGACGATGCCCCGGAGCGCCGTTTCAACAAAAACTGAGTAAAAGAATGAATATACCCTCTTCAGAGCCACAGTCAGTTCACCCTTTGGGTCAACATATAATCGTCGATATATTCGATGCTTCAAACTTAGTCGGTGAGAAGCGTATAGAAGACATGATGGTTGAGTGTGCCCATGCTGCAAACGCCACGATCTTGAATACCCATTTACACCCCTTCGAAACAAATGGCGGTGTATCGGGCATGATTATTCTAGCTGAGAGCCATATTTCGATTCACACTTGGCCTGAGTTTAACTTTGCTGCCATGGACATTTTTATGTGTGGTGACGCACAACCAGAGTTGTGTCTACCGATCATCGAACGCTACTTCCAGCCGGGCAAGATGGTGGTTAATACCCTCACAAGGGGAGGCACTGTCACTCGCTTTGGAGAGTTCCAACCTCTTTTACACAACCAGTTAAAAACAACCCTCAAAACCGCATAACAAAACGGAGTAATAACGCAAATGACAAATATAAAATGGCATTATGAGCAAATGACAAGTGGCGTTCACATTGCACTTCGTTCAGAACAAGACTTAGTCGATGTGGAAACTGCATTTCAAGACGTTAGCATTTTTGAAACCCGCCACCTTGGCAAAGTCATGCGCATCGATGACGGTATTCAAGTCACCACAAAAGGCGAACACATTTATCATGAAATGATGGCTCACGTTCCTATTCTTGTTCATAATCGCGTAAAAAACGTACTTATCGTTGGCGGTGGTGACGGTGGTAGTGCGCGCGAAGTTTTAAAACACCACAGCGTAGAGAATGTGGTTATGGTGGATATTGACGAACAAATCGTCCAATTAAGCCGTAAGTATTTGCCAGAAATCAACAATGGCGCATTTGATGACCCAAGGTTTGTGCTTCGTATTGGCGACGGTGCAGATATTATCTCTCAATACCAAGATTGTTTTGATCTGATCATTCTAGATGCAGCCGATCCAGATGGAGGTGCATCAGAAACACTTTTTACCCAGTCATTTTTCGGAAATTGCTTAAAAGCCCTCAAAGCTGATGGTATTTTGGTCGCACAAGGTGGTACCCCTTACTTTGAACCTTATATGATGCAGTCTATGGTTTCCCGATTGACTCAGGCATTTAATAACCCTGCCGGTATCTACTTGGGTGGTTGCTACGACTACTTTGGCGGCTCACACGCGTTTATTTGGGCGACGAGAAATGGCAGTATCAACACCCTGTCGATTGAAGAGCTTGAATCGCGTTTTGCTAAAGCAGATATTCAAACTAAGTATTACTCACCAGAAGCGCATTTTGGTTCCTTCTTTTTATCGAAAGACATGCGAGACTATGTGAATCAAGCAATCAATTGTGAAAACGTGGATGAGCTATCAATGCCAGAAGCAGGAGATTGGGACGATTACACCCCAGAAACATCTAATGAAAGTGAAGACGAAGACTAGTTAATTACCCAACTTGCCCTAAACGCACATTAACATTGAAGAACAAGCCACTGATATGAGGAGTCACGCCCTAATCAGTGGCTTATTTATACCGAACTCAGGCCCCATCTGAGTCAGGCCCCATACATCCAGATGCGATATAATGCGATGAAATCATTATTTAAACTCTTTGAAAGATTAGGTCACAAAGACACTTTTGACAGTCAGTTAAATGAAGCCCACCACAACCTACCTTTTATTCGCCAGTGCTCAAAGGAGTTTTCAAGCTGGATAGCGCTTGCGTTTATCATTGCGTTGTTAGGCGGCGTTTTGCAGATTGTTACCTTCGACTTTTTAGGAGAGTTAGTTGATTGGCTGGACACCTCTGGCGATCGTGCCCAGTTGAACGAAAAAGGAGTTGATTTAGCCATCATCGCAATTGCCATTGCGATTGTTATTCCCACAATTACCCTAGGTAAAAACCTCGTTTTTCATCAGTTATTGGGGCCTAACCTTCAAAAAAACACCATCATAAAACTGTATCGTACATTGATAGGCTCACCCGCAAGCTACCACGAAGAGGATGACCCTGGCTCAACAGCCATTGTGATTGTAGATACATCTGAAGCCATCATCGATGTGGTCTTGCAGTTTTGTGGATTTGCGGGCTTCTTACTCGCCTTCTTGGGCGCGCTGCTATTTTATGTTGGTAATATTGACGGTTGGCTTATTTTACCTTTTTTAATTTGGACCAGCGTATTTTTAGCCTTACTCATTTGGCAATGGATACCCAAAGCCAAAGTCACTAATCGACTAGAAGCAGAAAGCTGCGCTGAGATCACTGGCAAATTCACAGAGCGCTTTGCGCGTATTCGCACAGTAAAAATGCTATCGAATAAAGAATACGAACAAAAGTTCGTAGAAAAATGGGCGACAAGGCATCGCCGAGTTGTCGCGAAAGAATATCGTGTCTTCTCGAACTTTGCATCTATGACAGGATTGCTCAATGGCATTTTAGTTGTTGGTACAGGTGCTTTATGTTTGAAATTATGGATTGATAACAGCATTTCCATTGGCGAATTCTCAATGGTTTTAGCCTTAGTTTATCGGGTCATCTCATTGTCGGAATGGTGCCAAGATGAGTTTGACGCTTTTTTTGTTTCTTGGGGTCAAGTCACTGTCGGTAGAGAGGTAATTAACGAGTTTCTTGAAGACGTCGAGCCTTTTGAAGAAGAGGGTAAATTCAACGTAACTAGAGGTAAAATTACCTTCAAAAATGTTGTGTTTGCATATGAAAACAAAGCGCCTCTCTTTACCGGTTTATCTCTAAAAATAAAAGCGGGAGAAAAAGTCGGGATCATAGGCCCGTCTGGGGCAGGCAAATCTTCAATACTCAATATGCTCTCAGGTATTGACGAGATTGAAGAGGGTGCAATTTATGTAGATGGCAAAAATATCGAAGATTTTTCAACCGATAGCGTTTGTAGCGAGCTAAGCTTTTTAAATCAGGATATTGGTCTATTCAATCAAAGTATTTTTGAGAATATCGCATTTGGTTTGAACAATGTAAGCAGAGAATCCGTGAGGCAAGCACTCGAAAAAGCCAATGCACTAGAGTTTGTGCAAAGCTACGAAGATACCCGAGGTCGCCAAGGTTTATGTGCATTTATCGGTGAAAATGGTGGACAGTTATCTGGAGGCCAACGCCAGCGCCTAGCATTGGCTAGAGCCATATTAAGAGATAAAAAAATACTCTTGCTGGACGAAGCAACTAGCGCCCTAGACCCCGACTTAAAAGCACAGTTTATTGCCACCCTCAAAACGCTTATGAAAGGTAAAACCGTCATTTCTATTGCGCATTCTTATGATGTACTTACCATGATGGACCGCATCATTGAGATTAAAGATGGCAAAATAGCTAGAGAAGGGAAGCCCGCAGACATACTTTAAAATCAATGGGGTCAGAGTCATTGATTGCTGCTTTGTTTTTTATATGTTGTTGACTTACGATCCCCTCCTCGTGGTAATGGCGTGGCTCTTCTGCCCGCCAAAGCCTCAACTTGCTGTTTAAACCTATCACTGCCAAGTACCCACATTTTGTTGGTAGCACTCTGTATATCCGCCAACGTTTTTGCGGGTATTTGTTTTTCAAATAAGGCGCGATAACACGCTTGTCTATTTTGATCAGTTACGCCAAGCGCCCTGTACAGCGCATGCTCTGTAATTAACTCAACCCGTTTGCCCACCGCATTATGCTGGTAACTCGACCAAGTATAGTCCGCTGGGCGAGACACCATATTAGCACGCACAGGGTTAAGCTCGATGTAGCGGCTGACTAGCAAAAAGTAATTGTCAGTCTCCACCAAGGTTGACTTATAACGCCCTTCCCAGAGAGTACCAGTCCTTTGATAAGCACGGTTAAAGTAACCTACATAGTAACGCCCTAGTGACTGCATAAGCTTACTTACCCCATTGGCGGTGGTTGGTGTAAGCAGTAAATGCACATGATTTGTCATTAAAACGTATGCATGTATTTGCACATCGTATTCATGCGCATACTGTTTTAACTTATCTAAATAAACAGCGTAATCGATATTTTCGACAAAAGTCACTTGCCTATTGTTACCACGCTGAACAACATGTTGAGGAATATTGGGTAAGTTTAATCTGGGCAGTCTAGCCATAGTATCACTAATCCTTTAGTGTTTAGTCTGTTAACTATAGCTGAGTATTTTACATTGGGATCAATGACTCTGACCCCATTGATATTTTACGTGCGGTACAAGACTTTAATGATGTGCCAGCCAAATTTCGTTTTAACTAGCTGCGGCGTGAGCACTTCACAAGAGAAGCAGACTTTATCAAATTGAGGGACCATGGTACCGCGCCTAAATTCACCTAAATCCCCCCCTTTTTTACCAGATGGACAGGTCGAATGTTTTTTTGCTAGTGTTTGAAACTTAGCCCCTTTTTTTAATTGCTGAAGAATATCTTCTGCTTGCTCTTTATGTTTTACCAATATGTGTAAGGCATGTGCTGTACTGGCCATATCACTCAATGCTCACTTTCAAATTATTGCACTTTTTATGACAGCAATAATACACCAAAACGCCGTGAATGATGAGTGCTAGGCACTAATTACAAGTAATATGGATAAAAGCTAAGTGTGACTTTGTGAACAATCACAGAAGATATAAAAGGCCAGGTCTAACATGTAATTCGATAGAAACCATTGACTCTGACCCCATTGATTTAAGTTCGATTAAACGGTCTGCTGCTGTGACTGCTTTACAAACGAAGAGTGTTGATTAACTACATCAGTTAAGTCTACAGACTTAATCGTTACATCAAGCGAATGTACGTGAGATTCCAAACCTTCAAAATCAATATTTTCTAATTTGAATTCAAAAACCTGTGTTGATTGGTACATTCGAACCGAAAATGTTTTGTTGACTAAATCAGCGACGGTTGCCCATTGAGTATAATCGTGTACTTTTCTTCCTTGTGAATCGCGACTGGTTCCCAATGGGATATCAACCGTATTCAGTATATGAAATGCCAATGTGGTTGCATCAGCAATACCAACTTCAATATCGGCTTCTATCGGTAGCCTTTCATTGTAAACTTTTGCATAGTCACTGGCATTTTTCTTGAATAGCTTAACACTCTCCACCTCTCCCGGTTCCAAAAGTTGAAAAACAGGGAATGAGAAATTACTCATCATTGCAGCTCGAACAAAGCGGTCTACAGGCGTTGAGCTCCCAGGTAAACCCGAAAACCCGGTGCCTTGGGCATGAGAAAAACAATGAAATTTATACGCTGTGCGATGAGCGACATCAACATTCGGAACATCTGGGTATCCATCATCATTTTGGAAGTTAAATGGCACCACATTCACATAATTGTTGATCACATTTTCTTGCTGCCAACTAATTAAAGGATCATTAGTTAACACACCAATCGGGTTTAGATCCGTGATTTGTAATTGCCCATCTACATATTCCAATACAATGCTGTTTCCAAGTGCATCATGAACAGGGAAATGAAAATTCATAGCACTAGGTACCGAGCTTGGTATGAAAGGGTTGGCAACCACTATTTTGTCTTTCTTGGCAACTTTGCTCTCTTTTAGCTTAGAACCATGTTTATTGACTTTAAGTTGCCCATATTGCAAGCCATCAATTACATCTTGGCAGGTTGCACAGTTAGACAAAATCCACGTTGTTAGACTCGGATAATAGATCACACCTTTTAATGCAATGGGCTTATTGTGCTCGTCGAGAGGGTCTTGGTATTTTGATTGTGCTAACACCATTGTCCCTGTTGTCAGGCCTTCGCTATTCATTCCATTGGTCGCAATATTTGCGTTTATATCGCTCTTTAAATCAAGTACGTCACTAATTTCAGTCGCAAAACCATTTAGAGCTATAAAGTCATACTTCCCTTTCCAAGTTAACAGTAACGGGGTGATTTTATTAATATCCGGACGAAGGATAAAATGCTCTCTGGTCTTATCCTCAGCCAATATATCCAATGAGTGCCCTGCTAGCTGCGTATATTCAAAATTTTGAGATCGAAAAAATATCTGTGATTTTAAATTAGGACCTAACTCCATAGAGCGGCCTATTACAGGAATACTTTTATCTGGATTCAATGTTAGAGCTTTGATTGAAAAGTCGGTGCACATTTTTTAATTCCTTTCTAGATTCAGTAAAAATCATATCTAATTAGTGAATACTGCATTCACGAACAATAACCAAACTAGCATTCTCTATATTAATCACCATTACAGATTATTACGTAGGCTGCTGCGCTCGCCCGCTAGAAGCAAAGCTCGCCTAGAAAAGCGGTCTTGAAGTTGGGGTATGAGTGGACAAAGTACATACAGTGAAATGAGCTATTTTGAGGTCTGATTAAACAGGGTAGTACCCATAAACAAATATGATTTGCGCGCGTCGTTTTCTACTGCAACTGAGCCGACGCCACTGAGTCAGTTTTTACTGGTTCTCGCCACTTATTCATTAAAATCACTAACAATTGGTAGCTGAGAAAAAATGCATCCCTTTTAAAATAACAACCTACTGAAAATACAATACTTTATATTTGGTGTGCTTATTGCTCTGTATGACTATGCACTTACTGTACAAAATAAGGAACTGTATTATGGATATAAAAAGAACAAGAAATTACCTCTTGATGGTGGTTATCGTTTGTCAGATCACTCTACTAATTTGGGAAAGCTTGCATGGTGGTGTTGTTACTCATCACTTTTTAGCGCGAGAGAATATGCCTGGTTTGTCAAATTGGTGGGGGCTTGTTATATTACCCAGCTTGGTATGGGTCACCGCTTACAGCCTTGAACAAAGAGGTCGGCATTTAAAAAGTGGGCAGGCTCGCACTGAGTTTAATAAAATGGCCAGCTTTAGTTTTTTAGGCATGTTACTTATTAGTCTCATTCAATCAACTATTTTTACCCTAGGCTATTCTACAATCGCAGTATCGATATTAATGTTCCTGGTATTTATTGCACTCTTTTTACCCCTGTACAGAATTGAAGCCATTGTCGGTTACATATTAGGCGGGGCCTATTTTACAGGTCCTATGATCCCATTTGTGGGCGTAGTGCTATTTGTAGCGGTATCTTTTTTTGCACACTTTTGTATCAAGCCACTCATCACTCACTTCAAAACAGCAAAAACAGCAGCTGAATAAAGACGCTAGATAAACTGCATATTGCTTTGTTGGTTTTACCAACAAAGCAATACATTTGAATATTTACCTGCTCTATATACGTTTAGGCATACTCGCCATAGTTCAATTCAAGTATCACTTATTCTTTAGCTAGACATGTGTTTGTCACAACAAGGAATTTTAAGAATTGATCAATGACTCTGACCCCATTGATTCAAAAATCGTGTAGTCTTGTGTTATATAGTATCAATTGTTTAACTCCCTTGGCGTGCGAACCAATATTACTTATCAACCAATGTCATACTTAAGACCATATGCTTCGACTTAACTATCATCCCGTTCAAGGTAAAGTAGCGATTGCAGAGCAGTACCAAACATTGCACGCTCCAACCCCCCTTTGTCGTTGGGTGAATCTATTTTGGCAAATACATACCCCATTAGGTCAATTTGCATACCACAGTGTTCCGGACAACTGTGTTGATTGGATAATTAATCTCAATTGTTTTGATGATAATATGCTTATCGCTCCTTTTACCTGTGCCAATACCTTCGAGTTTGAGGGACCCGCACAGTTTTTTGGTATTCGCTTTAACTTGCTTGGGCACACAAGTTTGTGCAAGGCCCCTTTGGGTGACTGGGCAAGCTATGGCGCTGTTGATGCCGCAAGTTTGTTTCCATTTGATTTAATTGAAAATACCTATGAAATTTTACAGTCCAGCTTAGACTTTTCATCTCGCTGCAAAGCGTTATCTCAATTGTTATTAAAAGAAGTGAACCTACCTCAATTAGACCCAAGACTGATAAACTTTATTCGGTACAGCCAAGCGCACCTAAATACCCATATGCCTTTATCAGACAAACAATGCAGCGAGTTTGGTCTCTCTGCGCGCCAATTACGTCGCTTAACTCATGCCCACCTAGGCCTTTCCCCCAAAGACTTTACGCAAGTATTACGCTTTCAACATTCATTAAAAGCTTTGATAAACACACCTGAAACGCACGCTTGGCAAGATAGCTACTATGATCAAGCGCATTTTATTAAGCACTTTAAGCGCTTTGCCGGTGTTACCCCCAGAAAATTTCAAAACTTGTCCGTTTTATACAATAAAAGCAAAACTGAATAACGCAGTATATGTGACATCAACATAATCAAGTTAAAAAGGTATAAATATGATTAAAGTACAAGCCATGTTTCCGATGATGGTCACACCACACCTCCAAATTATAAAAGACTATTACCATACCCTTTTTGGGTTTACTGCCGTTTTTTATCAAGAGGACTTTTACTTACATTTAGTGCAGCCAAGCTCTGGTGTTCAATTGGGATTCTTGCATCCAAACCACCCTTCTCAACCAGATTTTCTGCATCCCAAAATGGAACAAGATGGATATGTAATTTCGCTAGAAGTGGATGATGCTCGAGCAGCTTATACCTATGCACAAGCACAAGAATTAGACATAGCGATGCACTATAAAGAGGAGCAATGGGGGCAAAGACACTTTATTTTACAAGACCCTGCCGGATTTAAAATCGACGTGGTTGAGCACTTTCAAGTTTAGTTTAAGCGTGAAGGCCACCATGGCCTTCGTACTTAAATCAATGATATATCAAAGAGAACCTTTTATTGCATTGAGGATCACGCCCAAATCAGTCTGGGTGGCAGTGTCTGCGGTATATTTGTAAAGTGCGACAATAACGCCCAATCGCACCAAACAATTAGCACTGCCAGTAAAATGCTTGATCAGCACCTTTTTAATCACCGAGTTGCTCGGGTCATTCAACTGTAGACCAGCCGTTTCGAGTAATGGGAATATATCCTTGTAGATGTAGGTAATCAGCGAACTGGGGTTATGATTGATACTACCGCCTTGGTTGTTCCCATCGACTTGATTAAGGCGAAATAGTTGGTCAATGGCCGATGTGATATCAGGCAAAGTAACGCAGCCCTTAATTTTGTCTTTAAAGGCGTTAGCCCTGTTTACACCTGTTTTACCATGACGATGTATTATTGACCCCTTAATCTCACCGTTTTTTACTACGTAAGCGTCGCAACCATGGGCGATGGCCTCTTTTAGTTGGGTGATTTTTGCGGGGTCAAAACTGGCGGTTAAGGCATCGGCATAAGTCTTGACCACGGGCAAGAGCGCTTTTTGAGTGAACAATGAAAAATTATTTTCGCGTTTGAATTGCTGTATGAGCGGGCAATACTTTTCATCGTACAAAGCTAGGCAGGTGTATTGGCCGCCTGAGCCATAATTTAACCCCTGGCGATTCTTCGAAGTCAGACCCACCTGTTCGTTATAATCCATGGCTTTTTGCGGTAAAAAGCAAAGATCCATCGGAAACTTGGCATAGTTGCCGAAACTGGTTAGCGCGGCATCTGCAATACGTACAGATTTAACCCAGCAAATACGCGTATTGATGGTGTCTTCAACCCTTAAATCTTTGCTCTTGAACGATAACTGAAAATTGTCCTGAGTATAAGCAATCTCAATGTCGACATTTTTGTCGCCGCGATATTGATAGGTTTCTATATTAACGCGTTTATCGTCCAGAGTGCTTAAATTGTAGTGGTAGTCACCATTAGCAACCTTATGGGTCAAACAGTCATTAAGGCCGCGCCAAAAAGTATCATCTTGCTTGAGCCGTTTACGCTTGGTCGGGGTCGTTGCAGATTCAATCTCCTGCTGTAAATCGGTCGCGCCGATTTGGCCTTTAACGAAGTCTTCGTCAATACTGTCGAGTCTGCCCGCTAATACATTGGTCAGGGCTTTTTCATAACTGATCAAAGGAGTGTAGATATTAAAAATACCGTCTTTTAGATAAGCCTCAACTAAACTCTTTTTAGGCGCATCACCGATTTTTTTGACGACACTGAACAGGTCGCCAGCCTGACTCTTTTCAACAAAACTGCTATTGAGCTTGGCTTCGAGTAGGTGGTGTAATTGCGTTTCGAAAATGTAACCTCCAAAGTCCCTCTCACGACCCTTTTTAAATCGACCATTGTCATCGTGACCAGTACCCGCTCGCCAACAGCCTTCGCTGCTCGATTCCCAAAAGTATCTGCTTGAGAGTACGTTGGTGTCACTGACGTGGAATGCAAAAAAATGTCTTCGCCCAGATAAAGTGACCGCCATGTCTTTTAACAACCAAAGCTTAAATGGGCCGATAACCAGCTCTTCTTTATCCATGTCTGCTACCGTAGCCGCCGCTTTGCCATTTGCGTCATACCAGCGAACCAATAAGTCTTCTAGTGCCATAGTTGTGATCCTGTAAATTGCGCTTTAGACGCACACCTTAAGGCACAGCCCGATAATGAGCTCGGGGAGTTTTATGTAATAAGGCGTTAAAAACATGCGGATGAGTATATGAGCTGGCTGCATTTGAGAGCGCGGATCATTCTTTGACTTCTAATCAGGCTGGAGACCTTTTAGGTGAGATCAAACAACTCTGACCTTATTGATATTTTATAAGCGGTACAATACTTTGATGATGTGCCAGCCAAATTTTGTTTTGACTAGCTGTGGTGTGAATACTTCATAAGAAAAGCAAACTTTATCAAATTGAGGAAGCATCGTGTCGCGTCTAAACTCTCCCAAATCCCACTCTTTGAGCGTTTTTAACTAAAGTTTGAAACTTAACATCTTTCTTTAACTGCTTAAGAATATCTTCCACTTGCTCCTTGTGTTTTACCAATATGTGTAAAACGTGTGCTGTACTAGCCATATGACACAATGCGCACTGTCTAAATCTAAATAAACTGAGCAAAGACACATGTAGCTTAGAACCAAATCACGCTGCTATCTTATTAAGAAGTTGAAGAGTTGAAGTAAAAATCGCTTTACTAACAGCAAAGCATAAATTGAAACCTACAAAGTGAAAATCTCTAGTTACTTATCTATTTCGTAGGTATTTTATTTAGGGATCAGCAACTCTGATCCCTTTGACTAGTGGCGATATTCCGCGACTACTTAGTAATATGACAAACCCAACAGCTAGCTAATCTAGTATGATCGATAGTATATCCACCGCCTACTTGAGGTGTAACATCAGCCTGTAACGCACTTTTACCCTTCGAAAGGTTTTTAATTGGTTTACTTTTTAGTTTTAGTTTCATTTTAATTTCCTTTTCTGTTTTTATTTTACAAAACACTAACACCAGCACACTTTTTGATCAACACAAAAATAAAACTTTTTCCTCACCTTATTTTTATCTAAATTTTAAAGTAGTCAGAGTCATTAAGTATTTTTTCTAGTTTAAATTAGCAAGAGCCATTCGAGGTTACGGACTTTCTTATATATTGATTTTTATAGCATTAATCATTTTTAATATAATTAAATGCATTAAATGAGCGACACTGTTCGAACTACAATTAACTTCGTATTTATAGGCACTGTTCTGAACACTTAGTTACCAACTTAGAAAAACTAAATGAATGTAATTTAAGTGTGTTTTTTCAATATAATCAATAAGTGAGATATTATATGAATACGCCATAAACTCTGTGCACAATGCAAACAAAGTAAAGCAGTTATGTATCGCTGTCGCCATAACACAATCACCCAATGGCAGTTTGATTGTGGCCGCTGTTTACTTATTATCAAAAAGCATTATGCGCAATCATATCGATACGGTGGAACTTGGAAAGCCCAAAAAAAGTAGCCCACATCCCAGTGAAGAAATATAACGACGCCTCATTGCATTACTTCAGCCAAGTCAAAATGAGCACCTCAAACTTAATCTAAGCCTGCTCGTAAAGTGTAACTTATAGATATATGAGCAAGTTTTTCTATTTCATAGAATCAACGACTCTGACCCCATTGATTTGCAGACAAACGTCACGAAAGTTAAAAATATGCACTACGCTAGTATAAGTAAAAAGTAATTAAGAGAAGCCAATGAACAAAGTCATTCTTATTTGGCTATTGCTATTAAGCTACACTTCTATTGCAAGTGAGACTATTCGCGTGCGCGGTAGCCAATCTGAACATGATAGCACTCACAACTACTACGTCGGTCTTATCGAGCTCGCATTTGAAAAGCTAAATAAACCAATTCGAATTCAGTTTTCTCCTTACATGGTGCAAGACCGTGCACTCTCTGAATTAAAGTCAGGGCGCTTAATTGACTTATATTGGGCTGGCACTAATCATCAGAGAGAATCTGAGTTGGGCGTCGTGCGCATTCCACTTAACAAGGGGTTGCTTGGGTATCGCGTTTTTACGATTCACAAAGACAATGCGCCGTTCTTCTCTGAAATTAAGTCCATAGAATCGCTTAAAAATATTTCACTGTGCCAAGGGCAACACTGGCCAGATACCGATATTATGTTAGCGGCAGGCCTTAGTGTTACTACAAATGTCATTTACGAAAACATGTTTAAACAAGTGTATGCCGGAAGGTGTAAAGCATTTCCAAGAGGTATAAACGAGGCATTTTCTGAAGTGGTAAGTCGCAATAAAATCATGCCCGATTTAATGGTTTACGATGATTTGATACTACACTATCGCTTCCCGATGTACTTTTTTACACACAAAGACAACAAACAGCTCATTAATGACCTTAAATTAGGGTTAACCCGTGCGCTAGAAGATGGGAGTTTTGATCACTATATGAAAACCCATTCAGCCACTAAACACCTATTTCCTCTCAGCCAATGGCAAAATAAAACGATATTAACGATAAACAATCCATTTTTGTCGCAATCAACCCCCACAAATAATAAAGACCTCTGGATAACGCTTGGCAATTAACCTAACTTTGGCGTCAAATGAGATAAGCCCGATTAAAGAGTTACGCGTTTAGCATTTCTGAGCGTAATAAGTCATGTCGTATCGACACTTTAATTTTATGCCCATTAACTTGAGCTGAGTATTTTTGTGTGAAATCAAATTACTCTGCCCCCTTTCCCCCTCTGTTTTGCAAAAAATTGACACCTTTATGAGGCATGGTTCTCTGATATAGGTAAGAGATAATTTTCCTCAATACTTTCAAGGCTTAGACATGCAATATCGAGATACTGATAAGTTTGGTTTGAAAAATGCATTAGAGAACCCAAATTCAATTGGGTAATGTCATCATTATGAATAAAAGCGAAAGTACAGTGTATGTGTTAAGCGGGTATGCAAAATGCTCGGCCACTCAAAAAGGAAAGTACAAACACGGCAATAAGCACTCTATCGGCCTATTAACAACCGATGAAAACTATCAAGATAATATCAACCAACTTAAGACGTTTATTAAAGACTTAGGTTGGGAGTCCATTATGTTTTGTATGGTCGAAGAGGTCGACGATATCAATACCTTGTCCAACGATGTTCTCGTATCGAGCTTTCTTCGCGCCCAGAAAAATGGCCAGTCTTTGGTGGTGAATGATCACCCAATAACCGTGCATTAATTTTAATGGGGTCAGAGTCGTTGATTGCTTAGACAGCTTTAGAGAACTGACCTCATTCAGACTGTAACCTCACACTCTCTTTGGCTTTTTAATAATCAATTAAAGCTAAGTATTTTTGAAAAGGATCAATGACTCTGACCCCATTGATTGACCCCATGGCTACAAAAAGCAGCCTACCTGCGCTTTTCTCGGTACTGATTTGCATGCTTTAAGCTTTGCAAATCGTCAAATCGTACACCGTGCAGAGCCATAATTGGCCGTATTTTTTTACTAATCATTTGTCGAATATAAAAGGGCTGATTAGGCACGAAATGATGAATGGTGTGCGTACGGCCGAAGTCAAAACAAAATAATTGAAAGGGTAAAAACCAGCGACTGGTGATCACATGTGTTTGCTCCAACACATTATTCACACCGCCATAATAATGCATTGAAGAGGTCACCAAATTAAGCGAAAACGAGCGGACAACATTTGGCAAAATCAGCACTACCATCAAGAACTCAGCAACCGCAAGTAACTCAGCTCCCCAGCTAGGCAATTCAAATGGCTGAACAAATTGCAGCGCATAGTAGACAATCACACCATATAAAATCGCAAAGTAAGCCGTCGCAAGCGGCGCGCCTGCATTGAATACCTGTAAAAACTTAAAACCACGGATCTCTTTACTAAAACGCTTTGCATTGATTACTAAACCAAGCAACCCATCTGCAATCACCAATGCTCTCAAAAAAGGCGATTGAATCCCGTTGCCCACTAAACGCTCTTCTAGGTCTTGAGAAGTACCAGACACTTTATGATGGTGTAGATGAATTTTTTTGCGGTACCAAGGGTTCACCGTATTTGGCCGCATCAGCCACACAATTAACATCATAAAATGATGTATAAACGGACGTTTACTAAAATACTGCTTATGGAGTAGGTCATGCTCAAGTTCATGAGCAATGGAAGTAATAAAGGCTGTCAAAATAATACACAGCCACGCAGGCATCAAGGCAAAATAGTAGAGCGTTGTAACACCAATAAATGAACATAATGACAACAGCAAAATCACCATGGCAATGCTGTTTTGCTGACTAAGAATAGGGTAACGCGCTCTAAGTGAAGCCTCTTCAGCGTTAATTGCAGTCACTATGGCTTTGATGTTCTGCTTCGCGGTTAATTTTGACATTCATGGTTTTGCTGTCCGATTAATGCCAATATCATACCGGAATTACTCTTCCATGAGTACTTTCATCATTTGCTGATGATGGTTCAAAAAATCTTTCGTTATTGCGTAATGCTCGGTGTCTTCATAAGCGACTTCATATATGCCTGTCTGCGAGAATTGATAAATTTTTGCCCTTGGATATGCCAATAATATTGGCGAGTGAGTCGCTATAATAAATTGAGAATTCTCTTGTACCAATTGATGAATTGCAGATACCGCTGCCATTTGCCGTGCAGGTGATAAAGCAGCCTCGGGCTCGTCCATAATGTATAAACCGTCGCCGCGCAGCTTATTCAGCAACGTCGCCATAAATGATTCACCGTGTGACTGTTGATGCAAAGATCTCCCTCCATAACTCTGAAGGTATCCAACCTCATCCATCAGAGTCGCTAAATTATAAAAGCTTTCTGCACGCAAAAAATAGCCATCTCTTGGGTGCTTGAAGCTTCTAATTGGCTTGAGGTACTCATGCAGAAGCGAATGGGTTTTATTGGTAGCAAACGTTGACTGCTTAGTGCCACCTTCGGCATTAAACCCCATAGCGACTGCGATTGCTTCAACCAGCGTTGACTTGCCCGCCCCATTTTCTCCTACAAAAAAGGTCACATCGGGATGAAACTCTAAATAATCTAGCTCGTTGATCGCTGGAATACTAAAAGGATAAACCTCGAAGTTGTCTATCTTGTCGCGCTTTAATTGAATCTCTCTGAGGTAAGGTCTATCTGAAAAGCTCATACTTCCTTTGCTGTTGCGACTTGTTAGTACTGTGACCCGCCAAAGCAAAGGTTTTTAGGCGAAAAACGAGTACAAATGAAATTTTTCGGTAAGCTATCACCTTATTAAACAAGTCTCCATAACTTTATATCCAATAGATGAATATCAATGGGGTCAGAGTCAATGATTTTTAAAATGTAATGCTCGCTGCCCACAAACAGCTTTGCAGACTATTTCGAGAATTCATTGCTGGCCAGCATCAAATAACTCTAACCCCAATGCTGAGCAGAGCACTCTGTATTTATTTGACTTTAGATGTACAAACAGCCAGACAAGTGTTAATTTTATGAAACTATATCATCAATAAAAATGGTGTTTATCACTTGTTAAAGGATTAGTAATGAATAACATAATGGCCTTTATTTTGAGCACAGCCTCTGCATTAGCTAGCTTTTTAACTATTTATACATTTATCCGTGAAGAAGTTTATTCCGACTTTTGGAGCCCTCGTTGGTTGATCTCGACAGGCTGCCTTGTTGTATTTGCAATTGCAACGTCGGCCTTTATGAAGTTTACTGGTTGGAAAGCTGTTGAAGTAGCCTCGAGAGTCCTGTTATCAGTTTTTTATTCTGTCTGTGCTTTAGCTGCATTTATTGTCATGTTCTTCAGTGTTAAAGAGGAAAGCCTAGATTGGAGTTCATATATTGGTTTCTTAGTGCTAACCAGTATATTTACCCTGATCGCTAAATTATCCTCAATCGATGTTCCAGATGTAGTAAAGAAGGTACTCTCATCAATAATCGGCTTTGGAGTGATGTTAGTAGTTTATTGGAGCATGGAGAAATACGTATTTCAAAACCCTGTTTTTCATTGGAATACCTTTTCAAAAGAAATTATCTTGCTCATCATTTCTTCAGTAATACTCGCTAAATCATTTTCAAAAGGCGAGCAAAACACGACCCAAAAACAAAATAAAAAGAGTAACTTATTTAATAAAAAAGTAACCTCATAATACAAGTCAAATTTAAATAAATGCTGAAACAAGCCCCTTTGTAAACCAGAGAGGGGCCTTTAAAAATCCTTCTCATCCCTGCTAATTCAATGGGGTCAGAGTCAATGATTTTTAAATGTAATGCTCGCTGCCTACAAACAGCTTTGCAGGCTATTACGGAGACGAAGGAATCATAAAAAGCGAGATCAAACGACTCTGACCCTATTGATTACATCTCGTATCGCTTAAGTATGGCGAGCATATTGTCTGGGATCGGCGCTTTTTGCCCTGTTTTCATATTAAACATCACCACAGTAGCATACCCCGTTGTGCATACTGCTTGCTGTGATTCGCTAAACGCCTCGTAGCGCATTGTGAAGCGGTCTTCTTTTATATCAGTGATATATGACCCAATATACAAAGTATCAGGAAAAGTCACTGGTCGTTTGTATTGCGCATAAGTATCACGTAGCACGGGACTATGGCTGGGTTCAGACAAAATAGAAAGTAAGCCGGTTTGCTTTAAAAAATCAATCCGAGCGGTTTCGAAATAACGAAAATACGACACGTTATTCACATGCCCCAATGCATCCATTTCGCCCCATACCACATTAATTTTTGTATTAATTGCAAACTTTTCGAAAAACTCCTGCATGATGTTGCCTCAAATTGTGGTTATTTATTTTGAGAGTAACAACTCATCGTACCAGCTACAAGGTTGGTTCAGTTGCAAAATGTACTTTTGCGCAGGATGGGATCAATGGGGTCAGAGTAAATGATTTTAAAAATGCACAGTACTCTTTCCTCAACCAAACTCTTATAAGATTGCAGACTCATTAAAAGTTAGGATCAAATGACTCTGACCCCTTTGATTCTTACTTCGACATTTTCAATTCTTTTGGGTTGAATTGATAATTATGCCGATTCCACTTTGATGTAATCCCAATATCATAGCCATAGGTAAGGGTTACTTGAATCAAGTTTTTGGTGAGTGATTCTGGATAAGTATCAACTACTATTTGAGCTAATTGTTTTGCGATTTCAGAATCGTCCACTTTATTTTTATAGAGAAAAGCCTGAACATTCACATATGTTGTGGTTTTGCTGACAGAGTCAGATGAGGTGAATGTGGTTACGCCTTCTGTGACCCCAGCATACTTCACCGATTTATTTTTAATTACGGCTTCCTGAGTTACTAGCAAGCCTTTGAAAGGTTCTGATTTAGCTAAGTCAGAAGTAAATACTGGACTCAAGGCCCCTATTATGAACAAACATATCACTACAGCGAAATGTGCTTTCCACACAGGGGGGAGCTTTTCAGAACTAACTTTTACATTAACAACATATGTACCTACTGCTAGATCATGCAATGACTGTCGAGTTGAGCGGTTAAAAATATACAAATAGACAATTGAAAAGAAAAAACCAAAGAGGATCATCGATAAGGGATAGACTAAGAATGAGAGCAAAGCTTCATTCATAATTTGCGCGCCATTGAGTGCAAATGGAACTGCAAGGAAACTATACCTTAAAAAAGACTTAGGTAGACTGATAGTCAAATTGGATGAATCAACGACTCTAATATTAAGTAATTTTTTACCAACTGTTTGGCCATTGAATAAGGAGCTATTCATTATACCAAAATAGGTAATTGATAATGCAAAACCAATTAGCCGGCCCCACCCTCCAAGCTCGACAAAGAGATCCTCAAGAAATAAGCCTAATACATACCCCAAAACACCTAAAACTAGCGTATCAATAGCCAAGGCTCCGATTCTTCTCCAAAACCCACAAACCCATTTCTCTGAAACTGTTTCCAAAATCTTCCCCTAACTACAATGATAAAAAGTATTCTAACACTCGCTCAGCTAGCACTATAATTGCGGACTAAAACTAACGACCCACAAACGCATGCCTGTAGCTTTACGCGCTTGATTTAAGCGATTTTTAGTAAATAACGCGACAGAGTCAATGAATTTTCATACAAATGAAACGCTTTCAACAAACAACTTAGTTGGCTATTGCGAGGATTGCGGATTAAGTACTCTGACCCATTTGATTACAGGCACTGGAAAGGAACACCGAACAATTAAGTCATTAGCCCAAAAGCAACCGTTGTAACAACAAGTATCACCTCAACCCATTCTTCTAGGCTGCGTCCACTGTTAATAACAAGGACTATACGATGAAACGAAGTAATTCATTTAATGATGTCAAAACCACAAGTTCGCAGCCGCCTTTACAACAAGGCAACGCCCTGACTTTAACCCGAAAAAAATCTATGATCTCGCCTTTGTCGCAAAACCTAGACGGTGAAAACGCCAATCAGCAACCATAAGAAGTAGACAAGGAAAATAAAATGTTGCATGCGGCTCTTGATGAAGAGATCAACGAACAGCGTCAGGTTTTGGCTGTTAAGAAAAGCGAAATTAACGAAGCCGCTAAAATATTTATTGAAAACAACGGCAACCAAAAAGGCTCTTATCTGCAAGCACTGTTAGATTTGTATAAGCAACTTTCCAATCGCGCAGCGAATTTTAAAAAACCATGGACAAATTTCAAAATCAAGGCTCAATACCTGCGTCAACTAAAGTAATCAAAGGGGTCAAAGTCATTGATATTTCAACCCAAGCACACAAACCCACAGACAACTCCACTCCCCCCTGAAAATAAGCAACTGATGAGTAATGCGCGCGCATGGATGTGAGCCTAGCCACGCTGGCACATGGATGTGCTAATCAGTATTTTTAATATTTGTGTAAGTTGCTCATTTCACCTTGCGCAAAAGTAACCTTGCTTCGCAACGTATATTTTGCACCTTCATCAAGTGATTATTTGAAGATTAAGCGTGATAGAGGGGTGACGAGTGACCGAAACGAAGTTTCGCAGCGCGAGGAAGTGGAGGCATGGATGCCGACAGGCAGAAGCTTCATGGATGAACTTCTGCACGTTATTAAATTGAAATGCTTGCCGCCCCTTGGTTGCCGTCGCCAACGCGACAAAGAGTCAAATTGAAGACAAATTTCAAACCCGTCACGCTAAAGCACGACCTACACTCAGAACAAATCCCGTCATAAAGCCGCTGCCACGGGTATTAAAGTGTCGCCATAATTGACGACCTACACCCACAAAAAAACCGCCTTAATCTCTTAAGGCGGTTTTCAAAATTCCAAGTCGGGAATTAGCCCAACCTAAAATGTCACGGTTTATTTTAAAATTGGACAAACCTCCACGATAAGGCAATTAAACCGATAGTTAAAAATCAATATTAATGCATTTAAATTCCAGACAATTTATATCATATTATTTAATTAAAATTATAAGGCGAGTATCTGTATAAACTATCTTCGTGAAAGCTAAAGGTCAGATTAGAACCTGAGAGCTTACTTACTGATTTAACTGTATCTGAAATAATAGTACCGATGTCATTTCTATAAACTACAGAAAGTTCATTCGAAGTTTCATTGACCTTTAACAAAATAGGTCCAATGACATTAGATTCGTTTAGACTTTTATTTGTAATCAATTCAATTTCTGTCCCTTTGGCTAGATTTAATTGAATTGCTAAAATTACTTCGTCGTTATTTCTGATATCAAATGTATCCACAATTCTTGTAAGCCAAAGTAGGTCATTCTCTTTTTTTGAAACTAACCAATTTAATAGCTCATGATTTTCAAAAATTTCTTCAGCACTAGGTCTATCCATCGAAATATAAGAACCTTCATTTATGCTTGAAAATAATGTCTCAGTTCGGTTATCTATTCTAAATCTCACGCCGTTATCAACGAGCCCCTCAAACAAGCTAAAGGCCAATTCGGTTTTATACTTCAAAAGAGATTCATCTTCATCAAATAGAAACCAATTGTCTTTGTAAGGAATAAGCTCAGAATATAAACCTAAAACGTCACCTAAAGTGTGTATATTGTACTTACCATTTTTGTAATTTTGCTCAATATACTCCAAGAGCTCTGTGGAATGTGGAGCTTCTTTAGCTAAGTATTTAACCAACTCAAACCCATCAATACTAAAATCGTTTTTGGCCAAGGTTTTCTTAGCATATTCAATGGCATAAGGCTGCCTAGTATTCGCAATTAATTGAAAAGCTTCCGGCTTTAAAAGCTGAGATTCAGATTTTAGAATACTATTCGCGATCGATACGAGGGAATAGTCATTATTATAAGTTCTGAGTATCAACTTTTGTTTGGTAATCTGATCTTTAAATCCTTTTTCTGTAAAAACTTTTTCAAATCTTATACCGCGATAATCGCCAGGCATTCTATTAACTAAGTCACTAAAACCAGGCTCTCCAGCTTTTAAAGCTTCTATAGCATCAGAAAAGTCCACTAAGCTTGTATTTTTGTCATTGGCTATCCTTATTAATGTCTCACGCTCTTTTTCGGTTAATTTAAAATAATTTTGATGCGGTTCAGCTTTGTCTCTCAAGTATCTAATTGTGACGCTGTCTATCAAATACCTATCTCGAAGAGGGTTCAATTCTTCAGAGACTAGCGGTGACGGTGTATCCAAAGAAAACCAATTATTAACTTTTTGTTTAACAAGGTCTTCAGCTGATGCTTTTATATCCTGATATCCAAGGTAGCCAGAGACTGCAATAATAAGAGTTAAAGCCGCAGCAATGGGAGTTATTAGCCTCAAAGTTTTGTCAATCGCTGCCTCACTTATTGAGCTGTTCTCTGATTTTATTCGATGTCTCAATATTTCAAATTCTCGATCACATATATCTTTCACCATTTGTGGAATTTGATCTTCTCGTTTTTCTGTTACTTCATTAGTCATTAAGCTTAGTTTCCTAATAGTTTAAATTTTTAGTCCTTAGTTGATTTTTGCAGTAAATCAATTAATAAAACTTTCTTATAATTCAACATATATGTACTGCGTCACTCTCTAGCCCTTTACCTCTCATTTGCTTCTTATTAGACCTATGAGAAATCACCGCGATTGATTTGGTCAATTAGTTCCAATATCAAATTAGGGTTAGTATCCAAACAACTTAATGGAGCCTGATCTCCTAGCTGCCATTTAGGTTGCTTCAACCACTTCAAGGCTTGCTCTTCTGTTTTGAACATTTTTAACAATTTACTTCTAATTTCAGGGCATTTTTCTGTCAGGCGCTCAAAATGATTTTCAGGTACCATAGTTTTTCCTTTTAAAAGAAGATAACTTTCACGTGCCACGATTCTTGTAGCGACTTTTTCTTGGAATATCGATAGGTAAATTCCGATATAACCAGCTTTTGTCATGCTTAAAAAGCCAGATATAGCTTGCAGGAGCTGCGCTTTTTATTTCATTTCTTGTAGAAAGCTCAAGTTTAAGCTGTGCTATTTTTTGTCGGTGCTGATTTAAGCGGTTTTTAAATCTAATTTTCTTTCTGAGTACCACTAACTCTGGATATCGGGTTAAGATTTTCTCAACCGCACCTATAGAAAAATTCATTGTCTCAGCAATATTTTTACACCCCTGACCTACGAACAATTTACGCCAAATCATCCTCTGTTCTGTGTCAAAAACTTTAGAAGGTCTGCAATCTAAGGGAAGGTTCTGTTGCTGAGCTTTAATTTTTAATGTTGCTATAGTTGTGCCTATCGCTCTTGCAGCGTAACGCAGGCTATGGCCTGATTTCAGCATCCTTAATCCTATAGTCCAGTCAATTTTTAAGGTACTGCAAGTTTTAGTAGGCTTAGTAGTTTCAATACTTCTCTCTTTGGAAATAACGGACTTCTTAAAAGCTTTCCAGTTGCCAAACAATAAATAAATTAATGCTAAATGTTTTATTGGGTGGTGGTATCGAAAATTGTTATAAAATAAAGTTTCTGGGTAACGCTCTTTAATACACTGTTCTTCAAGAACTTTAAAAATAGCTGAATTTTTAGCGAGCAAATTAAGCTTACCCGCGATAAATTTCCTCAGTAGCCTTTGCCTAATATGATTTGCTTCTGTGACAAAGCCTAATTCTAACAACTGATTTCTATAAGTTTTATAAACATCACTTAAGGAAAGTCGAAACTCAAAATCAAAAAATTCCTCACAAATGAGTTTATTAAAATCAAATTCTTCTGCTAGAGCATTAACTTCACGTGTATAATTTGGGGACAGAAGAATCTTGATACTATTTCGCTGAACCGTTCCTAAATAGCAGCCATGCACTGGACAGACAGTAATGCCTATAAGTTGGTGAACTTTATGCCAATAAGCTGCACCGTATTTTTTAAAATCAATTTCAACGCACTTAGGGCAATAGTTCAACGTTTGACCAGGTGTAAGCCTACTAGCTACATTACCTAACTTACTCTGGAGACTCCCTGTGCCACCAGTTTCTAATGCTCCAATCAGTAACTGAAAAATATCATTGCTAATGAATGGTTTGTAATATTGAACACTTGTCATGTGTTCAATAATGTACTCCATTGATATTCCCGATAACTTAGCGATAGAAGGCAGGTAACCAGGAAACTCATTACTAGGCCTAGAGCCGTTAACTCCAATGACACTTAATGTATTCTTCTTAAATGAAGCGCCAGCAGACAGAAGATGAAACCGACAAAGAAGACTAAAAATAGACTCATCCGGAAAAGGCGTAGGAAATGCAGGATGTTGTCTCACGCTAACGCTCCATCGAGCTTTAATTCATGTCTTAGCCAATAAAATAAAGCAAGCCAATAAACCGGATTTCGCCCGCTTATAAAGGTAGAGTCCACAAACATTGCAGCAAGTATGTTGGGCCTACCTCGTCTGGTATATCTTGCGTAGTCTCTGAATAAGTATTCCAGTAATTCTTGACCTAGACCAACTTCAAATTTAGGGATTAAATCTGTACAAATTACTTTTATTTTAGACGCACGTTGTTGGTTTAAATTGAGATGTTCTATTATATCTTTTTGAATTTTCAATAACTCTTTTTGTTTATCTATACAATGTGCGAAAACCTTAAATACAAATGATTGCCATGTTTTTAACTCTTCCGAGGGGAATTTAATAACAGGAACCCACCCTTTGATGTCACTCGGGAGTAATTCGGTATACAAGTTTTTTACTGGATCATGTGCTTTTTCAATAATGGTATTGTGCTTGTAACACATAAAGGCACTTGGAATTTGGTGTTGTGTATGCCAATAGCTAACGCCAAACTCAGTAAGATCTTCTTGCCTGCACTTTTTACAACTGTGCCAGCTTGTATCAAAGCTAAAAAGCTGTTGTTCGTTCATATGGCTAAATGCATCTAATGTTGGATCCTTATCATTAAGAAGAGATCCCACGGATAACTGCCACAATGGAGCTACTGTGTTGTTCGATAGAACTTTACTTCTATCACAGTGTTGATTTACTAATGCCTCAATAGATTTAGAAAACAATTTATTTGGATGCAGAAACCGATCTTGGAATAGCAACTTTTTTTGAAAATATAAAAATTCCGCATACCCGGAGAGCTTATAAGCTCTAATAAGCCAGGAGTATATATGTTCACCCGAAAATGGATTGTTTAATGAAACAATCATAGAGGAACACCTTCATAACCATCATCGTCAAGCGGTAACTCCGAAGGTATCATTGCTACTTGCTTCTCTAGCCGTTTTACAGTTCTCGTTTCTTTTTGAGTTAATTTGTATTCAGGTAAATAAACCTCAATTTGTTCTAATATAGCTCTAGCTTCAACGCCACTAAAATTATGGTCATCAGCTACTTTTAGTAATTCTTTAATTAGCTTTTTAACTTCCTTGTCCAATCCTCTCCCCAAAGTCATGATATCGTCAAAAGCATCAAGTTTCCCATGTCGAAGGGCTATAATTGCAGGCTTCATCATTGAAAATTTTGTATCAAATATGTGGTCAAGTATTGCAATAGAAATACTCTTAATACCTTTTCGTAAACAATATTTATTTGCTTGCTCTACTAGAAAAAACAAACAGTGAGGAATTCCCAAAGTTAAGCTATAAATCTTTTTAAATATCTCATCATTTAATTCAGTAAAATCTGGGGTTAGTTGATAATCCCAAGCATATTCAACCAACATCTTCCAATCTTCAGAACCAATTGAAAAATTGCGCCATTCATGGGGAATACCCAACCTACGAGCATTTGTAAATTCTTTTTCTGCCAACCGGTTAGCTTTCGAGGTACCAATTTTCACAGTTGGTATTCGAGCCACTTGTGTTAATTGATCAAATAGCATAAAGATCATGGCGCGTTCATTAGCTGAAGCAAAACAAATATTATGTATTTCATCAAAAATGATCGCTCCAATAAGCAATGTTGAGCATAATGTGACTAGCTTCTTAATACACCTCTGCGTGTTAGTGATTCATATTGCTGTTCATAATCAGTACCCAGCACTTTATCTATCTCTGCTGCGATAATTAAACATATTTCTTTACTGTCCGCATCCGCCGGAATATCAACTTTGATGTAGACTATTTGAAGCCACTCCCACTTCATAGGCCCATCTTCTGGGTGGCGAAATACAGGTTTAATCAACGTAAGAATACTGTCAAACAGTGTGGTTTTCCCCATACCACTATATCCAGTAAACTTAACAGATGGAGCAGTCGTCCGAGTGCGTTTATACTTTGCTGTTGCAACCTGGTTTTGCCACTTTACGGTATCTTCTTCACAAGGGTTCCTTTCAGCTAACCCTTCTTTCAATATATTTAAGAAGTCGCAATAAACATCGTAATACTCTGATGTTGGTGATACTGACTTCATGATCTTAGAAGCTTTATGCTCTAACGTTTCAACATCCAAACTTTCAAAGTCATCGGGAACTTCAACTAAATCCTCTACAGCATCCCAGAACTTATCTACAGTTAACCTAATGGGTAATGTCTCTATAAGTGGATTACCTTGAAAATCAGTATTATTTGAATGCTTATAAACAGCTTTAGCAAATTCCATTATCTACCTCTAATTGATCTTGAATTTCGACGACTTGCCATTTTTTCAGCAAATAATGATGCCGTCGGGTTTGACTTAGTAACCAAACTTGGTTCATCCTCATCATGAAGGCTAGTTTCAGCTTCTTTACTTGCATTAGATAGAGAGCCCGTATGTTCATGAAACTTATTCTGAGAATCTTTCACTTCCCTAAGAATGGCTTTCCTCACGGTTGGCAGTTATATCTTGAGAGTTAGCTTCGTGTGTTGATATTGGTGCTTTCTCTGAAGCGGCCTTGGCAACAATATTGCTGGCTTTTAAGCGAGTTTCACCCTGCTTTTCATCATGTTTAGATTTTAAATTTTTCAACTTATTAGACTGATGAATTTTGTCATTTCTAACCTCTTCATCAGACATGGTTTGATAAGCAGCATCAACCTCTGTTAATACTGCTTTTTTAAAACCATCCTCTGTTTCAATAAATATTTGACCCATTGAATAACGCATAAATCGACACGATAACCTTGGTAATTTATTAGGACCTTCGTTCAGGTCTTGAATACCATTCTCCTTGGTCCATTCACATTTGTATTTCAGCCCTTTAGAGTTATTGCCGTCACGTCTCTTTAAAAACCTACCGGGCAATAACAAGTAACCACGGTGGACAGTAACTTCTCCAACCTCTAAAAGACTTAAATAAAGCTCTTCCTCTGACACGGACTTTAGATATCCAGGACGATTAACAAGCCCCCAATTCCACTTGCTCATTGGAATAGGATCAACACCATCAATACGCATTTCTTTGGTTAATGGCATATCTTCAAGTGGATAGTAATTGTTATAGCGAGTAATAAAATCAATCAAAATTTGGTAAAGCTCCCTTTTATTTATTAGGGCATCTCGTCGTAAATTTCTTTTCAAATAGTCATCTATTTTCTTTCTGCCTACACCAGGTACCTTTCCATACTAAAAATCCTCAAGCGTCATATGCCTGCGCTCTACAAGTCCTTTTTGTTGTGAGTTTCCTTCCGTATTGTAAACTTGCTCAATCTGAGCGTCTTTGCTAAACGCTCTTTCCAACTCAGCTTTAAACTCAGCATTGTCAACAAATATTGATCTACACTTCCGACTAAATGACCAACCTTCTGTTAATTCAACACCAATTTCCTGACAAAACTTTTCTTTGTCTCTAAACGCTACAAACAAAACTTCTCGCGCGGTATGAGCTGAGGCCTTGGCAAAGGTAAGAAGTAGTGCAACCCAAGCCCTTGAAAACATATCAATAACAGAATAACAAGTTGGTTTTCCTAACCTTTTTGTTCTTGTTGGATCAAACTCATCAACTAATTCAATATCCAAAGGTGTTTCATCAACTTGATAAGCGTGCCCAGGCCCTTTGGCGTAAAATTTATCGATATCACCAGAAAGACCCTTTTGATCTTTATTAAATTTGTCAGTTTTACCCTGAGTAGCTCTAAAACTTTCAATATTTTTTTAATTAGTTCTCTAGCATAAGATTTAAATTGCCCCTCAGAGATCCTCTTCTCTTCATCCCAGCGTTTATAACCTGTAATTTCTCCAGTAATTGCATTTACAGTAGGGTCACTAGCAAAAGTATCCTCATACTCAATGAACGCAGCAGGAATCGATTTGGGGTTTCTGCATTTGATATGTTGGTTAACTATTTTTGTTATATGCTTATCGTCAATTTCGTTTCTCATTCGCCCAATGACACCAGAAGCCCTTTTAGGTCCCGTCTTTTTGGTATATTTCTTCTCCAAAGATTTTCCTGTACCTGGCTTTCTTAAGAATGCATTAATGTTGCAACCTGTTCGGAAATACCTGTAAAGCCATTCATATAACTGAGTACGAGTAGCTTTTAAACCAACATTTTTGGCCACCTCTAAACAATTACTAATTTTTCGATTACCATAATTTCTAGAAACCAAGAAAGTCTCTAAGTCGTACAAAATTGGCTTGATAATCTGAAATTTTTTATCTCGCTTACTTAACTGGCTTGGTTTAATAAACTTGTCAGACTTCTTCATATAGTCAGGTAAATCCAATTCACCTTTAGTTAAATCACCAGATTCCAGCTCCAAAATTAATTTTTCGTAGCTAAGTAATGTTGGTTTTTTATCCCTGGTCATATCCATTGCGTATACTCGATCTAGTTGCTTATCGATATAGATAATCACATGGGGTTCTGAAATCGCTGCCTTCATTCCTTTTCTTGGTAAAACCAAGTCGTTAAGTGTTATAGTAATTTGAGACATCAGTTAACGCCTCGGATACCAAGTTCATTTGGTGAGAACTCAAATTCAAGTAACCTTTCCGACAAATTAGCGTAAATTTTTCTGTGCCATACGCAATGTTGAAATATCTCTACGCTGTCAAAATAATCAATCCCAAACTCACTCGCCAACGAATTTAAAATATCGCTAAAGCGGTTCTTGGGTCTCTCTGAAATTAAGTCAAAAAAACGTATTTGCCATCGGGTAATTATTAGCTTTAACGATGTGCTTAATGAGCTAGATGGGTACAATTGTTCAAGGTTTTGAGAGAAAATAGTCTTGATGTTTTCACTCATTACCAAGTACCATTTAACGCCTTGTGACTCCCAAAAAGCCTTTTCCAGTTTTTGCTTAGCTTCTAAGTTTTCTTTTTGTTTATCAGTTAACTTTTCAAAAGCCTTTTGGTCTTTAATTGAATAAGCAACTTTCTTTCCATTTATCTGCTGACAGTAAAAGTCTGTTGTCATTACAACTTGAACATTAGCAGAATATGGATATGTGGGGTACCTAACTCCCAGCGCTTTAGCTATGGCAACACCTCTCTCAATTTACAGTAATGGATACTGCTCCTTTATCCACACAAATCGTCGAGAAAAACGCAATCGATAAAAAAAGTGTCTTTCATTTGTAGAAAGAAAATCACGATCTTGGCCAGACTCATCAAAGTCAGGGGTTCTCGACTTACTTCCCTGTGACTTCATATCTTGAGTTTCTATGAATGAAACATAGTGAGCGCTATTTTGGTTTGCACGCTTCCAGTTTTCTATCCAACCATCTCTGATTTTATTTGTGATTTTGTTTCTACGTTTCATTATTAAAATAGTTACCCTTAAGTTCACACTAACAACAACTTCTTAGATTTAGCAAAACACACAACAAACTTCAAGCCGTTGTTTTTAAAACATATTTTTACAATAAATAAAAAACTGTCAGATATGAAATAGCAGCACAAAATTAATACTTAACTTTCAAAACCGTAGTTATTTAGCTTATTTTTCTGACAGTTTTTTTTATAGATATCTGTTCTAAACAGCCGCTTGGTATTGATAATAAATTCTAAAAAGACAAGTAGCTTATCCTTATAGATTCATAAAAAAATCGCCTACGCCATCTACATTTCAATGGCGCAGTCATTGCTTCAACCTTCAGATTCAAGTAAAGCGATATCATCTAACAAAGGCATGCTTCCATTCGACAACCCTTGTAATTCACCGCACATAGACATCACTTGATTTGTAATACCGTCAATTTGCCCTTCACGTTTCTTCCATATTCGCTGCATCGCTGATTTTTCCTTCCCCAGCTCTAGTCGCATTTGATCCTGGTGATCGACTATCGCCTTGATGCGCTGAACAAACTGATTACTACAGATATAGTCATAAAGCGCTTCCATTTGCTCACTTTTACCTACACTTACAACTTTTTGTCGTTGAGATTCAATCAACACGGTGCGTAAAGCTTCCGCTAGCCCCTTCACTAATGCAGGTTTGACTAGCCATACACCATCTTTCAATAACATTGGTTCATTAGCTTCAGCAGGAAACACCGTAGTGACCAATACTGATATATCTCCACCCACGTCTTGTGTGTCGCCTTTTAGCTTCGGTATCCAAGTGTTTGACCAGTTTTCAGCTCGCTTAGCTTCCCATACAATTTTTCCGCAAGGAGTACCAGAGCGCATGCGTACTGTTTGAATAACATCAGCGCCTCTTGCACCCTTTTTAACAGGTTCAATTTCATCAAATGGGTTTGATAGAGCCAATTCAGACTCTAATTCTAGCTCCAGCACTTCACCTTGAAGTTGTTGAGAGCCTTGATCTAGCTTTCGTTTTAACTCTTCATTAGCCTTTGAAGCATCATCAATCTTCTTACGGTATTCCGCTTCTTTTAATTTAAATTCATCTGACACTACATCACGTAGAGTTTGCTTTTCAGCTTCAATACGACGAGCCAATTCTAGATCCATATTCTTTTGCTGATCTTCAAGCTCAGTTTTGGCTTTTCTCAGTGCTAGCTCTTCTTTTCTAAATTGCGCAAGCTGTTCATCTTTGGTTTTAAGTGACTCTTCCAGTGCATCTTTCTCAAGCTTTACGGCTTCACGAACTCGCTCTTCAGCCTTCAGCTTTTCGGATTTAATTCGTTTTTGTAGAGTATCAGCACTTTCTTTACTGTCAGCGAGCTGCTCTTCCAATACAGCAAGCTGTTGTTTAAAAGTTTTAGTTACTGATTTTTCAGCGTCTTTTGCGGCCTGCTCTCTTATCGAGCTTAATTCTTGATTCAGAAGTTGCTGGTATTCGCCTTCATGCTGCTCAATTAAATGTTTGGCAATAGCGTCCCGAATGTGGAACTCGCTATCACAATGTGGGCAAGCTATTTGGTCGTCGGCATTAAGTATAATTTTAGAAGTCATGGCAAAGTCTCATAGTAGTTAGTTACACACCAACTATTACAACCTTTATGCCAAAAGCTATCTTGTTGAATTTTAAGGATATTAACAAACAAAGAGCCACCAAAAAGTAATAAACCTTACTTTTTAGTAGTTTTATCTACCTTATTTAGAGGTTTTAAATTTGAAATGTGCTGTTTTTAGGAAAGGTAATTCGACTTACATCATTTGGGATATTCGGAGAAACATCGAAAGGGATGATCCAAAGCCTTAACTCATTACTGTACTCAAAGCTGTATTGAATGGGTTCAATGAAGTCATCATGGCTAGGATATATTAGAAATAGCTCACCACTACCTTTAAGATACTTATGACCATAAGCGAACATTTGATACAAGTCGCCTTGCGATAAGCCAAATTTATCTGTGCCATTGTCTTTAGTGCTATCAATTACCTTCCACTTAGTATCTAAAACAACATTGGTGCTTTGTTTGTTGATAATGAAAAGATCCGGTCTTAGCTGGAAGAATTTTCGTTTATTAAACGTAGCCAATGACTCGGTTCTCACCTGCGTATCAAGAGTCATGTGCTCCGGTAGTAATGTCAGTAACTCTGACGCTACATAGCTTTCAAATACAGCTTCTAATGGAAACAACAGTGATAATGCATAGCTATTGCCTTGCATGGTTAATGGAGAGAAACCATCCAGAACGAGTTTAGTCCACTCAAAAGGGACTTTATAATAATTCATCCCTCTATCTAACTTAACAGCAGATAAATCTTTCTTAACATTGGTACTAAGAGGAATATCAGCAAAGGCAAACATTAGCTCTTTAGATAGCTTTTGGTTCTTTGCACTATTGCTATAGCTCGATACTTTATTTAATGCGGTATGAATTAATCTATTGATGGCTCTATCAAGTAAAAACTCATCATGTTCAACATAAAACTTATGCTTATTAATTGAATTTGTTCTTATTTGTTTGCCAACAAGTAACTTACCTTTCAAGAATGATAGATTACTTTCCCTACTCACATAGTCGCTACGTAAGCCTCTTTTAACAAGGGTATTTACTGAATCTAAGAACTGGCTAATGAATACTTCAAGTAGAGGCATTTTTGACTTGGTGAGATTTGCGCTGTGAGTTTGAATATGGCGAAATGTGCCAAGTGTCGCCAGCATATTAAGCAACGAGCCACGAGCCTTTTCTTCACCATCTTCGCCTTCAAGTTTACGACCTATTTTAGGCAGAACCTCAATTTGAGTTCCATCTGGCGTAAATAATACGCCTGCATAGTTTTGAATCTGAAGTACTTCTGTGCTCTCAATGCTTTTAAGGCTTAGAAAGCGACTTTCAGATTCGTCACATAAACAAAGCTGTTTAAGGTAAGTAAACGCAGCATTGCTTATTTTAGTTATACGCTTTGACTGCTCAGCCTTTTCACCAACACCCAAATAACCAAATTCGAATACTGTTATTGCTGTTTGAATCCTTTTCACTGCTAATCTTCTTTCTTAGCTCTATATATGCCTATATATGCCTCAGGGGAATCCCAAACATCATTATCAAAAGGTAAAAGTTTATAGCTTTTTTCTTCTTGCTGGTAACTGTTCAAACCGTGGTCATTTCCAAACAAACTATCAAATGATTGTTTTTCTTCACTGACAAACTGTAAGTCTTCAGCTTTTTGGTTGTCACCAAGCACCAAACGGATTTTGTTCCAATCTTCAAAAAAATACTCTTCTAATAACGGTATGACCTTATTTTTAAATACCGATTTAAGTTCATTAAATGCTTTGTCTTGATCTTTAACTAGCGCTTTAACTGGCATAAAGAAAGCGTGCCCCAGCGTATGCTCTCTGTCATAAAGCACTTCAATTCGCTGATTCATCTTACGAATTAATTCTTCTAAGTCGATTCCATTAACGGTAATGTCATTAAATAATTCAGGCTTTGGCATCATCTCAACAAAATCGAAACGGCGACGAAGAGCTGTATCCATCATTGCCAAAGAGCGGTCTGCGGTATTCATTGTGCCAATAAGGTATAAATTATTAGGTACAGTAAAGGGATCGCCTGAGTTTGGTAACAGCACTTCTATCGCTTCATCCTGACCTTCACCAGAACGTTTAGTGTCTTCAATCAAGGTGATGAGCTCACCAAATATCTTTGATATATTACCGCGATTAATTTCATCGATAATCAAGACAAAGTTCTTTGCTTGGCCTTGTTTAGGGGCTTCATAATCACTAACGTTATAGGTTTTTTTTACATAATTAAGAATCGATTTTACATACGAAGAGTTATAGATTTTTTTAGTACTTAACCCACGATATAGCTTGCGTATATTATCGATGGAAACAGGGTAACCTCTACCTAAGTCTTCATGACTGGTTGCTTCAGGGAAAACTCTAAAGGTTGTGTTGCCATGATACTGTACACCAAAATCATTACCGCGAAGTGTCTTTAGACTTAATACTGCTGATTCTTCTAATTCTGCTTTAAATTGTTCAAGCGCTTGCTCTAAAGGGTCGCTATCTGGTTCAACACCTTGCGATGCCTGCTCACAAATTTGTTTAAAGATCCCTGGTTCAACATCATATGAAACTTGACCTTGATCTGAGTTTGCACGCAAGCCTTCCACAAACTCTTCATAACCATAACTTTGATGAAAAGTGACAAATCGAATACGTTTCTCAGCGATTAATTCATCATACTTCTTTTTCAAATCTGCACGTGATTTAGCTTTAAAATCTGGTTCCGCTGCCATAACTGACGTTTGAATCGTATGAAATGTTTTTCCGGTGCCCGGAGGGCCATATAAAATAGTATTTAAACTCATTTTAACTTCCGTTTCTTTTTGCGCGGTCATTTCACCTTGCCCAACCTCATCAAGCTCCACATCAAAGAAAGGCTTGAGTATTAATTCTTCGAATTCTCTTAAATCACTGTTAGCAACAATTGCACATGTACTATTGTAATTAGGCGTCCAGCCTTTTTGTTTTCCTTTATATATGCGTTCTTCTGGTAGAAAAGTTAAAACTGAATATGGTTTTAGTAGCCACTCATTACCTAAGGGAGTATCAACTAACTTTTCAGGTTCAACTCCCGTCGCTGAAACTTTAACCAAAGCAAAAACTTCGTTACTTCTGCTTAAACAGACGATATCGCCTTCATTTAGTTTTTCTGAAAATAGATTGGCTTGTCCACGACCCGTATCTTTATGGACAGCCAGCAATTCATTGTCGAGAAGCCAATTAAACTCTTCTTCATTTAGACTTCCTTTTCCATGTGATACTTTCCAAAACTTCATTTGTACTCCTTATCAATCGCCCACATAGCAAGTTATGACTATTTTTTTAATTCTATGCAGCTGGCTTTTCCATCTTCCACAACTTTTCCGACCCAAAGCCTTGTTTCATCACATTCATCAATGCCCGCTAAATTTATACTCAAGCGGTCAGCTTGTGTACCTTTTATTACATCTTGGGAAAATCCTTGACCGGATTTGATAGCAGCTTTTTCTGTAATAATGTACCTATCGTGAAAATAACGTTCAGGTGCAACTATTAGTTTAAAATTAGGAATGAAATCAAATTTATTAGCATACTCATTTTGAAATACTTCTAAAGGTCTAAGAGTCTCGATGCTAGTAACCAAAGTAAGTGACTTTGTGTATTTAAGCTGTTGTAAAAGACTGAAAACACCTGTCAAAACTGGATTAGAAGATAATTTAAAATACTGGTCAACAATTAATATTTTCTCACTTAAGTAAAAGACTGGACTTATTGCTTCAAGTATATCTTGGGCTTTTTTATTAATACGTATTGAAGGTGGAATCTTCCAAGCAGGGTGCTCTTCGATTAACTGATTGTAAGAAATCGCGCTTTCCCCCAAATTTTCAGAAACCACAGATGAAAAATCTCTTAATTTTAATTGATGCTCCAGCCATTGAATCCAGTTGGCTTCAAACTCTTTTCCGGTGTCCTGTCTATACTTTGGCAATAAAATTAGCGACTCGTCTTTCGACTTTTGGAGCTTATTTAGATAATTAGTAATGGATTTTTTCTTAACATCTTGAAGCTCTGAGTGTTTAACATAGTGAAATGCCTGTTGTGCCCAATTTCTAACAGGAGCAATTACGTAACGCCCCTTTTCAAAGCCAAAAGCCGTTTTCAAAAGCCCATAATAATGAAAATCAACTAAGCACGAGGGATCTAATGCAACTTCCTTATACATTAAAATAATTCCTCGTCTCTTTCATCAAAAAATCCACCTGGCCACCTTTCTGAAAAATCGCCATCCTCAGTTACAGGCAATTTATTTACCCTAACTCCATCTTCTGAACTTTTAAAACAAACAACGCTAATATCACCTGGAGATACATTACTTAATCCAGCAGGAAGCGTTTTCGCGGATGACTCTCTTATACGCTTTAAAATTCTCAGGATTAAATGCTCACTATGGGTTTCAATTAAGAAGCTGGCAGGGTTCTCTAACTGCGTTAACAGATCACCAATGGCGACTTGTATTCTTGGGTGTACATGCAGTTCTGGTTGCTCAACAGCCACTAATCCACTATCACGGCTCAAAGCCGCAACAACCAAAGGCATCAGTTGTGAAACTCCGACGCCAACGTCACTTGGTCTAACATCAATATGGTTATCGGCATCCCATAAAGCATATTCATAGTGAGTGTTTTTTTCGTCAAATCTGAACTTTGTTTCTTTTTGGAATGTATCTTCAAAAATCATACTTTCCAATTGTTTCTCAACTTTATCGTGACCATCAATTGTGCTAATTTTCTTAAACTCAGCAAACTGCTTTTCCACTTTTAAAGCTATTCCGTATCCCAAGTTCAGATGCTCTTGACTAGAAATCCAACTATCCACTTTTCTTAATAATTCAACATCGGCTTGAGCTAATACATCCCAAGCGGCGATACCATTGTGCCAATCAGACTGTTTTGGATAAGGATTTGCTTGGAAAGTAGCATCAGGTATGTTTCTAAGAGGGCCTATGCTTAAACTTTTTTCAAGGAATATCAACAAATCATCCAATGGTGAAACAACGATATCACTTAACACTTCATGAACCATAGCTGTATAGGGGTCATCATCTAAATCAATTGGTGTTTTTAGTACCTTACCTGTATTTGGAAGGGCACCTGAGTGCCCCTCAAAACCGATGGGAACATGCCAATACTTTGCGTTACATGATTTAACAATAAACGTGTCATCCATTTGTTTTGAAATCAGACGGTTATCATTTAACAACTTATGCAAGTGACTTACGAAGCAGTAGTCAGTAAAATCAGGCCACTCTTCTGGGTCTTCAATGAAATCGGCTCCTTTTGCGACTTCTCGCCAATGCTGTTTTTCATACCCTTTCAGTTCAAGTGATTTAGCTTCCAGTGCAGAATGTACTTTATCACCGTCATCAAATTGTTCTTCCAGCCAATCATCATGATTCTCTGGAATCAAAAGTGGGTGAAGGTAGTTTAGATTTTCAATGATCGGTTGTTTTAATCCTGAATCACTATTTAAAGCCGCTATAAATAAGCCATCTAACCATACTTTATAGGCAGATACGTAAGCAGTATTAAGTGGTTTCGACCAAGATATTTCGAATTCGAGTTTTGCCGTTTGAAACTCGCTTGGGCTATTATGATGGAAATTAAGCTCATAAGCTAAAAGGTCCATCACTTCATTATAGGTTTGCCCAATATATTTTTGTTTATCAAATTCAACAGCTAGCTTTATGCTTTTATTTAAATCACGACCGTGTACCAAATTTTTAAAGCCGCCAACAAATTTACCGCCCAATACATCAAGCCTTTGAGGGTTACATTGGCCTTTTTGTAATATTTGTTGAAGATAGGCTAGCGCCATCAGCACGGTACTTTTACCAACGCTATTTGGCCCAAAAAGCAATGTAACCGGTGCAAACTTAATGGTTTGAGTTTGTTTAAATGACTTAAAATTAGTCAGTGATAATTGGGTTATTCTCATTATTGTTCTACTTCTTCTTTTGATTCTGAAAGTGCTGAGGTGCTTAAATAAGGAACTTTTCCTGAAGGTACTAGATTTGCGGCTGAATCAAGATGCACATCTTGATCATCAAAAAAAATATGGGGTTTGAATGCTTGCAATACCTTATCTTTGCCCACGCCACCTAAGAAAAATGCTTCATCAACATACACCCCCCAATGACGCAGCGTTTTAATAACGCGCATTTCCGATGGGCTATTTCTGGCGGTCACTATTGCAATTCTTACGGGCGAATATTCTACTTTCATAGGTAAGCGGTCTTGCAATTTAGATAACTTGATCAAGAGACTGGCATAAGGGCCTTCTTCCATTGGCGTATCCTGCAAGGCATCTTCTTGCGCATGAAACGCTTCCATACCGTGAGTTTTATAAACCAGTTCGCTCTCATCAGAAAACAGCACAGCATCACCGTCAAACGCAATGCGAACTTGCCCCTCCGGAATTTGACTGTTGGTTTTTGGCGGTTCTTTTAGAATGGCAGCAGCACAATGACCCGAGTCAATCACCTGCTGGGCATCTTTTACATCGGTTGTTAAAAAAAGATCGACATCAAAAGCCTCTACATAATCCGCCGCAGATTCTCCTGCGGTAAAGGCTGAGCGGCTAATATTCAGCCCATCATGGCGAATGCTGTTTAAGACTCGCAAACCTGTATCTGGACTATTGCGCGACATAACCACCACTTCAACCAATGGTGACTTATCGTTTTGATGTTTATATTGATTAAGGCCAAGCAACGCCTTAACAAGTGGATACCCTGTGCCAGGCTGTAACGGATCGTTTTCATACTTGCGCATGTAGTCCCGAAAAAGCTCGATGGCCTTATCTGCATCCTCTTCTTTTGCTTCACGAAACATCTGGTCCGAATCGTTCATATCGAACAAAGCTGTTGCAGAAATTCCGACGACCAGAGTATTACTTAAATCAAATGGCATAAAACCTCCCTGTTATTATATTTATAACTTACCTGCGAAAGCTTTTTGGCTTAATGAATCAAAAAGCTGAGCTTGCTCTTTAGTCGCTTCTATCTGTTTCGTAGTGTGCTTCATTGCTGTTTCCATCAATTGAGAATATTCAATTTGTAAGTCGTCTGGAGGTATTAAAATATCTAGATTTTTTAATGCGACTATCTTCAGTTCTGCAAACGTTGTTCCTGAAGCAATAGAGTTATAATTTGCTAAGAATATTCGTTGTAAAAAGCTTCTCAGGTAATCGGTGCTCACCGACGTTTGGCTTGATTTTATCCACAACACCCTTCCATCTTTAAAGTAAAAGGGTTCTCGATGACTTACCTGCCAAATACGTCCATCAGGACAAATGGAAGGAAGTAATAAGTCGTTAATTTGTGGAACTCCACCATGATTTTTTAACTGTTGATAATGTTCTTGAGATATAAATAAGCTCGGTTCGATTTGTTCATCATTTCCCAGCTTTCCTACTTCAGTGCCACGATAAAATGGAATGCCTGATTCTACGAAATCATCCACAAATACTCGTTTACTAGAACCAACAGCGCACAAGTCACCAAGTTTTTTAGATTCCCACCCTTTAGGGTTATTCACCGGATCGCCGAACATATCTAGAAAGACGCTTCGGCGGAAGTCATCGGCTAGGTCAGTGGATAGTTGACGTTTACGCCGCACCTTGTCTGCTTTATCTAAAATAGTAGCGATACGCTTCTGTTCACTAAGTGGAGGGAGCGGGATTTCAAGGGTCTTCAAAAAGTCGGCTGGCACACGTTTTTGCCCAGCGCTGCCCGTCATATTTCGCTCACCAAAATGACGAAAATACTCATTCCAAATTAAATAAAATAAATAACTGGGATCTAACTTTTTCCGTTCTGCTCTAATGACATGGAATTCTGTACTTCCAAAACCAATTGATGTATCTAAATCTGATAAAAATGCAGCTTTACCATTCTCAAAACAAGGTGTGATTTTAGCGACAATGACATCGTTTTTCTCAAAATAAGTGAAACCTTTTTTTGTCTCTTTTAAAATACGTTTCTCTTGAACTAAAAGCTCGCCACTCTCTGAAACCGCAGCCATTGGCAAAAATGTAACCTCTTGGTTTTCATCGACATCTTTTGGCAGCCTTGGGTTTACTTGTGCAACATCAGACAGTTTGACTAAAGGCCAATTCATAACATATCCTCTAGAGCTTTCAAGTCATCTAAAATTTCGTTTTCTAAAGTAACTAATTTCTTCAGTATAATTTGAGGTTCTTCATACTCTTCGGCTTCATAAACCAATTCTTTATAGCGATTAAGAGAAAGGTCGTACTTGCTTGCTTTAATATCTTTAAAATCAACGAAAAACGATTTTTTTGTTTTATCCTTCCATTTGTCTAATGGCTTATTATTTTGTATCGCTTGCTGATAAGCATGATATTGTTCGATAACATTAGGCAAATCATCACTATCAATTTTTACACGTTTGTCATCTAAGCTAAAGCCGTCAGCTTCAACGTCGTAAAACCAAACCTTTTCAGTATCACCGCCCTTAGTAAAAATTAATATCGCTGTTGATACACCTGCATAGGGCTTGAAAACACCACTCGGTAATGAAATAACGGCTTCTAATTGGTTGTTCTCCAATAAGAATTTACGTAATTCTACATGAGCCTTTGAAGAGCCAAATAATACACCGTCCGGCACTACGGTAGCACTTCGGCCTCCAACGTTGAGCATATTAAGGATATGGGCAACGAAAAGAAGTTCAGTTTTCTTTGTTTTAACATGATCCAATATTTTAGGATTCACGCCTTCACTGTCTAAAGATCCTTTAAAAGGAGGGTTTGCAAGAACTACGTCAAAAAAATCTTCAACCTGCTCCGGGAAGTGTTGTTGCATGTTTTTGTTTAAAGAGTCTTGGTAATGTATATTGGCACCAGGTACACCATGTAAAAGCATATTCATTGCTGATACTCGTAACATGGTATCGTCGAAATCAAAGCCCCAAAACATTTTTTGTTCAATATGGTCACGATATGGTGTTAACTTATCGCCAGTATAATGCTTGTTACCGTCTTCATCGGTTAACACGCCAAACTCGCTTGAGTATTTTCGATTCAAGTACTCCATTGTGCGAGCAAGGAAGCCAGCCGTGCCACATGATGGATCTGCAACTACTTCTGTTGGTTTTGGTTCAACCAAGGCAATCATAGTGTCAATGATATGGCGAGGTGTTCTAAACTGGCCGTTAATGCCTGCGGTAGTTAATTTACTCAATAAGTACTCGTAAATGTCCCCTTTAACATCAGACTGATCTAACGGAAGTTTTTCAATCATTTTGATCGCACTTTGCAATACCGCAGGGTTTCGCACAGCTAAGTCAGCATCAGCCATAAATGCTACCATATCAGCATTTATAGAATCATTAGCTTCTGTTTCGATTTGTCCAAAATGTGGAAATACGTTATCTCGTAAGTGTTTTAACAGTTCATCACCTTTGTTGATGCTACCGAAATTTTGAAAACGCAGTAACTGGCCTTCTTCCGTTTCAGGGAAAATACGTTTAAAAGGTGTTGGCGTTTGACCGAGAGCAACTTGAGTATTGTATGTATTTTCTTTTTGCGTTTCTTTTTCATCAAGCATACGCGCAAACATAAGGTAACTAATTTGCTCAATTACGGTTAGCGGATTAGTAACACCACCTGTCCAAAACTTTTCCCATAATTGGTCAATTTCGTTACGAATTTTACCTGTTAACATTATTCTTTCCTGTATCAAGCATCACTGTTCTGCTCGATGTAATTAATTAGTTTGTTGTTTGTGAACCTGAGCCTTTGTTTTCATACACAAACGGTGTAAGTAGAGTTACAAGTTCAGCTATATCTTGATGCTCAAAAATACCTGATATTCCCATAGGGTCGATATTACTGAACGGTGATTCAAATAATTGGCTTTGACTGATCACACCGTGTTCACCAATAAAGTTTTCTAACATTCTTAAAAACTGCACTTGTTTATGCGTTAGTTGCGGATGGTCGTTTAGAAATGCCGCAAAGTGCTTTTGTACAAATTTAATATCCAGTCCTATAAGTGAACGCAAAGTAGTCTGTAAATCTTCAGCAGTACGACCATAAAACTCATTAAGGACTGAAATATCAACACCTGGATGTTGAACCAATATTGTAGAAACTAAACTATCTAGCTCTTCTGGTTTAACTTCTTTACCTTCATAAACGTTGGTTAATACTGGATTAGTGCTTAACATTTTTTTTAAAATTTTAGCAGTACGTTCGCGATACAATAAGGCTTGTGATTCATCAGTTAATGTTACTTTACGCTCTTCATCCTGTATTTTGTCTTTATCTTCCGCTGTAGACGTTTTTAAGCCGCCATTAATTGGGCCTTGTTTACGCTTTTTATACTTCATTACTTCACGTAATTCAGTGCGGATATTTTCTAATGACTCAACTGAAACATTATCCCAAAAATCTTTTGATTTTACTTGTTCAATTAGAGTTTCTTTCCTTCTAACAGCACCAATATTTACAGCTAGCTCATCAAGCTCAGCAATAAGAGCTATCTTTAAATCATTTAAGCTAGATGATGAATTTAATACCGCCCGCTGTAGCTCTACAATTGAGCGGTCGAACATGATTGCATCTTTATCTCGGACAACACGTTGCGCCATCAATGGTGAGATAACATCCATCAAGAGCTTTTGTGTTGATGCATCAAAATCATCAATTGCCGATGTTTGCTGAAGAATATGAACATTACGTAACTCACGCTTAACAACTACCGCCGTTTGGGGAAGGTCATTAATGTCCTGTCTAAGTAAGTTCTTCGCTAAATCAAAAGATTTTTTTGCTGTTATACCTTTTAATAAAGATTGTTTAGCTAATTCAAATCGGGCTTCAAATAATAATTGTAGGCTTGGCTTAGAACTTGTCAGTTCAACCTCTTGGTACTCTTCTTCAAAGAAGGCAAAATTGCCAAAATGATCGAAGATCCAAAACTCTTGTTTGTGATTCGGATGGGTATGATCATCTTCATCGGCAGGTCCAAATAGCTGAGGACACAAACGGGTTCCTCGGCCAATCATTTGATGGAACTTAACCCAAGAACGAACAGGTTTAGCAAACACCAAGTTAACTACTTCTGGAACATCAATGCCCGTATCCATCATGTCTACAGATATTGCGATTCTGAATTCATTTGTGCCTTTTTTAAATTCTTTAATTAATGCTTCGGCATTACGCACTTTATTGTGAATAACCTTACAAACGCGATCACCGTATTGTGGATAATTTTCTTTAAATACTTTGGCTAAGTTCTGAGCATGTGGCTGGCTTTGAGCAAACACAATTGTTTTGCCGATTAAGCCATTAGTATCTTTGATACCATTATTCATTAGATTTTCTAGTAATAAACGATCTGTATCATCACTTTGAATTTTTCGACCAATATCCTTACCTGCAATTCTAGTTCGCTTAGCTTCTTCTTCACCTAGGTCTTCTTCTAACTGTGCTTTTTGTTCATCAGTTAAGTCGCTATAACAAATACCTTCACGTAAAAATTCAGTAGTAAAATCTTTAACTCGATAAGGCACTAAGTAATGCTGCTTAACTGCTTCTTCCATACCATAATCAAATGTTGGATCTGTAGATTTACAGCCAAATAATTCAAAGGTATGACGTTTCACAAATTTCACTGGTGTAGCAGTTAGCCCCAGTTGATATGCATCGAAGTATTCGAATAATTCTCGATACTTATTATAAATACTACGATGTGATTCATCTGCAATGATCAAATCGAAAAAGCCAACATTGAGGCTGGCATATCTATTCATCATGCTAGGGTAAGTAGATATGTATATTCTAGCAGTATCGTCAATTTCGGACTTGTCACCCACAACACAACGAGATTCTGAAGGAAGAAAACCTTTATACGCATCATCAGCTTGTCTACGAAGTTCTTTTCGGTCACACAGAAATAGAATTCGTTTAGCCCAACTGTGTTGCGCCAATAGATCTGATATGGCAATTGCTACACGTGTTTTTCCTGTTCCTGTTGCTTGAACAATTAGTGCTCTTCTGGCGTGATCTTTATGATCAGTTTGAAAACGTTTAGCGACTGCTTTGATAGCTTCAATTTGGTAGTCTCGACCAGCAATACCTGTATCGGGATTATTTTTTTCTAACTCTTTTGTTTTATAGATACGCTGAAAAATAAGATACTTAAGGCTGTCTATGTCATAAAACCCGTAAATAGTACGAGCACTATTGTCTTGCTCATCATCCCAAATTTCTGTTTCGTAACCATTACTAACAAATATAACGGGTCTTTGACCTGTTTTTTCCTGCAACGCAGATGCGTATTCACGCGCTTGCTCTCGACCAGCTTCTAGATTTTCATCACTTGCTCGTTTTGCCTCTACAACGGCAAGAGGAAGTTTATTCTTGTCCCAAAGTACATAATCAGCTTTTAAGTTACGCCCGTCGATTGGGCTTACACACTTCTCTTCAATGGTTACTTGGTCTTTATCTTTAATATCCCAACCAGCATCAGCTAACATTGAATCAATAAGTAGTTCGCGAGTTTTTGCTTCATTCCATTGTAAAGACTCAGCTGTATGAACACTCCTTTGTCTGGATTTCTTAACCTGCTCTGCTGACGCTTCTACTTTTTTACGTTTGGCTCGTTCAACTTCTTTTTCTTTAATTGCAGCTAGAGCTTTCTCTTCTGCTTCTTTAGCTTTCTTTTTACTTTCTTCAATTTCTTGTTTAGCTTTTATTTTCGGGTCTGGAATATCTTTAAAAGCTGGAATAGCAGACTTTGCTATGCCGAAATAATGAACGGCCATATAAGTAAGAACGCTGTGAGCGGTACCTAAACATACACACGCATCACGATATTGTCCCATCCCACCATGAGCGGTTTTGTTTCCAGAATTTTTTAATTGCTGTAATTGATAGCTCAATGACTTATCAATACAGTCATTGAAAGAAGGCTTTTTCATCAAGTTATTCAGTGTATCGAGCGCATTTTTAGTCAATGATTCTTGTTCATAGATCTCATTCACTATGCATTCACAGATAGCTCTGAGTCTCGTTTGAGAGCTTCCCGGATCTATGTGCAATACATTCTCTGCACACCAACCGAGATCTGCCGCCTGTGGCATATGTGGTCTTATAAACTCAAAATTCATTGATTGCTTCATTCCAAATTATTCCTTATGTTCCCTATCGCAAAGAAAATGCCAAAACTTGCTTTATGCTATTTCGGTATTTCTATTCCAAGTTTTTCCATCCAGCCTTTTAGCGTTTGGTGATGAGTAAACCCAAGCATATCTTTCGTTTTAGTTAAACTATTCCCTGTAGCTTTAAGCGCTGCCAAAATATATTTCTTCTTGTATAACTCAATGTTTTCATTAAGATCTATTGTTTGACCTAACATTAATGTTACTTCCGCTTCTTCTGACTTTTTAGCTCTCACAATCATTGCATCAGATATATCAGAATCTGTAACAACTTGTTTTTCTGACCACAAAAATGCACGATTTAACGTATTCCATAATTCCCGGATATTGCCATGCCAAGGTTGTGAATTTATAAATTTTATTCCTTTTTCGGAGATTATCTTACTTTTATAGTCCGGATGTTTATCGCCAGCGGAATTGATTTCATTTGTGAAATGCTCGACTAACGCAGTAATATCCTCTTTTCTTTCTCTCAGGCTAGGCAACTTAATAATGCCTACAGCCAGCCGGTAGAATAAATCCTCTCTAAAATCACCTTTTTCCACCATTTCAATGAGATTTCGATGTGTTGCTGCAATAACTCTTATATCTACCTTGAGAGTTTTGTTACTACCTAGTCGTTCAAATTCCTGCTCTTGTAACACTCGTAATAACTTAACTTGGATTGCAGGAGTTAACTCTCCAACTTCATCCAAAAATAATGTACCGCCGTCAACTTGTTCAAATAGCCCTAATTTATCTCCTGATGCTCCAGTGAATGCACCTTTTACATGACCAAACAATGTTGACTCAATTATGCTTTCAGGAAATGCGCCGCAATTAACCGCTCGCATTGGTTTACCTGCACGTAAACTAGCATTATGAATGGCTTTAGCCATTACTTCTTTACCAGTACCGGTATCACCTAAGATTAAAGTGGGTAGTTCTGACTTTGCTATAATTTTTGCTTTTGAAATAACTTCTTTCATTGATTCCGATTTAGCAGAAATACCATCAAACGCCTTGCTGCTCTTAGGCATTGAGGAAGCCTTAGATGCAATACTCTTTGAGGCTGACTTTACATACTCTTTTCCAAAATCAATTGGTATGTTCGTTTCGATTAATTCATTTTTTGGAGTAGCTTGTACAAATCTAATGTTAGTCTTCCCTTTGCCGATTAACACAGATAGCGTCGACATTGCGGGAGTTCCAGAAGTAAGGTTTATTGATAAAGTTTCGCTTTGCTCTGATAATTTATTAAGCCATTGCTCTGTTTCGATAGCTATAGAGGGATAGTCAATCGGGCTGCTTATATTAGCGTTGTATATCTTTATATCTTCAGAAGGCCGTCCAATAATTGCCATTTTCTTTTTAAGATATTTTTCGAATGAGCTCCATTTACCTTCATCTTTATTCGCTAAGATGACTATTTTATCAAACGGCGTGCCTGATTTTATTGCTATGGTACTAATTGCAGCATTTTGCTCTGGCCGCATGTTCTCAAGGTCTTTATTACCAAGCCAAGTAAATAGAGTATTCAAAATTAAGTTACTTTAATTTTTATAATTATTGGTAATTAATCTTACAACATATAAATTTATTTACCTATCAAAAAAAGAGTAAAAAAATAGACAAACCTAAGTTTGTCTATTTTTAATTACCTTTGTCTGGATTTTAAATATCCCGACACAAAAATCCATTACTCTGCATATGTCTCAACAGCTGGACATGAACAGATCAGGTTACGGTCACCGTATACATCATCGATACGCGTTACCGTTGGCCAGAATTTGTCTTTTGCTACAGCAGGTACTGGGAATGCCGCTGCGAGGCGGTCATATGCACGCTCCCACTCGTTACCTAGTACGTCAGCTTGTGTGTGCGGCGCAAATACCAGTGGGTTGTTCTCTACAGACCACTCGCCAGACTCAACCTTAGCAATCTCTTCACGGATTGAGATCATCGCTTCGATAAAGCGGTCGATTTCAACCTTAGACTCAGACTCAGTAGGCTCGATCATCAGTGTGCCCGCTACTGGGAATGACATCGTCGGTGCGTGGAAGCCATAGTCCATAAGACGCTTCGCCACATCCATTTCAGTGATGCCAGACGCTTCTTTAAGCGGACGCAAGTCAACAATACACTCGTGCGCTACACGGTCGTTACGGCCGCGGTATAGCACTGGGTAGTGTTCTGCCAGTTTCGCTGTTAGGTAGTTAGCGTTGACGATTGCAATCTCAGTCGCTTGCTTAAGTCCTTCGCTGCCCATCATCGCAATGTATGCCCATGAGATAGGTAGAATCGCCGCTGAACCGTAAGGTGCTGCAGATACTGCGCCGTTACCTTCTGTAGTGCCCGCAACATTGATGATGCTGTGGTTAGGCATAAATGGCGCTAGGTGCGATTTAACACCGATAGGACCAACACCCGGACCGCCACCACCGTGTGGGATACAGAACGTTTTGTGTAGGTTTAAGTGTGACACGTCAGAGCCGATGAAACCTGGGCTTGTTACCCCTACTTGCGCGTTCATGTTCGCGCCGTCCATGTATACTTGGCCGCCGTGCTGGTGAACAACGTCACAGACTTCGCGGATAGTCTCTTCGTATACACCGTGTGTAGACGGGTAAGTTACCATGATACAAGATAGGTTCTCAGACACTTCTTCAGCTTTAGCACGTAAGTCGTCAAGGTCGATGTTACCTTGGTCATCACAGCCAACAACCACAACCTTCATGCTTGCCATTTGTGCAGACGCCGGGTTAGTACCGTGTGCAGAGCTTGGGATCAAGCACACATTACGGTGACCTTCGCCACGTGATTCATGGTATTTACGGATCGCGATAAGACCCGCGTATTCGCCTTGTGCACCTGAGTTTGGCTGTAGTGATACTGCATCGTAACCTGTGATATTTACAAGCCAGTCATGCAGCTCAGTCATCATAGTTTGATAACCTTGTGCTTGCTCAAGTGGACAGAATGGGTGAAGCTCAGCGAATTCAGGCCAAGTTACTGGGATCATTTCCGCTGTCGCGTTTAGCTTCATAGTACACGAGCCCAAAGAAATCATTGAGTGGTTCAATGCCAAATCTTTGTTCTCTAAACGCTTGATGTAACGCAGCATTTCAGTTTCGCTGTGATACTCATTGAAGTTTGGATGAGTGAGGATCTCGTCATCACGTACCAAGCTTGCTGGAATACCTGTGATGTCGTTTGCCGCCACTTCAGCGTCAATCGCAGCCACATCAAGACCATGGCCTTCACCTAGGATGATGTCGAATAATTCTGTGATGTCTGCGCGCGTTGTTGTTTCGTTCAGTGCGATTGAGTACTCGCCGGCGTGGTTAATTGCAAAGTTCACTTCGTTTGCAACGGCACGGCCAACAACCGCATTTTTGTCTGCTTCTTCAGCCACAACCGTGATGGTATCAAACCAAGTGTCGTGCTTCAGTGCAACGCCTTTAGATTTAAGGCCCGTTGCCAAGATGCTTGCAAAGCGGTTAATGCGCTGTGCAATGGTTTTAAGGCCCTGTGGACCGTGGTACACCGCGTAGAACGCCGCCATGTTAGCGAGCAATACTTGCGCTGTACAAATGTTTGAGTTCGCTTTTTCACGGCGGATGTGCTGCTCACGCGTCTGCATCGCCATACGTAGTGCGTCGTTACCTAAACGGTCTTTAGAAACACCGATAATACGACCCGGTAGTGAACGCTTGTACTTATCGCGTGTTGCGAAGAATGCCGCGTGTGGACCGCCGTAGCCCATAGGTACACCAAAGCGCTGTGCAGAACCCAGTACCACGTCTGCGCCTAGTTTACCCGGCGCTTTTAATAGCATTAAGCTCATGATGTCTGCTGCAACACACGCAATCGCTTTTTTGTCTTGTACTTGTGCGATAAGGTCTGTGACGTCAACTACTTCACCAGATGTTGACGGGTACTGGAATAGTGCACCGAAGATCTCGTGATTTACTACGTCGCTCGCAGGGGCAACCACAACTTCAAAACCAAACTGTTCAGCACGGGTGCTTACTACGTCAATCGTTTGTGTGTGTACGTCATCTGCGATGAAGAAAATGTTTGCTTTTTTTGCTTTTGCTACACGCTTAGCTAGGGCCATCGCCTCTGCAGCTGCGGTAGACTCATCAAGCAAAGATGCACTTGCCAAGTCTAGGCCAGTCACATCCATAGTTAGAGTTTGGAAGTTAAGAAGTGACTCCAAACGCCCCTGTGCGATCTCTGGCTGGTAAGGTGTATACGCTGTATACCAACCTGGATTTTCTAACACGTTACGTAAGATTACGTTAGGTACGTGTGTAGGGTGATAACCTTGGCCGATGTATGATTTGAATACTTTGTTTTGGCCCGCTACTGATTTTAGGTAGCTTAGCGTTTCAACTTCAGTACGGCTTTCACCAATCTTAAGACCTGTTTCTAAACGAATAGAGTCAGGTACCGTTTGACCGATCAGCTCTTCAACACTTGATACTCCAAGCTCAGCAAGCATCTCGCTTACTTGTGCGGCATTCGGGCCGATATGGCGACGAATAAAGTCTTGCTTTTGCTCTAATTGTTCAAGAGATTTGGCGTTTGACATTAGTCCAGATTCCTATGATCCAAATTAAGTGGGTGTGTCCTGCATTGATGCCTAGCAAACATTGCCAAGCAAAGGCCTTGGTAACGCAGTCACAAAATAATGCTTTGAGATAAACCAAACCAAAACGGTTTAATTTAACAACAAAAGCCCCAGAAATTGGGGCTTTTAAGTTCTACAACGAATTAGTCTTCGTCGATTGAATTTTTGTAACCTTCAGCGTCAAGTAGGTTTGCAAGCTCTGACTCATCAGATGCTTTCACTTTGAATAACCAACCGTCGCCGTATGGGTCGTTGTTAACAGACTCTGGTGAGTCTTCTAACTCTTCGTTGATTTCAACGATAGTGCCAGTGATAGGCGCGTAGATGTCAGAAGCTGCTTTCACAGACTCAGCAACTGCACAGTCTTCGCCAGCATCTACTTCGTCATCAACATCTGGTAGGTCAACGAATACCATGTCACCTAGCAGCTCTTGTGCGTGCTCAGTGATACCTACAGTGAATACACCGTCGCCTTCAGCGCGAACCCATTCATGTGAAGATGCGTATTTTAACTCGCTAGGAATGTTGCTCATTTTTTGTTCCTTTGGTCATTTGTTTGGGCAACTGCCCATTATTCTACTCGTTACAATGATAGCTTAGATCACTGACTTGCCGTTACGTACGAAGCAAGGCTTCACAACTTTAACGTCTACTAGCTTTTTGCGCATTTCAACTTGTGCCGTTTCCCCAGTTGAACGAGGAACGCGTGCCAAGGCAACGCTAAAACCTAAAGTCGGAGAGAATGTACCAGAAGTAATAACACCTTCGCCACCTTCTACGATAACTTTAGAACCGCCACGTAGTACGCCTTTGCTTTCAAGCACTAAGCCAACCAGCTTATCCGTGCTCTTGTCTGCACGTTGCTGCTCAACCACTTTACGGCCGATGAAATCACGATCTTCTGGTTCCCAAGCGATGGTCCAAGCCATGTTTGCAGCCAGTGGAGATACAGTTTCATCCATATCAGAACCGTATAAGTTCATGCCCGCTTCTAAACGTAGCGTATCACGCGCGCCTAAGCCAGCAGGACGCACACCTGCGTCAAGTAATTGTTGCCAAAGTGCTTCAGCATCGTCGTTATGCACAACAATCTCATAACCCGCTTCACCAGTATAACCTGTTGTTGCGATGAATAAATTACCAGCTTGTGCACCAAAGAATGGTTTCATGCCTTCAACAGCCGCTTGCTGCTCAGCACTTAAAATTGTTGCCGTTTTTTCTTTTGCATTAGGACCTTGTACAGCAATCATCGCATACTCAGGACGCTCAGTTACTGTCACTTCAAAGTCAGCTGCCACAGTACCGATGTGCGCTAGATCTTTTTCACGTGTTGCTGAGTTAACAACTAGACGGTACTCAGTTTCAGTGAAGAAATAGATGATAAGATCATCGATTACACCGCCTTGCTCATTTAGCATGCCAGTGTATAGCGCTTTACCAGGCACAGTTAGCTTAGCAACGTCATTTGCTACTAGCTTGCGTAAAAATGCCTGCGCATCCGCACCTTTAACGTCCACAATTGTCATGTGAGACACGTCGAACATACCTGCGTCTTGACGCACTGCATGGTGCTCTTCGATTTGCGAACCATAGTTGATTGGCATTTCCCAACCATGGAAATCAACCATTTTTGCGCCAGCTTCTAGGTGCTTAGCATGTAGTACTGTTTTAGAAGTCATACTTGTCCTTCACTTTTTGTCTAATGCGACCATCAAATACGGTGGTCACACATATCAAGATCACAAGACCTCGAACGGGGTTAATCTTGAGCTGCATTGCAACTCAAATGCACGGAATTAATTTATACTGAAACCTTCTGCGCTAAGCTTTTCTTGCCAAACCGTCAGCGGTTTAGACTGCGCAATCAGTTGATGTTGCTGAACGCCATCTTGCAGTAATGTCGTTACAAATACATCACCACTTTGCTTACCATAACAAGTGTGTAGATCTGAAATCCCCAAACCCGGTGTAAGCGAAAAATGCGTTAGTAATGAATCAAACGCAGATTGCCCACAAATCTGGCCAATCATGAGATCGTCACGACGCATCAATTCGATGTCATATTCATGCTCATGTTCAGCAACCAAAGCAACTAAAGTATTGGCGGCTTGTTGGCCTAACACAAAACGATATGCAGTTTCACTAAAGTAGTAGACGGCATAGCTGTCGCCATTAGCAAACACGCCTTGGATACCTAAACCTGGGGCAATCAGCTTGTTGAGATTGATACCCAGCTCTTTGTTAAGAAAAGGAGTCGTTTCGAAGCCACTAAAATCAATAACAACCTGACACTCCAATTTTCTGTAGGCATTTTGCGCAGGAACAGTACCCTGACGGTGCTTGGCAAAAATAATGGGTGAAAACGTCATACAACCACCTTAGTGAAATTAAGATGAGCAAAAGTATAGGGTGGCGGATAACCAACAACAAATTGTAATTATTTATCAATTGATAAATAATATTAATGTATTCGAGAATTATAAATAGCTTTTTTAAATATGAAGAACTTATCAATTGATGGCCTACGCACGCTCGTCACGGTTGTAGAGGTCGGAGGTTTTGCCAAAGCGGGTGAACTGCTGGGTTTATCTCAACCAGCGGTCAGTTTACAGATCCGTAGATTAGAGGACTTGCTCGGTTGCAAGCTGTTTAAAAAACAAGGCCAGAGACAAGTACTCAATCAATATGGCGAGTTGTTACTACCGCAGGCCAAACAAATGCTGCAATACAATGACGCGATACTACAACAGTTTACCTCAGAGAGTGTGACAGGTCGTGTACGCCTTGGCATACCCAGTGAATTTGCCGCACGCATTTTGCCTGCTATTATCGGCGACTTTGTATCTTTGTATCCAGATGTTGCACTGGAAGTAAAGTCAAGACTAAGTAAGCATTTACTTTCAGTGTCGAGACAAGACCAGTTTGACCTAGTACTCGCTTTAAATGAAGAGCTCGAGTCAATGTCTCATCCCGTATTTATGCGTGATCAACTGGTATGGGTGGGCGATTTAAATCTCGCAAAGCAAGAAGTCATTACTCTCGTTACTGCGCCTGAAGGGTGTATTTATCGCCGCAGAGCCATTGAAGCACTGCAAGAAAGCGGCCGTCCTTTTCGCATCGTATACAGCAATGCCGATTTAACTGGTTTAACCGCAGCACTAAAAGAAGGGTTGGGCGTGACAGTACTTGCCAAAAGTACCGTACCGAGCGAGCTGACCTATCAACAGCATACACCTCACCTACCCGCTTTGGGGCAAATCGGCATCAGCTTAATTAAAAACACCCAAGAGTCGGCGCACGCTGTGAACAAACTGGCCGAATTTATTGCACTGCGACTTGGGTAGTACCTTGCGGCGGTTTACTGGCCAACCGCCTGCTTTACAAATAAGTTTTTGATTGGGCCTAAATTATCTACCATGCTGAGCCCCAAACCTCTAATTAACTTTTTGGCTGGATGACTGCCCTCAAAGAGTTCTTTTAAGCCCTGCATCATGGCAATGTGTTTTTGCGCGTCAAGCTTGCGAGTGCGTTCATATTCTCGAAGCACCGAATGCGCTGCAAACTCCGTATCATCACTCGAAAGAGCAGAGATTAAATGCGCGGCATCTTTAAGACCTAGGTTCATTCCCAAGCCCGCGAGCGGATGAATCGTATGCGCAGCATCACCCATCAACACCACCCGGCCTTTAAGCCATTGTTGCGCATAACGCATCGTCAATGGAAATACCGCTCTGTCGCTTTGCACTTCGCACAGTCCACACTGCATATCAATTGCCGCAGATAGTGATTTATTAAATGCCTGTGCATCCTGTGCCATTAATTGCTCAGCATGCTCTGGAGAAGTAGACCAAACAATTGAATGCATGTTGTCTTCATGCAAAGGTAAAAATGCCAATGGCCCTGTCGGTAAAAATACTTGTCTGGCAACATGCTCATGGGGCAAATCTGTCTTCACAGTTGCCACCAACGCATGATGGTCGTAGTCCCAAAAACTCAGTGGCAGATCAAATAATCGCCTTACGCCAGAGTTTGCGCCATCCGCAGCCACTAGCAATTTGCTCATCACTGGCATGCCAGAATCGAGCGTCACCAATACATCGGTTTCGGTTTGATGAATGGTGCTATAACGGCTTTCAAAGGCCAATGTTACCTGAGGGTATGCTTGCAACTTTTCATACAGCGCAAAGCGGATCGCATCATTTTCAATGATATGACCCAATTCTGGTAAATCGAGAGAAGCGGCATCGAACGCAATTTTACCAAAGCTGTCTGCATCTCTTACGTCCATCGCAGAATACGGCGTTGCGCGACTTGCGACGATCTCGGGCCATGCGCCTATCGATTCAAACAATTGCTGGCTTGCGAGACTGATTGCGCTAACGCGCATACTGTATTGCTCACCCAAAGGCGAAGGTGCTTTACCTGCGTCTAAAACCAGTACAGAAATGTTTTTTTGTGCCAAACCAAGTGCTAAGGTCAATCCGACACAACCACCGCCGACAATACAAACTTGCGCTTGTTGCATAAAGCGTCCTTTATTTAACTCGGCCCATTAGCTGCTTGGCTAATGGCGCTTTGAAATTGGTAAACAGGCTCATTAACAGCAATCCACAGCTGCGTCCAAAAGCCACCGTACGAGAATGATTTGAAAACAGGCGTACTAATCCATCGGTTAACGTCATCACACGACTAATATCACGCTCTCGTGCCACCTTATATGCTTGAGTGAATGCATGGCTGCCCCATTCACTTACATCATGTTGTTTGAGGCACGCATTTAAACATTGAATATCACGTACACCCAAGTTAAAACCTTGCCCTGCAATGGGATGTATAGCATGTGCAGCATTGCCAATGAGTACCACTCTATGATGTACCACGTCTGACACGCGCCCATGCACCAATGGATAACTACTGCGCATTCCCACCGCTTCGAAGATACCTCCGCGATAACCAAATTCTTGCTGTAACCGCGCTAAAAACTGCGCATCATCATAGGCCAACACGTCATCTAACGCTTCTCGGTTCATGCACCACGCAACTGAATACCTATCATCACTCATAGGCAGCAGCGCCATAGGCCCTTGCGGTGTAAAACGCTCAAAGGCATGGCCTTTGTGGCCTTGTGCTACTTTGACATTGGCAATCAAGGCGCCTTGTTCGTAAGGAAAGCTATTAAATTCAAGATTCAAAAGCGCACGCGTTGGCGATTGTGCGCCATCGGCAACAACGAGCAAACTGGCTTGCAGGCTAACCTTCTGCTCTGAAGACGCTAAGGCTATCGAGACCTCTACATAGTCCAAATGTTGAGATAAGGATGACACCGTCGCAGGGCAAAATACCGTAATGTCGTGCTTTTGCAGCTGCTGATGCAGAAATTGTCCATAGGGGTTAACTTCAACAACATAGCCGAGTGCATCAACATCGTACGCCTTTGGTTCGATGGTGGTTTTACCAAAGTGACCGCGATCAGACACATTGACTTGTAAAATGGGCTCGGCAAAACGCCACTCTTTACTAAACAGCTCTAACCTACTCAAATAATCAATCGATTGCTCAGCCAGCGCGATACTTCGATCATCAAAGCTAGGGTGAGTATTAGCCTTTGGTACAAAAGCCTCTACCACAGCAATACGGCAATGAGGGTGTTGTTTTTTAATAGTTATGGCAGCGGTTGCTCCAGCCATCCCGCCACCTACGATTAGCACATCAAAGTGTTGCAAGCCGATACTCCTAAACTGTGCGATTAGGCTTTTTGCATCAGTGCTTCAATCTGTTCGATAGATTTTGGCACATCAACTGTTAAGTTTTCATAACCCGCTTGCGTGACCAGCAAGTCATCCTCAATACGCACACCTATGCCTTTATACTTTGCTGGCACTTCTGCATCTTCGTCAAAGTACAAGCCAGGCTCAATGGTTAACACCATACCAGCTTCAAATGGACGATCCGCTTCATCCAGTTTGTACTCACCCACATCGTGTACATCTAAACCTAGCCAGTGACCTAGTCCATGCATGTAAAACGCTTTACACGCCTGCGCTTCAACGAGTTCGTCTACGGTACCCGCGAGAATGCCAAGTTCAACCAAACCTGCGGTTAGAATACGCATCACAACATTGTTCGCCTGCACCAAAGTACCGCCAGGTTTCACTTCCTCGAAAGCGGCCAGCTGTGCTTTTAATACCAAGTTATAAATGTCTTTTTGCGCATCGCTATATTGGCCACTGACCGGAAAGGTGCGCGTAATATCTGCAGCATACCCTTCAAGCTCACAGCCTGAGTCGATCAAGATCAAATCGCCCTGTGTTAGCTCATCACTGTTCTCGGTATAATGTAAAATGTTGGCATTGTTGCCTGAGCCCACAATCGTACCGTACGCAGGGTAGCGTGCGCCATTCATCGCATAGTGATGGTGGATCTCCGCTTCTAGCTGATACTCCGTCGCCCCTGCTTTGGCAAACTGCATTGCTCTAACGTGTGCTTCGGCACTGATTTTTGCCGCTTTTCTCATGACTTCTATTTCAGCGTCAGACTTAAACAGACGCATTTCATGAATGAGTGGGCGAATATCTTGAATAACTTCTGGCGCGCGATAACCTTTTTTTGGCGCACCGCGCAAAGTTGACAATACAGTCCAAATTTTGTCGTCAAATGCGCCGTAAGTCCCTTGTGCAAAATACAGTGTCTGTCGACCATTGATGAAGGTAAGCAACTCGTTATCTAATTCACTGAGCGCATAGGTTTCGTCCATCGAAAATTGGCTTTTTGCCTTTTCAAAACCTACACGACGGCCGTGCCATACCTCTGCCAATTTGTCTTTATTACGACAAAACAAAATGCTACTAGCCACACCGTCTTTATCTTTGCTCAGTATCAGTACGGCATCTGGCTCTTTAAAACCAGTTAAGTAAAAGAAGTCGCTGTCTTGGCGAAACGGAAACTCAGTGTCGCGGCTTCGCGTGATCTCAGATGCTGCGGGGATCACCGCAACAGAATTGTTTTTTAGGCTTTGCAGTAGCCTCTGTCGACGAGCTACAAATTCTTCATTTTTTATCATAATTAATGCACTGTTTTAGAAGTGGACGCGTCGCCTTGCTCTCGACCCATTTCAGCAAAGCACAGCAGCGCAGACACACGAATATACTCTACGACTTCATGGAATGCCTGCTTGTCTTCTTCTGTATCGTCAAAATGTGTATCAAGTTTGGTGATTTCACTAAAATCGCTGATCACTTCTTTGACATCTGCCGATAGCTTTCCATAGTCTTTTTGTTTTAAACCAAAACCAAGTAGGAATCCTGATACCCATGCAACAAGGGCATTGGCTTGATCGATGAGCGCTTCGTCTTCCTGTGGTAAATACACCTCAAACGTGTATTCAGGATCGTTAAAGTGTTCTACAACTAACTTGTATAATTCTGCCAAAAATACTTTTAACTCAACACCAAAGCCCTGACCATCATTAAACACATCACTGAGTAAGCCTAGGTACTCTTTTTCATCGATGTTTAAGCCGCATGCCAAAATGCCGCTGATGGTGCCATGTACTTCTGAAGGTGCTACAAAAATACCGTGTTTCTCCAGCAATAACTGAGCTTGCTGATAGTCTTTTAGTTCGATCATAAGGCTTAATTCTCATTCACTTGATAGCGTTAATGCTACCATTCGAAGTATAGCAACTCCAACGAATTGTCTGTCATACAGAGAAAAAACCCTTGTTTTATATCTGACAATTGCCGTTTGTGTTATTCGTACACAATTTTTACGTACATGTATGCTTTGCGAGCCAATAAAGTCTTATAACTCTCGTACGCGTGCGTTTGTATGTACGTAAAATCAACAAAATCAGACCACTGTTTATGAAGTGTTGTTTTTCGCAGCAAACAGACGAGTTTTTTTCAAATTTAGGTTTAAGCTAGCCAAGATGTCTTATATACTTAAAGCGTTCCCTAGCTCGCCGGACAGTGGATTATGTCCCTGAGCCGATAAACTTTTTTAAGGGATGCAGTTTATCCACTTTTGCGCAAGCTTGGCAGGTACCGAGAAGCCTACGGTGGGTTGTTGCCTTCCGCCTTGAACCTTAGGGTTCAAGGACTTATATCCGCATCCGCGCAGCCGGGGACACTTATACCCCCATCTTGTAAGTTTAATTTTCTTCACATTACAAATACAAAAAAACGCCCAAAGGTTGCCCTTTGAACGCTTAGTTTTGTTCGTTATTCAGTATGTTAAATCGACGACTTTCTTTTCACTGGCTGTGCGTACATAGATAGCACAAATTCTTTCAACTCTTGTGGTACAGACTCAAGATTATTATTGAAACATGCCGTCTCTTCGTGACTACTTTGCCCCGCTTCTCCAGCGGCTAAATAGTTGCTTGAATGAAGGTGATAATTTTCAATGATTTGTTTATCAATGATCTCAGCAAGTTGCTCTGGCGTTTCAAACTCATCATTAATCGGGGTACCAAATGCAACATGGACATTGCCTTTATCAGCACTAAAGCCATCAATGATACTCTTGATATCTTCGCCTTCAGCTTTTTGGTACTCGCCAAATTGCTGCTTATGGTAAAGCTCTTTCGCTTTTGCCAGCGCACATGGCTCGTATTGATAAGAAATAGAAACCGGTACCACTTTTAATTTACGGACATAGTCAGAAAACGGGAGTTTAAGTCTTCGACCGTGTAGTTGCAGCATTTTCAGAAGTGCTGGATCGGTAAAATCAATGCCATCTTTAGCGCGGCCTTCTTTTTGCGCAATCCAGATAGAGTGGCCTTCATCCAATGAGTCATGTATGTAGCCAGATAATTGAGACAAGGCCTTAAGCATCTCTTTTGGTGCTTTTGCCGAGCGCTTCACAATAAAGCTTTTGTTGAGCCTCATCAATTCAGTGATATACGGCACTTGCAATAGGTTATCACCAATCGCTATTCGCACAGTTGGCAAATTGTTTTGATGTAGTCCCCAATTCATTAGGGCAGGATCTAGGACAATATCGCGGTGATTTGAGATAAACAAATAAGCACAGTCTTTATCCAGTTGCTCTAGGCCTGAATAAGTCACTTTATCCGTTGTGCGCTCAATCAGCATTGACAGGTAAGTGGCAACCTCATTTTGAACAGCCTCTACATTGTTAACAGTGCGCCACTTTAACTTTAAGCGCGCACGCACCAGTGGACGGCTCACTTTAGGGCAAGCAGCAATCCACTTTGGTAAATTATGTTCAGCAATGACATCCAAAAACTGCTCATCGGCTAACAGCCTAGCCAATGCAGCTGGTACTTCTTCATCGTTATAAGGTCTTATATCTGCGTATTTATCCACTAAATTACTCTTACTGATCTGGATCGTGTGACAAAAAACGGCCTATTCTATCCCGCTCTCCGAAGAGATGCTAAGAATATCAAGTCTGACCACACTAATTGGCCAAACGCTGTTTCAAATCGATTACAAATAAGCGCAGCATCAAGGCTGCCAATACCAATGCGCTCACTTGGCTTAGCCAATTGGGTAACACCTCATGCTCATGGCCAACCATTGGCGCAACTTCAAAACCAAACTGTAACACCAAATAGTCAGTCAAAAAGCCAAACACGATAGCAACGCCAATAACTGCGACAATATAGGCAGCCACCGCCCTCTGGCCAAGCTCTTTTGCAACCACACCAATCGTGGCCACATTCGTGGCTGGCCCTGCCAACATAAATACCAACACGGCCCCCGGAGAGACGCCTGCCAACAATAAACCCGCAGCAATAGGTGTTGAAGCGGTCGCACAGATATACATGGGAATGCTGATCAAAATCACCACCAACATGGCTAAAATGCCATCTCCCCACTGAGCTAAAAACTCTGTTGGTACATACGTTTGCACGAGAGCTGCGAAGAATATACCAATTAAAAGCCAAACCATAGTATCAGATAACAGCTTGTTACAACTAAATTTGGTTGCTTGCCAAAGCTTATTCCCAAAGCTCGGCACCACGGGCAATTGCGTTGAACAGCACGCATCTGTTTTTTTCGGCTCAGTGTCATGCTCACAGCAACTTTGCGACGTGTGTGTTTGATCTTTTTGTGAATGGTGGTGCACGCTGCTAGGCACTGCTGGTTGCTTTATATCACAGCAACTTGTTTCTACTGCGACCGATCCGCATGAATTGACCTGCGCAACTGTTGCAGCATCTGTGCTACAACATGATGTTTTGGCCACAAGTGGCGCCACGTGCTTTTCAGTGCCACAACAACTAGATGTTTTTTCTTCGCTCTGTGCTGCCTCTAGCGGCTCATTCACTTGCTTATCTCTACCCACCAGCAGGCCTGCGGTAATAGCACTTGCCACTGCGGCTATCGGCCTAATGATTGCCATAAAAGGGCCAAGCAGCGCATAAGACACCGAAATAGAATCAACACCAGTCTCAGGAGTCGATACTAAAAATGCAGTTGTTGCACTCTTAGAGCCGCCAGCTCGTCTCAATCCAATGGCTGCGGGGATCACCCCACAAGAGCATAATGGCATGGGTGCGCCTATCAATGCCGCTTTTACCGTCGTCCAAAGGCCTTCTTTTCCCAAGTGTCTTTGTAAAAAATTTTTTGGAATAAAGACATTAAGTAAGCCCGCCAACAATAACCCCAGCATTAGCCACGGTGCCGATACCACAAATAGTTGCCAAAAATTCTCAATTAGCGCCATCTACATCCTCCAATGCAGTTAAAATTGAACATGTATCCGCAGGCTCACTGCCTCCACAACATTGGTTTGCAAGCAAGGTCAATGACCGCTCAAAGATACTCAACTGGGCGATTCGTGCTCTGATCCAGTCTCGTTTTTGTAGCGTCAATGCTTTTACCTCTTCGCAGCTGTGTAGTTGTTTATCTATCTTGATACTCAACAATTCTTGGATATCTTTCAAGTTAAATCCGACTTCTTTCGCGCGAATAATAAACTGCATCCTGTCTACAGCCTGCTTATCATAAAGACGATACCCAGCAGCACTTCTTTCACAAGCCGTCAATAATCCTTGCTGCTCGTAGTACCTTAAGGTGTCTGTCGACACATTTAGCTGCTTTGCTAATTGCCCAATTCGAAACATCTCACTGTTCCCTTATTATCATTAACGACTTTCGCCACCGCCGCCGCACAATGGCGATTAAAAAATCAATTGCCGCAATCCCCCTACTTTGGTCTGAAAAGTGGTAAACTGCGCAACGCTTTTTCGAACTTAACTTTATGAACTTTGCAAATCTCGCGGTAAGGCTCACTTTTATAAAAACGTCGCTCAAGCGATTGCATATTTCATCCTAATAGAAAGTATAAACCTTGGTGTTAACTCCAAGGTCAATAACGAGATAAAAATATGATTATTGTAGTTTTGGATGCGGCCACTTTAGCCGGCGTTGATCTGTCACCTTTGATGAAGTTTGGTACCGTGACCACTTATGACCATACAACCGCTGAGCAAGTACATCACCGAATTCAAGACGCCAATGTTGTTATCTCAAACAAAGTACAATTAAATGAGAGCCACTTTGTTCAAGCGCCCAAACTAAAGTTAATTTGCGTCGCTGCGACAGGGACCAATAATATTGACTTGGCAGCGGCAAGGGCGGCGGGCATTGCCGTAACCAACGTTGCAGGTTACTCAACTCCGTCTGTGGTACAGCATACGTTTACTTTGCTTGGCAACTTAATGACAAATATCCATCGTTATGCTGAAGATTGTCGTAACGGCGCTTGGCAAAAAAGCCCCATGTTTTGCCGTTTAGATCACTCGATCAATGAGATTGCCAATAAACGATTTGTTATCGTAGGTTATGGCAACCTAGGCCAAGCAGTCGCCAATGTCGCAGAGGCATTTGGTGCACAAGTAATTATTGCTGAGCGTCCCAACAGTAAAGAAGTGCGACGTGGCAGGATGGCCTTTGAAGAAGCCTTAGAAGTTGCAGACATTGTATCTATTCATTGCCCGCTCACTCCACAAACAGAAAATGTATTCAATGCAGACACTTTGGCTCTCTTGCCTAAACACGCCATTTTAATCAATACAGCACGCGGTGGTATAGTTGATGAACACGCATTGGCACAGGCCCTAAAAAGTAATCAACTTGCAGCGGCAGGAGTAGATGTGTTGTCTAGTGAACCTGCACAACCTGACAACCCGCTTATACAATATCGAGGCGACAACCTACTTCTCACACCACATACGGCATGGGCAAGTAAAGAGTCTATTGGTAGACTGGTCGCAGGCATCGCCGAAAACATCGACAGCTACCTAAATGGTGGTCAAACAAATCGTGTGGTGTAATCGACTACATTTTGATTTTTTTAGTTATTTATTTGTTTTTTATACACATGCGCACACTAACAAGAATTAGTAAGTCATTGTTTAATAAATAAAAAATAATTGGCAAAGCATTTGCAATCTATCAAGCAAACTGGAAAACAAATGGATAACTTGGCATCAATCATCGCCATATGTTGAGTTACAGAGGATATAAAAATGAAAAAACTACTTGTTGCAACTGCGCTTCTAAGCACGACTCTTTTATCAGGCTGTATTGTTGCTGTGTCAGATGGCGAAATGCGCCACTACAACAGCAGCTGGGAATCAACCCACAAGAGTAACAGAGAAAAAATAAGTAACCTTGCGCTTGGCACGACATACAAAGAAGTCATCAAGCAGTTTAATACCCCAGACTTTACCGAAGCTGTATCAAAGGATGGCCACACCTATCAGGTGCTGTATTTTGCGACGAACAGTAAGCACTCGGATGGCAAAGTCACTAAAGATGAATGCACACCACTTGTCTTTAAAGACAAAGAATTAATTGGCTTTGGTCAATCTGCGGTTGATAGCTACCTGTAAAACCAAAGATAAATAACTTTTAATTTCCCTGTTCTAAGCCGCTATATGCGGCTTTTTCGTGCTTGTTTATCGATTAACAAGCACCACCCTCTCTTGAAGTTGATGTGCTTTAACCAAAGCTTCGTCCGCTTGCACTAAGCTTTCGGTTTGATCGCCAGAAAAATCATCACTCACATGAACCACACCAACACTGATTGTCACATGGGCACAAATTGGTGAACTGGGGTGGGGTATCTCTAATGCATCGACAGCTTGATGCATCGCTGAAGCCAATGCCAAGGCTTGCTCCGCACCGCGCTTGTTCACTAGCGCAACAAAACGTACCCCATCGTAACGTGCTACAAAGCCATCGACCCGCTGGGTGATGCTTTCTAACGCTTTGGCAACCTTAACAAGGCATTCATCCCCAGCACTGTAGCCACATGAGTCATTGAACTCTTTAAAGTAGTCTATATCCACCAACAAAATGGATAGCGACACATGCTGATCTCTGCTTTGATACCATAATTGTGCCAGCGTTTCATCCAGCGCTCTGCGATTGGGTACTTCTGTTAAACCATCGATATTTGCGAGTCGCTCTAGCAAATCGTTTTTTTGTTTGATAGCGAGGTGAATTTTAACCCGCGCTTTGACGATATTCGGACTAAATGGCTTCACAATATAGTCAACAGCCCCAAGCATCAGCCCACGGGCCTCATCTTGATAGCTGTTGCTTGCAGAAATCACAATCACGGGGATTTGATAACACATGGGGTCTGCTTTTAGCTGTAACAGAAAATCTAGCCCTTCGTCATCTGGCATTAAAATATCAACAATGATCAAGTCAAACTTGGTTTGCGTTAGCCGCTCAAATGCCTTTTCACTACAAGCACAACTAATGACGAGATGGTCTTCACTGAGGGTATTCTCAAGAACCACACGATTTAATGGGTCTCCGTCTAATACTAAGATATTGGCTGACTTTTGCATTTAACTTCCTTTTATCTCGAATGAAATAAACTGCTGAGCTTGGCTCACTAACGCGGCTAATTCACCTTTTCTACTGTCTTTTAGCTCATCAGCGTCATTTGATTGAGCACACTCAATGCTGATGTTTTTAGCCTGCTGCCGCGCAATCGCTTCGACCTCTTTTGCGCATTCAGCTAAACGTAATAACCCAATGCCACCTGCGGCACCTTTGATGCTGTGTGCTACATCAGCAAGTTCAGTATGAGTCCTCGCTTGATGTATGCGAACAGTATATTCATCACACAGTTTAGCAAACTTCTGTAGCATTGCCGTAACCAAAGGCTGGTTCTCCATCAATTGCTTAAACGCAAAGTCTTTATCAAATACAATATGTTGACTGCTTGAGAACGGCTTAAGCGCAGCGCCTAACTCAGCCGGGGAAATGGGCTTGACCAAAAATTCGTTAACGCCTTTGGCAAACGCTTTTTCTCGCTCATGCTCATGCGCATTGGCTGTTAACGCAATAATAGGGAGAGTCGTTTGATCAAATTCTTTACGCAGTAACTCGGTAGCTTGGTAACCATCAATGTGCGGCATGTATATATCCATAACCACCATATCGGGCATTAATTTCGCACATATCTCCACGATATTTTGTGCACTTGTCAATGCCACAACTGCCGCACCATGTTGTTCTAAAACGGTTTTAGAAATATCCAAATTGAGTTCATTATCATCCACCACGACACACAAAGCATTTGCTAAGCTGTGCTCTTCGACTGAGTGTGAATGGCTGGACTCGAAAGGTGATAAACACAAAGATTGGTAGAAAGCATGCGTCGGTAATTTAAATATCGGCAACGGGATAACACGATTATCAATGTCTAAGTTATCAGGTATCACTAACCCTTTACATGTCGAGGAACCTATTTCGCTGTAGTGGTCACATAAGTACGTTAGTTCATCAAAGTTATCGCATGCCACATAAGTAAACGCATCTAAATGATGTAGCGCCTCACCAAAATTGGCAAAATGTTGAATTTCATACGCATCTAAGTAAGCAGGTTGGTCCTGATTAGATATCAAGCAAATTGGCGTTTGACGATCCAATTGCGTACTTTGCTTTGTTTGCAACATTAACTCTAATTCAAAGGTACTACCGCACCCTTCTTCGCTACGCACTTCAATTTTACCACCTAGCAAAGCCACTTGCTGCTTAACAATGGCCAGCCCCAAACCTATCCCGTCGTGCTCCCGAGAATTAGACTCATTGCCCTGCGTGAACGCATCAAATAGCCTTTTCTGATCCGTTTTTTTAATCCCAGGCCCCGTATCAAACACAGAAAATGACAGCCATTGCTCTCCTTCTTTACCCCATTTAGATTCAACCCGTAATCCAACTTCTCCTCTGGTCGTAAACTTAACAGCATTACCCAGCAGGTTAACCAATATTTGTTTTAAACGGGCTTCGTCACCTATAAATTCTGGCCAGACGGTCGCGCCCACTTCTAACCTTAATGCAAGGTTTTTAGCATCACTTAATGGCTGAATTAAAGCACTGAGACTATTCACTAATTTAATGGCTGAAAAGGCTTTGTGGTTAAGCTTTCCTTGCCCACCTTCTAGACGCGCAAAGCTCAAAATGTCGCTCAGCATTGTTAATAACTGCTGAGCGGCCCCCTCAATATGTGAGAGCTTTTCAATATCTTGCGGCTTGGATAAGCCAGGTTTTAAAATCCCGACAAGCCCTAATATGGCGTTAAGGGGAGTGCGAATTTCGTGGCTAATATTAGCTATAAAGCGGCTTTTTGCCTTGTTAGCCCGCTCAGCATCAATCTTCGCCTGGGTCAATGCAGTAACATTCTGTACATGAATAACGAAATATTTAGGGTTTTTCTGTTTATCCCAAACCAAAGAGATACTTAGTTGCAACCAAATGGCAGGCTCCGTTTGGGCCAAACTGAGGACTTTAGCACCCTTACGCTCCTCTAGCAGCTGCTGCAACACGCTGTTTAATGTATCCAATTCATCAGTATCAAATAAACCGCTAATATGCGTGCCCACTTCCACACCAGTGAGTAACTTGCGCACGGCGCGATTAAATTCCAGTACGATACATTCTGTTGAAACGAGCAGTATGCCATTGGGCGCATGCTCAATGGCCGCTCTGAAGTTTTGCTCCGAGGCTCGTAACGCGGTCATCGCCTGTTGTTGCTCACTGATATCCCTTGCGATCCCTAAGCTACCTATGCGCTTTCCTTGTTCGTCAAATAAGGGAGATACACTCACCAAGTAAGATTTATCATCAAAGTCAAATGTCTCAGTCAGGGGGATGCTATGTACTTCCATCGCATGCTCTAAGTCCAGTAAATCAAAGTACTTTTGACTCACCTCATGATGCTCTTTGGCCACAAGTTCACCTTGCGTCACCCCGATAAAACGCTCAAATGCCTGATTACAGCCAATAAAAGAGCCATCTATATTTTTGAAATAGATTAAATCTGGCACTGAGTTAAGCACGGTATTCAGTAACGCTGCCTGGCGCTCTTTGGCTTCAAAACTCCTAGAAAGAGCCTGACGTTGTCGTTGTACTTGCTCGTCCAAACGCGCATTGTGCGTTTCCATCTGCGAAAATAGGCTTTGCCGCTGTGAAACCACCCGTTTAATTTCACTAAACCAAGGCTGCCAATCTTTCGGTACGGGATAGTTCAAGGTCTGCTCTTCAACCAAATCTTGCTTAGTGAGATAATTGACAAAGTGTCTCAGTGGGCGAATGAAAATTTGTCCGTTAAGCCATGTAAACGTGAAAAAGGTAAATAAGATAAATAACACTAGGAAGCCAAGTTCAACCATGACCTCTAAATAAACTGCCGCCGTAAATTCAGACTCTGATTGAGAAAATCGCAATGTATAGGGCGCATTTTGAGTATCCCCTTGAAATTCAACGCCCCCAAGCCAAGGCAGCGACTTGTCCGTTTCTTTAATCTTGATAGGCGCACCTTGATTGCGGCTTTGCACCAATACGCGGGCCTGTTGATCAACCAGTGCTAATGATCCACCGCTAAATATGAGTTTATCTAGTAGATCAGTTACTTTATCTGCATTATAAATCAGTATTATATGCGACTTTCCACCACTACTTACCGGTTGCGTAATACTGAAGTATTCGTTTCCGAATATACGGCTATGCTTGCTATCTGGCGTAGAAATAACCCCTCGTCTTGGGCTGAATCGCCCTTCAACAATGGCCGTTAACAAATGACTTTTGGTATTATCTCGACGCTTTACAAACGCAAATCCATATTCATTAAAATAGGCAACGGCTTCTAGCTCTGAAATAAGTGCCAATGCCGTATCAAAACTTGGTCCCAAGGCCATAACATGCAACCAATGCTCAATCACTCGAGGAGATGCCTGATATGTACCGAGCCCGATAAGTTCGCCTCCCTGATCGGGCAGTTGGTGATAGTAATAACCGAGTTGTTGACGCACCTGCTGCTGAACACTGTCGTCAAGCTGATACTTGATAGGCGTGTCCAAGCCTCGTTTTATGCTGCCAATGACCGTGCTTGCAGCACTCGCGGCTTGATCAACTTGTGCCAGTGCCGAAGAAAATTGCAGCTGATAAATTTCATACTGACGTTCGAGTTTGATATTGAATAGGTGAAAGCACAGTACGATCGCCAAAATAAGGGGAATAAATAGTGCAACACAAATTGAACGTCGATAGGTTTTTAGCGGCAGGAATTCTGACAAAATGTCCATTAAAAGACTCGTTAATTATTATTCCTTGTTTTTTGAAAGGTTAGCGAGCCAGTGTTGGATAAGCAAGCTAAACTCGGTGTCATCGATAAATAATGCAACTGCAAACCATTATGATGACACACAAAAAAGCTGCGGCGAAAAGACCACAGCTTTTTAATACATGACATCCACGGTTTGTGAAGATGCTTTAAAAAATTATAAATTTTCCTCTGCAAATGAAGCCAAACGGCTTCTCACGACACCATTCAAGTTAATGGTCGCACTACCTTCAAAATCCTTAAAACGCTCCACGATATAGGTAAGCCCTGAAGTTACAGGCGTCAGGTAATTACTATCAATCTGGGCAAGGTTTCCCGTACAAATTAACTTGGTCCCTTCGCCACAGCGCGTAATAATGGTTTTTAACTGAGACGCGGTGAGATTTTGACTTTCATCCAAGATCACGACTGCATTTTGAATGCTGCGACCACGCATGAAATTCACGGATTTAAACTGTATATTGGCCTTTTCCATAATGTAATTACGGCTCGAGATTGGGCTTTCATCATGCTTATGCAGCACTTCCAAGGTGTCAGTAATAGCAGCGAGCCAAGGCGCCATTTTCTCTTCTTCCGTGCCTGGTAAAAAGCCAATACTTTCAGCAATCTCTGGCGTATTTCGCGTTACGATCACTTTGTCATAAATGCCTTTTTCGATGATCATTTCCAGCGCACTAGCAAGGGCCAGTAAGGTTTTACCACATCCAGCGGGCCCAGTCAGAACCACCAGCTCTACATTAGGGTCGAGTAACGCATCAAGCGCCATACCCTGATACACGTTTTTGGGTTTCACCCCCCAAGCTTGCTGATGTAGTAGTCGCTCAACACTGATGTCTTTTAATGTCACATACGACTCATCATATCCCACCACTCTTGCGGCAAAGTGTTCGCTATCGTCCAGCAGGTACTCATTATAAAACACTTCTGGCATTCTAGATTTGGGCACTTTGTGTAAGCTATAGCGACCCTGTTGTTCAGTTTGGCACTCCCCTACGGTGGCCCAAAAGTCCCCTTCAAATTTGTTATACCCAGAGGTGAGCAGGTTGATGTCATCAATTAATTGGTCTGTTCGATAGTCTTCAACAAACTTCAGACCAACTCCTTTGGCTTTTAAACGCATGTTGATGTCTTTGGTGACTAGCACCACTTTTTTGTCTGCGTATTGCTTTTGTAACTGTAGCGCACAGTTAATAATGCTGTGATCGTTTTCATTGCCAGGTAAGCCTGAAATACTATCTGGATAGAGGTGATCATTAACGATAATCAGCTTGCCGCTGCTAGCAGGTTTATTTGGATCTCTTTGTACTTTTGGTAAATCAACCCCCTCGAGCATTTGCTCTGGCGTTGCATTAGTTAACACGTCATCTAGACTACGGATCGCTACACGTGCATCTCGACTCACATCGCGCTTGCGGTCTTTGATATGGTCAAGTTCTTCTAACACTGTCATAGGGATAACTACATCGTGTTCTTGGAAGGAGAGGTAAGCGAGGGGCTCGTGAAGTAAAACGTTGGTATCTAAAACATAAATTTTCCGGTCGAGGTCATCTTTTCCCATAGTGCATTCCTATTCGTCTGCAATTTCTATGAATGAACCACGTACTGCTCGCCACACAGTACAAAGCTCTAACTTAATTTTAGTCTATTTGTCACAAAAGTCGTTTTTATGACAAAAACTTCTCAACGCCCCCTTTGTAAAGTTCCTAAAGTAAAAACAAAATTTATTGCTGAGTACTTTTTTTACCCCGTAAGTTCGTATATTTTATCTTCAATGCACATAAACTTTGGCTATGCTTAAGAACCAATATTGCGTAATAAAAAATAATTACCAATAAGTAAAATTGCATTGTGTACAAGACACTGTGCAAAACCGTATTAAATACCTGAGGCAAGGCATATTTAATGTGCTTTTACAATCTTGAACAAGGCTTTGCTTCTCGGTAACATAGCCGCCTTTTTTCTGCGAAGATGAGAAAACCATGAATTTTTCCTTAGGTCAGCGCTGGATAAGCGATACCGAATCAGATTTGGGTTTAGGGGCCATTGTCGGCCTAGAGGGTCGACAAGTAACCATTCTGTTTCCCGCCAGTGGAGAAAACCGCGTTTATTCTGTACAAGAAGCACCGGTTACTCGCGTAGCGTTCAATCCTGGGGATGTGATCCGCAGTGTTGAAGAGTGGGAAATGCGTGTCGACAGCATTGAAGAGCAAGGAGATTTACTTTGCTATCATGGTGTTCGTCTAGATACAGAAGAAACAGTCAGCCTAAAAGAGACTTTTCTAGATCATTTTATTAAGTTCAACAAACCACAAGACCGACTATTTGCTGGCCAGGTTGACCGTTTTGATCGCTACACATTACGCTATCAAACTTGGCAGCACCAGCTTAACCGTCAGCAATCTCATCTTAAGGGTCTAATTGGCCAACGTGCGAGTTTGATCCCTCATCAGCTGTATATCGCTGATGAAGTGGGACAACGTTTTGCACCCCGTGTTTTGCTATCGGATGAAGTCGGTTTAGGTAAAACCATAGAAGCGGGTATGATCCTGCATCAGCAAATACTCACGGGTCGTGCTAACCGCGTGCTCATCGTTGTACCTGAGAGCCTGCAGCATCAGTGGTTAGTTGAAATGCTACGACGTTTCAATTTACGCTTTTCAATATTTGATGAAGAGCGTTGTGATGAAGCTTTTGCCGACTCACCCAATGTATTTGAAACAGAACAACTTGTGCTGGTCAGTCTAGAATTTATAACGAAAAAGCGCCGTTGGTTTGAACAAGCAACTTTGGCTGATTGGGACCTCCTCATCGTCGATGAAGCACATCATTTAACGGTAGAAAATGACAAGCCAAGCACGGAATATCAACGCATTGCTGAACTGAGCCAAGACATTCCTGGGCTTATCCTATTGACGGCAACACCAGATCAACTTGGCCATCGTAGTCACTTCGCACGCCTGCAACTGTTAGACCCTGATCGTTTCTACGATTATGATGCGTTTGTTGAAGAAGAAAGTAATTACAAAGAAATCGCCGACGCCGCTAATAAGCTACTACAAGATGGCGTGCTTGACGAAAAAGCGACTCAAACCATTACCTCACTGTTAAAAGAAACAGATATCTCAGAATTACTGAGTCAGGTAAAAAGTGGCGAGCAAAGTGCAAAACAAGAGCTGCTCAGTATGCTTTTAGACCGTCACGGTACTGGGCGTATTTTATTCCGTAACAGCCGCAGCGGCATCGATGGCTACCCAAGCCGTAAAGTACACGCCTACCCTGTAGAAATGCCGAAGCAATACAAAACAGCCATGTCTGTTTTAGGCAACATTGGCGGTATTCAAAGTGCAGAAAAGAGCGCGTTACGTGCATTATTTCCTGAAAAAATCTTCCAAGAGTTTGAAGGTGAAAGCGCAAGCTGGACTCAGTTTGATCCGCGCGTAACTTGGTTAATCGAAAAACTGAAAGAGCTCAAACACGAAAAGGTGCTTTTAATTTGTGCAGAAGCACAAACAGCCATTAGCTTAGAGCAAACCCTACGTGAACGCGAAGGTATCCGCTCAGCAGTATTCCATGAAGGCATGTCGATTATTGAGCGTGACCGCGCAGCGGCATACTTTGCAGATGAATATGATAGTGCGCAAGTGCTGCTGTGTTCTGAAATTGGCTCCGAAGGTCGTAACTTCCAGTTTTCGCATCACCTTGTCCTATTTGATTTGCCTCTTAATCCAGATCTATTAGAGCAGCGAATTGGTCGCTTGGACAGAATTGGCCAACAACATGACGTCAACATCCATGTGCCTTATTTCAGCAATACCGCGCAAGAAGTCATACTAAGATGGTACGACGAAGCGCTAGATGCGTTTGAAACCACCAGCACCACAGGCCAGCTACTTTATAAAGAGTTTGGTGAAGACTTACTAGAGTTTATCGGCGCACATAACTGTGATGAAGAAGAATTAGACCCGCTACTAGAGCAAGTCGCCGAACAGAACAAAGTATTACGTGCCAAAATGGAACAAGGCCGTGACCGCTTGCTAGAACTGCACTCTAGTGGCCAAGGTCGCGCAGAGCGCATTGTCACTGAGATTGAGCAACTGGATGACGATGTTATCTTGCCTGCGTTTATGATCAATGTATTTGATACCTTTGGCGTCAACCAAGAAGATAAAGGCGAAAACACCATTATCCTCAAGCCAACGGAACATATGCTCAATCCATCATTTCCGTGCTTAAAGGATGACGGCATTACTGTTACATTCGACCGCTCAACTTCGCTGTCTCAAGAAGATGCACAGTTTATCAGCTGGGACCATCCAATGGTTGAAGGTGTGATGGACATGATCTGCGATGATGATTTTGGCTGTGCGTCTGTAGCACTACTGAAGAATAACAAGCTCCCAGTGGGAACTTTCTTTGTTGAACTTATTTTTGTCGCTGAGACATCAGCACCAAAATCTCTACAAGTAGGTCGCTTCTTACCGCCCACGCCAATTCGTGTATTAATGGATAAAGCAGGTAATAACTTGGCGGACAATGTTGCTTTTGACGCGTTTAATCAGCAGCTTTCAGCCGTTGGACGTCAAACGGCTAGTAAACTGGCAAATGCATTGCAGTCAGGGATCCACCCACTTATTGCCAAAGCAAATGAACTTGCGAACCAGCAATTAGAAGCCTTGCAGACCGAAGCGCAAAGCAATATGCAAACGCGTTTAGAAGAAGAGCAAAATCGTTTAAGTGCACTGAAAGCAATCAACCCGAATATTCGTGATGAAGAAATTCAGGTGTTCGATAAGCAAAAAGCACAATTGAGTGAGCACATCTCAAAAGCACAAGTTAAGTTAGATGCTATTCGCTTAATCGTGGTATCTAACCAATAAGGCACCAAATACTGATAAGGTAGCGGACATTCACGCCGCTACCTTGCTTTTAAGTATGCCTTTTCCTTTTCATGTACTCCCTTCACAACATCCATACTTTTTTATTATTTAATTCATAACCAACACATTGTATATCATATCCTTTATTGCTAAGTTGAATAAGATTTATACAATCAAGGAAATGATAATAATGAAAATAAAACCAATAAACACACTACTATTATTCGCAATGCTATTACTTGGCTCTGTCTCAGCGTCAGTATTTGCTAAACACACCACCCATATTCAGGGGCACTATTTTCTTGTGGATCATGATGTTGTGAATCAGGCCTATAAGCTCACCTTCAGGCCAAATAAGCAGGCAATACTCTTTAGTGATACTAAAGTTACAGGCCGGTGGCAATGGCAACCTAAGCAACAAATTCATATTCAACTTGACCAGCCCCTCACTCAATATGAGCTGTTGATGGCAGAAAATGAAACACATATCTATCAGTTAACGGCATTGACCGTGAATACTCAAAATTTAGGGCAAGACACACACTACACTCAACATATTCAAGTCTGGCATAAAGAAGCACAGAGGGTACTCAGAACATTTACTCAGGTAAACAATGCCAAGCTTGTGCAACAACGTCAGCTTCAAAAGTGGCAAACTCAACTGGTAAACAAAACTTGGGAAATCGAATATATTGATGAAGTGACACATGCCGAAGTATCTTGGTTTAAAGCAGCGAGTACTGCCAGCGTGACTTTTAACGAAGATGGAACAGGCACGATTCAGCATTGGGACAATACGCAAAGCGAGCTGATATGGAAAATGAGGGGTAAAAAGCTCATCCTTCATTATCAAAGTGGTAATACTCCAATAAAATATGTGTTGCGCATTGTCGATTATATTGATGATATTGGGCTTAGATTTGTTGCCAAACAGGTCGACAAAACAGCCAAAAAAGCCCGCTGGATACACGGTTTAATGGTGGAAAAACAAGATATTGTGCTTACCCATGAGCAAGTAGTAGGCCAGTGGCATGCATTCGGTCGTTATCACGATTACTACCCCGATCAAGTTGCTGTAGCGAATATCGCACACACCGCTTCTAAATGGTCTATCGACAGTATGGGACAACTTTATAGAGAAAAACTCGATCACCCTGAGTTCGGCACTGTACTGCGCTGCCCAGACAATAGTTGCTACGTCAGCTGCCAGTTTTACTATGAGTTACTTGCGAAAAAAGGTAACACATTGTACGTGAACTTTTACTTTTATTCTGAATTCTACCCGCAGGGTCCTTTGAAAATGCAGGGCAAAAGAATCATTCAAGTAGAAGTGCGCGACCAGTTAGGTGTCGATGAATTTTCAGACAGTTTCCTTGGCTATACCAATATGACATTGGAATCTGATGGTAGCAGCGCCCCTTATTTCTTTAGTATGATGCCAACACCAGATGGCCAAACGGTATCCGAAGTGACCTCCCCTGAAGGGACTGGTACATTCGCCGTCGTTGAAGGTAAGCTTCACACCTTTATTAATCAGCAAGAGGTCATTTATGAGATGACCAAATTTAGACGCGATGGCATTGAAGTGTGTTACTACCCTATGGGAGAAAGTTGTCTTACCGGAAACTCGGCTGTGTTCAAATTCAACCATGATGCGGGACCTTTTATTGCGGATTAATATGCAGCTTTTGGGGGCGTAAAACCCCCCCTACTGCTAACTGAGTACCACAATAACTATCCATGATTGCAATATCAAACACGCGAGATTAGTCACGATAATTGCTGGACGTTTAAAACGCACTCCATAAAGCAACCAAAAGCTAAACACCACAACATAACCAAATAAGAACGTCATGGAGAGCGTGCTGTCTCCCTGTCGTTCCATCTCATTGAATAATTGCCCGAGTAAGGCAATACCTGCGATCGCACCAAATAAGATGCCTGCCACATCCCAATATCGTTCATTGCTAGATAAAAAGTTTGACCAACTCAATTTTTGCATGTGTTCACCTGTGTAGACAAAATTTCATTCCAAGCGTTGTAGTCTGAAACCCTCGTCACAATGTTAGGGTGCGCCAACTGGCAAAACTCGCCCACCACAACCACATCGCAGCCAGCAGCTAAAGCCCCCTTTACTCCTGCATCAGAATCTTCAAATACCAAACAGGCTGAACTCGGAGCACCCAATTTACTTGCAGCTATTACAAAAGGTTCCGGATCTGGCTTGCCACGCTGTACATCTTCAGCCGTCACCATAGTAGCGGGAACAGGCAACTCGCTATTTTGCATACGATGCACGGCGTTTTCTCGGTCCGCTGACGTCGCGAGCGCCCATGGTAATTGCAGCTGATTAAGATGACTGATAAATGTATTTGCGCCAGCGACTTCACACACATGCTCAGCAAAAACCGCCTCCGAGCCTTCTAAGTTTTTAACTTCTTTATGAATATCTAAATGTGGTACGAAACGACTGATAAAGTCTTCAAAACGGATACCTCGTCCTTCTCTTAAAACCATGTCCAGATCCAGATCATGCATTTTGCACCAAGGCGCTATCGCTTTAGCAAGGGCGAGATCAGAGTTAACCAATGTGCCATCCATATCAAATATCACGCCATGATATGTGGTGAGATCACAAAAATGTTCCATACTACCTCCTTTTTAAATACGCAAAAACACGCATAAAAATAAAAACAAATGCAAAAACAGACTAAAACATGCAAATAATAGCCTTGCCATTCCCCCAAGATCAAGTAAAATTCGGCAAAAAAGCGCAGGAACATGCACAGTGTTATTAGCAGAACGACACCAATTGATTTTAGAACAACTTAATATTCATGGCCGGATCACTTCTGTTGATCTTGCTAAATTGCTGGCCGTGAGTGAGGATACGATCAGGCGCGATCTCAATAAACTGGGCGAGCTAAAACTATTACGTCGTGTGCATGGCGGCGCCCTTGTTCTGCAGGAGGATACACCGGATTACTTTGATCGATTAAACTCGCCAGACCCATCTAAAAAACGCTTTATACAGCCTGCATTGGCAATGCTTGAAGCCGGTCAGACCATTGTGATTGATTCTGGGGAAACATGTCGGTATCTGGCACAAAACCTACCGGCTAATCTGCCTTTGACGGTTGTCACGGGCTGTCCTTTGATCGTTCAAGATTTAATGCAGCACCCTCAAGTCCAAGTCATCCAGCTAGGTGGTCGTATGTTCAAACCCGCGATGCGCACCACAGGTAGCAGCGCAATCGAGATGCTTAAACAGATCCGATTTGATTTGGTGTTTATGGGTATATGTGCTTTTCATGTTAAACATGGTTTTTGCGTTAATTACTTTGAAGAAGCTGAAGTACTGCGAGCAACCATCGAACAAGCAGATCGTACAATTTTGATGGGCCCCCACGATAAGCTTGATAAAACCATGACATATCAGATAGTGCCTGCGCAAAAGATCCACCACATAATCACCGATCAGGGCGTGCGTGCTGATATCCAAGCGAGCATAGAAGAACTCGGAATTGAACTCGAAATCGTGCCAAACAAATAAGCACACGAAAACTGCTTGCTTGGCCTTTTAGGTGTTGCCAGTTAAAATAGGCGGGTTTTGATCTATTTTGGAATATTGCAGTGCTCCTAAACTATAACCCGCCACTCGATCCGTACATTGAGATTTTATATCAGGACGATCACATGCTTGTGATCAACAAACCAAGTGGTTTGTTAACCGTGCCAGGCAAAGATCCAAAACACGCAGACAGTGCTATCACGCGCATAAACCGTGTTTATCCCAACGCGAAAATAGTGCATAGATTAGATATGGCCACGTCAGGGGTGCTGTGTTTAGCAATGCACAAAGAAGCTCACCGATTTTTAAGTATTCAATTTCAAGATAGACTAACCAAAAAACGCTATGTGGCGAGAGTACATGGCCAGTTAGAGCAAATTAATGGTTCTGTTGACTTACCTTTAATTTGCGACTGGCCAAACAGACCAAAACAAAAAGTCTGTCATGAATCTGGTAAGCCTTCCCTGACTCATTTTGAAGTGATTGAGCATGAAGCACATGCTACGCGCGTGTCATTGACGCCAATTACGGGTCGCTCTCATCAGCTACGTGTACATATGCAGTCTTTAGGTCATGTCATACTGGGCGATAGACTGTATGCTCAAGGCGATGCGCTAGCCGCGGCGAATAGGCTACAGCTACACGCTCAAATGTTACAGATCTGTCACCCAGTCAGTGGCGAGATGATGCATTTTGAAGCACCAGATCCTTTTTAAATCTGATGCTCACTTACGCTATTGATTAAAAAGATCTAAGGCGCTGGCCGTCATAGCACGCACACCTGTTTTGATGGCCAAAGGGTAATCAGGTGCAAACTTACTTGAGTGCAAAGAGGGTAAAGGCTCTCCATTTTGCTGAGCACGCTGGTACTCTTGCGGGTTGACACCACCTAGCCAAAAAATGGTAATTGGAATATTGTCCTCTGTGCGGCCATACAAACCGAAATCTTCCCCTGCCATGACAGGCTCAGACTTTACAACCTGAGAGGCCCCCAACTCATTGCGAATGCTTTCAGTTACTCGGTTAGCAAGGGCCGGTTCATTGTAAGTGGATGGAATACTTTCCTTTTCGTGTACATATACAATGGGGGCTAGCGAGTCAGGTAAGCCCGCACTCTGAGCGATCCCTTTGGTTAAGCGCTCCAAAGCCGCAATTTGTTGATCGCGAACTTCTCTGTCATAAGATCTCAAAGTCAGTTGCAACTTAACTTCATTAGAAATGATATTATGCTTTGACCCACCATGAATGGATCCCACAGTGATCACAGAAGGCTTTAACGGTGAGATCTCTCGGCTGGTTATTGTCTGGATCCCTAGCACAATACGCGATGCTAACACGACCGGATCTACCGTGGTGTGAGGGTACGCACCATGACCGCCCTTCCCCTTAACAATGATGTCCACTGAGTCAACATTTGCCAACGCGTAACCCGGTGATATCGCGACCTTACCCGCAGGTAATGCAGCGCTAACGTGTAACCCTAAGACATGATCTGGCTTTGCAAACTTGCTAAACAGTCCTTCTTTTATCATGGCTTTTGCACCTGCACCCACTTCTTCTGCTGGTTGTGCGACCATCATTAAAGTGCCCTGCCATTGCTGTTTATGTGCCACCAACTGTTCTGCAGCCCCAATAAAACTGGTCATATGAATATCATGGCCGCAGCCATGCATTACACCCACAGTATTGTTATTGGCATCTTTTACTTTCACTTTTGATGCGTATGGCTTGCCTGTTTGCTCTACAATTGGCAGTCCATCAGTATCTGCGCGGATCATCACAGTCGGGCCTTCACCATTTTTTAGCAAGCCTACAACGCCAAATCCACCCACCTGTTCAGTTACCTGGAAACCTAATTGTTTGAGCTCACTCGCCAGCCGTGCACCTGTTTTTTGTTCTTGAAGAGATAATTCAGGGTTTTGGTGTAGATGCAGGTAAAGCTCCTCAAGCGCTGGCATAGCACGAGTTACCTGTTGATCCAACGTGCTAGCCATAATCGAGCTAGCACTACAAAGTAACGCAAAAGACGTGATCAGTGTTTTCATAAAATTATTATTATTGAGCATATGTGTCATACCAGATTGCAAACAAAAGCGCACAATTGCAACTACTTTATGAAGCGCTTTTAGGTTTGGATCAAACTCCCTTCGATTCATGCTTTTGATCTACCATTTTGCGAGGCCTTTGCTAAGCTTAAAATCTCTATAGGGGGATTTTCATACTGTGAAAACAATAAATATCAAAGATTTAGAACCTGGCATGTTTGTTGTGGGCGTGATTAAACAAGCTGGCCATGTCAGAGTGAAAAACCAAGGTTGGGTAAGGGATGAAAAAGGGATCAAAAGCTTGATCCAATCCGGCGTGCTCGAAGTGGAGATCGATCCGGATAAAACCTTACATCATACTCAAGAAGAGATCCCCATCGCGGAAGAGGTTGTGCAACCTGTTAAAGCCGACCCTTGGCATAAGTCAGTGCCTGTTGAAGCAGAGTTGGGGCAAGCAACTAAAATGTACGAGCAAGCAAAACAGCTACAAGAAAAAGCTTTTAGTGATATTCGCGATGGGCGATCTATCAATGTCACAGAGTTCAAAGAGACGGCTTCTGGATTTATTGACTCAGTATTTAGAAACCAAGATGCTCTGGCCTGTATTGCTCGGATCCGTGATAAAGATGGTTACCTACTGGAACACTCCCTGAATGTGTCCATTTTAATGAGTATTTTCGCCAAGCATCTTGGCTTTGATAGAGCGCTCATTGAAGAGCTTGCCACTGGGGCCTTGCTTCACGATATCGGCAAAATCAAAATTCCTGATGATATCTTACAAAAACCTGAAAAACTCAGTGACAATGAGTTTGAAGTCATGAGAGAGCATGCTAAGTTCAGCCACGACATCGTCAAAGATAGCGGACTAGGCGACATTGCTACTGAGATTGCAGGGTTTCACCATGAACGACTGAATGGCACGGGTTATCCATATGCGATAAAAGGCGAAGAGCTCTCGCAATATGTGCGTATGATCTCCATTGTCGATGTATACGATGCATTGACAGCTGAGCGAGTATACAAAATAGGTATGACCCCTATTCAAGCATTTAAAAAGCTCAAGGCAGGCTGCCCACATGAGTTTGATGAAACATTGCTCAATCAGTTTATCCACTGCATTGGAATGTACCCCGTTGGTACCTTAGTTAAGCTCAAAAGCCACCGAGTTGGCATCGTTGCAGCGAGTAACCCGGACTCACCGCTTCAACCTGTCGTCAAAGTATTTTATAACGCTAAAAATATGTTTCATGTTGAAGTACGAGATGTTGATCTCAGTGACAAGCGTATTGATGATGAGTTAGAAGCTGCGGTCAAGCCGGAAGAATTCGGCTTGGATTTGATTAAATTCTTCCGCCATTCGATGCTACCTTAGCATATAACGCGCTAAGGTAGCTGATTGCGATTAGATTATGGGATCCAGTCTTGCATTGCGCTCAGGGTGAACTCTATGCCATCAAAATCAAATAACGCTTGCTCGGGTGTGATCTCGACAATAGTCAATGCGCCTAGATTATCGCCCTCATACAGTTCACGATTATTCAGTTTAATCCAGCGTTTTTCGGGCTCGGTAGCATAAATGTGTGCTTGATATCGCAAAGATGGAATGCTGTTTTGCAGTCGTGGTGGCAATAGTTCTATCGGTGTTGCATTGGCAGTCCCACGGCTAGTAGATACAACATCTCCGTCTGCACTTGCCTCTCGATAGCTTGTCGGTTGCGTCTCAGCAACAGCTTGCGCAAAAGCTTGCTTTAGCTCGTCTGAGACATTGTCTAATTCTTCCTCTTGCTGCGCCTCAGTGGTCACATTATTTTGAGTCATGCCGTTTAATGGTGCGCCCACAACACGATACTGCCCCATATTTTGATTGTTCATCGTCGCCATAGGTTGCTGCGCATAACCCATATTGGGTTGAATGAATTGTTGATTGGGTACAAACTGTTGCATTTGCGGAGTCTGACCCTGCACAGGGACATTTATCACCTGACCTTGACTATTCACTGGTACTAGCTGTTGTGAATACACTGCTCGACCACTGGCATCAAAACCGACCTGCACTGACATCCATTGATAACTCATTTGATTGTTGATAGCAGTGTTGAACTGTGGCTGCATCTGCACAGGCACTTGTGCCATCACCTGCCCTGTTTGGGAGAGCGGTTGCGTGGCTATATTTGTGGCGGGAGCAACCTGTGTTGCAGGCTTACTAGATGGGGCAGCCGGCTTTTCTGCTACGGGTGGTTGTTCCGTATTTTCAGCCTCTGTTTCAGTTGCTACAGCCAAAGTAGTCGCCTTTTCTACATGAGGCTCAGATTGCACAGACTGGCCTACCATAAAGCCAGCTCCCAATGCGCATACAGTTAGAAGTCCACCACCTAACCCCATGCTCAGACGCTTATAAAACGCTACTTGTGCACTTTGTCGCGCCTGCACATAATCTTGCTCAGACTTTGATTGTTGTTGTGATTGTTTTAATGCGTTGACAAGATAAGACATAGTGCACCATTAAAATATAAATGAAAGACCAAAGCCGCAGGCAAACATCGCCGCAACCCAGCCAGAAACCAAAGCAGGCACATTCAGTGCTCTTTTTTGTTGCTCTGGAATTAGATTCAGCGGCAAGGCTTCTTTTGCAGCTTCTTGTGCTATTTGCTTACTGACCTCTTGTTGCTGCGCCGAGTAAGCGCCCAACAAACAACGATCAGCAAGTAAGTTAATCAGCCTTGGGATCCCCGCCGTAACCTGATGAATATATTGGATCGATTGATCACTAAATAGGTTGGCTTCACACCCAGCTTTATTGAGCCGGTGCTTAATATATGAAAAAACCTGCGATTCTGTTAAAGGCAATAAATGATATCGTGCTGTGATCCTTTGGGCTAACTGACGTAACTCGTTGCGCTGGAGTAATTGCTGTAATTCTGGCTGCCCAACCAACACTATTTGTAGTAACTTTTTGTGGTCAGTTTCTAAATTAGTTAATAAGCGTAATTGTTCAAGTACCTCAGCAGCCAAGTGCTGAGCTTCATCGATAATCAGCATGGTGTGGCCACCCTGCTCATGATTTTCCAGTAATCTCGCTTTTATTACATCAGTCAAAGACTTTAATGACGCTTCTTTAGCATCGTACTCGATGTTGAGCTCATCACAGATACTGGCTAGTAGCTCCATTTCCGACAATGCCGGATTCAATACGAATGCAACCTGAGTTGATTCGGGCAACTGCGCTAACATACTCCGCGTTACGGTGGTTTTCCCCGTTCCCACTTCCCCTGTTAGTAGTACAAAGCCGCCAGCATCCCCAAGTCCATAGGTTAAATGTGCCAACGCTTCTTTGTGGCGATCACTTAAAAATAGAAACTCAGGATTCGGCGCAATTGAAAACGGTTTCTCCGTTAAACCAAAGTAGCGTAAATACACGATATGTCTCTTTATTGTTAGAATGCTGCCTATAATGGCAAAAAATCACTTTAAGTTAAAACATTGTTTGCTTAATCGCCCCTGAATTTTTCATGAATTTAGGAACAAACATTTTAAACTCAGAGTGATAGTGTCATAGTAGAATATCAATAAAAGATGTATTTAGGATTGCTATGAAGGTGTACTTGGTGGGCGGCGCAGTCAGAGACAAATTGCTCGGCCGACCCATTTTAGAGCGAGATTATGTGGTCGTTGGTGCCACAATCAGAGAGATGCTAAAACTTGGCTACCAACAAGTAGGTAAAGACTTTCCGGTTTTTTTGCACCCCCAGAGCAAAGATGAACATGCTCTAGCTCGTACTGAGCGCAAGCAGGGACAAGGCTACACAGGGTTTATTTGCGATTTTGCTCCAACGATTACACTTGAAGATGATCTGATCCGCCGAGATCTGACAGTCAATGCGATAGCAGAAGATGATCAGGGTAATTTGATTGATCCCTATCATGGTAAAGCCGATCTCGACAACAAGATCCTACGCCATGTAAGTGACGCCTTTAGTGAAGATCCACTGAGGATTTTGCGAGTTGCCAGATTTGCAGCCCGATATAACCACTTGGGCTTTACCATTGCTCAAGACACTCTCCAGTTAATGAGTAATATGGTTGCTGCGGGAGAGCTTAAAACGCTCACCAAAGAGCGTGTGTGGATGGAAATAGAAAAATCACTCAAAGATGGGGCTATTCACATCTTCACCAATGTTTTATCTGATCTCAATGCCTTGTCTTATGTGACTCCTTGGCAAACACACTGGGATCAAAATACGGCAAATACGATTGCCGATCAGATATCCAAGTTAGATCAAAATAACGAAACCTATCTGAGATCTGCGTTTAGTCTGTGGCAATATCATTCAGATCTGAATGGCTACGATTTAGAGCAAACGCATAAGATCCCAAAAGCCTATGCGGATACCCTGCGCGACCTTCAAACGAACTTACCATTTTTACAATCAGTAGATTGGCATGCAGAAACTGTGATGACCATTTTAAACCAACTAGATGCATGGCGTCGCCCAGAGCGCTTAAGTGTGTTTATAAACACTGTACGAGTCATTGATGATCACTGCGCTGACAAAGCCATTGAACTCAACAAATCATACAAAGCAGCCAGCAATGTGAAAGCACAAGAAGTCATCGAATTAGGTGCCCAAGGACCAGAAATTAAAAAAGAAATGGATAAGCTGAAATTAAAGCGCATCCAGAGCCTATTAGACCTAAACTAAACTTACATTGGGGAGTGCAATCATTCAGTCTGCACTCTCACTCAATCAGACCTCCATTAAATTGTACAAAAAACAACTAAATTTTTAATCTTGTACAATGTCATAAAATTTAACTTGATCACAAAACAAACAAATATATATAGTACCTATAACATATATAACAATTTATACACACAAGGTCTATTGACCAAAACCTACATTTAAAAACATGAAAAGGAATTGCAATGCATAAAAAGCATCAGCTTGCCGCTGCCATTACTGGTATTCTATTTTCCACATTGTCTAGCACATCTGTATTGGCGCAGGTCACTCACCCTAAAATGGTGACAGCACCAGCTTCTAGCACAGTCGTCAAAGACAGCTATATTGTCGTATTTGAAACACCAAATACCATTGCAGCTGACACCTTAACAGCAAGAGCTGATTTCAATAGGGTCCAAAGTCAAAACTTGGTGAATCAACACAACATCAAACTAGAAAAAACTTACTCTGCAACCCTTAACGGCGCGCTAGTAACAGCATCAAAATCTCAGCTTTCTGCATTACTTTCAGATCCGAATGTAGCCTTCATTGAGCCAAACCGAGTTATCACCTTAGATGCGACAGTCAGTGCAAAACAATCAAATGCCACATGGGGTCTAGACAGAATCGACCAACGTGCCCTGCCGCTTGATTCAAACTATGTATATAACTTCACAGGTTCAAATGTGACTGCTTATGTTTTAGACACCGGTATTCAGGTTGACCACACCGAGTTTAATGGCCGTGCCACGAGCGGATTCGACTTTGTCGATAATGATAACAACGCTGATGATTGTCATGGCCACGGAACGCATGTTGCAGGTACTATTGGCGGCGAAACCTACGGTGTTGCTAAGAATGTTGACTTAGTCGGCGTACGAGTATTTAACTGCCAAGGAAGCAGTTCATTAGCCACTATCATTGATGGTGTTGAATGGGTTACGGCAAATGCGACATTGCCTGCTGTTGCTAATATGAGTTTCCGTACACCTGTCAGTGCAGCGCTAAATAATGCGGTTCAAGCAAGTATTAACCACGGGGTCTCAATGGTCGCAGCTGCGGGTAACGATAATGGCAATGCCTGTAACATCTCTCCAGCAAGTGCGCCAAACGCTATCACAGTAGCTGCATCAACGAATACAGATCAGCGCGCTAGCTTCTCAAATTTTGGTAATTGTGTCGATATTTTTGCACCAGGACAAAGCATCACTTCTGCTTGGATAAACAATGGTGTAAGTACCATCAGTGGTACGTCGATGGCAGCGCCACACGTTGCCGGTGTTGCCGCACTTCACCTACAGCAGTCGCCTAACCTGACGCCAGCGCAAGTGACTGCAAGAATACTAGGTGATTCAACTACCAACGAAATTGGCGATCCACAAGGTTCACCTAACCGCTTGCTATATTCTATTCACGAAACTCAACAGCCACCGTATAGCCAATGGGTAGGCGCATATGGCTATACAGCTGGGGGCTGGCGAGTAGAAAACCACCCACGCATGATGGCGGACGTAAATGGCGATGGTAAAAAAGATGTGGTTGGCTTTGCCAATGCAGGAGTTTACGTGTCACTTTCAAATGGCGCATCGTTCTCTTCTCCACGTAAATGGGTAGGCTCATTTGGATACTCGGCTGGTGGTTGGAGAGTTGAGAACCACCCACGTATGATGGCAGATGTAAACGGCGATGGCCGTGATGACGTTGTAGGCTTTGCTAATGCTGGTGTGTATGTATCATTGTCGACTGGTTCAAGCTTTACCCCACAACAAAAGTGGATCGGCAGCTTTGGCTATAGTGCCGGCGGATGGCGTACCAATCAGCACCCTCGTATGATGGCTGATGTAAATGGCGATGGTAAACAAGACGTTGTTGGCTTTGCTAACGCAGGGGTTTATGTTGCAGTTTCGACAGGAACAAGCTTTGGCCCAATGCGCCAGTGGGTTGGTAGCTATGGCTACACAGCTGGTGGTTGGCGTGTAGAGAACCACCCTCGCATGATGGCTGACGTGAATGGCGATGGCAAACAAGACGTTGTCGGCTTTGCAAATGCAGGCGTTTATGTGTCGCTTTCTAATGGTTCATCGTTCAGTTCACCTCAAAAATGGATAAGTAACTTTGGTTATAGTGCAGGCGGCTGGCGCGTTCAAAACCACCCTCGCTTTATGGCTGATGTAAATGGTGATGGTCGCGATGACGTGGTAGGGTTTGCTAATGCAGGTGTGTATGTTGCACTTTCAACAGGCACAGGATTCAGCCCAATGCGCCAATGGGTAAATAACTATGGCTATACGGCTGGTGGCTGGCGCGTTGAAAACCACCCTCGATACCTTGCTGATGTAAATGGCGATGGCAAGAAGGATGTAGTTGGTTTTGCAAATGCAGGAGTATACATTTCAACATCGAATGGCAGTAGCTTCTCGGCGCCTAAACGCGTCGTAGATAACTTTGGCTATAGTGCTGGCGGATGGCGAGTACAGCAGCACCCACGGATGATGGCTGACGTAAATGGTGATGGCACAGAAGATGTCGTAGGTTTTGCAAACGCAGGTGTTTACGTTGCACCAATGAAGTAATAATAAATATTTTGGGTTTATTGAAATCAATAAGCCCCAAATACAAAAAACCCGGCAATCGCCGGGTTTTTTAATCGCGATTCGCGAAAATCAAAAAGAAGTTAGATTACTTCTTCTTAACTGCTTTTTTGTTTGGAAGGTCAGTGATTGAACCTTCGAAGATTTCAGCAGCTAGACCGATTGACTCGTTCAATGTTGGGTGAGCGTGGATAGTCAGTGCCACGTCTTCTGCGTCTGCACCCATTTCTACCGCTAGGCCGATCTCACCAAGCATTTCACCTGCGTTGATACCAACCATTGCACCACCGATAACGCGGCCTGACTCTTTATCAAAGATAAGCTTAGTTTGACCTTCAGTACGTGCTGAAGCGATTGCACGGCCAGATGCTGCCCACGGGAATACCGCAGTTTCAATCTTAAGACCTTGCTCTTTTGCTTCTTTCTCAGTGACACCAACCCATGCAATTTCTGGATCTGTGTAAGCGATTGAAGGGATACACTTAGGATCGAAGTAATGCTTCTTACCAGAGATAACTTCTGCAGCAACGTGTGCTTCGTGTACCGCTTTGTGTGCAAGCATAGGCTGACCAACGATGTCACCAATCGCGAAGATGTGGTCAACGTTTGTTTTCATTTGCTTGTCTGTGTTGATGAAGCCACGTTCGTCAACAGCAACGCCCGCTTTGTCAGCGTCAAGTAGCTTACCGTTTGGTGTACGACCAACAGCAACCAATACTTTGTCGTAGCGTACTTGGCCTTCAGGTGCTTGCTTACCTTCGAATGAAACGTAGATACCGTCTTCTTTCGCTTCAACAGCAACAACTTTCGTAGAAAGCATTACGTTGAACTTGTTCTTAACGTACTTCTGGTAAACCTTGATGATGTCTTTGTCAGCAGCAGGTACTAGCTGATCAGCAAATTCAACAACATCGATGTCTGAACCTAGTGCACGATACACAGTACCCATTTCAAGACCAATGATACCACCACCTAGTACAAGTAGCTTGCCAGGAACGTCTTTAAGCTCAAGTGCACCCGTTGAATCAATGATACGCTCATCTTGTGGAATGAACGGAAGGCTTACTGGCTGTGAACCTGCTGCGATGATTGCGTTATCAAACGTCACTGTCTTAGTGCCGTCAGCGCCTTCAACTGCGATGGTGTTAGAACCTGTGAATTTACCGTAACCGTTAACTACGTTAACTTTACGCATCTTAGACATACCAGCTAGACCGCCAGTAAGTTGACCGATTACAGACTCTTTCCAAGTACGGATTTTGTCTAAATCGATTTGTGGAGCACCGAAAGTTACACCGTGAGAAGCCATTTCAGCTGCATCGTCGATAACCTTAGCGACGTGAAGAAGTGCTTTTGAAGGAATACAACCTACATTCAAGCAAACACCACCTAGGGTATCGCGAGATTCAATCAATGTAACATCTAAACCTAGGTCTGCTGCACGGAATGCTGCAGAGTAACCACCAGGACCACCGCCTAGTACAACAACTTGAGTTTTGATTTCGTTGCTCATGTTATTACCTTAACTATTATTCGAACGGGACTCTACTCAACTGAGTATCCGCACCCAATTTGCCTGCCGGCCGCCAAATTAGGACAAAACCAACAGAGAGAGTTTTTTGTGCGCGAAAGTGTATCATTCGCACTCACTAATGTCCCGTCCAATTATCAGACAGGACACTAAAAATACAACAAAACCGCACAACTTGTGTTGGGCGGTTTTGATTCATCTTACATCACTAGCTGACGGATATCGCTCAGGTAGTTTGCAAGTGTCACAGTAAAGCGTGCTGCCAGCGCCCCGTCAATTACACGGTGGTCGTATGAACAGCTTAGCGGCACCATTAAGCGCGGCTCAAATTCTTTACCATTCCATTTCGGCTTCATCTCAGACTTAGACACACCTAAGATAGCCACTTCTGGTGCATTCACGATAGGTGTGAATGACGTACCACCGATACCACCAAGGCTTGAGATTGTGAAACAACCGCCTTGCATGTCAGCAGCAGTCAGCTTACCGTCACGTGCTTTCTTAGACACTTCCATCAGTTCACGAGAAAGCTCGATGATGCCTTTTTTGTTCACGTCTTTGAATACTGGAACAACTAGACCATTTGGCGTATCAACCGCAACACCGATGTTCACGTATTTCTTCAGAATTAGGCTCTCACCATCTTCTGAAAGCGAAGAGTTAAACGTTGGGAACTCTTCAAGTGCTTTTGCAGCTGCTTTCATTACGAAGACCAATGGCGTGATTTTCACACCCATTTTCTTCTTCTCAGCTAGCACATTTTGCTCTTTACGGAACGCTTCTAGTGTTGTGATGTCTGCTTCGTCAAACTGAGTAACGTGCGGGATTTGTACCCAGTTACGGTGTAGGTTTGCACCAGAGATCTTTTGAATGCGAGATAGCTTCTTCTCTTCAACTTCACCAAACTTGCTGAAGTCCACTTTCGGCCAAGGAATTAGGCCAAGCTCGCCACCACCGGTGTTGCCACCTTTAGATAGCTGACCTGATTCAACTTGCTTCACTAGCTCTTTCACATAGTTTTGAACGTCTTCTTTAACAACACGATTCTTACGGCCGGTTGCTTTAACGCGCGCTAGGTTGACACCAAACTCACGTGCTAGACGACGCACAACTGGTGATGCGTGTGCGTACTGATCGTTCGCAACAAAATCATCTTTTTGTGCAGATGCAAGGGCTGCTGCCGGCGCAGGTTTTGCTGCAGGAGCCGCTGCTGGCGCTGCGGTTGGTGCCGGCGCAGCTGCAGGTGCAGCTGCCGCACTGCCTGCTGTTTCAAATACGAAGATTAAAGAACCTGTCGATACTTTATCGCCAGCGTTTACTTTGATCTCTTTAACAGTACCAGCAAATGGTGCCGGTACTTCCATAGAAGCCTTAT
>NZ_AUXV01000073.1 GCF_001625575.1 Pseudoalteromonas luteoviolacea S2607
CTTCTGCTTGTTCAGCCACAACAGGCTCAGCAACAGGTGCTTCTGTTTGTTCAGCTACAACAGGCTCAGCACTAGGTGCTTCTGCTTGTTCAGCTGCAACAGGCTCAGCAACAGGTGCTTCTACTTGTTCAGCTGCAACAGTTTCTTCAGCGTGTGCAGAATCAGCAGCATTTTGTGCAGCCGGCGCGACTGTTTCTACGCGTTGCTGCGCTTCAAACTCAGCTGCGGCCTGATCAGCAACAGGCACAAACGCAGGCGTTGAAGAGCGGTTTGGCCCATCACTACGCTTACGACGTTGTCCCGCAGCTCGCAAGTGGCGAGGAGAGCGTCTAGAACGCGTTTTCGCTTCGCGTTTATCACCTTGCATGTCTTCTTCATTTTGACCTGCTTGAGGCTGTTCGCCTGATTGTGAAGTTTCAGCAGTTTCAGCAGGAGATGCGTTTTCTTCCACTTGTGGTTGAACCGCCTCTGACTCATTAGGCGTGTCATGATCCTGTTTCACTACCTTCGTCTCTGTAACCGTTTCCGCAGCAAGCTGCTTAGGTTCAGATACCGGGGTAGATTCAACGGCAGTGGCTTGTTCTACTTTCGTAGGTGCTTCAGGCTCAGAGACATTTTGCTTTACGTCATTCGTAGATTGAGTTTCTTGCTGTTCTGAAGCAACTCTCACTTTTTTACGCAGATTACGTCTTTGGCGGCGCTGCTTAACAGGCTTCTCTTTTGCTTCCTGTTGCACTTCATCTTTTTGCTCATTTGCAGCTACGTTTTTAGCTTTATCAGCATCAGAGCGTTTGCGATTGTTTTGGCGACGACGCTTATTTCGATTTTCAGAACGCTCTTGTGTTTCATTGCGCTCTTTAACATCGTTTTTAGATGAATCATTAGACGCATTAACGTCTTTTTGCGATTCATTGCGACCTTTACCCTTACGACGTTGATTACGGCGGCGATTATCTTGCTTACCACGACGCTTGTTATGTGTCTTTTTCTCTTCTTCTTTCGGCTGCTCTTCTTCAGTAGAGAATAGGCCTTTTAACCAGCTTCCCACGCGAGATAGTAAGCTTGCCTTTGGTTCTGCTTTTTTGGCCGGCGTAGACTTCGCTGCTGGCTTTGCAGTCGCAGGTTGGGTAGTTGGTGCTGGAGAGGATGGGACCACAACTCCTTTCAGAGCAGGTTCCTCTTTTTGAACCACAGGTGCCATCTGAATTTCAACAGTTTCAGCTTCAGGCTCGGCAACTTGCTCGTAGCTTGCAAGCTCTGGTACATCATCTTTACGAAGGCGAACGACTTCATAATGAGGTGTTTCTAAATGTTGATTCGGAATAATAACAACATGGCAATTGTGTCGTTTTTCAATTCGTTGAACAGCACGGCGCTTTTCGTTTAATAAATACGAACCAACTTTCACTGGTACTTGCGCGTTAACTTGAGCTGTATTCTCTTTAATTGCTTCTTCTTCTATCAATCTTAGAATAGAAAGCGCAATAGACTCGTTTGAACGAATAGTGCCTTGACCACTACAACGTGGACACGTGTGTTGGCTAGCTTCACCCAAAGAAGGGCGCAAACGCTGACGTGACATTTCAAGTAGGCCAAATCGAGAGATTTTACCAATTTGTACTCGGGCTCTATCAGCTCGTACAGCTTCTTTTAAGCGATTCTCCACTTCTCTTTGGTGGCGAGGTGGTGTCATATCGATAAAGTCGATGACAATTAAACCACCTAGGTCACGTAGCCTAAGTTGTCTCGCGATTTCATCCGCGGCTTCTAAGTTTGTATTGAGTGCTGTTTCTTCAATATCGCCGCCTTTTGTTGCCTTTGACGAGTTGATATCGATAGATGTAAGCGCTTCTGTAGGGTCAATAACAATTGAACCACCAGAAGGAAGTCTCACTTCACGCTGAAAAGCTGACTCTATTTGACTTTCAATTTGATAGTGGGTGAACAGTGGCACATCATTTTTGTACAGCTTAACGCGATTGATAAAGTCTGGTCTAAACCCTTCAATGTGGGCTGTTGCCTCGTCAAATACGCGCTGCTTGTCAATCAGGATTTCGCCAATATCACGACGCAAATAATCTCTGATCGCTCTGAAAATCACATTGCTTTCTTGGTGGATCAAGAACGGAGCTTTGCGATTATCGGCGGCTTCTTGAATTTTTTGCCAGTGGCTCAGCAAGGTTTTTAAATCGTACTCTAATTCTTCAAAAGACTTACCAACACCAGCTGTACGCACGATAAGGCCCATGCCTTTAGGGAGTTTTAAGCGGCTTAAAGCTTCTTTCAGCTCAATACGCTCATCACCTTCGATACGTCTTGAAATACCGCCAGCACGAGGGTTGTTTGGCATGAGTACCAAATAACTGCCTGCAACACTGATGAAAGTGGTTAAAGCCGCGCCTTTTTGCCCACGTTCCTCTTTGTCAACTTGAACAATGACTTCTTGACCTTCTTGGATCACATCTTTGATGTTAGGACGGCCATTGAAGGTATAACCTTCAGGGAAGTATGTTTTAGCGATTTCTTTAAGAGGAAGGAAGCCATGACGCTCTGCACCGTAATTAACAAATGCTGCTTCAAGTGAGGGTTCGATTCGAGTGATTTTGCCTTTATAAATATTGGCTTTCTTTTGTTCGTGACCAGGGCTCTCTATATCTAGATCGTATAGACGCTGGCCATCAACCAGTGCAACGCGCATTTCTTCTTGCTGCGTCGCATTGATTAGCATGCGTTTCATATTCTTATGTACTCTATTTACTTTATTTACCTACCAACTTTTTACTTTATTTTGGTCAGGTAAATTTAACTTACACCATTCTTGTGCGCCAATGCAGGCTGTTTATTTTGTTCCAGTTACTGATGCAGTCTCACGACTGGGGAGAAGGGAACTTAGTCTGTCTTAACACTTACTGCCTGATTCATCTCAAAGGCGGGTTAAAAATTAGCTTTCACTTTGCCTACAGAACTCGCTCGGGTTAAACAAACCCGCAAATCTACACAAGACACGATAATTTTGCTTCTATTTACTTGTTTGTCGTGTATGGCCGTATTTGATGAACTGTTACACGCTTCACCTTGAGCCAATCACACGTAATAATTGTCTTGAGTCGGAGATAAAAGCTTTGGAAATATTAGCTCTGATCTGTATGATCCTCCACCCAAGATGTGCATCACGACAGTATATTTGCGATAAAAAGCAATGCTCGCAAAGTTTGCGAGGCGATTATCCCATTAATAACTGTGTGATAGCAACTAAATTATTACTCAAATCAGTGATTAGGCAATGTCAGAAAAGAATGCTTTACAAGTTACCTTTGTAACCATCACCGAAGATCAGTTAGGTCAACGTATTGATAACTTTTTGGTAACGCACTTAAAAGGGGTGCCAAAAAGTGCCGTTTATAAGATCTTAAGAAAGGGTGAGGTACGCGTTAATAAAAAGCGGGTAAAACCAGTTTATAAGCTGCAGATTGATGATGTAGTTAGGATCCCCCCTATCAAAACTGCGGAAAAAAACGAGTTTGTGCCAAAGAACTTGGATAAGGTTGCCAGCCTAGAAGAATGTATATTGTATGAAGACAAGTATCTGATTGTTATAAATAAACCTTCAGGAATGGCGGTGCATGGTGGCAGCGGATTAAGCTACGGCCTTATTGAAGCTATTCGTGCATTGCGACCACAAGAAAAATCCTTGGAACTGGTTCACAGGCTAGATAGAGATACGTCAGGGTGCCTACTGATTTCTAAAAAACGCGCTGTGTTAAAAGGACTTCATGAGCAATTGCGCGAGAAAACAATGGAGAAAAACTATTGGGCATTGGTAGCTGGGGAGTGGTCTGCTAAGCACAAAAATGTAACAGAACCGCTCAGGAAAAATACCTTAAAATCAGGCGAGCGAGTCGTACGCGTAGACCAAGAGGAAGGGAAGGCTTCTCATACCCGATTTAGAGTTTTAGAGCGCTTTACTGGCGCAACGCTCGTACAAGCTTCACCTGTTACTGGTCGTACCCACCAGATCCGTGTGCATACACAATGTAAAGGGCATCCGATAGCCTGTGATGATAAGTACGGTGATCAAGCGTTTGATGCGCAAATGCGTAAGAAAGGCCTTGGCCGCTTGTTCCTTCATGCTCGTGAACTGCGCTTCTTGCACCCGAAAACTGAAACGACGCTACATGTTGAAGCGCCGCTTGATAATGCATTAACAGCGTGCTTAAAAACATTAAGGGACTCTGATGAAGTATAAACTCGTCATACTGGATTGGGACGGAACAGTGATGGATACGGTACCTAAGATAGTAAACACGATAAATAGAGTGGCCGATCAGCATGCGATCCCAAGAGCAAGCGAAGAAGATACTAAAAGCATTATTGGCCTATCTTTAGAAACTGCCCTAGCAACGTTATTCCCTGCGGAAGCACATCGCAGTATGGAGTTAGCGAGCGCGTACAAGCATATATATAAAGAAGTAGATTCAACACCAACTAAGTTGTTCGATGGTGTTGAAAAAGTGCTTAAGTTTTTAGCCGAGCAGGGTGTTCAAATTGCGGTTGCAACAGGTAAAAGCCGTCAGGGTCTCAACCGTTTGTTGGTCGAAACGGGTCTTGAAGATTACTTCATAACGACTCGGACTGCAGATGAGGCGGAGTCAAAACCAAGCCCTGATATGCTGTACCAAATAATGGCAGAGCTAGGAGTAGAACCAGAAGACGTTGTCATGGTTGGGGACACAATTATCGACATGGAAATGGCACGCCAAGCCGGCATTGCGGCAATTGGTGTGACACTAGGTGTTGCTTCTTACGAGCAGCTCGAAGCAACAGCGGCATACTTTATTGCAAATGAGTTTGAGCAACTTATTGAGGCACTAGCCTAATACATCTATGCCAAAGTGCTCTAGTGATTTGGTTAATTCGATAAGTGGGAGGCCAATTAACGTATTTGGGTCTTCCCCCTCTAACTTTTCAAACAAGCAAATACCCAGTCCTTCACTTTTAAAGCTACCAGCGCAATTATAGGGCGTTTCTTTATCTAGATAGTTCTCTATTTGGGTTTGAGAGAGCTGTCTAAAATGAACATGGAATGGGACTACTTTGGTGATATGCTCATCTTTATCAATTGAGTAAAGGCTAAGGCTTGTGTAGAAGGTGACTGTCTGCCCACTAAACATGCTCAATTGTGCGATGGCTTTGTCTTTGGTATGGGGCTTACCCAAAATCTGGCCATCAAAAACAGCGACTTGGTCTGAACCAATCACAATACCGCTTTCATATCGAGAAAGTGCAGATTTTGCTTTTAGCTCACTTAGCCTGTGAACTAAATCTTGCGGTGTTTCATCTGCAATGGGCGACTCATCAATGTCTGGCGAGAAATGTTCAAACGAAAGACCTAATTTTTTTAAAATTTGCTGCCTAAAAGGAGAGCTAGAAGCTAATATAAGAGGTGTGTTCATAAGCCTATTGGTACCTGAACGAAAGAATTTACACAAGGATAAGCGTTAGTAGGCGAAAAACAATAGGAAAGTTTATTTTTACTTTGACTAAACCACTAACAATCTATATGATGCAGCCCCTATGCAAAAGGTGAAAATTCCCATCACTCTTGATCCAGGCAGAGCAGCACAGCGCCGAGCTAGTTATGACGGCATTGTGAAGCTTGAAGAACTTTCTCGACTGCAGCAAGTTGTGCAGGATCAGGTAGGTGAAATAGCGGTAACTATTCATTGCGATATTGATCAGCAAGGTTTGGTAGTTGTTCGAGGCTCAGCTCGAGCTAAACTGACCGTGGTGTGTCAGCGTTGTAATGATGATTTAGGGTTGGATTTGGCTCAAGACTTTGCGTATTCGCCAGTCGGATTAGGTGCAGAGTCGGAAGATCTTCCTGAAAGCTACGATGTGGTGGAGTTAAATGAAGAAGGTGAAATCAATCTTCGAGAAATGATCGAAGACGAATTGATTTTAGCGATTCCAATAGTTCCTATGCATGACGAAGCTTCATGTTCTTTTTCGGATAAGCCTGCGAGCTTTGGTGAAATTGATGCAGAAGAAACTAAACCAAATCCATTTGAGATTTTAAAACAACTTAAGAAAGATTCTTAGGAGAAGGCTAATGGCGGTACAAAAAAGCAAAGTGACACGTTCACGTCGTGGCATGCGTCGTTCACACGATGCTATCAGCGGACCAGCTTTAACTGTAGACCAAGTTTCTGGTGAGACTCATCGTCGTCACCACGTAACTGCTGATGGTTACTACAAAGGCGTTAAAGTAATTTCTAAGTAAGAGATTGCTTGATGCTGACTAATCTAACCATCGCGTTAGATATGATGGGGGGCGATTACGGCCCCCGTTCATCTATTCCAGCGGCTATTCTTGCCGTGCAGAAATATCCCAATTTAACTTTATTGCTTTGTGGTAATGAAGATGTTTTGCGCCAAGCACTACAAAAAGAAAATCACCTCGAACATCCCAGACTAATCGTCAAACACTGCGAGCAAGTAGTAACAAATAACTGCGAACCAGCACATGCATTAAGAAATAAAAGAAATTCTTCGATGCGTATTGCACTTGATTTAGTAAAAGCTGGTCAGGCGCAAGCTTGTGTAAGTTCTGGCAACACAGGTGCACTACTTTCCATGGCGCATTATGTATTAAAAATGCTACCAGGAATAAAGCGGCCAGCATTGATAACATCGATGCCTACCGAGAAGAAACAACCCGTCTATTTGCTTGATCTCGGTGCAAATGTACTGTGTGATCCAGAAACCCTGTTTCAATTTGCCATTATGGGCTCGATTGTTGCCGGTGAAGCACTCGACAAACCTCACCCTAAGGTCAGCTTATTAAACATAGGTGCTGAAGACATAAAAGGGCATGACGGTATTAAGCAGGCTGCAAAACTGATGTGCGAGTGTGAACACATCAACTATCAGGGCTACTCTGAAGGTAGTGATATCTTCTCTGGTAAGTCGGACGTTATCGTTTGTGAGGGATTTGTGGGCAATATCGCGCTTAAAACATGTGAGGGAATTGCCAAACTTATCATGCTAAAATTCACGAATGCACTCAAAAAACACTTTTTTTACAAGGTTCTTGCATTTTTACTACGCCCAGTGATAAAAAAACTCTATAAAAAGGTGAACCCCGACCAGTATAACGGGGCAAGTCTGGTAGGATTGCGTGGTATTGTCGTCAAAAGTCATGGAAATGCTTCGAATAAGGCATTTTTAGCAGCGATCGATGAAGCTGTTAGAGAGGTTAATCGACGCATTCCCGAAAAAATACAGACCGCTTTTGAAAAAATGGCAGAAACTAAAGAAACTTCAATCAGTCATCATTAATTGAATGGCTGTAGCGTTGCTTTTTGTCGTTAGTGTAAGTTGAGTCTGGAGATAATAGTCATACTGCTTATATCTGCAGCCTATGTTAAAGCGCGCAATTTAGTTGGTATGCAATTTAAAGAACGAGTTAAAAGAGCATCGTATGTCACAAAAAATAGCTTTACTTTTTCCTGGTCAAGGCTCGCAGAGCGTTGGCATGTTGTCAGAGTTATTAGAGTCTTCTGAGATCGTACAAGGTACTTTCGCTGAGGCGTCAGAGGCGCTTGGGTATGATCTTCAAGCTTTGGTACTGAATGGTCCTGAAGAAGAGTTAAACAAAACACATAAAACACAGCCAGCTTTACTTACGGCTAGTGTGGCAATCTTTCGCCACTGGGCTGCAAAAAATGTTGACGCTGAATTAGTGCTAGCTGGCCATAGCTTAGGTGAGTATTCGGCGCTGGTTTGTGCTGAAGTAATCAGCTTAGCTGAGGCTGTAAAGTTGGTAGAAAAGCGTGGGCTTTACATGCAAGAAGCTGTACCGGCTGGTACTGGTTCAATGGCGGCAATTATCGGTTTGGATGACGAAGTAATCGCTAAAACTTGTAATGATGCTGCGCAGGGTCAAGTAGTTTCACCTGTAAACTACAATTCACCTGGTCAGGTTGTCATCGCAGGCCACAAAGAAGCTGTAGAACGTGCTAGTGAAGCTTGTAAAGAAGCTGGTGCAAAACGCGCATTACCACTGGCTGTAAGTGTGCCTTCACACTGTGAGCTAATGAAACCAGCAGCAGAGCGCTTAGCTGACGATCTTGCTGCGTTAGAGTTTTCTGAACCTAAATATCCAGTTATTAATAACGTCGATGTTGCAGTAGCTAAAAGTGCAACAGAAATTAAAGATGCGTTGGTTAGACAGCTGTTCAGCCCAGTGCGTTGGACTGAAACAGTACAAAAACTAGCTGCAGATGGTGTAACAACTGCGTTTGAATTTGGCCCAGGCAAAGTTCTTACAGGGTTAGCTAAACGAATCGATAAATCAGTTAAATGTGCTGCCGTTAATGATGTTGCGTCAGTAGATAGTGCGGAATAACAGAGAAGAGAAATGTCAAATATATTTGATTTACAAGGTAAAATTGTTCTAGTTACCGGTGCGAGTAGAGGTATTGGTAAATCGGTTGCTCAAACTCTTGTAGCACAAGGTGCTACTGTACTAGGTACTGCTACTAGTGATTCTGGTGCTGAAAAAATCAGTGAGTACCTTGGTGAAAACGGTAAAGGTTATAAATTAAACGTCACTGATGTTGAGTCAATTGATACTGTATTGAAGCAGATCAAAGCTGATTTTGGTGATGTTGATGTACTAGTCAACAATGCTGGTATCACTCGCGATAATCTACTTATGCGTATGAAAGATGATGAGTGGACAGATATTATTGACACTAATTTAAGTGCAATCTATCGTTTATCAAAAGCTGTGCTTCGTCCAATGATGAAGAAGAAGTGTGGCCGTATCATCAATATCGGTTCTGTAGTTGGTACTATGGGTAATGCTGGTCAAGCTAACTATGCAGCAGCTAAAGCGGGTGTAATTGGTTTTTCTAAATCACTTGCGCGTGAGGTTGCTTCTCGTGGTATTACAGTTAATGTTATTGCACCTGGCTTTATCAAGACAGATATGACAGACGAGCTGACAGAAGAACAAAAAGCAGCAACGCTTGCAAACGTTCCTGCAGCGCGTTTGGGTCAACCTGAAGAGATCGCAGCAGCAGTTGCATACCTAGCTTCAGATGCAGCAGCGTATATTTCTGGTGAAACGTTGCATGTTAATGGCGCGATGTACATGGTTTAAAGATTACAATTTAATTTAAATTTTTGTGATCTTGCCGCAAACAAGCTTGATATTGGCCTTAAAATAGGCGATAAAGTAAAAAAATATTTCGTAACAGGTTTGACCAGACAAAAAAGTCATAGTCAATCCTTGAATCAATACATGATGCGCCGTAAACTACGCCGCAATCTGAAAATTAACGCAAAAGCGTTTTAATAAAGGAAAGAAGAATGAGCGACATCCAAGAACGCGTAAAAAAAATCATCGTTGAACAACTAGGTGTTAAAGAAGAAGAAGTTAAATCTGAAGCGTCTTTCGTAGACGACCTAGGTGCTGATTCTCTTGATACTGTCGAGCTAGTAATGGCTCTAGAAGAAGAGTTCGATACTGAGATCCCTGATGAAGAAGCTGAGAAAATCACTACTGTTCAGGCAGCGATCGACTACGTTACTGCTCACGCTGAGTAATTAACGGATCTGAAGGGCAGCACTCGCTGCCCTCATTCATTCTACCCCCGCAAAATTTCAAATCCCTTTTTGGAGGAAACCGTGGCTAAACGTCGAGTCGTAGTAACTGGCTTAGGTATGTTGACGCCGCTAGGTAATGATGTTCAGTCAACCTGGCAAGGCCTGTTAGAAGGTCGCAGTGGCATTTCAAATATCACGCATTTTGATACATCGAGTTTTGGAACTAAGTTTGCTGGCTTAGTTAACGACTTTGATGCGACAGAATACATGTCCAAAAAAGACACAAAAAAAATGGACTTGTTTATTCAGTATGGTATCGCAGCTGGTGTCCAAGCATTAAAGGATTCAGGTTTAGAGATCACTGAGCAAAACGCAGCTCGTGTAGGTGTTGCAGTGGGCTCAGGTATTGGTGGTCTAACGCTTATTGAAGAAAACCACCACAAATTAATTGCAAGCGGTCCTCGTAAGCTTTCTCCGTTTTATGTGCCTTCGACAATCATTAACATGATTTCAGGTCACCTTTCCATCATGCATGGACTAAGAGGCCCGAATATCTCAATCGTGACGGCTTGTACAACTGGCTTGCATAACATTGGTCACGCAGCACGTATGATTGCATACGGCGATGCAGACGCAATGGTTGCAGGTGGTGCTGAAAAAGCATCAACTCCGATTGGTATGGGTGGATTTAGTGCCGCTCGTGCGCTTTCAACTCGCAATGACGATCCGCAAGCGGCCTCACGCCCTTGGGATAAAGACCGTGATGGATTTGTACTAGCAGATGGCGCTGGTGTAATTGTACTCGAAGAGTACGAACATGCTAAAGCGCGTGGTGCGAAGATTTATGCCGAACTTGTTGGTTTTGGTATGAGTGGCGACGCTTACCATATGACATCTCCACCAGAAGATGGTTCTGGTGCTGCACTGGCTATGGAAAATGCGTTAAACGATGCTGGTGTTAACGCTGAGCAAATCGGTTATATTAACGCACATGGTACATCAACTCCTGCAGGTGACATTGCTGAGACTTCAGCGGTGAAATCAATTTTTGGCGATGCCGCGAAGAATGTAATGGTTAGTTCGTCTAAATCGATGATGGGTCATTTATTAGGTGCAGCAGGCTCAGTTGAGTCGATTATCAGCATCTTGTCTTTAGTTGACCAAAAAGTATCACCAACAATTAACCTAGACAACCCTGATGAAGGGTGTGATTTAGATTATGTTCCTCATACAGCTCGAGACGCTAAGCTTGATTACGCTTTGTGTAACTCGTTTGGTTTTGGTGGAACAAACGGCTCATTGTTATTTAAAAAGATTTAAGTAAGCAAAGTGAGCAAGATAAGCCTGGCGTAGCCGGGCTTTTTTATTTCTGGAGGAATATATGGATGTGAGTCACAAAGATCGCGGCTTAAACTACGGAGACGGTTTTTTTACAACGGTTAAAATTGACTCTGGTGCTCTGGCTCTGTGGGATTATCATCTTATACGACTCCAAGAGTGTGAACAACGGTTAGGCTTTCCTGCTTTGGATTACAAGCGCTTGACGAGTCAATGTCAAGAAGCAGTCAAACAATGCCAATCAGGCTTTTTAAAAGTATTGATTACTCGGGGGTGTGGTGGCAGAGGTTATGGCGTGCCAGCAAATCCAACTCCGAAAATTATTATTACCCAAGGCGACCTCCCAAGTCATTATGAGGACTGGAAAAAGAACGGAGTATCGCTTGGTTATAGTGACATACAGCTGGGACACCAACCTTTGTTTGCAGGCCTTAAAACACTCAATCGTTTAGAGCAAGTTATGATTAAGCAAGCTGCACAAAATAGTTTGTTTGACGATGTTTTGGTTGAAGATATTGCAGGCAACATAATCGAAAGTTCAGCAAGTAATATTCTAGTTGTTAAAAATGGTAGCGTGTTTACGCCAAAATTGGATATGTGTGGTATATCTGGGGTCTATTTACGCTATATGTGCAGCCAGGTCGAAGTGACAGAGCGAAGAATACAGCGCCAAGATTTGGTGCACGCAGATGCCATCTATATATGCAACAGTTTGATGGGCCTAGTGCCAGTGAAATCGCTAGACAAACAAATATTTGATGTGCAAACTGCTTTGCAATTAAAAGAAGAGATAGAAGCACCTGAATGATCCGCTATTTGTTGTTTGCTATTGCATTGCTAGCCTCCATTGTTATTTTTTTGAGTTACAGTCTATATGATCGGGTACATAACGAGCCTTTGTCTCTTAACCAAACATATGTGCAAATAGAGAACGGGGATACATTCAACAGGTTATGTACAGAATGGCAAGTAGCAGGTGCGCTACAGAGTTGCTGGCCTTATAAATTGTACAGCAAGTTAAATCCAAACAACTTTACCCTCAAAGCTGGCGTGTATGAGGTATCCTCTCTGACAGTATGGTCAGCCATCAACAAAATAAACAAAGGTATTAAGGCTGATTTCACTTTTACAATCATTGAAGGTGAAAGCTATCAAGCTATTGTTGACAAGCTGAAAGTGAGCGAGTTTTTGGTTTTTGACCTACCAAAAATTGACGTTAAGACACATTTTCAGTTTGGAAACGCACACCCGGAGGGGTGGTTGTACCCTGAAACATATCACTATGAGGGGGGGACAAGTGCATCAGCTTTACTGACTAGAGCCCATGATAAAATGAAACGTCAGCTTGATGATGTTTGGGCTAAAAGAGATGCCGATATTCCACTAAAAAATAAATATGAAGCGCTCATATTGGCCTCGATTATAGAAAAGGAGTCGGGTCAGGCTGCAGAACGCAGTACCATATCCTCTGTATTTCATAATCGTCTGAATAAAGGAATGCGGCTTCAAACAGATCCAACGGTTATTTATGGTTTAGGCAAGAGATATAACGGTGACATTAAACGTGTCCATTTAAAAGAGCATACCCCTTACAACACTTATCGCATTAATGGCTTGCCACCCACACCGATTGCAATGCCGTCACAAGATGCTCTGTTGGCCGCGGTACAACCAAAAAGCACTGACTATTTCTATTTTGTTTCTAAAGGGAACGGCGAGCACTACTTTTCTAAATCACTAAAAGAGCACAACCAGGCTGTGCGCAAATATATATTGAAAAAGTGAGCTACAAAAGCCGCCTAGAGGCGGCTTGTTTCAATTATTTACTTTCAAACTCAACGGTCAGTGTCTGATTTGAGGTGAGGTCCTTAAAGGTATATTCTGTAAGTGCCCCGATATTGACACCATTTAGCGTTACACTTTTCACTCGAGCATTAGCGGCCGCTTCAAAGAAGAAAGTTTGCCCGTTGCTTGGGCTAACTAACACATCGCCATACGTGTCACCATTAGGGGTCACTGACCCTAAGTGCATGACTTTAGTTGCTTGTTCTTTGGTGATTAATTTCCAAGGATCATAGTCTACCGCGAGTGCACCAGGCGCAGTGTCTGCATACCATTTGGCTTCAAAGTATTTGCCATCATGATATACCTGATCGCCTTTGCGATAAATGCTGCCTTGGATGAAGGTAGGGCTGGCGCCAATACTTTGCACAGTCACTACTTTTCCATCTGTCAGTGGTTTTGGATTTCGCATCCACTCAACAATATCTTTAAATGGGACGATACGTACCACTGGTTGCCCATTTACTTTTAAGCTTAACGCATACTGGATAAACTCCTCGATCGCTTGTTGGCGCTCAATATAAGTTGTTGCTCTACCACCTTTGTCATATTCAGATGCATATATGTTAGCGTGTGCGCCATATAGAAGAGGAGAGCGGTTACCCTCTAATCTTAAGTGTAAGTTGTGTTTTAAAATCGCCAGAACTTCGTCTTTACTCATTGCACTGCCAACCCACATATTGGTGTCAAATGCGACCATTTTCCCACCAAAAGGTTTCTCAAAAACGTTTGAAGGCAGTTGCCACAGCCCTGGGAAGTTACCTACGTCGGGCTTACCAACGCGTTTCGTTGGTGTTCCGTTGTTCATCGTATACGGCCAAGGGTTATTGGTGCCATTGTATTGATTGCCCCAGCCCTCTTCTATACTGGTGTCATACACGAAATTACCCTTTACTAAAGCTGAAAAAAGGGCGTTGTTATGATTAAGGTAGGGCGTTCTAAATCCAATAATTTCACCTACGGGTATGCCTGGACCTGCTGCGTCATTTGCGCCCGAATTTAATTCATAGGGGTCAAACGGCTTACTTAACCAAGTTTGTGTAATATTCAGCTCCTCTGTCCACTCTTGTTCAGAAAAGTTATTTGTATCTGGGCCGCCATCGCGGTGGCTCCATGTGTGGTTGCCAACTTCATGGCCGTCTAACCAAGCTTGACGCCACGCATGTTTAATACCGACAGGGTCGTTTGCAATTGACTCAATGTATGACGGCGTGTTGTAGAAACTGAATCTGACTGGCGAGCCATCAAATGTTGCTGCATTATTCGCGGTATTGGCATTTTCCAATTGCTTGGTAAAATTGATAATCCAATCCATTCCTTCTTTCGAGCCGTTGTCATCAAAACCAATAGATATAAACAGAGGTACTTGCACGGGCCGTAATTGCGCTGGGGGCATTTGGCTCCACGGCTGGTTATCAGAGTAATCATAGCTGGTAGATTGCTTGACACTGGCGCCTTGTACGTTTGCATCTTGTGCAAGTGCAGTAGCTGAAATACATGTCATTATCCCAAGAGCAATTGAAGTGAGCTTAAACTTCATCATAATTTCCTTAGTTATGGCCCAAATTGTAAATCAAATAAAATTTACAAATGGGCGATGCGTTTTTAGAAGCCATTTTCTGCAAATTATTGTACCTAAATATACACTTATTCAACTTTGATTGAGCGCAAGGGATTTTTGTGAGTTCGTTTTGTTGATTTTTATAATTAGTAAATACAGTTACTTGAAGTGTTTTTTTGAATGTGTCTCAATATGTAATTAAGGATTATGGAATTGTAATTGTTGCTTATTTTGTAACATGAGTTTGTCGGTGGTTAGATGCTATACAATACTTGTCTCATATAGCTGTATATTGTCTACAAATATGATATTTCTGTAGCCGAAATATTGTTAAAAATACTCTGGGAGCAGCTCACATGAACAAGCTAAACGCACTCGCTTTAGCGGTAATGATTGGTCTAACAGGATGTGCACAAGAAACCACATCGAGTAAATTAAGTAGTAGCAATGAAATGTCATCGCAGCAAACACTCAGCCGTGTAGATGTTGATAAGGTGGTTGAGCAATATACGCGTGAGTTTATCGCTCATCAGCCAGCTATGGCCACGTCACTTAAGCTAGATAGTGCAGATTACGGTGTGTACGCGAACAGGTTACCAGATTATTCTGTGGCCGGCATGCAGGCATTACAAATTGATATGGAGCGTGCTGCTGAACAACTTAAGCAGCTTCAAACAGCTAAGTTGACAGACAAAGACCTATTGCATGTGCAAGTAAATGAGGTAATAGCACGTTATTATGCTGGCGATAAGGTCTTCGCTGCGGGTTACGTTGACACTTGGGGTGGCCATTTACCTTATATCGTGAACCAAATATCTGGGCCCCTGATGGATGTACCAGGTGTACTGCAAAACCAACATGGCGTTGAAAGCGAGGCAGATGCCAAAGCTTACATCGACCGTTTATCTGCTTTTGCCAACATGGTGGATCAGGTAAAAGAAAAAGTACTTGCGGATGCCAAGCGTGGCGTCATTCTTCCAAAGCCGCTGTTTCCTAATACGCTCGCATATTTAAATGGGTATACTCAGCCAGCTGCAAACGAGCATGTTTTGGTTACATCCTTCAAAGACAAGTTAAATAATCTTGATAGTGTAAGTGAGCAAGCCAAAAATAATTATGTCAAAGCGGCACAAGATGTGATGGTTAATCAGGTTTACCCAGCATTCGAACGCATCGCTCATGAAATGAAAGTACTAGAAAAGCAAGCCTCAGATAAAGTGGGTATCTGGGCGCAACCAAATGGCGAAGCATTCTATCAACATGCAATCACTTATTTGGCTGACTCGGACATGACCGCTGAGCAAATTCATGAAGTTGGCAAAGCGGAAGTCGAACGTATATCTAACAGAATGGACGAGATCTTACGCGCTAACGGCTATACCAAAGGGTCTGTCAGCGAACGTATGCAGCTGCTTAATGAAGAGCCTCGCTTTCTGTTTGCAGATAGTGATGAGGGCCGCCAAGAGTTATTAGAGTTTTTAAGAGGTGAAATCAAAGTTATCAATGAGAAAGCGCCACACTATTTCTCGACTTTGCCGCCGCAAAAGGTTGAAGTTAAACGCATTCCTGTTGAGGTCGAGGCGGGCGCGCCTGGTGGGTATTACTACGGCCCATCCTTGGACGGCAGTCGCCCGGGTGTTTTCGCAATTAACTTGAAAGACATGAAAGCGGTTCCTAGTTTTGGTTTAAAAACGCTTACTTACCATGAAGCGGTTCCAGGCCACCACTTCCAAATTGCACTTAATATGTTGCAAACGGATATTGGACTGATGCGTCAAAATGCCTCTTTTAATGGCTATATCGAGGGATGGGCGCTGTATTCTGAATTACTCGCATATGAAATGGGTATGTACGAAAATGACCCATTTGGTGACTTGGGTCGTTTACAAGCTGAAGCCTACAGAGCCGCTCGTCTAGTGGTCGATACCGGACTACATTACAAGAAATGGAGCCGTGAAGAGGCCATTGCTTACTTCGCTGAGGCAACAGGGTCAGCGATGAGTGATGTCGTCCCGGCTATTGATCGATACATTGCGTGGCCTGGTCAAGCACTGGGTTATAAGCTTGGTATGCTTAAGTTTGAAGCGCTTAGAAAAGAGGCGCAACAGGCATTGGGAGACAAGTTTGATATGACTTCTTTCCATGATGAGATTCTCTTAAAAGGTGCTCGTCCACTGGCTTTGGTTGAACAAGATATCGCGCGTTGGGTTGAGAAACGCAAGTCGATGTAAAGGTATTTATGTTTTAAAAGGGCTTATGGCCCTTTTTTTATGTGTCAAATTGACGTTGATACACATTGGTACATTCAGCAGCTAGCTGATACGTATTCATTTTTTGATGAGCCATATACTTGACTTAAATGAAAAACGATATGGATACCAATATGAACCAACTTAAATACAAAACTGTGATTGCACTGATTATGTTTGGACTTAGTGCCTGTGGCAGCAATTCCAAACAAGATACGCTCGTTCAAGCACAACTAGAAACGAAGCAATCACAGCAGCAAGGGGCTAAACAGTTAGATTATCAAGCGTTGATAAGTAGCCTGATTTCAAATGAGGTGCATGGCATTATTTTACATGTCTCTTCGCCCCGCGATTCGTTTACCGCAAGCGCAGGTCTTGCCAACTTAACAACACTAGAGGCCTTGCAGCCAGATGCAGTTTACCATTTAGCAAGTAGTGGAAAAGTATTTACCGCGTTATTGGCTGTTCAACTGCATGAAGAAGGTCTCTTGGACTTAGATCTGACAATAGACCATTGGTTGCCACATGACATAACTAGCCAAATACAATATTCAGGTCAAATCACCCTCAGACAGTTGCTAAATCACAGCAGCGGAATTTATAACTACTCCGATCCCCTCAGTGAAGATGCTTACGTTGAATTTGTCATGGCAAATTATAAAAGCGGTATTTCTAATGAGCACCTACTACAGTTTGCCTATGGACAGCCAGGCTACTTTAAACCTGGAGGCGGGGTTAAATACTCCAACAGTAACTATGTGCTCGCAGGTATGATAATGGATAGTGTGCTGGGTCACCCTAATGCATTGGCGATGCGCGATAAAATCATAGACAGGTTAGCACTTAGTGATACCTTTTCGGTTGGCATTGAAAATTCAGTTGCACAGCTCACTCCCGGGTATGAAAAACAAGCGGGTACATTTGTAAATACAGGCCCCATATTAAGTCAAGTGACTGCTGCTTCAACGCCGGTGGCTTCTTCAGTTACAGATGTTGCTACAGTCATGAGAAGTATTTTTAAAGATGACACTTGGCTTTCGCAAGCTGAGCGAGAGGCGTTGTTAGGAGATACTAGCCGAGTGAAGGCATCAGCCAATTTAGATTATGTATTAGGGCTTTGGAAAGAAGAGTTTAATGGTTATACGGTTTTCCATCATAACGGCGGAAATCACGGATACATATCAAATAACATATATGTACCAGAATTAGATGTAAGTATTGTGTATTTTCTAAATTGTGGCCTCAGTGACCCATGTATTAATGCATTTAACACGATTGAGCATCAAGTAAAGCAGCATGTTATTGAACATTAATAACGAGAAGATGGGCGCGGCGATTAGCCGCGCCACATAGATCAATCTTCAATGCCTCTGAATTTTAAGAATTCAGAATACGTGCCCTTAAAATCTGTGATTTTATTGTCTTTTATTTCAAGAATACGCGTTGCAAGAGAGTCTACGAAAACACGGTCGTGAGAGACGAAGAACAGTGTTCCTTTGTATTGCTCCAGCGCCGTGTTCAATGATTCAATTGATTCCATATCCATATGGTTAGTTGGCTCATCCATTAGTAGAATATTTGGCTTATGCATCATTAACTTACCAAGTAGCATACGACCTTGCTCACCACCTGAAAGCACTTTTACAGATTTCTTGATACTGTCTTGTGAAAACAACATACGACCTAAAAAGCTGCGCAGCACTTGCTCGTCATCACCTTCTTGACGCCATTGCCCCATCCATTCCATTAGGTCCATATCTTTTTCGAAGTCTTCAGCGTGGTCTTGAGCGTAGTAACCTATATTACTGTTTTCAGACCACTTAAAGGTGCCATCACGCTGCTGTAATTGGCCTGCAAGCGTATTGAGCAGTGTTGTTTTACCGACACCGTTTTCACCAATAATGGCCACTCGCTCACCAACTTCGAAAATCCCATTGAATTGACTGAATAAGTCCTCTTCGAAGCCTTGCGATAAGTTTTCAATTTCCAATGCGTTTCTAAATAGCTCTTTAGATTGCTCAAATCGAATAAATGGGTTTTGGCGACTTGAGGCTTTAACTTCATCAAGTTGGATTTTGTCAATTTGTTTAGCACGTGATGTTGCTTGCTTTGCTTTTGATGCATTCGCAGAGAAACGCGCTACGAAGGTTTGTAATTCAGCAATTTGGGCTTTTTTCTTCGCATTGTCAGCAAGTAGACGTTCTCTTGCTTGTGAAGCTGCCGTCATGTATTCATCATAGTTGCCTGGGTAAACACGCAGCTCACCATAATCTAAGTCAGCCATATGCGTACATACACTGTTTAAAAAGTGACGGTCGTGCGAAATGATGATCATCGTGCAGTTTCGTTCGTTCAGTGTGTGTTCCAACCAGCGGATAGTATCAATATCCAAGTTGTTGGTTGGTTCGTCAAGTAGCATGATGTGCGGGTCAGCAAACAATACTTGCGCCAATAGAACACGCAGTTTCCAGCCCGGTGCGACTTCACTCATTAAACCAAAGTGTTGCTCGGTCGGAATACCAACCGCAAGCAATAGTTCACCGGCTTTAGACTCTGCCATGTAGCCGTCCATTTCGGCGAACTTAACTTCTAAGTCAGCGACGATCATGCCTTCTTCTTCACTCATTTCAGGTAAAGAGTAAATTCTGTCGCGCTCTTTTTTAACTTCCCAAAGCTCTTTGTAGCCCATGATGACGGTATCGATTACCGTAAATTCTTCATATGCGAATTGATCCTGGTTCAGTTTTGCCACCCGCTCTTGCGGGTCGTAGCTAACGTTTCCGCCAGTGGGCTCCAATTCACCACTTAGGATCTTCATAAATGTTGATTTACCACAGCCATTCGCACCAATTAGGCCGTAGCGATTACCTTCGCCAAACTTGACTGAGATGTTTTCAAAAAGTGGCTTTGAGCCAAACTGCTGCGTGATATTCGCTGTAGAAATCAAAATTTAACACCTTAAATTATTTAAAACGGCGCAACGTTACCCGCTGTTGGCAGTAACTGCAAGTATTGAATGCCAGAAATAGACGATTAGTAATTATATTACAGTTTAAACTGCACAAATATGTAAACAAGCGCTTATTTGCACGTAAGTTTGTTGCTGTTATCTTGCAAAAATTCAATTTTGTGTACTTTTATCAACAAACCTCAAAGCAATGCACTTTTTATTCGCAAAGCGCAAGATAGTTGACTATATATTGATGTATGAAGTGTTAACAAGATAGACATCAGATGCAATTAACCGTTTCAGCTCGCGTAATGAGTGGATTTACGGCAGTTGTAGTTTTGGCTTGTATTATTTACGCAGTAGCTTTGACAGGGAACATAACTATCGGTGGCTCCGTTCAAAAGGTTTCCAAACAAAGTGTGCCCACTTTGATTGCCGGCAACAACATGCTGCAATCGGTATTACTTTCTCAGCTCTCTTTAGTTCAGCTTGAAAAGGCAACATCACTTAGTCAAGTGCAATCAATAAAAACTGGTTACAGTGAACAGAAAAGCAAAAACCAGAATGCAATACGGCAGCTGCAAGAGCTAACAAAACCGATTGCTGACATCAATCTTACCTTTAAGCAGTCAAGTGAGCTGAATACATCTTTTTTTCATGCCGCTGATAAGGCGTTTGCAGACGTTACCAGGGTCGTTAACCTCTCTCAGAAAACGGCTGAACTAGCCAGTGAGTTTGGTGATATGGGTGATGAAACGCTGAGCTATGCCTATGACCTTGATGGTTTGTCAGATGATGACGCTGTATCTGATACAGTAAATAGCTTTATTGAAAACATCGAAAACCTCGTCGATGAAGTGAGTTCCGGCTTACGTTCAAACATTAAGTTTGAAGTGCTAAATGTGCAGTCCGTAGCGAAAGATACGCTCGATGAAATGGACGGGCAGTTTGCTTCTATTAAACAGGCCTCTGGTATTTCGGGCACAGAGCAAATCACTGTGATGGAAGATAATTTCGCGCGTTTTAAAGACGCCTTAGTAGGGCCTGAAAGCGCGTTGACAGCGAGAGTTAATACCCTATCAGAAAAGCAAAAAGTCGGGTCTGAAATACAAAGTGCCAAAGACGCAGCTAACCAGCTGCAAATACAATTAGATGAGTTAAACAAGCGCATTATAGGTTTAACTGACGAAGCCCAACAAGAAGCAAAAACCGCAATAGATGAGAGTCAAACAGTCACAACGGCACTCACCGTATTGATGATAATACTGTCTGTCATAATCGCTTTTTATGTTATCAACAGTATTCGCAAGCCTTTGTACACAATTGTTGATCTGATCAATAAAGCTGCTAAAGGGGACTTAACCGTACAATTTGAGCAATTTCAAAAGGATGAGTTCGGGCAACTGGCCAACAACATGCAAAAGCTAATTTCAAGCCTCGCTACAATTCTGCGTGAAGTAACCAGTAACACGCAGGTGCTAGCGTCAACCGCTGAACAGACTAACAGCATTTCAGAACAGAGCTGTAATAGCGCGTCGCAACAGAGTGAACAAATGAGCGCGATGAGCAGTTCAATCTCGGAAATGAAAGAAACCGTGAGCTCTGTTACAGACAGTATTCATAAAACCTTAGAGCATGTGCAGCAAGCAAGCTCTGAAGCAACCTGTGGAGAGCAACGTTTGCAGGCGAACGTTGCTGAAATCAAAGAGCTTGAAGTTTCCATTGAAAAATCAGCAAACGCCATCTCGATGCTCAGCAGCGAACTCGACAATATTAACTCCGTGCTTTCAGTTATTAGAAGCATAGCCGAGCAGACAAATCTACTGGCTTTAAATGCCGCAATAGAGGCCGCTCGGGCAGGAGAGCAGGGTAGAGGGTTTGCAGTTGTTGCGGATGAGGTTAGAACATTGGCAAGTCGAGCGCAAAATGCCACTGAAGAGATTGAAAAAGCAATTAGTGGATTACAAGAAGGGGCACGAGAGGCCGTAACCACCATGTCCACATCACAAAAAGAAACTCAGACGTGCGTTCAAGGCATAGAGTCAGTCAAAGATACTTTAGTGTCAATCGTAGGCAGTGTGGAAACGATAAAAGACATGAGCCAACAAATCGCAGCGGCTTCCGAAGAGCAAAGCCTTGCGGCTATGAGTCAATATGAAAATGTTCAGCATATGCATGAAATAACAGACTTAACGTCGAATCATGCAAAAGAAAATCAACAGGCCAGTCGACAGCTCGCTGAAATGGCAGAGACGCTTAGAGCCATGATGAGCCAGTTTAAAACTTAGGAGAATGCAATGAAACTACTGTTAGCAATTGGCGCGGTGTCCCTTGTACTTAGTGCCATGCCTACTGAGGTAAAAGCAGGCACATGCGAGATTAAATACCTGAGAACGGCTTGTCCAGGAAAAGAGAAAATCAGTTATAAAAAGTGTAAAGGTAAACAGCGCTGCTCCAAATTCAAAGAAGCAGCAACGGCTGCTGAGTGTGGAGAAATGGCTGTGAAGTCATGTCGAAATAAACGCCTTACGATCACACAGTCCAAAGTCATTACCGCACTTTTTGACGGGCAGCAAATCAAAGCAAGTAATGGCAGCGAGGATTTTTGTACCGTGTATGCAAAGGCGTCTGAAGAATTTAATAAGTGCGGCGGGTAGTAATAAACAAAGCTTGAAGCTTGAGTTAGGCACACTCGTTTATGTATAGACCCCTTGTACTTTTAAAACGATTTGCATTCAATCTTGAATTAGGTTGTTAGACATTATAATTCGTTTCTTCACTTTTCAAATTTCAATATAACCGCTACCGACCTTTAAAGTTAAGGCTGGTAGCGTTCACCTTAAATAATCATTGTATATTGTATCCAATATTGGTGGTGTCATAGGTGAAGTTGTTTTTAATGAAAAAGGAATGGACTATGAAAATTAAATTGAACAAAAAGAAACTCATTAGCTTGTCAGAAGACACCAATACTTTGCCTCAGCAGTTAACACCCCAAGTTGTTGGAGGGTACCTTTCTGTGCAAATTTGTGGCCCTACAATATCTTGTGGTAGATGTTATGCCGATACGTACAAGGGGCCAGATGGTCAACCGTAATGAGAGTAGTGGCTTCGTATTAGCGAAGCCACTGCAATATGCGTTATTTTTCGACAGAGTATGGGTTCTCAGCCTTTAAGCTGGATTTTAAATCTGCTTTTTGAGGGGGATTAACCAACCAAGCGCGTACATTTTGTGAGTTTTGCGTCGTCTTTTATATCAAATTTTCCTGAATATATTTTAGTGAAAGACTGGATAGTAGCGCACTCACGGAGCTGATTTGCCACGACAGCGTCGCTATCGTGTCGAGTCAATTGGCGCTAGTTCTGTTTGAATGTTAGTAAAACTGAAATCTTTTTTATTTTCTTTTCAAGTAACAAAACCTCTATCGATATTCAGTGGACATTGCAGTTTGACTAAGTATGAGCCCTAAATAAATACTCGATAAGTGTCGATTTTAGAATCCCATTTTCACACCTAGTACATTTGCATAATTACTTTTCCAGTTTGTAGCTTGTTCCGTTATATGTGAGCAAATATGTCACCAAAGGCAGTAATAGACAGCACAATTTATTCAGATAATATCAATTACGCTGTAGTGACCTCTAACTGCGGGCTAAGTTTGGCATTTAGATGGTGCAAAGCTGAGGTAATACGCTTATTACTGAGTTGGAGCCATTAGTAAGTTAATGGTAAAATCTAAAAAAACAAACCATCGCTCACATAGTAAGAATCAAAACTGCGCTCTAATATGTGAATACCGAATTTTTATAGTTAAAATGATGGCTTAATGTATTGATTTTTAAGGAATATAAGTTATATGTGTGAACTGCTTGGGATGTCTGCAAATGTGCCAACAGATATTTGTTTTAGTTTTTCTGGCTTACTCGAGCGAGGGGGTAACACAGGTCCTCATAAAGATGGTTGGGGCATTACCTTTTATGAAGGTAAAGGGTGTCGTACATTTAAGGATCCAGAGCCAAGCTGTCGTTCCGAAATAGCAAAGTTAGTTAAGGCTTACCCTATAAAAAGTGTCTCTGTGATAAGTCATATAAGGCAGGGTAATCGCGGACGGACATGTTTAGAAAATACCCATCCGTTTACCCGAGAGTTGTGGGGTAGGGAAATATCTTATGCTCATAACGGTCAGTTATCTAACTACAAAGATCTAAAACCAGAATACTACAAACCTGTCGGTAATACAGACAGTGAGCTGGCATTTTGTTGGCTGTTAGATAAAATTCGCGAAAAATATCCCAAAAAGCCCTCAAACATGGCAAGTGTATTCCGTTATGCTGCGAGATTAGCCAATCAGTTAAGGGAAAAAGGTGTGTTCAACATGCTGCTAACGGACGGGGTTTTTGTGTTGGCGTATTGTAGTAATAACCTGCATTGGATCACGCGCCGAGCTCCATTTGGTAAAGCAACGCTCATTGATGCGGACATGGTGGTTGATTTTCAAAAAGAGACGACACCTAATGATGTAGTAACTGTCATTGCAACACGTCCGCTGACCAATGATGAGCAGTGGAACAAGATGGAACCGGGTGAGTTTGTGTTATTTAAACTTGGGGAAAAAGTTTAAATAACAGGTGCCACGGCACCTGTTATTTTATGAAGCAGGCGCTATTGCGTCTGTTTTGGATTTTGTGCGGTCATTTGTATCTGGAATTGCTCAACGCCGTCTTTGCCTTTTAGCATTTGCACTAGCATATAGTCATATTGTGGCGCAAACCAAGCTAAAGCATGTCGTTTGTTATTGTCATAAAGCCGTTTCACTTTGATTGTTTCAACATTACCAATCGGTAGGGTGATAGTCTCTTTACCGACTACTTTAAAATTGTATAACCTGACGTTGCCATTTTTGTCGATAATTGGGTAACTAAACTGAGTTTTGCCAGCCTTAAGCTCATGCCTCAACTGATTTTGGTAAGACAGTACATCTTGGCGGGATTCATCCCATTCAACTTTTAATGGGTATTCATGCTCTTTTGAAAAGAGTTGCTTATTTTCTCTATCAAACTTGATCCTAAAACTTTTATCAGGACGTGTTCCTTCTCGGTTTAAACTGTAGTGAAGAGGTTTCGTTTCACCATTTTCATATTTAAACAGGCTTTGCTCTGTACGCTTCTCTGTAAAGATCATCCACTTGACGTCCGTTTCATAGCTTAAAGCATATGTGTTATCGGCAACTTGTGTAAATGCTCTGGTCGCTGTGCCGTGAATCTTTCCTTTTCTTAATACATTGTATTCGGCTGAGTATTCTGTGAGTGTCGAGGCTTGAAGGGAAGAAGAGAAAACAGCGCTTAAGCCTATTAGCAAAGCGCTGCGAACATATTTTTTAGTTGTAGTCGACGCCTTGCGCTGGAAGGGGGTGTTTGTCAAAAACTGCATAGTCTGCTTCCATTGTTAGTCTGTGTTCACTGAACCACCTGACCACCAAAGGGTATATGACATGTTCTTGTTTATGTACCCGCTGTGCTAAATCGTCTGCCGTATCGTTGGGCAAAATAGGAACCTTTGCCTGAACTACGACTGGACCTCCGTCTAACTCTTCAGTGACGAAGTGAACACTAGCGCCATGATACTCGTCGTTTGCGTCAATTGCTCTTTGATGGGTGTTCAGCCCTTGATACTTAGGCAACAAAGAAGGATGAATGTTCAACATTTTTCCTTTAAATTTTTGCACTAAGCTAGGAGTTAGAATACGCATAAATCCAGCTAATACAACTAAATCTGGATTACAAGAGTCAATTATTTTCGCAAGTTCTTCATCATAGGCTTCACGACTGTCAAACTCTTTATGACTTAGGACTTGAGTTGGGATGTTAGCTCGCAATGCACGTGTTAGTCCGAACGCATCCGCTTTGTTACTGATCACAGAGACGATATCACCATTGATATCGCCGCTTTGACAGTGGTCAATTATGGCTTGCAAGTTTGAACCACTACCCGAGATCAAAACAACGATCCGAGTGGGTGCCATTACTGGGCACCACCAAGAATTTCAACTTGCTCTTCACCTTCAACTGCATCTTGGATTTCACCAATGTGCCAAGCGTTCTCGCCTTGCGCCGTCAGAATTTCTAAACTTTGCTCAAGCTTTTCTGCTGGAACAACGAGTATCATACCAACACCGCAGTTAAATGTGCGATACATTTCATGCGTGCTGATATTACCGTTTTCTTGAAGCCAGTTGAAAATTGCAGGCCATTCCCAGCTATCACCTTTAACAACTGCTTTTGCAGATTCAGGTAGCACGCGAGGGATGTTTTCCCAGAAGCCACCACCCGTGATATGTGATAGGGCGTGTACGTCTACTTCTTTAAGAAGTTCAAGGACTGGCTTAACATAAATGCGAGTAGGCTCAAGTAAATGTTCGCCTAGGGGTTTACCCGCATATTCTTCATTTGTGTCTGCACCTGAGACTTCAAGTACTTTACGAATTAAAGAGTAGCCATTTGAATGAGGGCCGCTTGAAGCAAGTGCAATCAACTGATCGCCAGCTTTCACTTTCGTACCATCGATGATTTTTGATTTTTCAACGACACCAGTACAGAAACCAGCCATATCGTAGTCATCACCTTCGTACATACCCGGCATTTCAGCAGTTTCACCACCGATTAGGGCACAGCCAGATAGCTCACAACCAGCACCGATGCCGCTTACTACGTCAGCAGCTGTATCTACATCTAGTTTACCAGTTGCATAGTAATCTAAGAAAAACAGAGGCTCAGCACCTTGAACAATCAAGTCATTAACACACATAGCAACTAGGTCGATACCAACCGTGTCGTGCTTTTTTAAGTCAATGGCTAAACGAAGCTTAGTACCAACACCATCAGTGCCAGCAACGAGTACAGGTTCTTTGTAACCTGTCGGTAGTTCGCATAGTGCACCAAAACCACCAATACCGCCCATCACTTCTGGACGACGTGTTTTTTTCACTACGCCTTTAATGCGCTCAACCAATGCATTACCAGCATCGATATCAACGCCTGCGTCTTTATAGCTCAGAGACTGTTTTTGTTCGCTCACAGGTTTTCCTCAAAATAACAGTATAGATTTGCTTAGAAACGCGCGTATTTTACAACAATTGCGCGAACGCGGCTAGTTGAAATACGTGGTCAGAGTTTAATGTTTTACAAAGTTAATGACGCGACGCGAGTAATTCTCAAAAATGCCTCTGGTAAGGCCAGAAGGGGAAGTTTTTGCTTGCGTTAGATCAAAGTGTTAGCGCTAGTTAGGCGTACTATCGGGGTGAGGGTGAGAATTAAAGTCAGATTCAAAAGCGTACTAATTGAACGTTTAGGGTTCGGGTTTACGTGTTTAGGTTAAGGCTCTGACAATCACCTGTCTAAAACCGATCTTCCTAGGCGCAGCAGGAAATAGATATGACGATAGGACACGACCGTCTTGTAAAAGAATTACCTGAGTTTGAGTCTAAAATCTGCGAACTTAAAGAGCGCGATCCCGATTTTGCTAAGTTACTCAACGACTACAACAAGTTAGAAAGTCAAATAGCGACTATACGTGGAGGCTTACATCCACAGCTTGATAGCTTACTGATTGAGTTGAAAAAGCGCAGTTTAACACTCAAAGACCGAATGTACATTGTCTTGAAAAATTCTTGATTTGGTGACGACTGGTGGTTGAGCAGGGGCGATGAGAGCGCATATCTGGAATATTAAACTATACTAATAGCAGTCTTTCCCCTTGGGTCTTGTTTTTGGAAACATTAAGCCTTTGTTTGATCCTCGTTGGGCTCGCTTTCTTAGTGGTGTCGTTTCGTCCTGCTTTGGAAATATGCCGTATTGCTCAATCTCCCGGTTGGCGGGTGTTGTTTGCGTTAATCTGCTTTTTTGTAGCAGGATACGCGGGGTTCGCAATTTATGTTTATGAGAGGGTAGACGCCTCCAATGTAACGTTCGGGTTGTCTACGATACTCGCATTGGGCGGCTTATTCGTTATCGTTGTGGTCAACTTAAGCAAGGCAAGTTTAACCAAACTTCAAAAATCTGTAGATCTAGAAAAGTACAACTCCCAGCATGACCATTTAACTAAACTAAGAAACCGTCCTCAATGCTTCGCAAGTATTGAAAAGCGTCAGCGTGCAAATCAGCAGTTTTCTGTCGTGCTCTACGACTTATATAACTTGAAGCAAATCAATGATGCAATGGGACACTTTTTTGGTGATAAGTTATTAATCCAGTTTGCCCAAGCCATTTCTAATAGCTTATTGCCGGGAAGTGAACTATTTCGTATTGGAGGGGACGAATTTGTAGTGGTGAGTGAGGCGCGTAATGAGTCTGCATTGTTTGCTCAGAATAATGCGATATTAAGCTCGCTTCATAATGGGCTTGTTGTCGAGGAAGTGGCGGTGGATGTGATATATAGCTCCGGTGCAATCATAAATGTGCCTGAAGAAAGAACATCTGCATCGGAGTTACTTAAGCGGGCTGATATTGCTATGTACGCCGCAAAGAGGAGTAAGCAGAGCCTAGAGCTTTTTGACAAAGCCTTGCACCAAGGGGTGGTCTCTGAATTTCATATGCTCAATGATTTTAAAAGTGCGTTAGCAAGGGGGGATTTAACGGTTTTTTATCAACCCATCGTGGAAACTGCGAGTAGCAAAGTGCATGGTGTAGAGGCACTTGTGAGGTGGCCTTCTGATGATGGTGCCTTTATCTTACCTGATAGGTTCATTCCTATTGCAGAAAAGAACAATATGATTAAGTACTTAAGTGCATATGTAATCAATACTGTGTTTAGCGATTTGAGTGTGCTGCTGAAACTAAACGCTAATCTTTCTGTGCATATTAATTTATCTTGCCAAGACTTAGTCGGAAATAACCTTATTAATGTACTAAACAGCCAAGTGGAAAGTAAAAAGGTCGACCCTAGCAGGATCATCTTTGAACTGACAGAAAGTATGGTGATGACGGATGTTGAGCAAACCAAACAGTTAATTGAACGATTGATCGATATGGGGTTTGCTGTGAGTATCGATGACTTTGGCACAGGGTTTTCTTCCTTTTCTATATTGAAAGAATTACCTATTTCTCAAATAAAAATAGACAAGTCATTTGTTACAAAATGTTTGGAGCAAGACAAGGATAGAGCAATTATTGAAACCACGCTGTTTTTGGCTAAAAAACTTGGTTGCTCTGTCGTCGCTGAGGGAGTTGAGAATGACGAAACAACCAAATATCTCGCTAAGCAAGGTTGTACATATATCCAAGGGTTTAATATCAGTGAGCCACTGTCATTAGGAGAAGTGAAAGGCTGGATAACCAGCAGTGGCCTAGTTCAGACCGCGTTAAGGAAGTATTAAGGTTCGCCTTGATATCCTCGCCCGCTTTTTTAAATTGAGTGGGCTTTGAGTGCAGTCATATTTCGAAGGCGTTTAACTGTTCGTTTTTATCTCGACTTGATATTGAAAACTAACCGCTAAATCTTTCGACATGTTTATGTGAATGAGAATTCGCACTTTTCTGGTCCATTCTATCAAGCAGAATGTTTCATTCTGTAAAATCCAATACAATTTTTGACAACTTCTGCGATCATATCGCTTTAGCATATGACCCAGCATATTCATTTTGAAAGATGTCGTTGTGTATGTTGTACAAAACTCACAATTGAGCCATGTGGGTAGTTTTATTTTATTTAAGAGGAATTGAAATTGAGAAAAGTCGTCAGCTTTTTATTTTTAGTGTTTTGCTCAACGATGGCGATGGCTAATGAGACGCCATACCAACTGATCACTCAGGTTGGTGACGGGCTCTTTGCGGACATAAAGAAAGTAAATGCAGGAGGCAAAGCAACATCAAAGGAAATGCGTGGCATAGTGAAAGCGCGATTAATGCCACATATTGATACTCGATTTGTATCTAGAAAATTGCTAGGTAAGCATATTAAAGGCTTAAAACGCCAAGAAGCCATAGAATTTATTGGTGCAGTAACACACTACTTGGAAGTGACGTATGCAAGTGCATTAATGCAGTATAAGGGTCAAGAGGTTGTGTTTGAAAAGGCACCAGCACCAAAAGACAGCAAGTACGCGACGGTCAAAGCAATTATTAAAGAAAGTGCGGGGCCTGACATTGACCTACATTTTAAATTCCGCAAAGGAAAAGATGGGCAATGGAAAGTATATGACCTTGTTGCAGAGGGGATTTCGCTTCTGAGCGCGAAACAAAAAGAGATTGTATCGCGCATTTCACAGGTAGGGTTGGCACAGGTTACGACCGAGCTCAATAATAAAAGCTAGTTGTTCGTGAATCTAAATTAACCTCTAGGAGATAGAAACTTACCGGTTTCTATTTCCTCGCGTGTTTTTAATGCCAATTGTTCCAACACATTAATATTCCTACCCCTTGCAGTGAGTTCGTGTTTTATATCAATTAAATCTACTTCTTCAAAGCCTGATAACTGCGCTATTCTTGCGAAGGTGTAGGCATGCTTATATTTTTTTTGTTTGTAAAAAATACTGACGAGCGCCTTGTAGACTTCAAGATCAGGTGTTTCTCCGGCTTCGTTGAGTTCCAATACTCGATAGAGTAGGTCGATGGTTTTATCATCATCAAACTTTGCGTAATAAGTTGCCAAAAACATCTGGATTTCACTGTTGTCTCTGACATACTTCTCGTCCTGCATTCTCAGAAGCTTGTTCATTGCAAATTGGCTATTGTTCCTAGACCAATGATAATACAGTAACCCTGGGTGGTTAGAGCCGCGAGTATCTTGGTAGATACGGTTCATCTCTTTTAAGCTTGTTAGGTGCCCTTCGACTCGAGACGTGGTTTTTTCTTTAAGTTTTATGTGTTCAATCTTGGCTGCCAAAGAAATGCAAGTATTGTACGTTTCAAACTTCTTTAGCAATTGGTACTTGTTGTCATCAATAGGATCTTTGTATTCGATATAGCGACTGAGGATAACAGCGGCGCGTTCTTCTTTACAATGGCTGTCCTTATTTAGGTCACTACAAAAACCTGGTGTTTCATCACATACTTTTGCCAGTGTCAAAGGCTCCTCACATCCGGTCATTAACGAGAGCAACGAAGCACTGACAATAGAAAACATCCACCTATTAGCCATTGTTTATCCTAAATAATATTTACACGCGCACAACATACCATTTTTGCATCTTTCGAAACAGCCCCATAGCTAAGTATGTTCTCTAAGTTTAATCCAGAAAGGAAATTTTGTACGACTATTTTATGAATTTTGAAAGCTTAGAAGTTGAACAATTACTCAATACGCAGACGAGGTAACGGAAACAAAATGCACTACCGGATGTGCCTTATATAGAAACTTGAGGAAATGTCAGGTAAAAGTGGAGAATAATTGCAGATTAAATTAGAATGGCGGTGCCCATTAGGGCTATCCGTTCAAAAAAATTGTTTATTAGGCAGAAAAAATGACCTTATCTCACGAGCAAGAATATCAAAATAGCTGGCAAGAGCGCCAAGATTACGCAGAAAATATGCAGCCTATCATCGGCCGCTTATACCGTAACCTGGGTGTTGAAATCGCTGTTTATGGCCGTCCACTTGTAAACACTAGTACAATTGACGTAATCAAAGCACATAAAACAGTAGCACGTTTTGAAGAGACTAAATTGCGTCTTCGTGAAAGCTTCCCATTCCTAGAAGCTATCAGCAAAATGGAGCTTGCACCTGGTCGCATCGATTTAGGTAAGCTAGCTTATGCATATATTTACAAAAATGCAGGGGAAGGCCGTTCAATCGAAGAATACTTGAACAGTGAACTTGCTGACTTATTAAATAAAGGTACACGTCCAGAACCTCGTGACGTGGTACTATACGGTTTCGGCCGTATTGGACGTCTATTAGCGCGCCTGCTTATTGAGCGTGGCGGCTCTCACGCTGATTTACGTCTTCGTGCAATCGTTGTTCGCGGTGGCCGTGACGGTGATTTAGAAAAGCGTGCAAGCTTATTGCGTCGTGATTCAATTCACGGTCCTTTCGATGGTTCAATTACAGTTGACCATGAAAAGAGTGCAATCAAAGCAAACGGTAACTACATTCAAGTAATTTACGCAAACTCACCTGAAGAAGTAGATTACACGAAATACGGCATCGAGAATGCGCTTGTAGTTGATAATACTGGTGTGTGGAAAGATGAAGATGGTTTAGGTAAACACCTTAAATCTATCGGTGCATCTAAAGTACTTCTTACTGCACCTGCTAAAGGTGACATCAAGAACATCGTATACGGTGTAAACAACGTAGATATTCTTGGTGAAGATAAAATTGTTTCAGCAGCAAGCTGTACAACAAACGCCATTACACCAGTACTAAAAGCGCTTAACGACAAGTTTGGCATTAAGAATGGTCACGTTGAAACTGTTCACTCTTACACGAACGACCAAAACTTAATCGATAATTATCACAAAGCAGAGCGTCGTGGACGCAGTGCTGCATTGAACATGGTAATTACTTCTACTGGTGCTGCAAAAGCTGTAGCTAAAGCACTTCCTGAGCTAGCTGGCAAGTTAACTGGTAACGCAATTCGTGTACCAACGCCAAACGTATCAATGGCTATCTTAAACCTTAACCTAGGTTCAGAAACAACAGCAGAAGAGTTAAACGAGTTCTTACGTGAAACGTCTCTGTATTCTGACCTGCGCGATCAAATTGACTACACAGCGTCAACTGAAATTGTATCTACTGACTTAGTAGGTAGCCGTTACGCAGGTGTTGTTGATTCTCAAGCAACAATTGTTGATGGTGATCGTGTTGTACTATACGTATGGTACGATAATGAGTTTGGTTACAGCTGTCAGGTTGTTCGCGTTATGCGCGATATGGCAGAAGTAGCCTTCCCAAGTCTACCTTAATAAAGGTATGACCATTAAAAAAGCCAGCATTAGCTGGCTTTTTTAGTTTTTGATCGGCGTCATGTGTGATAGGCTTTCCACAGTTTTTAGCTACATCTAGCTAACATGGATAACAATTCATTGTTTTGTTAGAAATACGCAATTTAAAGGCAATACTATTGCCAAGTAATTAGGGTAAATATGAGAATCTCAAGTAATTTTGACAGCGGTAATATCAAGGTAATTTCGGCTGAGCAGCCTCACGATATTCAGCTAGAAATCAACAAAGACAATAACTCTGACTTTTTTCAATGGTTTCACTTTCGTCTAGAGTCTACACCTTTTGTAGAGCACAAATTACACATTAATAAGTTAGCCGAATCAGCTTACCCAGAGGGGTGGGATGATTATCAGGCTGTTGCCTCATATGACAGACAAAATTGGTTTAGAGTACCAACTGAATATAAAGACGGCCAACTAGTCATTAATTTTGAGCCAGAGTATAACCACACGTTTTTTGCGTACTTTGCACCGTATAGCTATGAGCGCCATTTAGACTTGCTTTACAGAGCGCAAAGCCATGATGCTTGTCAAATCCAAACATTGGGTCAAACCATTGATGGTAGAGACATTAGTTTGCTTGTAATTGGTGAGCCAAGTGAAACGAAGAAGAAAATATGGATCACAGCACGTCAACACCCAGGTGAAACGATGGCAGAGTGGTTTGTTGAAGGGCTATTAGAAAAGCTGTTAGATGATGAAGATCCGCATGCAGCAGCTTTATTGTCAAAATCAGTATTTTACATCGTGCCTAACATGAACCCAGATGGCAGTGTAAGAGGCCACTTAAGAACAAATGCTAACGGCGTGAACCTAAACCGTGAATGGCAAACGCCAAGCGTTGAAAATTCACCAGAAGTATTTTACGTATTAGAAAAAATGCGCGAAGTCGGACTTGATATGTATCTAGATATTCATGGTGATGAGGCGTTGCCTTATAACTTTGTTGCAGGTAGTGAAGGTATCCCAAGCTATGATGCGCGTTTAGCCAGTCTTGAAAACCAGTTTAAAGATGCATTATTGACTATCACACCAGATTTCCAAGACGTTTATGGATATCCTAAAGATGAACCTGGTCAAGCTAATTTGACGGTAGCTTCTTGCGCTGTAGGTGAAGAGTTTAAAGCATTAGCTTATACGATTGAAATGCCGTTTAAAGATAATGCAGATTTACCCGATCCGTATTATGGCTGGTCTGACAGACGCTCATACCAGTTTGGACAAGATACATTAGCTGCAATTGTGAAAGTTGTAGATAATCTAAGATAATCAACAGTAAGGCAGCCTTTTGGGTTGCCTTTTTTATTTATATAACAACAACTAGAAGAGGAAGTGTCGTGGACGTATTAGGAAGTTTTCTTGATAGCCTAGATGCCATGCTTGGAGGCTCGTGGTGGTTTCCATATGTATTATTGGGGGTGGGTTTCTTTTTTACGGTGTACTTAAAGTTCCCGCAGATTCGCTATTTTAAACATGCTTGTCGCGTTGTGACGGGTAAGTACGATAAGAATGCACATGAAGGTGATACAACGCATTTCCAAGCGTTGTCGACGGCACTATCTGGCACGGTTGGTACAGGTAACATTGGTGGCGTTGCGCTGGCAATTTCAATCGGGGGGCCAGCTGCGTTATTTTGGATGTGGATGACGGCGTTCTTTGGTATGACAACCAAATTTGTGGAAGTAACCCTGTCTCATAAATACCGTGTTAAAACTGCTGATGGCACTATGGCGGGCGGTCCAATGTATTACATGGACAGACGCTTAAACATGAAGTGGCTAGCAGTACTTTTTGCGGTTGCGACTGTCATTAGCTCATTCGGTACCGGTAGTTTGCCGCAAATCAATAATATTGCGCAAGGTATGGAAGCGACATTTGGCTTCGAAAGAATGGCCACTGGTGCTGTTTTGTCAATTTTACTAGCACTGGTTATTCTAGGTGGTATTAAGCGCATCGCTGCAATTACCTCTAAAGTCGTGCCAGTGATGGCGGCGGTATACATACTTGGTGCTTTTGCTGTTATCTTCTATAACATTGAAAATATCGGGCCTTCGTTCGTGTCGGTATTCACGAATGCATTCTCTGGCTCTGCTGCCGCTGGTGGTTTCTTAGGGGCTTCTTTCGCCTACGCATTTAACCGTGGTGTAAACCGAGGTTTATTTTCTAACGAAGCGGGTCAAGGCTCTGCGCCGATTGCGCATGCGTCTGCAAAAGCAGATGAACCTGTGTCAGAAGGAATGGTATCTATATTAGAACCGTTCATTGACACCATTATTATTTGTACGTTGACTGGTCTTGTTATTTTGTCATCGGGTGTATGGACTGAGAAGTTTGATACCGAATTTGAGCGTTCTGGCATGACCTTTATTAAAGGTAATTATGACGAAGCAAATGAAGCCGATAGAGAGCAGTTATACAAGTATTTGAATGGTTATTCGGATCATCAAGTTGAAGAGTATAGTGGTGCAATTCAGGTTGTTCAGGGTATTGCGGTTAATAAAGATTTTACAGTGCTGCATTCTCGTTCGATTGGTGAAGATATTCGCTTCGGTATTTCGGACGAACATCAATATACTGGTACGGTTCAAGTTGAAAGTGGCACACCAGTAGATCCTAGTATCACTGTACATGGCAAGTCTTTGGTGCACTCGGCTGAGTTGACGACCAAAGCATTTACGCGAGGCTTCTTCGGTGACAGCGGTAAATACATTGTCTCAATTGGTTTATTGTTATTTGCATTTTCTACCGCAATCGCATGGTCCTACTATGGAGACCGCGCAATGACCTACTTGTTGGGGCCACGTTCGGTTATGCCATATCGTGTATTTTATGTCGCAGGCTTCTTTTGGGCATCTTTCGCAGATACGACATTGATATGGAAGTTAGCGGCTGTGGGTATTGTTGTGATGACCTTACCTAACCTGTTCGGCATTATGGTTTTGAGAAAAGAAATGAAAGAAACCGTTGACGATTATTGGAAAAAGTTTGAAAAAGAAAAAGGTCAAGCTTCTGGAGACGATAAAATCGAAAAATCTCGCGATTTCCAGTAAGACAAATTAGCTTAAACCAAGTAGAATAGGGCGCCATCTGGCGCCTTATTTTTTATTCGGAGTAACTAGAGTATGGCAATTGCCCAATGCCCCAGTTGTAATAAATCGATTTCTACTAAGCATACAGTTTGCCCTCATTGTGATGTAGAAATTGGCAAAATAAGTGATGACGAATTACGTCGTTTATCTGTGAGAAACCGTATAAAGAAACAGCAGAGCATTATGAACTACTCTTTTTTAGCTCTGATTTTATTCTTAGGTGGCTTTTTATATATGTACTGGCAACATCCAGTCGAGGGCAGCATAGAGATGTATGCGGCCAAATCAGCCATCGGAATAGGCATGGTTTGGTATTTAGTTAATCGTGTGATCTTAGTAATTTTGAAAAAGAAAAAGTGACGATGAATGTAGAGAATTTGGTAAGTAGCATTACCCCAGAATTATTTGAGCGCTTGCAATATGGTGCGTCAACAGGTCGTTGGCCTGATGGCACTGAATTGACTGAAGCTCAAAAAGAGCAGACTGTTCAACTCGTCATGTTGTATCAAGCAAAAATCGCGAAGTCGAATGAGCAATTTACGATTAATGAAGACGGTGAAATGGTTCAAAAGTCAAAACGAGAATTGCAAAAAGAATTTAAAGCAGAAAACGAAATAGCTAGGTTCACTGAAAATGATCTTTAAACACTTATTTACACCTAAATGGAAGCACCCTAAAGCGCAAGTGCGTTTAGCGGCGGTGGATAAATTAGACATAACCAAGGATGCGGATGCACTTACAACTTTGGCTCTAGAGGACGACTCGATACAAATAAGAAAAAAGGTCCTCAATAAAATCGATGACTTAGGTCTATGGTGGAAAGTCTATAAGCAAGACCAAGCACTCAAAGAAGTTGCGGAACAGCATATAAACCAAGCTGTGCTATCTGGTTCGCAAATGCTGAGCAATGAAATTAGAGAAGAATATATCGACCGATATGCACCAGTAAAAACGCTAGAGAAACTGGCTTTTTCAGACATCGCTTTGGCGCAAAGAGTCAAACTGTTAAAAAGAATCGCAAATGCGAAACTAATTGAAAAAGCGTTTAAAGAAGGTGATGAGTCTTTACAGGTCGCACTTTTAGACTTGATTTACCAATACGAGTTAACAAAACCCGTATTGAAAAGTGCATCAGGCGACGCAAAAGCGCAAATTGATGCGCATATAGAAGCAGCTAGGCTCGCTAAGGTGATGCCAAAGCAAGTAGCAGAGCAAGTTAAGCTGATTTTGGCGAAGTTTAATGCACTGCGCGAAAAGCTAGACTATCAAGTTGTCGATACGCAATTTAAAGAGCTGAGCCAGCAGTGGCAATCGCTAGAATTAAAGTGGCTAGATGAAGAAACACTCGCTACACAATCCGGTAAATATGAAAAACTAACGGACAAGCTGAATTCACATATTGCCAAGCTAAAAGCACAGCATGAAGCAAAATTGGCTGAACAAAAAGCGCAAGAAGACAAACGTCTCGCTATTGAGTCAATCAAAGTTCAGTGCAACGAGTTCGAATCAGTACTAACTGATGCAGTCAAGAAGTTGGATGTAGAGTCACAACCATCTTTGCAAGCACAATTTGCGCAATTAACTAAGCATTTAGAAGAATCTGATTATCGAGAAAGCCGCGAATTACAGCCTTTTTTCAATCAATTAAATGAACTTGAGAAGGTATTGGCTCAGCTTCCAGAAATGATTGCAGCTAGCAAAGAGTTTCAGTCGTCTTTAGACGTGTTGGCGAAAATAGAAGCAAGCGATGATATTGCTCAATTGGATAACCTACTAGCTGAGCAAAAGCGCGCATATCAAGTGTGTAATAATGCATTAAAGCAGTTGCCTAATGAATTGAAAAAGCAAGCAAAAGCTGAGCTTGGAGAGGTTTCTAAGTCATTCTTAGCAGCGATGAAGCCATTGGTTGATCAACAACAGCAATTGCTTAAAGAAGCACGTAAAAAAGCACGTGATGTGCAGAGGCTGATTGAGCAAGGCCGCTTTAATATCGCATTTGGCGTGTTTAATGGGTTTACAGAAAGTTACGAGCAACTTACTGAAGGTCACAAAGAGCAAGTCGCAAAGCAGCAAGAGTCGCTGCAAGCGCAGTTAGCTGAAGTGAAGGACTGGCAGCGCTATGCTTCTGCACCTAAACGCACTGAGTTACTCGCACAGCTAGATGAAAAATTAGGTGAATCGGATATTGATCCTAAAACCCGTGCAGCAGATGTAAAAATGCTGCGTGTGCGTTGGAATGAACTGGGCCGTATAGAAAGCGAAGAAGAAAAGCAGCAAGCGAAGCTGTTTGATGAAAAAATAGAGTTGCTGTTTGCGCCATGTCGTGCATTCTTCGCTGAGCAAGAAGAAGCGCGTAAAAAAGTGATTGCAGATAGGGAAAAGCTCATTGTTGAAATGCAAGCGCTTTCGGGCTTTTCGGTTGACGAAGACGGCGCTTGGCGCAAGTTAGAAAGCCAGTTTAACCGCGTTAATAAGCAGTGGCGCAGCGCGGGCAGCTTAGATGCTCAAACCTATCAAGCCCTAAATGGCAAGTATCGTTCAGCTTATTCAGCAATTAATGAGCGTTTAAAATCGCACCATCAAGACAATGCACAGCAAAAGCAAGCACTGGTTGATGAAGCGCAAGCTCAAATTGATAATGACAATGTTGCTGATGCTTGTGAAGTACTAAAAACACTGCAAAAGCAGTGGCAAAGCATTGGGTTTGCAGGCAGTAAAAATGAACATGTACTGTGGCAAACCTTCAGAAAGCACAATGATGCAGTTTTTGCTAAGCGAGAAGAGCTTGTCGCACAGCAAAAACGCGAAAATGCAGAACTAGAAACTGAACAAAGGCAAGTACTAGCTAATTTTGACAGTGCGGTGATTGAGGCAAAAACCCAGTCTGAATTGAACCAGCTTCAAGAAGACATATCTGCATTAGAAGTCCTGGGCGGCCTGAGTAAAATCAAAAAAGCATTGCTTGAGCAAGTTAATGTTAAATTGAATGAACTATTCTCCACTCTAAATAGAGAAAAGTTCACTGAGTTAGTGAATGCGGTTGAGCAGGGTAGCGACATACCAGCTTGCTGGCAGGGTAAAAACGCATTAGATTTGAATGCCAATAGCCTTTTATTAAGACTAGAAATTTTGACCAATGTGGAATCCCCAGAAGGTGAGCAACAGTCGAGAATGGCAGAGCAAGTTGCGTTGCTTGATGAGAAGTTACAAGGGGAGTCGCGTAAACTCGACTTTTACCTTGTATGTTATTTGGCTCAGGCGAAAGTAGAAGGCGAAGAGTTAGACTCCAAGCGTTTACTTAAAGTGCTTAACGCATAAATTAAGTTAAAGGTCCGCAAGGGCCTTTTTAATGCTTAGTTGGAATATAAATCTAACCCTTTTCAGTTTTTGTTCATTATTGAAAAGGCGGTGATAAACACCGTTGCTAGACGATATAGTGTTTAAATTTGACGACGTCATCTAGTTTGAATTGACAGTTCTTTTGCAAAGTAGCGCTAAATTTGATCTGAATTGAAAAAGCCCCAATGTTGGGGCTTTTTGCTTTTGAGCAGATTGACAGGTTGACAGGTTAAGTGTCACAAGGCGGAAACAATGCCGATACATCGATTGAATATGACTGTTCAATTGTTTGCCCACCCACAGTCGCCAATACAATCACAGGAAACTGCCCAAAGGTCGCTTCAGGCGGTGTCCAAGTTATTCGGTTGCCGCTGAGAGACATACCACTGGGTGCATTCAATAAGCTGAATTCAACCGGCCCTTCGGAATCTACGCTTAATTCATAGCTGTATTGTTGCTTGCTATAGGCTTGGGTATCTGGTGTTGAGGTAAATACATGCTGCCTTTGCTCGGTTTCTATGCGCAAGTGCTGCTTGTTGATTTTAGCAAGGTTGCCATTAAACCAAGTTTCAACGTAGTCATTGGTTTGTTGTACTACGACCCAAACAGAACCACTGGGTACATTGCCAACAATCACATTATTCGCATTGTACACGTCAGATTGAGCGATTGCCTCTGCACATATTCCTTGGCTTTGCGACAGGTAGCCTTTTGCGTAGGCCCAGCGTGGCTCGTTATCAAACCACATATTTGCCCAATTACCATTTTGACCTAAAAGCGCATATTGCTCTGCGGCGTGTAAATAACCAACCTTTTCACTGGAGCTTGAATTACTGGCGCGGACGTTCACATTTTTGACCCCTTCCACGATTGCACAGGAGGCCTGATCCAACTCGGAAACTTCAATATCGAAAGATTGCTTAAGTTCACTTTTACTGACATCCATAGCGGTAATTTTAACGATGTGCTTGCCGACTTGTTGTGCTGTAGGCTTCCAAACTAGCGCGCCTTCATTGAGCGTCATGCCAGCAGGTGATTGAGTCAGTGTAAAAGTGACATTTTGTTGGTTATTTAAGCGTGGATAATATTGAAATGAAGCCCCTACGTATGCTTTACCACTTGGGATGGATTCAAACTGCCAGTTATCGTGAACAGGCAAAAGCTGGCTGTGAGATTTACGAATATAGCCAAGCTGATTTTGCCAGCGGATTTGGTGCCAACCATCGACTTCTTGAAGTACTACAAAGCGAGTATCTGGCTGCACCAGGGCGTGTTGATTAGAGTCGATCTCAGCAGAGATATTAACAGGCGTTTCTTTGGTAATTGCAATGCAGCGGCCACCGCCTTGAGTTAAATACCCTTTTGCATAAGACCAAGCTTGTTGGCCTTCAAACCAAATATTTTTCCAATTGCCGTTTTCACCAATTAGCGAGTACTGCTCTTTTGAGCGAATATAGCCAATTTTTTGTGCGCTTCCATTTGGGTGGGCTCTGACATTAACCCCCTTAATACTTTCAACAATTTGACAGTTTGCTTGCGTCGCTGGTAGTACGGTTAGCGTGTATTCATGCTCTATGATTTGGCCATTCGATGCTGTCCCTCGCCATTTGATAGTGTGACTTCCTAATTCACTTTCCGTAGGTTGCCAAAATAAAGTGTCGCCCTCCAACTGGTGGCCAGTAGGGGCAGAAATTAATTGCCAAGTAATGTTTAGGTTAGAGGAAGTAATGGGTTGATAAGAATAGTAAGTACCAACAAATGCGAACTCATTAGAGCGCGACAAAATATTGATATCAATATGATCTAGTTGCTTTTTTAAATAAGCTCTTTGATTAGCAAACCAAACTTCATACCAAATCGGGGTATGGGATTGAATGACCCATTTTGATTCACTGGGTGCAGTGCCATATACTTCACTCGTATCATCTAGGCCAGCATGTACCTGCTGCACCTTGGTCAATGTGGTGCATTCACCTTGCTTTTCTTCTAAGTAACCTTTGCCATAAGACCAGCGCGGCTGTCCGTCATACCAAAAGTTATACCAATTTCCGTTTTTTTGAATTAATGCGTATTGTCCACCCTTTGAGAAGTAACCAACCTTAGTCGATGAAGAGTTAGGTTCGGCTCTCACGTTTACGCCTTTGATACTCTCAACAATATCGCAGGTAGCGAACGAAAATGGGGAAAATAAGAGCAGGTTTAGGAGGCCTATTTGGGGTTTCATTACTGCAAGTCCATGTCTAAGTCTGACTAAAAATGGCGCGATAATATATTTGCATTGTTTGGTGGTCAACAAATATATACAAAGTTTACGAGTTTAATAATATTTTCATATCGAATCGGAGGTAATTTTACTAATTAACGAAACTCTCTTCCATTGGGCATTTTTATGTTGTTTTGGTTACATAAAATAATACTTTTTAATTATTATTCTTGACAGGGATCTTGTTTTTCATATAATTCGTCCGCCGTTCAGGGACGAGATAAAAGGTGTATTAATGGTTCTAAAGCAAAACATTGTCAATTTTAAGGTTAAAATAGTTCTGCTATTTACTTTATCTTTATTTAATTATTCAGCTAATGCATTATCTCTTGCTGATGTAAGCCGCATTACTCAGCAAGTTAATGCGCTCTCTTCACAACCAGATAAAGGACTTGATCAGATACCACAGCTCGTTACCCAGTTAAACGCGTTAGAAGCCGAATATCAAAATGAACGTTTAAAAGACAATGCTAATTTGGGCGAGCTTGAAAAAGTTAATACTGCGATCTTAAGCACAAAGCTTAGACTTTCTAACCATGTATACGAACAAAGGTTATATTCGGCTTTGCAAAACAGCATGATTGAGTTGGCATCCGAGACAAGCACTGCTGCAATCGCGCATAAAAGCTTTGCACTTAATATATTCATTGCAGGTCCATCATCACAGAGTAAACAGTACTTTACTCGCTATCTGAATGACGAGATGGCTGGCGGGTTCAAGCTGCGCGAAGCGATATTGTATTTCACCTTTCATCCAAATAATGATGTAGAGAAGCATATCAAATTGCTCGCCAGTGAAAAGGTACATCCAATTTTTAGAGGGCCAGCAAGTTGGGTGTTTGGTAAATTGAGTTCGAAAGATGACTCAGTGGCAATCGCGCAGTTAACACGTGCACTCAACCAATCTATTCTGGATAACTATGGCTTTGAAACCAAAATTTTAGGTGTTTTAGGTTTAGCTGAAGTGGCAAGCCTTGACTACTTTAAAGCGAATTTCACGAGCGTGGGTTTGGACAAAAACCTACAAAATCTGGGTGTTCGATACATTACTTTTAAAAGGGCCAATGCCGTTAAAAAACAAGCGCTAATAGTCAATACCTATGCCTCAGAAATGAATCAGTATGAACGCGCAGAGGCAATTGCTTTTATTTTAGAAAATAATCTAAAAGATGTTTTGAAGCAGCTAAAGTTGCTGGTTGACTCAGATAAAGGCCTAATTGTAGAGCAAGAGCTGTCAAAGGTAGCGAATATACTAGGCTATTCCATTTCGGGTAGTGCTGATAACCCTATAATTTCTATTAAATAAATGGGCTTAAGAGTTATTTAAAAGGTGTCAGTTATGTTTATGGCTTTGCGTATTTTCACATTGATATTGGTGTCATCACTGTTAGCCAGTTGTGACTTTTTAGATGACTCCTTTGGCTATCGAGGGCCTATTGAAATCACCATAAAAACCAGTGATGGCAGTAAACCGAATTTTCCTTTTGTCGTCACATCAGGCTACTCAGAAAGCTGCGGACATGGAGGGTGTGGTATTGAATTTGGATATAACCACGTCAAAACCGGATTCGCCGGAGATGCGATTAGATTTCCTAGAGAGCATCTTGATTTACTTCGCCCAAACGCATACGCAAGCATTACTTTTGTCGTTATGCACCCCAACTACAAAAAAGTCGTATTGAGTCAAGGCTATGCGCCGAGCAAAGCGGATGACCCAATAAAAGTGGACATTGTCGTGACGCCTTTCGAGACATTTATGGCGCAATGGAGCGACATAGCGGTAAAAGCAAAGCTCGACATGGCGCAAGCTGTACCAGACAGCGATGACTATGACAAATTAGAAATTCAATATCGTAACCGTCGATTTGAACTAGGGCGTTCAATTGTATCCCATATCCAAAGTGTAAAGCGAGACTATCTGGTTCAATTTGAGGGCGTTCTAAAACAAAAAATAATAGAGAAATATCGCCCTATTTTTAAGCAGTGGTACTTCAGTGTTCCCGAAACAGATTGTTGGAGTTCTGTTAAGTGTCAAAGACAAATACAAAAACCTAATCGAATAATGGAATATAATGGACTATAACGTACCTACCACTATAAAAAAGATCATCTTAGTCTCGGCAATTGTCTCTAGTGATTGGTGTTCAGCGCATGACACCAATACGAGTCACCCACGAATTACAGAGGTGATTATCAAATCAATTGAAAGTCAGGACTTCGAGGTAAATGCATACCATCAGCTTTACCAACATCACCCGAAATATCGCACGGCGCAATATGGGAAAGCGCGCTATACAGTTCCTCTAGATTCATCTTACCCTTATTTATGGGGTTATGACCCGTCATTCGATGACAAGGATCAAAAGGCGATTGATGAAGATGATGATGCTCCAAACTACAAAGCGTTTAGAAAGCTAAGTCTCAATGTGATTGATGGGGTTGTGATGGAGGATACGCCAGACAGCAGAGTAATGTCTCACTTTCAACATGCTTATACGGGCTCTCCATTGTCAATCGATGACTGGTTGGACTCTATTACATATTATGTCGATTGGATTTATGGGACCGTTGAGCCCAGTGAGATTACAGCGGGGCGGTTTTTTAATAAAGCCATTACAACAATGGGCTATATAAACAGCATAACTGATTTAAGAGAAGCGCAACCAGACAAAAGTTGGACTTTGGAACAGCATGGCCGAGAGCTGAGTGGCGCCAAAGCGATGTGGTTATTTGGTCATGCTTTACACCACGCAGAAGATATGATGTCTATTGCTCATGTGCACAATGATGCACATTTAACTCGGTTAAAAGACCAGCTAGGGGAGCCAGATGATTACGAGGCACATTTTATTCCAAGTAAAATATATGAGTTTATAAATAGGCAAGATATAGACAAGTGGTTTGTTGAAGTAGCAAAGCACAAATTAATTACTTCAGCGGACCAAATTTGGTCGCGTAAGACAAGTCCTCAAGGTTATTCGCAGCTCAACACGCTGACTGACCCTAATAATATGTCCAGAGGCATTTACAACACGGCATTATTTCAAGCGGACTTGTCTCATGAGGTCGAGCTGGTTGAGATGAAAGATACGAGATTGTTTGCCCACCCGGTATCTCTACTGATTACGAATGATGTAAAAACTTGGAATATTGATGTAGAAGCAACGAAAGCGGCTTATCGTGCGGCTAATAAGCTATGTGGCAAGGGTGAGCTAAGCAAAATGTTCTACTTCGGAGCGCTTTCTGACTTTGATAGCGATTTGGGCCCAAAGATAGATGCATGTGGTTTAAAGCTCAATGTTTGGTCCAGAACTTCGCTGCCACAATATGAGATTATGCATGCTGCTGCAGATACCTTTGGAGATAGGGGAGACTTCAATGTTCATGAGTTTAAACTCGCCGGAAAGATAAATAGTATGTTCGCCGAATGGTGGGAAGCCAGCGCGTTTGGTGGACCGCAGGGGTATTACTATATAGAACAAACAATGAAAGGTGTGACCTATGAAGGAGAGGTTGCTGGGCGTCAGATATCGCCCGGAGAGGTTTTACTGAGACCGGTTTATATAAGACAAGATATTACCAAGCCATTTTCAGCCTCAAACCCATTGATAAAAACATGCGATCTTTGGTCAAAGCAGGAGTTAAGGTGTTTTCGAGGTGATAGCCTTTTGGAACGTTATGCAGAAAAGCTCATCCCGTATTCCATGGAGTTTTTAGTCGGTTATAGCCAGTTTTTTTATGACATTGCTAACTTGCCACCTTATTTGCAGCAGGTTGAGGTTATTCAACAAGAGCGTAAAAGCTATGGTATGAGGTGGTTAGGTGAAGTCAAATCAGATGGGCGTATAGAAATGACGGATGAGCGAGGCCAAGGTCGCCATAGCACAGAGTATTTCAGCTATATCTCTGGGCGTTACAAGGCGCAGACAATTCCGCACTTGAGCTTCATGACTCAAGAACAGGATTTAACTGTGCAGCTCAAGTTTAACGAAGTGGTTAGACATCCGCAGTTGAAAGACAGTGCATTTTCACTTGGCCTGTCATTCAATGGCAATGAGGCTGTTTTTGACAACAACGATTTATCGTTTTCGATATTACCTTCAGATACTTACAAAGGATGCCAGATACTTGGTGAAGAAGGCAGTGAGACGAGCAATTGCTGGCGAGTGCGGGTGCCCGCGAATGCGCTTAAAAGCCTGTTCAGTGATGACTTAAATGGCCGCGTTACACTGCTGGTGAAAGCCGCAGATATAAATAATCATAGAGATTCGAAAGGCTTTCCAAGCAATGATTTAAATCACGGTGCACTACTGGACGCGACCCCGCAATCTCCAGCAAGGCGTTATGTGACTCGGTCAGGCCCAGAATTCACAATTTTTGATGATGGCAAAAATAAGTTTACCTCTCGAGAAAACCGCTACTTTTGGCACTCTGACACATCGAGCCCGGGTGACATGTTTGGTTTGAGCAGTGAGGAAAAAGGCGCATTTGCATATCACCCAGGTTTTGACAAAAACCATGTTTTGCTGTTCGACAGCAGTGCACCTGAAATCAGATTAGATGTTTCACAGGGCTCAACAACACCAGAGAAAAAGGAGTTATAAGCCGATGTATTTACGCATTTGGTTAGTACTACTGATATTTATCAGCAGTTACAAGGCTGGGGCCATTGATCTTACTCAGCAGATACGCGCTGCTGACAATGTGGTGCAAGGTCGAGTTATGTCGAAAAGCAGTGAGTGGGTCGACGGTAAGATTGTTACACGCCATCGCATTTTGGTGAGAGATGATTTAGTTGCAAGTACCTATGGGATAGCTGGGAAAAGCGAATTATATATCGTCCAAGCGGGTGGTAGTGCCATGCACCCGACGTTAAATGTCATGATATCTCAGTCTATTTCACATCAAGTTAAATTAAATGTGGCAGATGAAGCGATATTCTTCACCCGTAATACGGTCTCTGGTGCGCAGCAATTAGTCAGTGGCGCAGATTCGGTGCTACGCCTAAGTGGCATTGGCACAAATAAAGTGACTTTGCCAGCTTTAAAGCAACTGAAAGTTGTACCACCTCACGAAATAGATGTGCAAGCACAACAGCCATCTGTTGCTAATTCCAGCAAAGCTGTGCTTCAGCAAGAAGCGTTAACATTACCCAATGCTAAAAAGCGTATCTGGCAATTGATTAAACAGACTAGAGTAAAGGGAGAAAAGGGCAATGTATAAGCTTATTGTTGTTTTATTACTCACACTTATTGGTATAAAAGCCGCCAAAGCCGTACAGCAGCCGAGCGAAGTGCATGCATTGGATGTCTTGATGCAAACTCAAACGACCGAAGCTCAGCAAACACACCTCTTGCCAATGCAGTCTGTGCCAACAGTGAAAACTAAAGTGCCTGCACAAAACAAAGTAAACCGCGCTGAACCCTCTTCAAAAGAGATCCACCTGAACAATAAAAAGATAAAAAAAGTGAATCTAACGAATAAATTTATTGTTAAGCGTATTAACCCGCAGTCAATTGCATATGGTGCAACCGGTTTACCGAGCTTAAAGCGCCAGTCACAGGTTGTTATTAAAGACAAATCAGTCGAGGGGGCGCGCAAAGGCGTGCACGTTGAGTCTGATAAGGAAGGCAACTAAGACATGGAAAAAGTGAGAGTATTGTTTGCGACAATTCTGTCGTTTATCGTGGGAACGGCGCAGGCAGAGTATTTACAGTTTAATACGACTGCGCAAACGAGTGAGATATATTTAAAAACGGCTTTGTCTTTTGAAGGTAGTAAATTGTCTAGTAGGCATCTGCACTTAGGGGTAAAGCAAGCAAATATTGACTCACATATCGCTGAGCTTGCCAACCATGGCATTGAGATTAACTTGCCCAGCCTCGAACAAATGCAATTGAGCGCATCTTTGTCTTATTTGAAAGTGAATAACACAACTTCTGTAGATGGATTGCACTTTTTAGCGGTCCCAGATATTGCAAAGTTTCCACTTGCGGTGAAGGCGCAGTCAAAACACAGCGTGTTTCACCTGTCTAATTTTGCATTGCTTGTACCGGTGCAAGCGCTTGATGGCGCACTTGCCATTACCAGTGTTTGGGACCCCAATTACTCAGCGGCAAATATGACTTTGCAATTAGCTCACTTAAATAGCGTGGCGGACAATAACTACGTACTGAACACGTTATGCGAAATTACCTTACCTCAAAAAGTAGGGGTTTCTTTGTTTAAACACACATCACAAGGGCATCTTAAGCAGCTTGCTGTGAGCCACAACTGTATTAACTAATAAAAAGACCAACTTCATGAAAATTGCAAATTGGATTTGCCGACTTTGTACGTTGGCAGCATTTCCTGTGCTTGCTGGTAGCCCTCAGTGGATAATCAACGAGTCAAATCAGATGGTTCCGCTGCGCTGGCACCAAGATCTTTTACCTTATCAATGGCACCTGAACGAAGCGGGGTACGCAGCGGTTGAGTTTGCGACCTTAGAGCAGAGGTTACAGCAAGCTTTTTCGGCTTGGCAGTCACTACCTGACAGCAACGTTGAATTTGTGTATCGAGGCACCACTTTAGAAACTGGTAGAGGATTGGGAAGCCGCTTGAGTCCATTTATAGATGGCATCAATATCGTGTCATTTAGTAATGGCGAGATGGAGTTTGCTCAAGACGTTCTGGCTGTTTGCGCAACAAGTTGGTTTTATAGTGATATTGTCATCAATGAAGACAATCACGATTTAGATGGTGATGGCAATGGAGATATTCCCCACGGTGTATACCCTGCCGGAACGATTTTTGACGCCGATATTTTCTTTGACGGCGCGAAGGCGTTTTCAGAGCAAAAAATTCATAACGTTGCCCTGCATGAGATAGGGCACTGTTTAGGCTTAGATCACAGCTCTTTTGAATACAGTGTTATGTACCCTGGTAGCGATAACGATCTCGAGCGTGGCGCAAAGCTGAAAACGGATGATATCGCAACGCTGACAAGTTACATGGGAGATGACGATTCGAAGCAGCGCTATGGCACCATTCAGGGAAAGGTCGTAGATGGTGTATCTGGTAATACAATTAATGGTGCTCACATCTATGCAATTAACAGCGAGACCTTAGAAAAAGTAGTAGGTACTTACAGCGTTAACGGTGGCGGATACCGTTTACATGTGCCGCTTGGCAAGTATTTCTTAAAGATAGAACCACTGGATGCATCCCACGCAGGGCTCGAAGCTGAACAACTCACCAGTATGATAGGTGTACCAGACTCAACTTTTTTTGAAAGAGAGTATTTTGATGCTGCGGAGTCCTCCTATGAAGCTCGGACCGAAGAGCCTAAGTTATTTGAAGTGACTCCAGGTTCACAAACTGAAAACATCGATTTTTATATTAATAAAAAGGTGGCCAGTGAATTTGGTTTTGCCTTAAAAAAAGGTTTGAACTATTTTGGTTATCCGCAAAAAGTACCATTTGGCCTCACGTCTCATGATTTGTTGCGACAACTATCTGAATTTATTGGTGTGAATCGTATTGAGCGATTTAACCGTGAAACGGGAGGTTTTGAGTTTGCCTTTATGCTGGATGGCAAACCTCAGGGTATTCAATTTGATATTCAAGAGGGAGAAGGATATCTGGTTAGCAGTGAAACGGATGGTGAGTTGCTGTTTCCTGGTGAAACCCACTGCCATGCATTTGAACTGCGAAAGGGCTTAAACCTAGTCTCGGTCACTTGTCCACCAGCCAATTTCGACTCTTATCAATTTTTAAGTACATTAGGTCCCAAGACTAAAGTAGAAAGTATTCGCTACTATGATGCTTCAACTAAAACGCATCTTGAAACTCGTTATCAAGACACACAAGTCATTGGCGATAAATTTGATATTTCTCACGGTATGGCCATTGAAGTTAGGATGCTTATGGACAGTGGCGTTTTCGAGCTGTCAAAAAAGGAAGTCGCGGCACCAATTATCAACCATATTTCGCCAGGCGTGGCGTTGCCTAATGATTATGTGTTGATATCTGGCCAAGGGTTCATTGCTGATGTCGGTAAAAATGTTGTGCTGTTGGGCGAGCAACGTCTCGCCGTACAAAGTGCATCGCACAATACGTTACTAGCTCAATTACCGGGCGATATAGCGAAGGGAGATTACCAGCTTAGTGTAACAAGCAACGAGTTAACAAGTAATGAAGTAACGCTGGTTGTCGAAAATCAGCATATTAATGAAGCGTCGGAAGGCGCAAACCAACTTCTTTCAGGTATGAAAGTCAATGGCGTAATCCAGACACTTGGCGAGCAAGATGTGTACACTTTCGTTGCGCTGGCAGGCTCGAAACTGAACTTACAGTTGACACCTGTAGACAGCGAACCAAAGTTAAGCTTGCAGCTGATGACGCCAAAAGGCGGGTTGCTACTCAAGCGCGATGCCAACACCCCAGCAAGTACAGTGAGTGTGCAAAACTTTACGCTGCAAGAAACGGGTATTTATACCATCGTCGTATCAGCGCAAACCATTGGTAACTATCAACTGAGTTTTGATATTGATGCCCCGCAAGGCGCTGCCCGAACCTCTATTTTACAAGGTGATTTGCAAACGGCGGTAAGAGGCACTGAGCTCCAGCAACCAATATTGCTATTACTAACAGACAAACGCGGACAGCCGGTTGCTAACGCAGATGTGGTTATCTCTCAAAAAGCCCCTTCGTCACAGTTAAGTGCCGTGCTTACGCGTGATGGCGTTGCTGCAAGTTCTCACCATGCATTACGTGCGAGTGATTTTTCGGGTGATGTCTATCTTGAAACGCTTAAGTCGGACAACTACGGGATGGTAGCTGTGAACGCGGTAGTTCCTGATTTGGTTGAAAACTTCCAGTTGTTGATTAGTGTTCCAGGTTTTCCAGAGATAAAGCCTGTGCTGATGCATGTCAAAGTCATCAGCGCGCCTGTCGCTAAGGTCTTAATTGATAAAACAGAGCAAAACTGTGGCAGCCTCTGCCCAGTTGGTGCGGAGCTACCGGAGCCGTGGCAAGCAACTTTTCAAGATGCAGACGGTAATGGCATCGAAGGGGTGCCCGTTGAGTGGATTGTCGTTTCAGGTGGTGGGAAACTTGGCGTTGAGTCAGGGAGCACAGATAAAAAGGTTATTCGAACAGAAACTGATGCACAAGGTCAGGTAAAGGTCTATCACAAACTGGGTGAAAAGCTGCATTTAAACGACGATGCCAGTGACCTGTCACAACCTTTGGTTGCAATACCTCAAGTCGTGATGATGTCAGTTCCAGGTCAATCGGCGCCTGTTGTTTACACAGCAGACGCAAGGGCTGGATCAGTTGCGAGTCTAACGCCAAGTCGAATGTCCGAGTTTCAGGTCACATTGCTGACGGTGAATTACAACAGAGTGGGCCTGATAGCAAAAGATGAGTTTGGAAACCCTGTGGCTGATGCTGAAATTAAAGTGGTATCACCAAAGTCAGATTCGGGTATCGAAATATTGCCCGGTCGGATTAATGGGGCTCAATTGAGTGACAACCACACTGATGAACGAGGCATTTGGCTGGGCTCTGTGAGTGTAGGTAATGTGATCCCGACAATCGATGAATTTGGTCAAAGAGATACACCAGGGCTTGCACAAACATACAAACTTGTTTTACAAGTCGGCTCACACACGATTGAGTTTGACCTAGATATTGATATGGGACCAAGGCTGGTGGCTGAGAAGTCAATCATCAATGAATTAGTTGGCCAGCCAGTCAAAGAAGCGCTGTTATTTAAACCACATGCATTCACTCGAGATCTGACTAAGTTACCAGTGACTTCTGACAAAGTATTGTGGGCAGATGTCTATGAGCTTATTGAGGATGGTACGGTTGAGGGCTATCACTGGCAAGGCCCCCAAGCCATGTATGTATACAATGATATCAACCGCATACAAGACTTTTCTCAAATTGTGCCTACGGGCCAAAAAGCAGAGGAGATATTCTTTAGTGTTTTAAATCAAGAAGAAATCGGCACTGAAATCGAAGCAGTTGATAGTCGATTAGTATGTACGGAAAATACCAGTAACTTAAGATGCCGAGCACCGCTATACACGCGTTCATACATGCACAGAGCGGGTGCCGTGAAAGTCACCAGTGTGGGTGATTACAATCCTAGAAAACCGATAATTGTCAAGGCTTTGGTGCCAAGTTACACGCATGGCGTAGCGGTTGGTGCATCTCAGGAGAGGCCTGGCATTGGTACTTGGATAGATGTGGTCTATGAGCGCACGGTCCAAAACCTAACTGGTTATGTGTATCTTTATCCAGAAGCTGTGAGTTTATCCTTTGTGGCGGAAGATGTTTTCTCTGGAGCTAACCAAGATACAAGCATTTACCCAGGGATTAAAAAAGTGAGTGGTATCGACTTGTCCAAGTTAGAAATTACGATGCCAAATGGGGATGTTGTAAACGGTACTAATTTAAAAGACACCATCAAGCTGGCACAAGCGCCTAATTTTGCACAAATCTGGCTAGAACATCACAAAATAGCAGAAGTGAATGATGCAGTACTCGAAACGAGTCCTCAGCATTTCCAATTAATTTACGAGCCAAAAGCATCCGAACTTCAACCAGGTAGCAATACCTTTACGCTAAGCATTTCTGATTCAGCTGGTAATGCAACGCAAGAAGTAAGCTGTTCATTTATTTACCCCACATCGATTCAATGTCAGGAGTAGGGATACGATGAGATTCAAGTTATTAGCTGCGATAGTTTTATATTGGTTGCTATTTTCAGTTGTATCTGCAGCTGAGTTAATTAAGTCGAGTGTTAGAATATCTGATGTCAGCACGCGATCTTTTATTGTTGCTTGGTCAGCGCCTAGTGATACGCAGGGCACAGTGCACGTGTATTTGGACCCAAAAGGCGAAGTGCCTTATGACCACGCACATAACGTTCGCCAATTCATCTATGCTGACAACGAACACATCAAACAAGTTATGCAAGCGCAGGGACTGTTTAGAACTCGGGTTCATGGTTTAGCGCCAGATACACATTATTATTTTCGTATTCAACAAGAAAATACTGATGGCACGAGCCAGAGTTTGCCTCAAAATGGGCCTCTTTTTCATGTAAAAACAATGGCACGAGAAAACGTCGTATTAAATGATACGTTAGCGGCGTATATAGAAAGAAAAAGTGAACAAAGCTCACAAGGCAGCTTAGTTTATTTTCAATTTCCAGAAGGGGCCTACCCTTTATCCCATATTGTGGGTGACTCATTACCAGAAAATATGGCAGCGGTAAGCTTGTCAAATGTCGCCAATAACGAACAGCATATTCAGTTGCTTCAAAGCAATGTAAAGATCAAGGGACATACCGCCAGTGGTCTGTCTAACGAATCATATACACTAGCAGAAAACTCACAGGTTGGGCGATTACAGGTTATTCCTTACCCATTGTTTATTAATGAAGTCAAAGATACCGACTCAGATGGTATTCCAGATTGGTATGAACTGGAAAACGGTTTGAATATGCACGTCGATGATGCAGCATTAGATTTGGACAAAGATGGCTTATCCAACTACGAAGAGTATACGTTGGGAACAAAATCGAATTCGTCAGACACCGATGGCGATGGACTGAGTGACTATCAAGAGGTAAAGGTTGCTGGCGTTTCTGCAACAAGTGCCGATACAGATAACGACGGCTTGTCTGATTATGAAGAACTTTCTGTGTATAAAACGGATGCATTATCAGCGGATACTGATGGAGATGGTTTCTCTGATTCGGATGAAATTAAACAAGGGTTTGATCCAAAAAATGCCCAAGAGCACCCCCCTTACACGGATGCTGACAATGATGGTGTTGCTGACCGTGTAGACAATTGCCCCGCACTTGCTAACTCAGATCAGCGAAATTCTGATGATGATGCACTAGGAGATGCATGTGACGATGATGATGACAATGACGGTATAAAGGATTACAAAGATAATGCGCCTTTGATAGCAAACCCTGAGCAAACGGACAGTGACGCGGACTTAGTGGGGGACATTGTTGATAACTGCCCTCTGCATGCTAATCCGCATCAAAATGACAATGACTTAGACGGTTTGGGCGATGAATGTGATACGGACGATGATAATGACACCGTATTAGATTACAAACAGTTAGGTGAACCATCAGACAGCGCATTACGCTTATATGATTTACGTAGCGTGAAAAGTAACAATCTTCGTTTCGCTAAAAATGCCAAGGCTAAGCTGCACTTTGTAAAACAATCGCTGAGCGATAACCAGCAGTTTTTGCTTGGTGAGTTTGATTTAAGTCTCCACAAATATAAAACATACCCACTTACGCCGGAGCAACAAGCGGTACAAGGTCAGTTATTGGTGGTGTTAGATGCTGATAATTGTGAATGTGTGATTGTGAATCAGCCCTATAGTCAGCTTACCATAGAAACATCAGAGCAGACTTTAGCAATTCGACTGCCGAGTCATATACCGACTCAAGGCAAAGTTTTATTTATGACCGCGTCGGATGGCTCAGCGTATTCAGCTTATAGTTCATCGGATCATACTAAGCTGCTTAATCTGTTACTCGCGGGTAGTGCTTTTGTGGCCGATGATAATTGCCAGTTTACCCCCAACCTTGATCAACTTGACAGTGACTCAGACGGTAAAGGTGACGCGTGCGATATATCGCCACAAGACTTAGACGGCGATGGCATTTTAAATGTGAGTGATAACTGTCCAGAAATTCATAATGAAGACCAACATAATATCGATGGTGATGAGTTTGGCGATGCATGTGATAGTGATATGGATGGCGATGGCATAGACAATGACATCGAAATAAATACGTTATTTACCGACCCTAAAAACCCCTATTCTTGGTCGAACACAATAACAGATGGCGAAGCCGATTTTGACAATGACGGTGTTAGCAACGCACAAGAGTTGGTACAAGGTAGCGACGCATTAATACCCAATATTCGTTTGGTGAGAGGAAATAACTACGTCTATTTCCCTGTTGAGTTATTACAGCAAGCGAAGGTGTCGGGGCTAAGTCATGTATTACGTGAGCATGGTGATGTGAGCCGAATTGCCACTATTGATATATCAGGAAATATCGAAAAAGAGTATTCCTTTGATGGAGAAAAGTGGGCAGGTGAGGACTTTAATCTCACTATGCATCAGGCGTTAGTCGTGCAAAGTACCAACCAAGCCTTGATTGAAACCACCAAAGATAATATCTGTCGCCCTGTTGACCTCAAAGCTGGGGTAAATTTTACAGCCTTACCTTGTAGCACAGCGACTGCTACAGCTTTTGAGTTTTTAAAAGAGTATGGGCCAGATAAAGTTAAATCGATCACGTCTATCAATACTGAAACTGGATTACATCAAACCGCATTATTTGTTGATGATGAACCTGCTGGTGAAGATTTCTTCTTAGCTGTGACGGAAGGTTATCAAGTAGAGGTTATATCGCCATTCACGACCAAGTCGCATCAGGTAAGTAAGCATGGTGTCAGTATTAACAACCTTGATCAATTGCAGGTCGTTTCTACTTCTTCAGTTGAGGTGAGTGGCTATATAGATACCCTGTCAGGGCTTGTGATGATTAACGGAGAAGCCGTTGAAGTGGTGAATGGTCGCTTCAGCTTGCAAGACTTCACCTTACAAGAAGGTGAAAATAGGGTGGTTATCTCAGGGCGAGATCAAAATGGTTTACCGATTTTCTTTGAGTTTACAATAAAGTATGCAGAGCCACCCCGTATTTCATTGGCATCTCACCAACAAGACCAATTGGTTTTTGCAAAAGCCGTGACAATTGCAGGACGATACGATAATGCGACGAGTATTACGGTTAATGAGGTACCTGCGAACTTACAAGGAGAGTACTTTGCTGCATATCCAATTGAACTTAAAGCAGGTGACAATACCATTAAAATAGTGGCCACTGGCAAATACGGTGTGCGTTCAGAGCAAGTGATTTCGCTTCGTAGCCAACCTCGTTCTGTGACGCTGCCCGCGGCGACGAATGTGGACCTCGATCTACTTCAGTCGGTCATGTTTGACAGAGTTAAAGAGGCGAAAACTCCGTCTCATGTGACTTTTTATGGTAAAGACCAGACACTAAAGGGTGAATATTCTTCATGGAACAGCATCTACCCAGATATGCAAAAGGTTGGATATTTGGTTTCGTTTAGACACGTGATTTCAGAGAATGTACCTGGTGTGCGTATTAGTTTTAACACGACCAGCGTGGACCCTAAATATGGTTCTGAACAGTTTGGTGTGCCTATCGAAGTTAACAATGCGTTCGGCACTTTAAAGTACATAGAAGAAACATGGCTAAATCTAACCACCATAAGAGTAGGTGGCGGTGCTGTGATGGTAGTGACTTCTCATCAAGATGGTGACGATGTCTCTTCTTCGAACACACGGTTCCAAGGCTATGTTATTGAAGCTGAATCATTAATTTATCAGGGAGTCAACGTGCCCCTTGACGATGGGTATTTTGATATTCCAATCACCTTGGAAGCGGGCCGTAACTACTTAGAATTTGAATTGATCCGCCAAGGGAATCGCAGTAAAGAAACGTACAGGCTCGACTATTATCCTCAAAACAGTGTGGACATTAAAGTAACCTCACATGGTCATAATCAGCACGTGTCTGGCAATGAAATCTTTTTGCAAGGGGTGATTTCAGAAGAGGGTGCTGTCGTAAAGGTAAATGGTAAAAACGCGGTGTTGAATGGGAAGCAGTTCTCGATAACCTTGCCAATTACCGAAGGAGAAAACTGGCTGACAGTAGTGGCGCAACATCAAGGACATAGCACGTACTACAAGTTAAAAGTTCATCAAAACGATATCACGGCTCGCTACACCAACTTGATTGATAGAGCGCGTTTATTTACAAATTGGCCAACGATTAAAATTGCGACAAATGGTGAATTGAAACGTGCCAGAGTTAACAATGGCCGCTGGATATATGCCGATGGTGAAAGCGATGTTTCTATTGCTGTTGAGGTTGACAGTGAGTTAAAAGAGGGCCGCAATGTACTTACTACGGAATTGGAGTTCACCGATGGGCGAATTCAGAAATTACTTGGCATTGCGCATTATGAGAAGCGAACTCTGAAGCTTAAGGTCCTACAACCAGACTCGGTTCGCGCTTCTTTCACGATGGACAATGCGCTATTCAATAAGGCAAAAACATTTAGATTTGACCTCGGCTGGGTGCGCAGCACAAGGCGGGGGCTGTTTCAGGCACCTGTACCGAATGGCGCGTCTTCCCGCTATGGTGCATATGGCCACATCAGCAATGGTAGAATCGTTGAAGATCTTGGCGTCGATGAGCTTAACCGTCGCACAGTCATTTTGGAGTTTGAATACGAAATATTCCAACGTTTGGTTGATGTGGGAGATGTCTCAGACGTCGCAAATCCCATTAGTGCCTTTGATGAACAAGACAAGGAGCTACACAATCAAAAGTTCAACTATTTTGCGCAATATGTAGACATCTCAGAGCAACCTAAAGTTTATATCTGGAACCATGCTGAGCAGGGGAAAGTATATTCTACAAGCACGTCGGTTGTGGCAAGTGTTGCCAATTTTATCCCCTCAAACGCAAAGCTTAATGGTCGAGGTATCAGGGTACAACGAAGCACATTAAATAATGGATTCAATGAGTATCTACTGTTATCTGGGCGTGTGGATGCTTCAGAAAAACAGTACAAGCTAGAGGTCTTTAACGCAAATGGGGAGTCGATTAGTAAAGAGTTTAGGCTGGAATATACGCCATTTGTTTATACGTTAGCACCGGGCGAAGCCTTTAATAATAACTATTTAGATGAAATTATCACGTACTATGATCCGGGGCATGTATGGTCAGAGGCGAGAATCAACAAAAATAATGACACAGTTAACATGTCATCGTTTATTCAAACAATGTCAGGACAAGTTAACAACGACGGCATTTTTATTGGTGATGTACGTTATGGTGTAGAAACCAACGCTGGTGGAGCAACGGTCGGTGCACAACGTATACACCACTACCTAAATGTGCCGGATAATCAGTCAGTGATACAGCACGACAGGCGCTATATTAGCTTTGTTGATGTGTTAGCAAATACGCAAGCGGCACCGGAGATTGAGGTTATTTCACCGCGGCCAAATAGCGAAACGTATTACCCCGTGGTTGACGTACAAGTGAAAACACCAAATGACCACTTTGCAAAGGTGTATATCAATGGCGTGCTTGCAGAACAAAGTTATAGCGCATTAGCAGTAAGTTATGATGTAGAAACTTATCAATATGTAAAAATGCCTCTTCAACTTGGCGAAAATCAAGTGTCAATCAAAGCGCATTCAACACTCAATGACCAAGTGTCTGAGCGCACCTACCGATTTACTCGTAAAGCTATGCCGTTGCCTGTGTTCACAGTAACCAGCCCCCGCCAAAGTGAGGTATTCAAAATTTATCGTGCAGGTGACAAGAACATCGTAATCGAAGGGACGATTGATCAAAGTATTCCCGTGAATGAGTTAACCATAGATGGTAAACCTGTATCTCAAATGAGTAGTGGCCAGTTTTTCCATCATGCTGATTACTCGCAAGGGGAGCATCAAATCGTAATAAGTGCTCGTAATGATGCTGGTAAAACAGAAAAAGTTATACGGTTCTCAATTGAGTATGGAAGCCCTAACCTGACGATTGAGATGCCAGAGTCTCTAAATCAAACCACCACCAATGATTATGTCTTTATCATGGGTTCTGTGGAAGACTTAACTGCGTCGGTGACAGTCAATGGCTCCTCTGTTCAAGTTGACCCTGAGTATGGCAATTTTAGATTGGAATATGCGCTCAATGAAGGCATGAATGTCATCGAAATCGTTGCTGAAAATGACTTTGGGAAAAGTCAAAAAACCCTCAATGTGAATCGTGTTGTAGCGACTAAGTCTCATATTTCTGTTGCTCGAGATGAATCAGTTGATAGCGAGTTTGATCTGGTCGCCACCGCTGAAGCAATTTCGCAAACATCAAGGTTTAGATTTAGAGAAGCACAAGAGGCGCCTTGGGGCGTGGAAGTCGATTTCAGATACAAAACAATGAAAGGGACGCCCAGAGATACGATTGTATTTATGTACAATGTGTGGGTGCGTGACTCGGTGCAACCGGGTGTTTACACCGTGCCTATGATTGTAGAATTGCTCAATTCTAGCGGGGAAGTGATCTACACTGGCCGAGTAGATATTGTGGTGTATGTTGAAGTGCCCCGATTAATCTTAGAGCTGGATAATCTAGCGCAAAATCAACAAATTCCTACAGTTCGATATACTGTCACGGGCTCAGTGAGTGACTCTGGCGCAACTCTGTGGTTCGATGGTTCCTTGGTCGCGCTAGATAGCCAAGGTCGGTTTGAGCATGAGTTACAATTAAATGAAGGGTATAACCAAATTGAGGTCATAGCGACAACACAGCATCAAGAGATTTCGCAAAAGTACCAAGTCAACGTTTTGGTTTCAGAATTGAGGTTATCCGTAACAAGCCCTGAGCAGGGGGAGACTCTGTCGAACAACACTGTCACATTTAGCGGGACGGTAAATGACCCTCTTGCAAACGTCACAATTAATGGTTTAGCGGCGCAAGTCTCTGCGCAAGGGCAATTTTCAAAGCAGTTGAACTTCTTTGAAGGCCAACATCAAGCGACGGTTCGAGCCGATAATGGCTATCAGGTTCAATCGCAAGTGATCAGCTTTGAAGTTTTACCACAGCCCTTAACTTTAACGGTATCAAGCCCTCAAGATGATAGCTCAAATGACGATGGGCGTGTCATGGTAGCGGGTCAAGTTTCTCACCCGACAGCAAAAGTCAAAGTCAATGGCCTTGGAGTTAGCGTGGATGATTCGGGGCATTTTTCGAAGAGGATTAATCTGTTTGCTGGCGAGCATTCTTTGCAAATAAGTGCGACCTATGGGGAGCAAAGCGTGAAGGAGTCTCGTTTAGTGCATGTGAGTTCAGCCACATCTGAAAATGTAGTAGAGGTACTAAAAGGCGGTGAAAGCGTGGTGAGAAGCCTCCATATCGACATGAATGAAGCTCAAATGTCGGCATTGAAATCATATACTTACGCATTGTCTAACGAGTATGCGGGCATCGACTTCAAAATGGTCAATGTTTACTGCTCGGGCAACGGTGGTGGTTTTGATTTTAAGTTTGAGGTCGCTGAGGATGTGACGGCTGATAGCTATGCAACCGATCTGTCTATCGTGATGAAAGATGGCGCTAATCAAGTTATTTCAACGCTTGTTACGCCAATGACAATCAAGGTGGTTGAAGAGTCTATTGGGTTGGTGGTGTTGACGCCTAAACCGAATGAAGTATTCAACTCAGAGCGTGTCATCGTCACGGGTCAGGTTGATAAGGCCGCTGCATCCGTTGCGGTAAATGGCAATGTTGTGAGTGTAAGTGCAGATGGCTCATTTACGACTGAGCTCACTTTGGCCAATGGTGTGCATTCGGTCATTGTAGAAGCGACATATGATACGCAGCGCGAAGCGGTTGAAGTACCCATAGAGGTTGATTCAAATGCTTCCGTTGAAGTTGTCAACCTAACAATAGGACAGAGCCAAACGATCGCCATTGATGTGAGCGCTGATAGCCAAGTTATGTCACAAGTGCGCAATTTATTCAGTCAATTCTCTCAAATGCCTGCGGGCTTGAGTATACAAACCAGCAATGCCAGCTTTGTCGATCAACATACATTACGTGTGAACTACGAGATCTCGGCTTCTAAAGTGATTTCAAGAGCAGACGTCGACTTCAACATTATTCTGCGTGATTCAGCACAAAGTGATGTGTTTGTGCATCCTGTGACTTTGAGGATTAACCCTTAGTGTTGGAGATTAACATTGCTTAGTTTTATCAAAAAACAGTGTCTTGTCGGCTTGGTCCTCGCAACGTTACTGGTGGTAATCGGGTTCGCCTTATTACGACCGGTAACCTTCAAGCTTACCTCATCGCAAGATTATCAAGGGTATTTGGTTCAAGTAGTGGATAAAGGTGGGAATACGATAGAGTCATATGTTGTAGACTCAACACTGGAGTTAAAATCTCACCGAGTATTACGTTGGATGATTGAAGGCACAACATTAAATGTGGTCCACCCATTAGTGCGAGCGAAAACCATTGTATTGACGCCAAGCATACTACTTAAAGGCATGAATAATCTAAACCTTAGCTGCTGGTGCGCAGACAAAACATACCCTGTTCAACAAGACTTATTGGTTGTCTATGCACATTTTGCCACATTGAAAACTGACTATATTCCCATTGTTGATGTTGCTATACGTACTAAGTCTGTCGAAGGACATAGCAAAGCACTCTACATGATGACGGCAGTAGCCAGTGCAAGGGAAGGGAATGCGCGTCGCCTTTCAAAGGTTGAGGCAAGAAAGATGCGAGCAGAGATAGGGGAAATTATTGCGCAATTGTACATAAATTGACTAATGAACTAAATGGCATATTGTTTTATATGACGAGACTAATATTAGTTTGGTAAATGGGAATTATTATCATATAAATGCTATTTATACCGCGCATTAACTTTATAAATTAGCGTAACGTAGTGAATCTAGTGTATTTTGCGGCCCAAATAAAAACTAAAAAGTGCTTTTTAGTTAAATGATTACGAGCGCTTTAAAATAGGGTAAAATAACCCTGTTTTTTCTATGCGTATTACTGCCTGACGAGGTTTATATGAGTTTGTATAATGAGTACTTGGATGAAATCCAGACCCGTAAAACGGAACAAGGACTAAATCCAAAACCAATTGATAGCGCAGAGCTATTATCTGAAATTATTGCCCAAATTAAAGACTCTGGGCACGAGCACCGCGAAGATTCTCTTAAATTCTTCATCTACAACACACTTCCAGGCACAACGAGCGCTGCTGGTGTTAAAGCACAATTCCTAAAAGAAATTATCCTAGGTGAAGAGACCGTTGCTGAAATCACTGCTGACTTCGCATTTGAGCTTCTTTCTCACATGAAGGGCGGTCCTTCAATCGCTGTGCTTCTAGATCTTGCACTTGGCAATGACGAAGCGGTTGCGAAGCAAGCTGCTGATGTACTTAAAACGCAGGTATTCTTATACGATGCTGATACTGCTCGTCTACAAGACGCATTCAAAGCAGGTAATGCAGTTGCTAAAGATATCCTAGAAAGCTACGCGAATGCTGAATTCTTCACGAAGCTTCCTGATGTTGCAGAAAAAATCGAAGTGGTTACGTTCATCGCGGGTGAAGGTGATATTTCTACTGACTTACTGTCTCCAGGTCACCAAGCACACTCACGTGCTGACCGTGAACTTCACGGTCAATGTATGATCACACCTGAAGCACAACAAGAAATCGTTGCGCTTAAAGAAAAGCACCCTAACGCGAAAGTGATGCTTATCGCAGAAAAAGGTACTATGGGTGTAGGTTCTTCACGTATGTCTGGTGTGAACAACGTAGCATTATGGGCCGGTACTCAAGCAAGCCCTTACGTTCCATTCATCAACATCGCACCTGTTGTTGCAGGTACAAATGGTATTGCGCCAATCTTCCTTACTACAGTTGATGTAACGGGTGGTATTGGTCTTGACCTTAAAAACTGGGTTAAGAAAGTAGACGCTGACGGCAATACAGTGACTGATGAAAATGGTGACCCAGTATTAGAAGAAGCATACTCAGTAGCGACTGGGACTGTGCTTACTATCGATACTAAAGCGAAAAAATTATTCAACGGCGAAGAAGAGCTTGCTGATATTTCTTCTGCATTCACGCCACAAAAAGTTGAGTTCATGAAGGCGGGCGGTTCTTACGCGGTCGTATTCGGTAAGAAGCTTCAAACGCTAGCGGCAGAAACACTAGGTGTTGAAGCACCAACGGTTTATGCACCTTCGAAAGAAATCTCACACGAAGGCCAAGGCCTGACGGCTGTTGAGAAAATCTTCAACCGTAACGCAGTTGGTGTTGCTTCTGACACGCCATTACATGCAGGCTCTAACGTTCGCGTTAAAGTTAACATTGTAGGTTCACAAGATACAACAGGTCCTATGACGTCGCAGGAGCTTGAAGCAATGGCTGCTTCAACGATTTCTCCACTTGTTGATGGCGCATACCAATCTGGTTGTCACACTGCATCTGTTTGGGATAAGAAAGCGCAAGCTAACATTCCAAAGCTAATGGCATTTATGAACAAGTTTGGCCTTATCACTGCACGTGACCCTAAGGGCATTTACCACTCAATGACTGACGTTATCCACAAGGTACTGAATGACATTACTGTGGATGACCGTGCTATTATCATCGGTGGTGACTCACATACTCGTATGTCTAAAGGCGTGGCGTTCGGTGCTGACTCAGGTACTGTTGCACTTGCACTTGCAACGGGTGAATCGGCTATGCCAATCCCTGACTCTGTAAAAGTGACCTTTAAAGGTAAAATGGCAGAGCATATGGACTTCCGTGACGTTGTACACGCAACTCAAGCACAAATGCTTAAGCAATTTGGCGGCGAGAACGTGTTCCAAGGTCGTATCATTGAAGTTCACATTGGTACTCTAATGGCTGACCAAGCGTTCACTTTCACTGACTGGACTGCAGAAATGAAGGCGAAAGCATCAATCTGTATTTCAAACGACGAAACGCTTATCAAGTCAATTGAACTGGCTAAGAGCCGCATCCAAATCATGATCAACAAGGGCATGGAAAACGAAGCGAAGACGCTTCAAGGCCTTATCGACCTTGCTGATGAGCGTATTGCAGGCGTTAAATCTGGAGAGCAACCAGCTCTAGCACCAGATGACAATGCTAAATACTACGCTGAAGTGGTTGTTGACCTTGACGAAATCGTTGAGCCGATGATTGCGGACCCTGATGTAAACAACGAAGATGTATCTAAGCGTTACACGCACGATGTAATTCGTCCTGTTTCATACTATAACGACAAGCCGGTTGATTTAGGTTTCGTTGGTTCTTGTATGGTTCATAAAGGTGACATGCAGATCATCGCGCAAATGCTTCGCAACCTTGAAAAGCAAAACGGTTCAATCGAATTTAATGCGCCTCTAGTCGTTGCGCCACCAACATACAACATTGTTGATGAGCTAAAAGCTGAAGGCGATTGGGAAATTCTAGCTAAGTACGCTGGTTTTGAGTTTGACGATGAAAAGCCGAAAACAGCTGCGCGTACTAAGTACGAAAACATCCTATATCTAGAGCGCCCTGGGTGTAACCTATGTATGGGTAACCAAGAAAAGGCAGAGCCTGGTGACACTGTAATCGCAACTTCAACGCGTCTATTCCAAGGCCGTGTTGTAGCTGATACATCAGAGAAGAAAGGTGAGTCTCTACTTGGTTCAACGCCGTTAGTTGTACTTTCAACTGTACTTGGCCGTTTCCCAACTATGGACGAGTATAAAGCTGCGGTTGAAGGCATTGACCTAACAGCATTCACTCCGCTTGAAGAAGAGCTAACGACTAAGTTTGGTTCTGAGCAAGCTGTACCGGTAAAAGTTGTTTAATCTGCGAAGATAAACAAATAAACACCAGAAAAAGCGCGTTTTATACGCGCTTTTTTATTGTCCACAAAATTAATTCCCAACTAACTAATTTTCTTTCCTATATTTACTTTGGTTTTTAGTAATATTCAATGAGTAAGTAGCCACTTTCTTCTATTAAATTAAATGAGAAATCCAGATTATACTTCTTGTCAAGATTCGAACTCTATTTTTAACTGGTTATTTCTTTTTAATGCGAAGGATTTATAGCGCTTATCTTTTTAATTTATAAGCTCACTTTATTTTAGTTTTTCCTAAATGGAATTAAAGAATGGGCGAGGACTTTTAATAAGGATAAAAGGTATAAAGTATTTTTCTATAATTAAAAACAGTTAAAAACAGGTGCTTGTTATTTAAATTTTAAATATAGAGGTCAGCATGAACCAAAACCCACTTACTGTATCTACCAAGTCCGAAATTTCGTCGCATAAGGATACTAGTCGCTATGTTCAAAAAAGCACTGCAAAGCGTGATGCTATGGTGAATGAGAAAGTTAGCGACAGTTCTAATGGCACATTCAAACAATACCTAGCGCTCGCTGAGCTTCTAGAGGAATGAACCGAAATTAGAAATGGATTGATTAATCTAACTTTAATAGGAGCTCAATTATGGAAAAGGACACGTTTTATTTATCACTTAGAATAGGCAAAAGTGATGTATGGTGCAAAAAAAAACCAGAGGACTTTGTTTTTCAAGTTAAGTGGGTGTATCACGCCTTGAATGAATTAACTCAGGATAGGGCAAAGCCTGTTTTAGAAGAGGTTTTTAAATTCGATAATGCTGATATGAAAGTAATAGAAATAAATAAATTTAATGATGGGTTTAAATTTAGAATGAATAAAGCATGTAGTGAAGATGAATGGAGGAAATCGTTAGATAATGCAGAAAAAGTATTTTGGTGTAGATGGTGGCTAGCAAAAAATCATTATACCTGGGGGGCGTTGAATGTTATTCCCTTGTATAACCAACAATGCAAGGATGCTATGCAAGCATTGAGAACGATAATAGTACAAAGCTACCAAAGATATAATCATTGCGCTGAAATATCAGAAAAGCAAGTAAATAGCCTAACATTTCGTAAGTTTTTCCTTCATTATATATTATTATCTGCTCTAAAAATTATACTTGGTAAAGTGATCACTAAGGGGTTAGAAGATGTTACTCGTTTCATGATTCAAGAGCTTGATAAGGAAGGTGTTGACCCTAATAGTTTAGCTCAAGAGGCAGCAAAAAAATTAAAGGAGTTGTCGCCAGAAGATAAGAAAAATATTGCTGATAGTTTAGTAGACAAGGGTGCTGATAGTGCTAAAGAGCATGATTATAAAGGGACTGGGCTGTTTACTACTTTGATCAAAGAGTTACTGGATATCAAGATAGAAGTGGATAAAGCCGACCCTCTGAAAGTAATGTATAGACTTGAAACCGCTATTGGTAAGCTAGAAAGTAGACTATTAGAAAATAACCGTTCTATTATGGGTTTTTATGCAGCTGAAATATTGAAGCTATCTTTGAGTGATGAGTTTAAGAGCGTCAAGGTTCATGCTTTGGCTGATATTAATACTAAGTCTGAAATCTTAGAAAATGTGAAAAGCTCGGTTGATAACTATTCACAATTAAAACGCCTACCGTATGTTTCTCAGAGAGAATTGAAGCAGAATATCAAAGCCGCTATGGTAACAAACAGTAACGCACAAGCTTCTCTACAAAGGTGGTCAAAGTCTCTTGAGCATATGATAGTTTCATTGATGGGAATGAGCCAACTAGCTGGGTATTTAAAAAAGGAAGAAGTGGACAAAAAAGACATTAGCCAAAGCTTAAACCTAATAATAGATGGCGCAGAAGGTGTAAAAATTGCCTACAAAAAGATTTTAAGTAGCAATGTAGATAAAAGTACTAATAAAGCAGTACAAGGCGTCAATGTAAATTCCGCCGCAGAGGAAATGTTTAAAGTGATTGAAGCAAATAACACCTTTGCAAAATCTATACTGGACGAAGAGAAACCTAAATCTATACTGGACGAAAAGAAACCTAAATCGATAGACGAGCTCTTAACAGAATGGAAGTATACGATAGCCAGTGTTGGTTATATTCTCGTCAAGGGTGACGAGGTCACAGGTCGGGGGAAAATTTGGGAGAAGTTAAAACAAAATAAGCAAAAGTTGACGGAGACAGAAGACGATTACCTCCTTGCGATTACAGCATTACTTAATAAATTGGTATTTGATGGCAGCGGAGATGCACTAGGGTTACATCGTACAATGCAATTTGTTTAGATTGGAATCAAAGTTGTCAGCTGGACTATCTTTGACTGAACTGAGTTAGGATTAAAACCTTGGTTAACGATCAGGAACTGAGTTAACCAAGGCATACTGTGCGATAGTTTCAATTAAGCTTCGATCTCTGCTGTAGCTTGTTGCTGTGTCTCTTTGACTGGTTCTAACTGAATATTCAGAGCGCGAAAACCGCCAGCATTCCATACTGCAACATCTTTACCTAAGGCAGGCTCTCCTTTACAGCTCAGAGGTCTGCCTGTTTTGTCTTCCCAAATTGCGTTAGATTCGAAGTAGAAAGCTCTAGCCAACCAGAATTCACTGGTCACTAGCCAAGCATTTGGTGTTGCAGACAGCCAATAGCCTCTTGAAACCCCGCTTTCGACTTTCCAATATTCTCTGCGTTGGTCTTTGAGGATCGAAAACTGGTCGCCCGTTGCTTCAATTGTTGCGTAATGGTTATATTCGGAATTGTCGTTAAATTTGACATAACCAATGTGCTTATTGTTTTCATCAAAGACACTGATTTTAAACTTATCACCTTGTTCCAGTTGGTCCAAATGGCTAAGCTTGAATGAGGTAGGTGAATCACCAGGTACTAGCAATTGTGTATTTTTGTCCATTGGAATTGTCCTTTTAGTTAATTTTACATTGAATTCAGGGTTCAAGAATCAAGTATGTAAACCTCTTCCCTACTCCCTAATTTGTGTTGCTATCTGTCATTGTGATCAAATAACAAATCGTTACATCAATAGATTTATCCAAATATGGAATGAGAGCTATTACACTTTATTACACGCAAGACAAGTGAAGTTGTGTTCAGGCTTACCAGAACTATTGAGCCCCAGATGGTTTTTAGACAAAAATACATTAGCTTAGTAAATTGAAGAGACCCCATTATTTGCACTGTGTCTAAACTTTCTTATCTTAGATTCGTTCTATAGTTGTTTAGAAAAAATGCACGATGCTTAATTCTAAAAACACTCGTTCTATGGTGAAGGAGAAATAGATTTCATTAAATTTAACATGTCATTAGTGAGGTGGTGATAATGCTAGATACCAACAATTTTTATTTTCAAAGTTATGAGCAGTGGCGGCACGCTATTACTGTGAAATGTAATATCAATCTGACCCCTGAGTATGCTCGCGCTCGGATTGCGTCATTACGTGACGAAAACGAGCGCCACACTAAGGAGTTTGCAGCTAAGTATGGTGATGCTTACTTGCAGCAGGTCATTGACTGGTTCACGCGCGCTGAGCAAGAAAGCTAAAGTTTTAGTTTAACAGGCTCCGATGACTGTAGCCTTGGCCAGTATTGATGCAAAAAACTGTGCTAGCTAAGATGTGATCAGTATTGCTAAATCCTTAAGCCTAGTCCCTATACATGTTTTAGGCTTAGCTGTAATGCCTAAGCTTGCCAGCATTCTCAGGTCGTCAGCCAAGCATATTGTGTTAGACGACCTATGCTTTAGAAAGGCATGTGCAACTTACCTATATTTTTTGTATTCACCTGCCCCAAGGTAGGGAGATTTGTGACATCTTGTTCATTTAGGCTGTCCTTTAAGGTTAAGGTAATAAAAGGTTTTAACTAAGCGATAAATCTTATGGTCTATAGTGCCTATAACCACACGTTGCAATAATGTTTTTAATAGATGCTCGCAAATTAAGGTTTCTATATTATATAAAACTGTGGGTTTTTTCAGTTAATAATATTAAGGTGTTGCGAGGTTGGTTTTTATGAAGGTTAAGTGGTTTGCCTTGGTTTAATGTTTTTAATATTAAATAAATTTATATTAAGGTTTTTTAAAAAAGCTCTGTCTTTTATATATGACAGAGCTTTTGGATTGCGGAAATGATATTTTTTATTTATACCAAAATAGGATTTTTATAATTCGAGACAGCCTTCACATGGGGGAACACTGGGGCCTTTAACCCAAGTACTTCCCATATCTAGGGTTTGATGATAGTTGCCATCATGCACAGTGACTTTTATATCGTAAATGCCACCACCCGCGTGGGCAGGGATTGGCAGTGTGTAGTGACCTGATGTACGTGTTGTCGTAAATGTCTTTGAACTACGAGTGTTGTAACCGTCGCTGCGAGCGGTAATTGTTAGTTTGACTGGGGTTTTGGAGTCTTTAGCTGCTTTTGAATATTTATCTACAGAGTAGTTAACCTTAGCGGTGATCAACCCCCCTGATGCAGTTAAGCCACGGTCTGATACCGTTGGTTTGTTTTGAACCCATACCCCCTCTGCGGAGCATAAATCACCGCGTGTGATCCAGACTAGACCGTAACCATGTGTCTTATTAAAAGACATATAGTGGTATGAATTTGCATCTAAATTAGATTTGTCCCGCCCCGTATAGCCTTTCTCCGAATTATGGAAGTTGACATAAGCGTACCTATCAAATAAATTCCCTTTTGCTCTAAAGCTTGAGCCTCGCAAAACGTGTTTTGGGGTTTCAACTCGCAAATAGTCGAAGCTGTCCAATAGGTCAGACATGTTTTCTAAAAATTCTACCCATGCTACAGGGTTGTAAGGATTGCCGAATACTTCTAGTCCGCTTTTCACAGCCCCCTGCACTTGATGAGCCTCTAAATCATATGGAGCGTGACGACCATATTCACAATTAGCTGGTAAGCTATTTGATGCCGCGAGTGCCGAATTACTGACAAGAAGTGTAGTCAAAGCAAGCATTGTTTTCTTCATTTTATTATTTCCTTATTTAATTTTTGTTTTATATAACTTGTTTTTATTTTTAGTTGCCAAGTTATGTTTTTAAATTATTTGTGTTTTTTTGTTTTATCAATGGTTGTGGTTGGTGTTTATAAATTGATTTATAATTTTCTTTGGTTTTTAGTTTGTTTTTTGCAATTCTAGTTTGGGCTTTGTTTTTTCTTGTTTTTTCTTGTTTTTCTATTTTGATTTGGGTTGATGTTCTGTGGCTTTTCTTTTATTTATGGTTTATATTCCCTGATTTGGGAAATGCTGTTTTATTTGTGGGAACGAAATTGCGCTTTTAATTTTGTATTTTCTTTTGTTTAACAAATTTTAGTCAGTATTTTGTTTTCTTGATTTTTAAATTAATAAATTTAATTATAAATTTTATGTTGGCTGTTATTTTTATATTAAAGCATGGATGAGTGCTAACTCTCCCAGGTAGCTAAAAAGATAAATCTACAACTCTCATCCGCCTAATTGGTGCAACGGTAATAGTCTGTAATAAACCTCTTCACTGCTTTGAGCTGCATTGTGTTTTAACTTCACATAGCTTATTAAGGAAGAAAAATGAAAGTGCAAAGCTTGGTAATTATATGGCTGGCAATTTGGTGCCATTCATCACTGGCGTAGCCTTTACCACATACGTCAATAGAATACATAGTGCCTTCCATACCTAGTAGTGCGGTGAACACTCAAGCTTTTCAATTTTATACTCTGCTCGGTACAGGGAATGGATGGAAGTTCGTGCTTATCAGAATCGAAGGTTGACAGTGCATATTCTGAGCGTGTTAAACGCTTACGAAGACAGAAGTCTACATGGGTTTCAAGCTAAAGATATCCCTAGTATGACGTTATCTTCTTCACAAATTTACGATGTGTTTATGAATGGCAATGGTAACGATTGATATGAGTGTGCTGGAGGTTATGTGGTGACAGGCATGTACTTTTACGATGAAGGAAACAAAATTGTCGAACGGTTTTAATGTACGAGGAGAAACTTACACTCAGGATTTTTATTACCAAGATACAGGTGATGATCACGTTCGCGTTATGAAGTGCAGTTATTTTTATTGATTCTATTCGCCGATAGTACGAAAGAATATTGCGCTTTAGTCTTGCGGCTGTGCACCTTTAAGAATTTGTGTACTATGAGACTCAACATAGTGTGCTTTCACAATCACCATGGATAAAAATGCCTAAATCAGCCAGCTTAGAATCTGACGGTGATTGTTCACAGCTCTCACATGTACTATTTTAGGAAAGTGAGCCCTTGGCATTGAAGTCCTTTACATATCTAAGGACTTTATCTTTGGGCAGCGCTTTTTGGTAATACCATCCTTGTACTGTTTCTACTTGTAGAGCGCGAACAAACTTTAGTTGTTTTTCTGTCTCAACGCCTTCAGCAACTAACTGTTTGTTCATCTTGTGTAGCAGTGCCACTACATAAGTATAGAAATCTTCGCCAGCTTGGGTTTGAGCCTTGTCCAGCATGGACTTATCTAGTTTTATAATGTCTATGGGTAAATCAGCCAACATGGATAAACTGGAGTAACCCGTGCCAAAGTCATCGATTACGGTTTTAATATTGTTGTTTTTTAACTTCTCGATATTACTGATAACGGTAAGTTTGTCTTTGAGGTAAGCAGACTCGACCACTTCAATTTTTAGTTGATTAGGAAAGAGCTTAAAGTTTTCACACATGTGGGTGATAAGAATATTGTCGCACAGCACTTTGGGGTTTACATTGATGCTGATAATGGGCCTGTAGCTTCTTTTAGCAAAGTAATTCAGATCTCTTTGCACTTGTTCTATTACCCATGTATCAATGATATCTGTCCTATCATGTTTTATTAAGGTGTCTAGGAAGTGAGGGCCTGTAATCGTGCTGTCGGGTTTTTGCAATCTCAATAAAGCCTCAAAGCCACGAATTTCATTTGTCTTCTGGCATATTTGTGGCTGATAAAAGAGCAGTAGTTTACCACTACTGATCTCTAACAATGCATGTTGTAACGCTTTGTTGGATTTTTCGATATCCTGTCTATGAGATAAAAAGTCTTTTTCGCTAGATTGCCTTAGTTGCTCTGCAATGTTTAATGAATCGCTGAGTTTACTGACCGCATTGATAAACTGAAACTGCTCACTTTGCTTTTTCAAAAAAGGGTAATAGATAAGTGCGTTTAGCAATATTAAGCAACATTGCAATATAACACCTGAAAAGCCATTCGATACTTGATAACCACTAAAAAGCGTAGGGAGCATCCAGCTTATATGTACATCAGACACAGCAACCCAGTCTGCGCTAATAACGATGTATGAAATAATAAAATTCACCATAGGAGCAAGCAAAAAAGGAAGTAGCATGACGGGGTTCAAAAATATTGGTAACGCAAATAGGATGATTTCGCAAAAATTGAAGACAGTGAATGGCAAGGACAACTTGACGATGTTTTGTTCATGGCTACCGCGCTTTAAGAAAAATGCCGCAATTATAAGCCCCGCGAAACAGCCTGTGCCGCCCATCAAAACGAATGTATCATAAAAAGTTTTAGCTGGTAGATCAGCCAATATTGGTTGAGTTAAATACTGCACATCAAACAGCATGTTATAGGTGTTGTCTCCATGGATACCGACAAACCATAAAGCATGAATGGCAACCATTCTCTGAAAAGTTAATTGAGCGATGGATAGCTCATCAGGATTTGGTGTCAGTAATACGGCGATTTCATTGCCAATTAAGTTGAGTAGGGGCATGAATGCATAAAAGCTGAAAAAAGCGATAAAGAAGGGCAGGATAATGAGCAATTTTTCACTTAGAAATCGGCTAACTTGGTGAAAGTAACTAGCGAGATTGGGCTGTATCTTTACCAAAAAAATTAATAGTAAGCTGCTGATACTCGGGATAATAAGCGCGTACGGTGTGGCTCCACTGGGGTTTAATGAAAAAGCGCCTTGGTCGATAACGATGTATTGACCATGCACTGAAAAACATAGCAAGGCTAACATTGCGCCAACAATGCCGCTCAGGCCATAATTTTTACAAATAAAAAAACCGATTGAGATCGCCACAATCACTGGGAAGAGCGCCAATATTAAAGAGGCCGCATTGAATACATTTTCGTACAGGGGGTGCTTTACGGTGATGATATTAAAAGCGAGTGCGCTATTTAAAATAAAAATCGCCAATGCACTGCAAACAAAATAAGGTATTAAGGCGATGAATGCTTCTCTCAACGAGAGCAAAAACTTGCTGTTTAGAATGGCTTTTAATACTGACTTTAAGCGAAGATACGACAATCAATTAGCTCTTTAATTCTTGTAACGCTAAGTATAATCGCCTCCGGTAATTCTGCACGATACTTTACTTTATTTAGCCGAAAATCACAGAAGTACAGATGAGTAGAGTCACATCGGGTTCGCTAACTTACTTGTTTATATCGTGGCTGGAGTGACAATATGAGCGACAATAATGAATCTACTTTGCAGAAAAGCCAATCCATTTCATTGATTCAGAAAGTCAAACAGAACGTTCGCAGTATCTTACTTGGCATCGCTGGGGTTCTTTCTGCTGCTGTGATCCCCGTGTGGCAAATTTATTTTGTTGAGACTCCTGAAGTTGTAATCGAAATAGCATCTATTAACCGCAATGACTCTTCTCGTTTCAGGGTACCACTTGATACTGACGAGCTAGCGTTATTGGAACCGTACGTCCCTGAAGAATTACTATATGAATATAATAAATTAGGGCAACAAGGAGACAAAATTGATTACCCAGAGTTTACACTAAAGACCGTATTTAGTGCCTACGAAAAGGCCAAGCAAGATCTAAAAAATATGGCCGTGACGAAGGCGAATTTGCAAAAAAGTATTGAGAGAATTGAAGCGTACTTGGACCCAAATAATCATCAATATCCATTGATTGAATTTAGAGTCAGTGAACTTAAAGAGTGGGATTTGAGTAATTACATCGATGATTCTGAAGCCCGTTATTTTGAAGAACAGGTATTGGCAATTACACGAAATTATTCTCAAATGGTTTTTGACCAAAATGAAGACCCAGAAATTAATATCGCCGCACTTAAGTTCTTACTAAATGATGTGAAAGAGGACATTCACGATGTTATCTTAGAATCGAGCATCAGACATGAGCGCCTGCGTGATGATATACGAAACATTGAAACACAACTTCAAAAGCTCAAGTCTCAACAACTGGAGTTGTACACTTACTTTGAAGTAGAAATTGTCGCTTCGAATGCGGGTCGAGCAAGTACATCATTAAGGCCTCTAGCGCTCATGCGTGTACAGATAAGCCGAAATAACTACGTAGATATCCGTCTACAGCTTCTAGATTATACCGAGCAAGCTGAGCTTTCACCGTCGTCGACAAATATTTTGCGCTATCGCTCAAGTGAATTGAATACCTTTCCTCATGAAGACCAAGGCCTTATCAATACATTTTGGGGGAGCACCGGACGGGTTCGACTCTACGCCATGGATACGAAGCACAATGTGTTCGTGTCCAATCAAACCGCTTTTGTAGATAATCGCAATCAAAAGTTGATTGTTGATAAATTAAAGGATGTCGCAGCAGATTACATGCAATAAGAATGGACACTTATTGTGAGTACCTATTTTAGGGCTATTAATCAGTGCTTGCTGATGATTACAATTTAAATAGTGCCAGTAAGTTTATTAGTCAATAAAAGCCAGAACCAATCGAGACGATACTGGCTTGTTGGTGATAATGGCCTAACCAGATTTGGTGTTTTTCTTCTGTTGAGTTTGTTGCCAAGCCCATATTGGCGGCTTGTAAAGCAGCCTAAATTTATCTGACCAATTAGAAATCATGCCAATTTGTTGTGCTAACTTTACGTAGCCACTAAAGAAAACCTTTATTGGGTTAACACTGTTTAATTGTGGGTAGACACCATACTTAACTTTTTCGTCTTCTTTGGCAAAGGTGCCGAAAAGCCTGTCCCAAATGATAAAAATGCCCGCGTAGTTTTTATCTAGGTACTGGGTATTTCTCGCATGATGCACTCTATGATGTGATGGTGTGTTAAAAATCGCTTCGATTGGTCGAGGTAGCTTTTTAACAGTCTCGGTATGTAAAAGTGTTTGGTAAACCTGCACTATCACTTCGGCTAGCAGAATAATAAATGGATGAAACCCTAACAGCGCTAATGGTAAGTAAAAAAACAGAGGGAAGAGCCAGTCTAATGGGCCGTGGCGATACGCGACTGAAATATTAAAATGCGGTGAGCTATGGTGCACCGTATGTGTTGCCCACGCAAAGCCATTTTTGTGTAAAAAGCGATGCTCCCAATAATAGGCAAGATCTGCCAAAATTATGCAACACCCGATTGTCCAAAGCGTCGGTGGAAGTTCAACTAACTTAAAGTTGTCGTAGACAAAAAAGAAGACGGCGATGTAGGCAAGTGCGACGAAACTTACCAACAGCATAAACAACCCCAGAGTCACAAAGTTTGTGATGCTATCACCTAATAGGTTTTTAGTGATCTGTTTTTTAAAGGCATATCTTAGTAACTCGATAAAAAACAGGGCAAGTGCAATGACAAAGAACCAATCATCGATAAAAGCTTCGAGCCACCAGATATCATCTACAGAAAAGGGCATGATAAGAATGTCCATGTTACAGCTCCTTATACTTCACTAATACTTCAGTTGCGAGCACTTCGCTGTTTTCTGATAAGTAATGGATCTCGATTACGCGCTCTAGGTTGCGTCGATAATCTATCTCTTGCCAAGCGCTCGAGAGTTGTGAAGGGGTATATTTTTTCTTTTCCAATAAGCTGTCATATGTCGCGGAAGCAATTGTTGTAGCGGTCTTGGCCTGTGACAAGTCAGTGCTAGAGTATCCAACCGTGATTGTGGCGCTGTCATAGTTGGCCGAAAAATCCCGATAATAGACGTAGATGGCAGAAGGGTTTCGAAGCAACTTTTGATTAAGGCGTTTATTGTTGCTTAACTCGCGCCAAAGTTGTTCCACTTGGGCAGTAGCTAGCGTAGCTGTATTGCCTTCAATCATAAGCGTTTCTAATTGCTTAGTATCATTTTGATTGGTTTTACTCTGTGGCTTAGCCCTGACTTTGTCAGTGGTTGATTTCGGTTGCTCGCTGGCTTTTGCGGGCGTAGTAACACTGATAGCGCGTGCAGGAGTTGGCTGCAACAAAGCAACTCCCCAAACTGTAAATACAATGGCGCTAGATAATAATATTGAGCCTGCTAGTTTCATATCTTGTCCTAAATATGGCAATGATTTAATTCTAGCTTAAATTTTGCTCTTTAAATTGTCAAATTGAAAATTTACTTTTTAAGTTGATTTTACTCTAAGGTGGTGCATAAAAGTTTGGTGCTAGATTTAAGTTTATGTACTTGGTCCACGAATGTGAGTGGCAGAAATGACTCAGATAATAAGTAGTTAGCATAAATGCCATGGGCTACAAGCTCAATTCTCTCATCGCAAGCTTCGGTATATTGGGATTTTAAAATAGTACTCACGTTCTCAATAAACTCTGACATTATTTGCTCTTGGTCAGCTTTAATTGAGGGGAGTCGTTTAGCTTCAGAGAAAATAGCTTCGCCAACAATTGTGGCATTGACTTGTTCCTTTGAACCTACTGTAAATAGTGCGTCTATCATAGATTCGGCTTTACTTTTGCTTGGTAACCAAGGAAGTAACTGCTGCCATTGCTGAGTGTATTTGGCTCTAAGCCTGCTGCTCAGGGCGCAAATAATATCGTCTCGGTTACCAATGTAATGACGTAAAATGGTGCGTTTGACACCTGCTGTTTCGGCAATATTTTCGAGTGAAGTGGCTTGGATACCATACTTTAAGATACACGCTTCAAGTGCATCTAAGATCTCTTCTTGACGCTGAGCGGCCATACTAGGTCTAGGCATGATTATTACCTTTTTCGTGATTTTGCATACTATAACAACCTGCGTTTTAATTGTCATGTTGACAATTAACCGCCGTTAAGAGTATAGTTTAAATTGTCAGATTGACAATAAATCTAAGTTAAAAGAATCTTGGAGTTGAGTGGAAGCTGCGCTGGCGCCATCACTTCATATTTTTAACAGCGAGATTTTCGATAAATGTTGGAGGTAATATGTTGTTCGGTTTTCCTTGGAGTTATTGGTTAGGCTTTGCACTGGTGCTTTGGTTGTTATTTGATTTGTTCAGGGGTGAAGCATATCTGTGGCATCCGTATAGTCGAAAGGCACAGCCTGGAATGTACTGGCTTACTATGTTGGTTTGGTCTTTGATTGCGGCGTCTTGTTTTATTTACCCCTATTGGTCATTTTCCTATTAAATAAATGTATAGCTGATGTTCTGAAAAATGTGTTTGTACCTTATTAAGAAATTTATTCCATAATTGTGTACTGTTCACAGCTATGAAGATTTATTTGTACCTGATTAATAGAGCATATTTATGAATAACACAGTTAAATTTAGTTTAATCTCTGTCGCATTAACATCGAGCCTGGGTTTATTAAACCAAGCGTTTGCCCAAACAGGCACTGAGCAGCAGCCTCAAGTGGTAACTGATACAGATTGGCAAGAATCAGCGACAAGTGTTACTACTCTCAAGCAGGTAGGCGTGGGTACATCTACCCCAAGCGATGCGTTACATGTCATCGGAAATGCGATTGCCGACGATCCCTTGCAACCATCCCACTTGGTCACTAAGCGCTATTTAGATGCACAAATTCAAAATATTACGTCTCAATCAGCAGCTCAACAGCAGCAAATTAAATCATTGCAAGATCGCGTGGCTGAATTAGAAGGTCAGTACCAAATGATACGCAATGACTACACTCAGATGATTGCGCGTTTGGATGAGATTGAAGATACGCTTTCGCCGACAGGCCGCAATTGTTTAGATATAAAAACACAGTTGCCGGTTGCCGCTACCGGCTTTTATCTTATTGACCCTGACGGTGAAAACATGGGGGTAAGTGCTTTTAAAGTCTGGTGTGATATGGATTATCAAGGCGGCGGTTGGACGCTTTTTGCCAACCACAAAGACAATATCGTGAATATTCAGGAAGGTGAGGTCATTTCACCAGCTGATTTCTCAGTAATGAAAGCGCAAAGATGGCAGGCACTGAGGCAAACTGTCACTGGCGGCATGATGTTTAAAGATGAGCATGGCCGCATTACGCAGGTGTATCAGGCTAAAATGAACAATGCAAATTGCCGTAATATTTATACAGATGATAATTTAGCTGCATTGTCCACTTGGGGAGAATATGGTTTGATATGGCACCATGAAGATACTAACTGCGATGTATCGTGGGACTTTGCCGGGGTCATACTTGGTGATAAAGACTCTACGCGCGTTGAGTCGTACACCTACCAAGGTGCATCAGTCATTCAAGCACCTAACTCTAAAACGCGCTTTGATGTTTGGCCTTATGGCAATGATGAAAGCTCGCGACATCAACAAAATGAGCTACTTTACTTCGTTAAGTAAAAAATGTGATGGTATCTCAAAGTGCTTAATTACGCACTTTGAGATAAAACGCTACTTTTGATGACCTAGCGATTGTCTAACTTTCATTAATCTTGGCTTATCCGGCCCTTTAACCGATTTGTCGGCAACTTTAAACTCAAGGCGTTTGCCCGGTTCAAACGCGAGTACAATTGAAGAGCCTCCGTAGCCAAAATGACCCATGTATTGACCTTTCTCGACTTTTTCACCTGTACTAATTGCATTGGTAATGCTACCGACACCCCAAAAGCCGATCGCTATCATGGCTACTAAGCCTAGGCTTTCAGTTTTGATAACCCAAACATAACGTTGATGTTTGCCGAGTTTTTGATACCAGCCTGCCTTATCACTGGTCGCTGGCGCTAAAGGTCCGTAAGGATTACTGGGGTCAAAGTCATCAAAGTCATAATTATAAGATCCCGCATACAGCCCTTGCTCAATAACCTCGCCAGTAACAGGAGCATGAAAGTGATGGTAGTCAGTAAACCAGAGTAGGGCGTCAAGCAATGGTCCGCCAATAAATACTCTGCCATAGCCTGGGATTGCCTCAATTAAGTTAAATTCATCGCCCGATTTGTTAGGTAGCAAATAGCGAGTTTGTTGGTTGGACTTTTTGCCTTCATGTGCCAAATAAAAAATCCCACCGTCACATGGGGCGACAACAATGCTGTCTGATTCTGGACGCTCGTCGGGTTTTAGGTTGCGCAAAAAGAATTGATTAAATGATTCAAATCCGCCTGATGGGCTATTAGGCTTTGGCCTGTCGTATTCGTTGATATCAAAAGGGTGCGCTTTGGTACCTGTATAATGCATCCATTCTTGCAATGTGGCAGTGGAGTCGGTGCTGTTTATCCAAATGCCATGGCAATCTAAAAAGGTTTTAAACCAATTCCTAAAGCTAGAGTCGTTCGCAAGCTGCAGGCCTGTTTCTGTATTGACCAAATAATCCCAGTACTCAATATACTCACCTGGGTTACTGGGTGCAGGCGTGTATGTCAGCCATTGAGTGAAAAATTGGCTAAGTGTATAACTAGGTTGCTGATAAAGGTAAGGCAACCAGTAATTGGCAATTTCTTGTCTGCGAGCAATGGTTGTCTCAACACATAGCTCAGACAGAGCACCTAGGTATAAGTATTTATAGTTTGGGTTTTGCTCAAAAATAACTGCTAGCTGGTTTATATGTGCCTCGCAAGCGCTTGCATGATCAGACCAATTGCATGGAGTGGGAAGGGGGATTGGCGTAATTTGTGACATGTTAATGCATCCTTATATAAGTCAAATTTAATAGCCCACGGTCACTACAAAAACACTTTGAATGGCGCTGAAATTGTTTTAAGAATGGTGGTTATAGGTCAGTGTAGTAGAAAATATAGCGGTGAAATATTGTTTAATGGCAAATATAAACTGACTCAAAAAGTGCTTTAGGGATACACTTTTTGAATCGCGGGATATAGGTAATTCTCAGTGCATTATTTGCTTCAGTGCCTCTTCTAAAGAGGTATATCGAAATCGATAATTGGCATCCAGTGCTTTTTGCGGTATGACTTTTTGGCCGTAAATAAGCAGGTCTGACATTTCACCAAAAGCCCATTTCAAAAAACTCTCAGGCAACCAAAAAAAGGCAGGCCGATTAAGCACGTTAGCTAAGCAGTATGAGAACTCTTTGTTGGAAACGGGGTTAGGTGCTGTCGCATTGAAGGCGCCTTCTAATTCAGTGTGCTTAATCAAAAATAGGATCAGTTGGATCATGTCATCAATGTGGATCCAAGACATCATTTGTTCTCCCGAACCCATCGGGCCGCCCATTCCCCAAGAGAAAGCTGGTAACATTTTTTTTAGTGCGCCGCCATGGCGAGATAACACAACACCTGTACGTAAAAGGCAAACTCGAGTTTGTTCACTTTTAGCGGCTAAAGCGGCATCCTCCCAGTCTCTACAAAGCTGGTGGCTGAATTCATCGAAAGGTTTGTTGAAGCTTTCATCTACCGTAATATCTGCTGACTGCCTGCCATAAACGCCTATGGCACTGCCTGAAATGAATGTGTGTGGCGGATTTTGAACTGCATTTATGTGGCGTGAAATTTGTTCTGTCAGCCCAACACGGCTAGAGATAATCGCCTCTTTTTGTTTATCACTCCAGCGTTTGTCGGCAATAGGCTCACCCGCGAGATTAATTATGATGTCCATTTCATTAAAATCGACCTCGCTAAGCTGCGAAACAAAATGTCCATTTTGAGGCAAAACCTGCCGCGCTCTAACTTCGCTTCTGGTTAAGATGGTTAGGTTGTGTTTGTTGACTAAAAACTTACAAAGTTCTTGGCCAATAAGTCCTGTAGCTCCAGTGATCAGTATATTCATTCCACGCCCGAATAGTGATTGGTTTACATATGTTTTTAGTTTTACCCTAGTGTTTTGAAAACATTTTCCATTACAATAGTAGCAGATACATATAAAAATTATGTGTGATCATTCCTTCAACGTTGCGACCTCGCATAAGGATCAAAAGTGTCATCATTAACAGGAATAAACAAAAGCTTAGTCGTTTTAGCTTCCTTATTCATTGTATTGGCAGGGATAAAACTTGCAAACGATATATTGGTACCGTTTATTTTGGCTGCCTTTATCGCGATTATTTGTAATCCGTTATTAAAGTTTTTTGCCAGCTACCGTATTCCAAAAGGGGCGGCGATACTGATTATTATCGCCTTTGTTGGACTACTGGGCATGAGCTTAGCTGGCTTAGTTGGCCAGTCTTTAAATGATTTCTCTCAACAATTACCGAGCTATAGAGAGGCACTGCAAGATAAGTTCATTTGGTTGGTAAACATTGCAGCAAACTACAATATTTTAATTGATAAACAGCAGCTCATATCTCTTTTCGATCCCGGAAAAATGATTGATGTCGCCACGAACATGTTAGCTGGTTTTGGTGGTGTAATGGCAAACATCTTTTTGATTTTATTGACCGTGGTATTTATGTTGTTCGAAGCGCCCATGCTAAGCAAAAAAGTACATCTGGCACTCGATGATCCGCAAATGAAAATGCAGCAAATAGACCGTTTCTTAAACTCTATCAACAGCTATCTAGCCATTAAAACATTAGTTTCTTTAGCGACGGGCGCATTGGCAAGTTTAATACTGTGGATTTTAGATGTGGACTATTTTGTCCTTTGGGGTGTATTGGCATTCTTACTGAATTATATTCCAAATATTGGTTCTATCATTGCGGCGGTACCGCCCGTACTCCTTGCATTAGTGACGCATGGACCGGTTGTAAGCGGCCTTGTTGCGGTAGGATATTTATCAATTAATACTGTCATGGGCAACATTGTTGAGCCTAAATATATGGGAAAGGGCTTAGGATTATCGACGTTAGTGGTGTTCGTCTCGTTAATATTTTGGGGATGGTTATTGGGTACCGTTGGTATGCTGTTATCCGTGCCTCTAACAATGGTAGTTAAAATTGGTCTCGAAAACAGTGAAGATGGCCGCTGGCTAGCGACCATGTTAGGCAGTTTCGAAGAGTCTAAAAGTTAGCCTTTAGCTCTTTAGTATGGTGCTGTAAAAAAGCTATTTTACAGCGCTTGTACACCTTTGCGGCGCTGGTAGAATTTGGCAGTTCTTTCAAATAACGCCATTTACACGAGTCTTCCATGTAGCGGCTTTGACTCAATAAGCTGCGCTTAATGATGGGCATTAACTGTGTGTTGCCAGTGTCTTTTTCTAGCTCCTCAGTGTCCATTATAAGCTTATTAATCCACGCCTGTCGGTCACGCTCAAGCAGTTCAATATTACCATCCAAACACATCAGATAACGCTTGGCTTTTTGAGGGTGATCCGAGTCAAGATGCGTGCAATCTACCAGAGTACTGGTGCGAGCACTTGCATCTATACTGAGTGCCGCGACGGTAATTAAAACTAGATTAGTGATTTTGCTCATAACCAAATTCTATTGTAAATTGCGCCCCACCAAGTTCACTGTAATCAATGATGATATTGCCATGATAAGACGCTACCAAGTCTGAAACGATAGCCATTCCTACACCATGCCCAGCTTCATATGTATCCAGACGCGTTCCACGTTGCAGTAGCTCGTGACGCTTGTCTTCAGGTATACCTGGACCATCATCACCTATAACAAAGATAGTGCCGTTGCTTGGAGTTGTTTTTACTTGTATATCAATTTTATGTGCGCATGCTTTACATGCATTATCGATGATATTACCCAATATTTCCATTAAATCGGTTTTATCGCCAAGGAAAGCGGCATCATCAGCACAAAAGGCTGAAAATTGAATCGCTTTATCATGATAGACCTTACTCATCGCGTTGAGAATCGAGTCTAAAACAGGCTTAACCTTAGTTTGCTTCTTCCAAGTATCAGATGCGCCTGTCGCGGCGCGCTTCAGCTGATGCTCAATCATAGCATTGATACGGTCAAGTTGTTCTTGCGCTTCAGCATCATTGGCCAAAGAGCTAGATTTTAAAACAGCGAGGGGAGTTTTGAGCGCATGTGCGAGATCACTGAGTGACGCCCTATAGCGCTCTTTTTGGCGACGTTGAGAGTCAAGCAATAGGTTCAAATCAGCTTTAATTGTATTGAGCTCAACGGGGTAAAGGCCAGAAATCTTGTCGCGTTCACCAGCCTCAACTTCTTTTATCTCTTTATCAAGGCGTTGTAGTGGTCTCGCATTCCATACAAAACCAAATGCCATTAAAGCAGCGATCACAACGCCCATAATGAGCATCCAATTAACCAACGTATTTCTAAACTCAGACATTAAAGCGACCAAGGCTGAGTTCTTTTTTAGCAAAATAAATTTGGCTTGCTGGGATTGCTCTGCATTACCGAGTATGACAGTCAGGCTGAGCTGCCAAAATTCTTCCCCACTGTATTCGACTTTCTTAAACTCAGAGGCACCAGCTTGTGTCTGAGATACATCGGGCGTGACGGTTAAGCTAACAGCAGACTCAGAATACCAAACCAAAGTGTTTTGCTGGTATACAAGCGCATACGTATCGGAGTTTAATCTATTTAGCTCAGGCGCAAGAATGGTTCTGGGCATCGAAATACCATCAGATACAAATTCAACTTCTGAGATCAGAGAGTAAAGGTGTGCTTCTAGCGTTTTTTCGGTAGCATCAATCAGCGTCGCGTGATAGGCGCGTCCGATTGAAAAGAACAACGCGGGAAGGGCTATAATTAAAACAAAGACAAGGATAAATCCTTGCCTTATTTTAAGCGAGATCTGTGCGCTACTTACCACTGGGTTTTAAACCTGTAGCCTCTACCACGCAGGGTTTCAACTGGGTTTAAAGTACCATCCGGGTCAAGTTTTTTCCTCAAACGAAGTACAAACACTTCAATCACGTTTGAATCTAGGTCAAAGTCCTGATCATAAATGTGCTCGGTGAGTTCAGATTTAGAGATCACCTTGTGAGGGTTGACCATTAAGTATTCAAGCACTTTGTACTCGTAGGCGGTAAGAGAGAGCTCTCTGTCGCCTACAAAAACTTGCTGAGAGCGCGTATGCAATGTGATAGGACCAATGGTTATTTCTGGGTTAGCTTGCCCAGCACTGCGCCTTATCAAGGCGTTACAGCGTGCTATAAGTTCCTCAACATGGAATGGCTTGGTGAGGTAGTCATCTGCACCCGCATCAAGCCCTTCAACCTTTTCTTGCCAGCGATCGCGCGCTGTTAAAATCAAAATTGGAATTTTGATATCTTGTGCTCTAGCGCGTCTAATTAACTCAATCCCATCAATCTTTGGTAGACCTAAATCGACTACCGCTAAATCTAAAGGGTATTCAGTTAAGTGAAAAAGGCCATTTTCTCCATCGTGACAAAGGTCTACGCTATATTTCTCTTTTTCTAAAACGTTACGTAAGTTTTCAGCTAATTGAACGTCATCTTCTATTACTAAAATTCGCATTGTCAATCCTTCTTCACTTCACCCGTTACTTTGTGAACTTTAACATCAATGATTCTGCCGTCGCTTTGAAGAATTCGTACCACATAGAAATCACCTTCAAGGGAGATTTTTAAGGTCTTTCCTGGCTGTTTGGTCGTTGCTAATTGTACGGCTTCTTTTTTGCTAATGGTGTCTTGAGTATCTTTTGCTTGTACAGGGCAAACAGCCATGGCACAGGCTAAAAACATAACAACAAGACAGTTTGGCAACTGCATTCTAAGCTCCACAGTAGGGTTGCTTAACATCTTGATCAGGAGGTTAAGATTTACTGTCTTAACCACTGCTGAACTTTACGTTAAGGTAAAACTTTCTTATATGGTTTGACTACGCTGTGAGCGTATACACCAGCTTCAATATAAGGGTCTGCATTTGCCCAAGCTTGAGCTAACTCTAATGAATCAAACTCAGCAATTACGAGAGAGCCGGTAAAGCCGGCTTCACCTGGGTTTTCGTCATCAATCGCAGGGAGTGGGCCTGCCACAAATAGCCTTCCCTCGTCCTTAAGCGCATTTAAACGTGCCAAATGAGCAGGGCGAGCGCCTAAACGTTTCTCTAGTGAATTTTCCACATCCGTTGAGTAAATCATGTAAAGCATAATAGTAAGAAATAATGCGTAATTAATTTTGTGTTTCGTATCATAGACTGGATTGTCCCCAAATGTAAATGAATAGGCGTTATCTTAAGAGAATCTTGTTTGGGACTTGAAATCCGCAGGCCTTGGCTGTTACAGTCCTTCGACTATCGTGAAAAATAATAATAAGGTTGTTTTAATGAGTGCAAACCGCGAGCAATTCAGCTCCCGATTGGGTTTCATTTTAGCAGCGGCTGGCTCCGCTGTGGGGATCGGAAACTTGGTCGGTTTCCCTGTATCTGCTGCCAAAAATGGCGGTGGAGCGTTTCTGATTATTTATGCACTGTTTGTTGCGTTCATCTGTTTGCCAGTCATGATCGCCGAAATGGCACTTGGTCGCAAGGCTCAAAAAGACCCGTATGGCGCATATCACTCGCTTACTGGGGGAGACAAGAAGTGGTCCTTTGCCGGTGCACTTGCTGTTTTAACGCCATTTATGATTGCTGTCTTTTATATGGTGATTACCGTTTGGATTTTTGGCTACTTAATTCAGACCCTTATTGGTAACCTTGATCAACTTGCAAACCCTGATAATTTCGGCACGTTTATTAATGAATACACTGTATTTGCCTATATGGCAGGGGTGGCATTGCTGGTGAATTTAATTTTAGTCGGTGGTGTGAAAGAAGGCATCGAAAAGGCCGCTAAATTGATGATGCCGGCCTTGTTTGTGCTGCTTATTGGCTTGGTTGCATATGTGTTGACATTAGATAATGCGATGGACGGTGTGCGTTATTATATTGTGCCAGACTTTTCTAAAATGGATGCCAGTGTATTAAACGGTGCGCTATCACAAGCGTTTTTCTCGTTATCGTTAGGTATGGGTATCTTAATCACCTACGCGTCTTACATCTCTAAAAAAGAAGACATCGTTGGTAGTTCCAAAATGGTTGCAGTGACGGACTCATTAGTGGCGTTTATTGCAGGCCTTATGGTCATTCCAGCTATCTTCAGCTTTAATCCTGACGTCAATCCAGAAGAATTATCTGACTCTTCGGTCTCAATGATCTTTGTCTATCTGCCACAATTATTGCTGACAATGCAAGCGGATATTGGTTACTTGGGTGCATCAATAGTTGCCGGTATATTCTTTTTGTTAGTGTTTTTTGCTGCGATTACGTCTTTGGTGTCAATTGTTGAAGTACCCACTGCCAGCTTAATGGAAGCAAAAGGTTACAGCCGTAAAAAGTCGTTAACTGTGTTAGCTGTAACAACGGGTATTTTGACTGTGTTATGTACAATGTCATTTGGCATGGTAGATAGTTTAACTCAGTTTACCCAGTATGGTGGCGTAAATAAGAGCTTCTTTGACATTGTATCTGACGTTTTTTATGACACGATTTTACCATTTAACGGTTTATTACTGTGCCTGTTTGTAACGTATCGTTGGCGCAAAGCGAACTTGTCAGAAGAGCTTGCGCATGGCAATGAAAGCTACAAAGGCAGTTTTATGGAAAAATATGTTAACTTCTCACTGTCGACATTTATTCCTGTAATTTTGCTGCTGATATTTGTAAATACGGTAGCAACCAAATACTTTGCAGTTAGCTTATTTGGTTTTTAAGTAAAGCGTATGATATGTGGGGTGAGTGCCCCACATATCATGTAAATGTAATGCCTGCATCTAAGTATTTCCCTGCTCCTATCGTAAATAACCACAACCCCCACAAACTATGTTCCAGCACACACACAGCTAAAGAGCGACTGTGCGCATAGGTATAAGAAAATAGCAGTCCACCAAAGAAAGACATGATAATGGCCATCCAGTTGTCATACACACAATGAGCGAGTGCAAAAACACTGGCACTGAGTAATATCCTCACAGTTTTACTCGGTAAGATACGCTTGTAACGGTGGAAAAAGTAACTTCTAAATATAAGCTCTTGAGGCAAGACGGATAAAACTGGGTAAGCGATAAGTAAAACTAACCAATCAGTGGTGGAATTGATGGGTAAATCAAACCATGTTTCTTGGCTAATTAATCCGTACAGCATGCCAGAAAACAATGCACCGATAAAAAAGATAGAAAACAATCGTTTTTTAATGGCAGAGAATTGCCCCAAGCTAGTCAATCTGAAACGTTTAAAGTGCGGATCAGAAAGCAGTAAATAAGTACACACTGTCATAATAATGATCAGAGCGGGGAATAGCCAATTGGCCAGTTCATGGCGAAAAAAGTAGGCAATAAATGGAAGCAGAAAAAAGACTGAGAATAGCTCAAACCAACGAAACTGATGTGCGTTCAAAGAAGTGACCCCAAGTGTTGCTGTATCAATAAAATATAGCAAGTGTCGGGAGGATTTCGCGTAATCTAGAAAAAGATTACGCAATGGATAAGGTATACAAAAACTAAAATAGATTGGATGCTAACTAGTCGTCTTCAGGCAGGTATTTCGAGACTTTCATGATGGTTATGAGGATAGCCACAAAGGTAATGGCCATCAGCCCGAATACTTTAAAATTAACCCAGAAATTCAAAGAAAAGTTATAAGCGACGTATAAGTTGAGCAGTGCAATAAAGAAAAACAGTGCAGACCAAGCAAGATTCAGCCTTTCAAAAAGTGCTTCAGGAATCTCTAATTTCGCAGCTGGGTTATCAGACTGTGCTTCTTGTTTATTGGTTTTTTGCTCTTGTAGCATCGCACTATTCAACACGCTTAACAGTGCCTTTTTGGCAAGATTCTTCTTAAAAATATAGTGAGACACCAACAAACTGGCCCCGAGTATCGCGTAGATGATGGTTGCTTTCCACATGATGAATTGCTCATCTTGGAATAGGATTGTCATTCCCCCGAGTAATAAAGCGATTGCGAAAAACACCCAATGTCGCTGCGATACTTTGCCGTCGGTGAAGTATTGGTAAATCATTTGAATGACTGACGCCACAATTAATACCCCAGTGGCCCAAAATATATCCATAAATTTGTAAACTGCAAAAAACAGGATTAGGGGAAAATACTCTAGTATAAAAGTCATTCACTTCCTCGATGATTAAGCCTTTATTGCGTTGTATCAAGATATTGTCACAAGTTCAAGATTGACTTTTGAAGGCGAAGCTTCTAGCCTCCGCACAATTTAAAAATAAATTGAGAACTCTATGAATAAGAGCGAACTAGTATCCGCAATGTCCGCAAACAGTGAACTGACCAAAAAGGACTCAAAAGCAGCGCTAGATAGCATTCTGAATGCAGTTTCAAAGCGTTTATCCGAAGGTGACCCTGTATCTTTGGCTGGGTTCGGCACATTGTCTCTGAGCTATCATCCAGCTAAGCCTGGTCGCAACCCGAGAACGGGAGAAGAAATCATGATTGAAGGGCAAAATAAAGTGTTGTTTAAAGCGGCTAAAGCGCTCAAAGACGCTTTAGCCAAGTAATATAAAATTATTTTTGTGTTGCAGCTTTCATGGTTGCAACAAACTCACGTAATCGCTCGCACATGAGCGCAGGCTCAGTTAAGTTTTCTTCAATAATTTTCACGACCGCAGAACCAGAGATTGCACCGGCTGCGCCCGAATCGATAGCAGCTTTCACATGCTCTGGCGCTGAAATACCAAAGCCCAACAATGCTGGGGCGGCATTATACTCCACTAACTTATTGATCATGGTATCCGCTGGCATTTCTGCTTTTGTCTCAGTGCCTGTTACACCTGAGCGAGAAAGTAGGTAGGTATACCCTCGACCATAGCTTGCACACTGACGCAATGTGTCGTCGCTGGCATTAGGCGTTGCGATGAAAATAGGCTCAATTTCAGCCTGTTGTGCAGCTTGCCTGAACATCTTAGACTCATGCAGTGGTACATCTGCTACAAGGATAGAATCAACACCCGCATCTTTGGCTTGCTGGTAGAAGTTTTCAATACCTTGCGCAAAAATAAGGTTTGAGTATAGCAACAAGCCGATTGGAATATCTGCATTGTATTCGCGGATTTGGCGAATAATATCAAAGCAGTCTTGGGTGTTAATTTTGCTCTCAAGTGCGCGAATATTAGCCGCTTGAATAACGGGACCATCCGCAATTGGGTCTGAAAATGGAATACCCAGCTCAAGTGCGTCTGCACCGCCATCAATCAGGCTCTTTACGATATCCAGGCTGATTTCTTTCGTTGGATCCCCTAAGGTTACAAACGGTACAAAAGCGCCTTGTCTGGCATCGTTTAGACGTGTAAATAGGTTGCTATATCGGCTCATAGTTCACCTCGCTCATTCAATACGTTGTGTACATGGGCAAGATCTTTGTCACCACGGCCACTTAAGTTAACGACAATAATGGTTTCTTCAGTTTGCTGTTCAGCATATTTAAGTGCATAAGCAAGGGCATGGCTTGATTCAAGCGCCGGAATAATACCTTCATTTTTTGCCAGAGCCTGGAATGCATCTAGCGCTTCAGTGTCCGTAATGCCGACGTACTGAGCACGACCAGTTTGATGTAGGTAGGCATGTTGCGGGCCTACCGCAGGGTAATCAAGACCCGCAGAGACTGAGTACGACTCTTCGATTTGACCATCATTGTCTTGCATGATGTAGGTATACGCACCATGAAGGATACCTTGGCTACCTTTACAAAGTGCAGCGCCATGCTCTTCAGTATCAAGGCCTTTACCCGCAGGCTCAATACCGACAAGTTTGACATCTTTTTCATCGATGAAATCAGCAAACATGCCAATCGCATTTGAGCCACCGCCTACACACGCCATAACAACGTCTGGTAAACGGCCTTCAGCGTCAAGAACCTGCTGTTTAGCTTCTTCACCAATCATGCGTTGGAAATCTCTAACCAAAGTTGGGAATGGATGAGGACCAGCCGCTGTGCCAAGCAGGTAGTGTGCGGTTTTGTAGTTTGCAGACCAATCACGCATTGCTTCATTCACGGCATCCTTTAGTGTGCCTGAACCTGCTGTTACTGGGATAACTTCTGCACCCATTAAGCGCATTCTAAAAACGTTAGGCTGCTGGCGTTCGACGTCTTTTGCACCCATGTATACGCGACACTTTAAGCCTAATAATGCACACGCCAATGCGGTCGCAACACCATGTTGCCCTGCACCAGTCTCGGCAATAACTTCTTTTTTACCCATGCGTTTAGTCAGTAGGGCTTGACCTAATACTTGGTTTGTTTTGTGCGCACCACCGTGAAGCAAGTCTTCACGTTTAAGGTAAAGTTTTACCTTAGGGTTTTTGATTAGATTGCGAGACAGCGTTAAAGGAGTAGGGCGACCTGCATACTCGTTTAGCAGTGCATAAAACTCTTCTTTAAAGCTTTCGTCTTGCTGTGCTTTGTTGAACTCTTGCTCAAGTTGTTTAAGCGCTGGTACTAGTAACTCAGGGACGTACATGCCGCCAAAGTCACCAAAATATCCTGTATTAGTCATATCCACCTCAGTATTTTCGAATATTGTTGAAAGCATCGCGTAGTTTTTCTGGACACTTTTTGCCGGGGCTCGTTTCTACCCCTGAGTTAAGGTCAAATCCAGCAGCACCCAAGTAGGATGCGTCGCTGACATTGTCTGCATTTAGCCCGCCTGCGAGCATAAACGGCTTTTTCGCACTTTTAAGTAGTTGCCAATTAAATACTTTACCTGTGCCACCAAATGCGTTTGCTGTTTTGGTGTCGTAAAGATGTTTGTCTACTTCATCAAAAGGCGCAGGGAACTCATCGACAATGCCCTGTGCTTTCCATATCTGACAATTTACTGGTAATTGCTTGCGAAGGTTGGTGATAAATTCTTGTGTTTCGTGACCATGCAATTGCACTACACTCAGGCGCAGGCTTTGTGCATATTCAACGATTTGCTCAGCGGGTGCATCGACAAAGACACCCACATATTTCAAGGGCGCGCTATCCACGACTGCACGAGCACAATCAAAGTCAACGTATCTCGGTGATTTAGGGTAGAAAATTAATCCACCGTAAACGGCACCTGCGTCATAGGCTGACAAAGCATCATCTACACGCGTTAATCCACAAACTTTATTTTCACCTAAGATAAGCTTGCGGCATGCACCTTCTAAGTCCTCTTCTGCCATCAAAGAACTGCCGACCAAAAAACCATTACAGTGTGGCGTGAGGCGTTTAACATCATTATGCGTATAAATGCCAGACTCAGAGATAACCGTTTTTTCTTCTGGGATCAAGGTGCGCAGATGCTCCGTTGTCGCAAGATCTGTACTCAAATCTCTTAGGTTGCGGTTATTGATACCGATCAGCTTAGCGTTTAACTGGAGTGCACGATGGACTTCTTCTTCGTTGCTAACCTCAGTGAGTACGGCCATATTTAGCGAATGCGCCAAATCAGCAAGTTCACAGTAAGTGGCATCGTCTAATACAGACAGCATGAGCAAGATGGCATCGCCACCTTTCAAACGCGCTAAATACACTTGGTATTCATCAATGAAGAAGTCTTTACAAATGAGTGGCTGATTGACCTTTGTACGAACGTAACTCAGGTATTCATAACTTCCTTGAAAGTACTTCTCGTCAGTCAATACGCTAATGCAGGTGGCATATTGTCCATAGACGCTTGTGATCTCATCGAGATCGAAAGTTTCTCTGATCAAGCCCTTTGAAGGTGAGGCCTTTTTACACTCCAGAATAAACTGTGTGCCAGACTTTGACATTTCGGCGTAAAAATCACGCTCAGTGGGTGTTACTCGATCTTTAAATTCGCTCAGTGGCAGCGTCTTTTTGCGCGCTTCAAGCTCAACACGCTTGTCTGCGACAATTTTTTCTAACACGTTAGCCATGACTTACCTCCGCAATGGCTGCTAATGTTTCTTCACAGCGACCTGACGCCAGTACATCAAGCACTTGCTGAGTGGCTGATTTTAGGTCGGTTGCTTTGCCAGACATAACAAGTAAAGCACTGACATTTGCAGCGATTGCAGCGTTATGTGCAGGTTTACCGTTACCACTTAAAATGTCTCGAGTTGCCTGTGCATTATACTCAGGTGTATCACCTGCAATGTCCTCCAACGAGTAGTTGTCTAAACCGAAATCTGCTGGCGTTAACGTATACTCTGTAATTTCACCGTCTTTAAGTTCAGTAACCTGTGTTGTACCGTGTAATGCAATTTCATCACAGCCAGCGCCATGAACAACCATTGCACGCTTGGTACCCAGCATTTGCAGCGTTTCAGCCATAGGGCGGCAAAGTGCTGGGTCATAAACGCCAAGTAATTGAATATCAGGCTTAGCTGGGTTTGCCAGTGGGCCCAGAATATTGAATAGGGTACGTGTTTTAAGCTTGGTACGTACTGGCATCGCATGCTTTACGCCACTGTGATAGAGCGGGGCAAACAAAAAGGCAAAGTTGGTTTTTTCAAGGCAGTTGGCGCCTTGCTCTGGTGTCATCTCTAAATTGATACCTAATGTACGAAGCAAATCAGCCGAACCAGACTTACTGGAAACACTGCGATTGCCATGTTTAACCATCGGGATACCGCAAGCCGCTGCTACGATGGCAGCTGTAGTACTGACGTTGATGGTATTGGTACCATCGCCACCTGTACCGCAGCTATCTGCACAATCTAAGCCTTTATTGTCAAAAGCAACAGCGTGGTCGCGCATCGCCTTTGCTGCACCTGCAATCTCAGCGGCTGTTTCACCTTTAATTTTCAAAGCAATCAGCGCTGCAGTGAGCTCCACTTCAGAAAGCTGGCCTTGCATTACTTGGCTAAATAACTCGGTTGTTTGTTCAAAGCTTAGCGACTGTTGGTCAATCAATTGATTTAAACTTTCCATGTTGCCTCCTAGCAGGTCAAATAGTCGATGCTTTGCTTAAGTAGCTTGGCACCATCTGGTGTTAAAATAGACTCAGGGTGGAATTGATACCCGATAACCTTGTCTGTTGTATGGTATACAGCCATTGGGATATCTTGGTATTTCGCAATCACTTTGAGTGTGTCAGGTACGCTGGTTGCCATCAATGAGTGATATCTTGCAACTGGGAAACGCTTACCTAGGCCAGCAAAAACAGGGTGTTCTTCAACATCAATATATGAAGATTTACCATGTACAGTTTCGCCAGCATGGCCAATGGTGCCGCCATAGCTTTGTGTAAGCGCCTGCTGACCTAAACATATGCCAAGCATGGGAAATTTTCCTTTACAGAGATCTATCAGCTCTAGCAAGCAACCAGCTTCGCTTGGCTTACCTGGACCGGGCGATAATACCAAGACAATAGGCGCAGTTTCATTACACATTTTGTCGTAGATGGTGCGAGCATCGATGTGGTTCCGGTAAACGACGAGTTCACTGCCCAGCTGAGACAATTCATCAACAAGGTTGTAGCTGAATGAGTCAAAGTTATCTAAAAAATATACTTTAGGCGTCATGACCCACTCCTTGATAGCTTGACTGAATGGCTTTGATCACTGCGCGTGCTTTTGCTTTTGTTTCGTCTGCTTCAGCTTGAGGGTCTGAATCGAATACAACGCCAGCACCCGCTTGTACATAAGCAGTATCGTTTTTCACAAAGGCAGAACGGATCACAATACAGGTATCCATCGCACCGTCTCCAGTTAGGTAGCCAACGGCACCCCCGTAGCTGCCACGACGTTGTTTTTCTGTATCGCGAACTAACTGTGCAGCCTTTACCTTAGGTGCACCAACCAATGTACCCATATTCATACATGCTTGATAAGCATGCAATGCATCAAGGTCGGGCTTAAGTTGACCAACTACACGGGACACTAAGTGCATGACTTGTGAGTAACGGTCTACTTTTAAAAGCTCCTTAGCGTGGCGCGTACCTGGCACGCTTATTCGTGCTACGTCATTACGTGCTAAATCTACAAGCATCAAGTGCTCAGCGCGCTCTTTCTTGTCATCACGTAATTCAAGCTCAATGCGGCTATCTAAGTCTGGGTTAATAGTGCCATCGGCAAACTTGCCACGAGGGCGAGTACCCGCTATGGGGTAAACTTCCACTTGGTTACTTTCTTCACAGTACTTCAATGCCGACTCTGGCGATGCACCAAATAGAACAAACTTTTCATCGCGCATATAAAACATATATGGACTTGGGTTTTGTTTCTTTAGATGTTTGTATGCTGCAAGGGGTCTAGGGCACGGTAGTGAGAAAGTGCGAGAGGGGACAACTTGAAAAATATCGCCATCGACAATGTTTTTCTTTAGTTGCGTCACTTGCGCTTTAAACACATCATCCGAGATATCCACATTCACTTCATGTTCGGAATCTTCGGGCCCTTCTTTGTAAGAGACATATTCGTCGCACTGACGATTTAGCTCTTCAAGTTGTCTGCCTACCTCAAAACAATTGGCATGAACATCTGGGCCGTTAAAAACATTACCGATAAGCTCGGTGGTTTTTGCTTGATGATCAATCAATACCATTGTTTCAGCGAGATAAAAGACATAATCAGGACAGTCATTTTTGCCATCAGGCACTTCCGGTAAAGATTCGAAATTTGCCACCATATCGTAGGCAAATACGCCACCTAAAAATACCGAAAACGGCGTGTCTGAGTTACGTTTTATAGAATCAACACAAGTTCTCAGAGCACTAAAAGCATTATCTGCTTTTAATTTGCTGTACTCATCTAAACTTAGATCCTGCGCATTATAAGTTAGCGTAAGAACTGCATATTCTTTAACAACAGTACAGTTTTCTACTTTATCTGCGAGATAATTTAGTAACTGTTCTCCATTGTTAGAAAGTGCACGTACTTTTACTTCCAGTCCGTTACACTCAATTCTCAATGCAGCATCCGCCAAAATAATGCTTTTTACATTGTCCTTGGAATCAATTTCAGCTGACTCCAGTAACAGCGAATTGGGCTTATTGAGGGCCGCGTATAAAGACAGAGGGCTTGCGATATAATCGCGCCGCTGCCTTATACTTGTCACCTCACCCGGTGTTGTAGTTATATGACTAAAAATCAAACCTCATTCCTCTTTAGTACAAAAAACCCCCCGAAGTATTTTTACTTGCGGGGGGTGTGTATTTAGTTACAACAATGCCTTCCCGCTAATTCAGGCACCACCACCAAGATTTTGTAGATGAATTGTTGCAAAAATTGTTAATCATTATAAAAATTCCATAAAAAAACCCGCGAGCTCAGCGCGGGTTTATAAGTCGTCAGACATAACGAATCACACCCGCAGTTACGAGTGCCACCACCAAACGATTTTTGTTTTTTGTGTTAGATTCATTTGTAAAGTTTTCGTTATTCCGATTTAAGTAGGTACAGTAAACCTTACTCTGGCACAAACTGTCAAGTGCAAACATCAAAAAATAACCAATAGCATTAAATAATGTGAAACTATACGAATATTGACCTAGTGCAAAGTTCATATCTACCTCGCTAACTGCAACTTTCGAAGTAAATTAAAACGTACGCATAAATCTCCTCGTGATATACTGCGAGCGTATGTTTTTAGAGGATTAAATTTTGATTAAATATGACTTACACAGTCATAGTACTTTTTCTGATGGGCGTTTAGCCGTTGCTGAACTATTGGAGCGCGCAACAGAAAAAGGCGTTGATGTACTTGCTTTAACTGATCACGACACCGTGGCTGGTATTCCGGTAGCACAGCAATATATTGCCGAGCGAAGTCTTGACCTTGAATTGATCAACGGTGTTGAAATTTCAACTAAATGGGAAAGCTTCGAGATACATATTGTTGGCTTAAACATCGATATTGAGTCTACATCACTTCTTACGCTGTTAAAAACACAGCAAAATAAACGACGTGAGCGCGCCAAAGAAATTGGAGCTCGGCTCGAAAAGCGCGGATATGAAGGGATTTACGCACAAGCATTAGAGTTGGCAAAGGGGGCTGAAATTACCCGCGCGCACTTCGCTAAAGCCCTAGTTGAACGTGGCATTGCAAAAAATATCCAGGGTGTGTTTAAAAAGTTTCTAGCACGCAATAAAACGGGTTATGTGCCCAGCAGTTGGTGCACAATGGCAGAAGCAATTGAGGCAATTCATAGCGCTGGTGGTATCGCAGTGCTTGCGCATCCGGGGCGTTACCAAATGTCAAACAAGTGGCTGCGCAAACTACTAGATGAATTTAGTACATCTGGGGGTAAAGCAATGGAAGTAGCACAACCACAACAAGCGCCCAGTGAAAGACAGTTTTTAGGGCAATTGTCTCGCGAGTATAACCTTCTTGCTAGTCAAGGCTCTGATTTTCATTACCCAACTAGTTGGTTGGATCTAGGAAGAAACCTATACTTACCAAAAGATTGCCAAGGTGTATGGCAATTTTGGGGAGCCGCAGAGGAATGTTAGCATGAGTCAATTTTTTCATATTCACCCAGATAATCCACAAGCACGTTTAGTCCGACAAACCGTCGAAATAATTCAAAAGGGTGGGGTGGTGGTTTATCCTACTGACTCTGGCTATGCAATTGGCTGTAGCCTTGGTAATAAGCAAGCCAAAGAAAGAATTGAGCGTATCAGGGGTATCGAAAAACATCATAATTTCACTTTGATGTGCAGAGATCTATCTGAATTGTCTACCTACGCTAGGGTAGATAATCAAATGTTTAGAATGATCAAGAACAACACCCCAGGACCGTATACCTTTATTCTTAAGGGCACGAAAGAGGTGCCTCGTCGCCTGTTAAATGACAAGAAGAAAACCATCGGGATCCGAGTTACTGAGCACCCAATAACCTGCGCAATCTTAGAAGAGTTAAATGAGCCACTAATGTCGTGTTCTTTGATTTTGCCGGGTGAACAATTTACAGAGTCAGACCCAGATGATATCCGTATGCAACTTGAAAAGCATGTAGACCTCATTGTACATGGCGGTTATTTGGTTGAGCAGGCTACCACAGTGATCGATATGTCTGATGACGGCATTGAGATTTTACGTCATGGCTGTGGTGATGTTTCGCCATTTGAATAAGCATGACTGAGCAACAACAGCAAACACCGCTGGCTTTTTTGAAAGGTGAGGCCGTTTTAGAAAAGCCAGAAGATCTTTATATCCCACCCGATGCCCTACAGGTTATTCTTGAGAGCTTCGAAGGCCCGCTTGATTTGCTTTTGTATCTTATCAAAAGACACAAGCTCGACATATTAGAGCTACCAATACTTAGTATTACGCAGCAATATGTGAGCTATGTTGAAATGATGCAAGAGATGCAGCTAGAGCTTGCCGGTGAGTATTTAGTGATGGCGGCGTTACTGGCACAAATAAAATCACGCTTACTACTACCTAAGCATGAAGAATTGGAAGAAGAGGAAGACCCGCGCGCCGAGCTGGTTAGACGCTTGCAAGAGTATGAGCAGTTTAAACAAGCCGCTGAAAATTTAGATAAGATCCCGCGTGTTGATAGAGATATCTTTATTGCCCGCGCATTAATTGAAGACGCGAACGATAATGCGGACGCTTTGCCAGACGTTGAACTCAGGGAACTATTGTTGGCGATGAGTGAAGTCATGGCCCGTGCGAAAAAATTTGAACATCACCAAATTAGCGCAGAGGCTTTATCGACTAGAGAGCGGATGTCTATGATACTGCAATACTTGAGCGAAAACCCAAACCCTGTAGAGTTTAGTGTGCTGTTTAGCATAGAAGAGGGAAGAAGCGGTGTTGTAGTGACCTTTATTGCCATGTTGGAGCTATTAAAAGAGCAACTGATCTCTATCGTGCAGGTAAATATCGGCAGTGCAATTTATTTGTCATTAAAACTACAAGAGTAATGCGCTCTCTGTCATAATACCGCGCTTTCTACTAGCCTTATGAAAAATACTGTGACATGACACGCCGAGTAAGTGACGAACAATTGGTCGAATTGGTTGAAGCGGCCATATTTGTGGCAGACAAACCACTGTCTAAAAAGCACATGAAAGAAACCGTGTTGCAAGATATCAGTGTGTCTGACCGGCGTTTACAGCAGGCAATTGAAACCATTTCGGAACATTACCAAACTCGGGGCATAAAATTAGTTGAAGTGGGTACAGGTTATCGATTTCAAGCTTGTCCAAGTTTAAGTCCTTGGCTTAACATGTTGTGGCAAGAAAAGGCACCGAAATACTCTCGAGCAACCCTCGAGACATTGGCGTTGATAGCCTATCGGCAGCCCATCACCCGGGGTGAGATTGAACAGGTGCGAGGGGTTACAGTAAGTTCTAATATAATGAAAAGTTTATTAGAACGCCAATGGATAAAAGTGGTTGGGCACAAAGAAGTACCTGGAAAACCAGCGCTTTACGCGACCACCAAGTTATTTTTAGACTACTTTTCGCTTAATAGTTTAGATGGTTTACCAAAACTACCTGAACTACAAAGCGAGAAGCTAGATCACATGTTAAATGATCCTTCTGTGAGAGAACCATCAGAATGAGTGAAAAGCTACAAAAAGTATTAGCACGTGCGGGCGTAGGCTCGCGTCGTGAAATGGAAAAGTATATTGACTCTAACCGAGTTAGCGTCGACGGCAAGGTGGCAAAATTAGGCGACCGTGTTGAAGAAAATGCCGTGATCCGCGTTGACGGACACGTGGTCAAAATTGAGCAAAAAGAAGAACGCATTTGCCGCGTATTGATGTATCACAAACCAGAAGGGGAGCTGTGTACACGTAAAGATCCAGAAGGCAGACGCACAGTGTTTGATAGGTTACCTCGTTTAGAAGGTGATCGCTGGATAGCGATTGGTCGATTAGACATCAATACTTCGGGTTTATTGTTATTTACGAATGACGGTGAGCTAGCGAATCGTTTAATGCACCCTAAATATGAAGTTGAGAGAGAGTACTCGGCTCGCGTATTTGGCGAAGTAACGAATCAAACGCTTAAAACGCTGACTCAAGGTGTTGAGCTAGAAGATGGTCCAGCCAAGTTCTTGTCAATCAAGCCTCGCGGTGGAGAGGGGATCAATAAGTGGTTCAACGTGACATTAACTGAAGGGCGTAACCGAGAAGTTCGTCGTTTATGGCAGTCACAAGAGGTTGAAGTATCAAGGCTGATCCGTGTTCGTTATGGGAAATTGGAGTTGAATAAATGTCTTCCTCAAGGCGGCTGGGAGGAGCTGAAACTCGAAGATGTTAACTATCTGCGCAAATCAGTAAGTCTACGCCCTGAAACACAAACAAAACTCTCTGTGATGCCAGAAAAGCGCAAAGATAAACGTGCCAAAGTAAATCGCATCAGAAAAGCTGTTCATAAACACAACCAGAGACTCAAGCAAAATAAACGTCGCTAGATTGTGTTAGCACAATAAAAAGGGCGCTATGGCGCCCTTTTTGATCTAAATAATTGGTGTTTACTTAGGTTGTGCGTCTATTGACTGGCCATTTACATCTGTAGAGTCATCAGACATCAAGTATAAGTATGTTGGCATTAAGTCCTGTGCAGTCTTTAGTGTGTCGGCATCTTCGCCAGGAAATGCGGTTGCGCGCATGCTTGTGCGCGTTGCACCTGGGTTGATACAGTTTACACGGATGTTCGTTTTACCCACTTCGGCTGCCCATGTTTGCATCATGCCCTCTGTCGCAAATTTTGAAATAGCGTACGCGCCCCAAAATTCACGGCCCTGTCTGCCAACACCTGAAGAAGTAAATATAATGGAAGCTTTAGGAGCTTTACGCATAACAGGAAACAAAAAGCGGGTGATCATGGCTTGACCGGTTACATTGACTTTCATGACGTTTTCAAAAGTCGACACACAGAAATGCTCAAGTGGCCCCATTGTGCCTAAAATAGACGCGTTATTTAACAAACCGTCTAACTTACCGAATTGCTGCTCTATAGTAGCCGCTAGGTCGCGATAATGCTGTTTAGTTGCACCTTTGAGGTCCAATGGAACGATAGCAGGTTGTGGATAGCCAGCAGCCACAATTTCGTCGTAAACAGCTTCTAATTTACTGGTGGTTTTACCCAGAAGAATAACTGTTGCGCCATGTTTCGCATAATTTATTGCGGCAACACGGCCAATCCCGTCACCCGCCCCAGTGACTAAAATCACCTTATTTTCTAGCGCGTTGCTAGCTGCATCATATGTGTGCATATTGGACCTCTAACAAATACATTTGCTATATTTTACCATAGTCATGACGCAAGTTATCGAATTTATTGCAAATAGGAGTGGCGAAAGGCTACACTTTGCGTTAAGTTAAACTGGTCTAATGTCTTATTAAAAGCAAAATTACATAGTTTTAACGAATTATTCTCGGTGGCTTATGGGTGCTTACATCTTAAGGTAGAAGTAAGACTCGACCGAGAAACAATAATAATAAAATTATGTCGGAGCCAATATAATGAAGAAACTGATACTACCACTTGCTGTTTCAGCCGCATTAGCGGGCTGTGGTGGCGGTGAAACGCTAGAAGATGTAAAACAAGATACTAAACCTGTAACACCCGTTGCATCGGTTAAGTTTGATCCTTCCAACGGCGTTATTTCCATACCAAATGACATCCTATTTAGTGGCACACAAGATGGCACACTGAATATCCCAGGAGAACTCGACTCTGAGTCGATGCCTTTGGTCTCAAAAGCCGGCTATGCGGATCCATCTCTTGCGATTGGTGGTCTTGATGGTTGGTCTACACAAATGCCATACCAGATTGCGTTAGACACACCTGCGAATGTTGCAATAGACGCGGCTTCTGTTGCGACTCCGGGCTCTGTGCGTATATTTGAAGTAGTGATGGGTGCTGACCCTGAAACTGAAGCCTGTGCGGGCTTCTCAGCAGCGTTTGCATGTAAAGTTGTGAGTGAGCTTACTTTTGGTCCTACAGGCGATTTCGTTTCCCAGCTAAGCGCAGATGGTAAAAACATCAACGTTATTCCTGTGAAACCGTTTAAAACCAATACGACGTATATCACAGTTTTAACAACCGGTATTAAAGATAATGTTGATGGTGGTCGCAGCTTATCTCCTTCTTCAACATATACACTGCTACGCCAAGAAGCGCCGCTAGTAACGGATGCTCAAAAATCACTGCAAGCGGTGATCCGCAGTTACGAACAAGCTTTGGTAGCAAGTGAATCTATTGGTGCATCAGATATCGTGTACACAGCAGCAATGACGACGCAATCTACGGGTGTTGTTGTTGGCTCCATTAAAAAGATGTTAGCTTCGACTATTGGTACTGAAAGACAGCCGATGGTAACTGTGCCAGAGCAAGGTGTAACGTCTGTTGCTGACATATTTACAGCGCTTCAAATTCCAGTGTCAGACCAAGTGCTTGCCTTGGCTCAAGGTGTAAGATACCTAAAAGGTAGTGTCCAGCTACCTGTGTATTTGTCACCACCAAAAAGTGCGGATCCTTCAGCGCTAGCCGATACATATTGGGAAGCGCAATGTGATAACGGTGTTGCTTTGGCTGCGGTTAGAGCGGCTGCGGGAGAGCTTCCTCCAGTAACCGATCCAGAGTCAAATGACGCACTATGCAGCGCGTTATCAAACGGTCAATTGCGTGATTTGGGACTTGATAAGCAGAAGTTCTTAACCAAGTACAACCCGATACCAAAGCAGTACGGTGTTGCTAATGCGCCGGTACAGATCACTATGCCAATGATTGAGACAAACCGCCCAGAGACAGGTTGGCCGGTTGTCATCATGCAACATGGTATTACCAGTAAAAAAGAAGATATGCTTGGTCTAACGCTCGCGTTGACTCAAGCTGGTTTTGCAACAGTGGCAATTGACCACCCACTGCATGGTGAACGTGGCGTTGACGTTGACGGTGATGGTGAAGACGATTTCAATGCAACTACCAAGAGCGTATTACATTACATGAACCTGCAGTCGTTGCTTGTTGCGCGCGACAACCTTCGTCAGTCTACGGCTGATTTGCTTGCACTTCGTTTAGGTTTACATGCTATCAACGCAGCTTCGCAGGTGCCGTTACTGTTCAATACTAATGACGTTAGCTTTGTGGGTCAGTCGCTGGGTTCAATTGTTGCACCGAGCTTTATTGCACATGCTAACTTGCCATTTGAAGAAGATATTTTAAAACCAGCTGAACCACTATTTAAAGTAGGTGCTTCGGCGCTATCTAGTGGTGGTGCAGGCATTGCAAACTTCTTGGTAGAGTCTGCGTCTTTTGGTCCAGTTGTTAAGTCAGCTGTCCTTGTTGGTGCTTCAGATTTGGCCATTTCTAAGAAGTTTACAGCTTACCTAGGTGAAGGTGCTATCACAGATTGTGGTGCATTTGCACAAGATCCGAGTCGTTTTACAAACTGTGCCTATAGCACATTCACTGCGACGCTACAGGCTGAAGAAGATACTGCTGCATTGGCAACGATAGCTGCGACAGTTGACCAATTCGCCTATGCATCTCAAACCGTGCTAGACAGTGCTGATCCGCTTAACTATGCACCCCTAGTTAGGGCGGTAAATACGCCTATCTACATGAGTGTGGTTGTAGGTGGTGAAGGCGAAAATAAAGCAGACCAAGTTATTCCGCCAAATACAGCGGCGCGCAACCCACTGGGGGGTAGCACACCGCTAGCTGCATTTATGGGCTTAGAAACTGTAACAGAGTCAAAACTGTCAACTGATGGCACACCAGGACGTTACGTCGTAAACTTCTCGCAAGGCCACCATAGCTCACTTCTGACAACGTCATTTGATGAGAATACGGGCGGCACAGCTCAGGGCCACGCACAAGCAAGTCTTGAGATGCAAAAACAAGTCGCAACGTACCTAGCTTCTAAAGGTTTATCTTTACCAATTACTGATACAACGGTTATTGCAAAGTAAGCGTATTTAAGACAAGATTGAAAAGCCGCTAGTGAGCGGCTTTTTTTTTGTAATATAGTTTGATTTAAAGAATGACATCAGGAGATTACATTGGCATTTTTGTTTGAATATGGTTTGTTTCTAGCGAAGGCCGTAACGGTTGTTGTGGCAATTGGTGCTATTGTCGTTTTGATAGTGGGGGCGAGCCAAAGGCCAAAGAGTAAATCAGGAGAGATCGAAATCAAGGATCTTTCAGAAGAATTAGCGCAAGCAAAAGAATCATTTTTACACCAAACATTGGATAAAAAAGAGCTAAAAGCGCACCTAAAAGAAAGTAAGAAAGCCTCAGAGGAAAAGCCTCAAGGTCAAACATTTGTGATTGACTTTTCTGGTAGTCTTGATGCACATGAAGTATCGAGTTTGCGTGAAGAAATCACCGCAATATTGACCATCGCTAACAAAGAAAAAGATCAAGTTCTGGTTAACTTAGAAAGTGGTGGTGGTGTGGTACATGGCTATGGTTTGGCTGCGTCACAATTGATTAGAATTAAACAAGCAGGTTTGCCATTAACTGTTTCTGTAGACAAGGTTGCAGCAAGTGGCGGTTACATGATGGCGTGTGTGGCAGACAAGATAATTGCGGCACCTTTTGCTATTGTTGGCTCTATCGGCGTCCTTGCACAGATACCAAACTTTAATAAAATCCTGAAAAAAAATGATGTAGATTTCGAACAAATTACAGCAGGTGAATACAAACGCACTCTGACCATGTTTGGTGAAAATACGGAACAAGGTAGGGATAAGTTCAAAAGTGAAGTCGAACACACACATGCGTTATTCAAACAGTTTGTTTCACAACATAGACCAAGTTTAGATATAGATAAAGTTGCAACTGGTGAACATTGGTTTGCAACGCATGCTCAGGAATTTGATCTTGTTGACGAAATTAAAACCAGTGACGATATGTTACTGGAATTAAATAACACTCAGCAGCTTTACAAGGTGAAATATAAAGCGAAGAAGGCTTTAGCAGAGCGCTTGGGCGTTGGCTTAAGTGTCGTTGTAGAAAAGCTTGGCATAAAAGTACTGTCGCGTATGCAAAACAGTATATTTTAACGCCTTAATCTAAGCTCATAACGAGACTCAATAAAAAACCCAGTAGTTATAACTACTGGGTTTTTTATTAGGTATCCACTTCATCTAACTAGTTACAAATAACCATAACCCTATCATTTTCGTATCTAGAAACCCGGCCTTTTTCTTTAACTGTCATTTGTGTCAGTTGTTGGTACCTGCCGCGATTGGTTTAATGGCGGCCATAGCATCTTAGCCAATATTGTTAATCATTATTGTCGTGCAACCAATAAATACCATTGACAGCTTTCTCAGGAGAAACAATGAACAAGCCAAAAGTAATCAACTCAGTCGCCAGAAGAAACATGGAGCGTAAAAAGAGCACTATATTTTGTGGGTGTATATTTTGTCTTGTAGATAAGAAGGCGCACGTTGGTCCTCGTAACCAATAAACGTTTTAAATAGCAAGTGTGCGTTGAGTACAGAATATTCGTTATATGAGGAGCAAAAGATTTGCTCGGATCTGATTTAGAGTATGGTGTTGACCCATTAATTTCGGGTCATTTAGCCAGCGTGTCTTTCGAGTTGATGCTAAGTCAGCAGCAAGCAAAGCAAACTCTAGCTTTTTTATCGCTAGAAAGCGGGATGGAGGTCCTAAACCTCCAATATGAGTCAGGCATTCACCTGCCGTTATCGTCAAAACAAGCATGTGAAGCCCCCGAGTCTTCGTATTTTGAACGTGCAAAACAGGTGGCAGAGCAAGCCTGTCTTGATGTTAACTTTATCTATGGTGACAGACGTTGTTTAAGGTGTAAGGATAAATATGACAGAGTCTTCTGTACTCTTACCGGCTTTGATATGCATGACCGTTCGGTAAATCTTATAATCATTGAAGAGATCGCAAATTCACTTAAAGTAGGCGGGCGGTTATTGCTTGTGGTATCGGATCCTGATTCAGCTAATACCCAGCCTACGCACTCAAAGCAAGTGTGTGAACTGAAAGAGGTCTCGCACGACGATAAAGAGCTGAGCAACCTGTTTGAAACATATGGGTTAGTGAGAAAAGAATGTTACATAGGCACAGAGTCTCCAGCACTGGAGGCTGGTTGTGAGCACATTTTTGCAGTTGCAGAAAAAGCCAATGGTTTTTAAACACTGGCTAATCTAAGTGTAAAACTAATCTCGGAAGCTATCCCAGTTTCCGCGAATAGCGAGCGTTTTGGTTGGCGAATATATATTTACAAACAAAGTTGAGCCATCAGGTGAGAAGCAAGCACCAGCAAGCTCCGTTTGGGCGTTGAGTTTAGCAAATGGATAAACAGCTCCTTTTGGTGACACACCGCGTAAATGGTTTTGAGTGACAGCTGTATATTGGTCTTCACACACTAGCAAATGGCCTTGTGGCGTGACCGTTAAATTATCCCCAAAATTGTATAGAGACTTATCACTGCTTTCTAAAAATAGTTGTAACTGACCTGGGTGTTGAATTTCATCTTTTGTTCCCTCGAAAGCAGAGGGTTGATAGCGCATGATTTGGCCAAGCTCTTTTGCACCACCGTTAGTACAGCAGAAATAAAGCTCATTATTACCGAAGTGGATACCTTCTCCTCTGGCAAATAATGCCGCGCCTTTTTCATGGCCCTTGAAGCGAAGGTCATCGTTTGGACTTTGCGGGTTATCTAAAGTGATCCAGCTTGCTTCGTACCATTGCGACACAGGCATTGTCTGATGATGCCAATTTCGAGTATCAAATTTATTTGCATGCTTTAACAATAGGGCTTGCAGTGTGCCGCCTGCTGCTAAATTACCTTTGTGTTTTGGTATAAAGCGATAAAATAGACTGTCATTCCTGTCTTCAGTCAGATAAACAATACCTGTTCTTGGGTCTACCGCAGCGGCTTCGTGGTTAAATCGACCCATATCTACCAAAGGCACGGGGTCGCTTAAACCCGTTTGATCTGCTGCGACTTCAAAAATGTAACCGTGGCTTTTGGATATTTCTTCATCCGGAGTACGCACCGTTTCCTCGCAGGTTAACCAAGTGCCCCACGGAGTTGTGCCGCCAGCACAATTTCTTATTGTACCGACAAGGCTATAATATTGCTGTTCTATTTCTTGTTTTTGCAGGTCATAAATAATCGTAGTTGTGCCCCCAGGTAGTGCAACTCCCTGCTTATTTGTATCAAATGCTTTTTGACTTTGATGTTGTGCGATAACTGGTGCGGCTGATTTGAGGTGTTTTGGGCTTAACTCATGGTTTCTAATTAACGCTACACGATGTTCATCTAGCCCGATACAGCCCATACCGTCAGCATTGTCTGGAACAACGAGTCCGTCATTCATTGAGTCGTTTAAAGAAGAAATCACTTCATAACTAAAACCAGCAGGTAAATCTAATAAACCTTTTGGGTCCGATATAAGCGGTCCATATCCGGTACTTGTTGGTGTATTAATTGACGGCCTTTTTTGAGAGCAGCCAAGTAGGCTGCTATTTAACCCTAAAAATGCAAGTGCCACCGAGCCCTTTGTGAATTGTCTTCTTGAGACCATATGAGATACCCCTAAAAGATGCTGGTGTAGATGTGCGATGAATTGGTTGCTCACCAGCTTTTGATTTAATTATACGCGCTAAATTTGACGGGAAAGTTATTGCGATAGATAGATAACTTGTGAGATGTTATAATATAACAAAGTTAATTGCGACATCATTGGGGCAATATGTGTCAAAAAAGTATTAGCACGGATTATTTAATCACAGTTTTTAATCATGCGGGGATTAAAGCCACAGATAAAAGGGTGGCGATCTTTAAAGGGCTCATGATGGCAGAGCAAGCTTTATCACCCTATGAATTGGCGCAATATTGTAAAGAGCATTTAGAGCTTACATTACCGGCAGTGTCCATCTACCGAGTATTAGATTTGTTAGTAGCTGCGGATCTTGTTCACAAATTAAATACAGTTAATAAGTATATCTGTTGTTCTCATATTGATTGCCATAAACCGCATCCACACAGCCAATTTTTGATTTGTTCTGTGTGTCAAAGAGTTGATGAAGTGCAGATGTCTAGCCAGTTGATGACGCAATTATCTCAGCAGATCCAAGAGTGTGGCTATCAGCTCAATTCACCCCAATTTGAGTTTCAGGGGATCTGTAAAAACTGCCAAGCGCAAGCTGATGAGTCTTTAAATGGGTTAAGTGCATAGCGCCATAAGCTAAGCGTATACCCGGTCACAAATTTGTTTTATTAACACTTTCTAAAGGTGAAGTATCTATGGCGAATATTCTTTTAAAAAATGCGCAACTGATTAATGAAGGTAAAGTTGAACAATGCGATGTGCGTATTGTTGGGAAAAGGATTGACAAAATAGCGCCAGAAATTATGGCCACTGGTATCGAGCAGATCATTGATTTGGAGGGTGACTTTTTATTGCCAGGCATGATCGATGATCAAGTGCATTTCAGAGAGCCTGGCCTTGATTGGAAAGGCACAATTGGTAGTGAGTCTCGAGCAGCTATTGCAGGCGGCATTACCAGTTACATGGAAATGCCAAACGTCAGCCCTGCAACAACAGATCAACTCGCGGTCATGAATAAACATCAAATTGCAGCGCGCACTTCTGCGGCAAACTACTCATTTTACTTGGGGGCAACTCCGGACAACTTAGATGAGATCAAAGCCTGTGATCCTAGTTTAGTCTGCGGTGTGAAAGTGTTTATGGGTGCATCTACTGGAGATTTACTGGTCGAGCACCCGAGTGCACTGGAGGCCATTTTCAGGGAATGCCCAGTACTTATCGCGACTCACTGTGAAAAAGGGGACGTGATAGCAAGTAATTTAGCGAAGTTGGGCAACAGGGAGCTAACAATACAAGATCACCCCGTGATTAGAGATGCTAACGCATGCTATCAGTCATCTTCATATGCAGTAGAGCTTGCTAAAAAGTATGGTACGCAGCTACATGTGTTACATATAACGACTGCTAAAGAAATGGACCTTTTTGAGCCGGGCCCAATAGATGGCAAACAAATTACCGCAGAAGCTTGTGTACACCATTTGTGGTTTAACCAAACGGATTACGACCGTTTAGGTAATTTAATCAAGTGTAATCCTGCGATTAAAGCAGAGTCAGATAGACTGGCATTAATTGAAGCATTGACTAGCGGCAGACTAGATATTATTGCCACTGACCATGCTCCACACACATGGGAAGAAAAGCAGCAGGCCTTTGCTAAAGCACCAGCCGGTTTGCCTTTGGTACAACACGCTCTGCTGACTTTATTTGACCAAGTTCAGCAAGGCAATATGACTTTGCCCCAAGTGGTGGAAAAAACCGCGCATAATCCAGCAAAGCGTTACAAAGTTAAAGAACGAGGATTTGTAAGAGAAGGGTATTTTGCTGATTTGGCTGTGATCAGTGCTAAAGCTGGTGAGCGCGTGAGGCACGACAATACGCTTTACCATTGTCAGTGGTCTCCATTCGTAGGACACCAATTTTCACATCAAATACGCTACACGTTTGTAAATGGTGAGTGTGTCTACCGTGATGGAGAAGTGATAGACGTGGCTGACAATGCAATGCCACTGGTATTTGACAGGCCTTAACTTGCGAAAGGTGGTAGCGTCATTGCTGCCACCCACTGAGGCCCTTACTAGCCAGTTTCTTAAAACTTCCTATATTCCCTTGCTTTAGGGTTTAAAGTAATCAGACAGCTAACGCACGCTCTTTACTCGAATGATAGTTTTACTTTCTACGCAGACGAGGTAATCGATTTTCATTAAAATTGACTGGCGGTATTAAAAATAATTAACTTTATGGTGTTTTTTATTTAAAAAATTAATATTTTAATCTTATTGATGTTCCATTTGTATTAAATGCCGCTCTTTTTAGTTGTTTTTTTATTCATTTAAATTTTACCTTACACTTTTTTACAAAGGTGTTTTTGTTTTTATGGTTAAATCCTTTTCGATTTTAATAAATTAAACCTACAGATTTTAAATTGCAGGGTAAAAGGAATTTAAATGAATAAAATACTTCCAATATCTATCTTAAGCCTAAGTACTTTTTTTGCTTCTGGTGTTCAAGCCAGCGATGAAAGCGATAACGGATTCTATACAGGTGCTTTCTATAACACTCAATCTATTTCAATATTCTCAGATGATCGCGATTTTAAGGTGGCGGGGCTTGTAGGTGGCTACCAATTCAATAAGAATTTCTCAGTTGAATCGCGCTATGGCAAGGGGATTTCGGGCCACGACAATACCACTTTTCTTGAAAACTATGATTATAAGGAAGATATAAACTATCAACTTTCACTATCAGCCAAAGCAGCCTATTATTTTACAGATGACTTTAAGGTTTACGGTATGTTGGGGTACACTGATACAGAGCTCAAAATTTCTACAGTGGCAGGCATCTATATTGATGATGTGTTTCAAGGCCATCGTGCGGCAAAAATATATGAAGATGTGAGTGGGCTTAGCTATGGCATTGGTATTAGTTATGCGTTTAGTGAGCAGTTTGCTGTATTTTTAGATCATCAAAGATTACCTGATTTTGACGTTGGCCGACCTGAAGATTCTTTCCGTTGGGATAGCACAACATTGGGTATTACTTACTCATTTTAAGTAATTTCAATTCTTATGTGGGGTTACATATTAAGTGAGTAATCCCATTTCTCGTTTCGTTGAATTAAGCCGTGTTTTAAGATGGCACATTCTCTTTCGTTATAATTTTTATGGTAGTTTTCTGTTTTAATTTTACTTATTGGGATAAGAAGCTTCCCCATTTGTGCTTTAAGTTAATTAATGGTGATAAATTTTAAATGGTGTTTTTTTTACTATGTGGTGTTCTATTTTTTAAATCTGGTGTGGTTAAGTGTTGTTCGTTTTATATAAAACTAAACTTTATAATATATTGGTATTTTAAGTGTGTTTTTATGGGTTTATTCAGTTTTACATTTTGAGTTTCTTTAGCAAATATCTCCGTTAGAATTCCTCACTTCATACTCGTAAAAAGAGTCTAGAACTCGTTATTTCACTTTAACGTTTATTGTTGCTCAATGTCTAAGGTACAGTTATTTTAAGCTGTGGCTTTAATTACGAGTAAGGATTGCACATGCCCATATTAGATACGCTTCCGCATATGATTTTACCTTATTTAGACTTTGCTGGTGTACTGGAAGGTCTAGACGCAGAGCTGAAAGAGCTTGAACAGAAGATTCAAAAGGTGGCAGAGAATAGGGCGTGGGATGAATTCACTAATTCACTCTTAGCGATAGAACGATGCAAAGAAGTGTTCCAACAGCCACGGTGGTGGGAAGACTTTACTGACCTGTTTGACATGGTAGACCAACTCATTTTGTGGTTAAAATCACGTGATGAAGAGAGTTACAAAACCCTGTTAGAGACGAGCGCTTATCAAAATTGGTCTAAATTAAGGTGCTCGTGGGTTGATATCACGCAATCAATAGGGGAGCAATCACTGGTTATCAATGAGTCGATTAGTCATGCAGAAGAATTCGGCTTTAAGCGACCTATGCAGCAATTGAGTGTTGCAGATCTCAGCTTTGGCTTGTTTATCAATACAGGTGCCCGTTTTAAATGGGAGGTGTTGCATCAATCTCATGCCCATGACTTGTTTGGATCTACCTTATGCCGTGAAGCGGCTATTGTGTCACATTATTTAAAGGCCTCAATCGGTTTGAAGGCATCAGTGCAAGCCCATGCGAGCGTTATACAAGTTGCCGGCAGCACAAAAAGTGATGTAACGCTTGAGATGACCGCGTTCTATCAAACGTCAGCTCGAAATAAAACCTGTACTGTATTACATGCCATGAGTGCAACGCCAATTATTCCTTGGAGCCTTGGCTGTGTCAGCGAGGCCATACAGTGTCCCAACCACCTTGGAGAAATGGAGGGGTATCGAGCATTTAATGTGATTCGCAAAGCTTCTCTCTCACTACAAGGAGAGTTGGCAGTTGGAAGGTCGATCAGCACATTTTCAAAAACTGCAGGTCAGCCAGTTGATATTGATGTGAGCGCAAGATTAAAAATAACAAAGCATGTTGCTGTGGCTGGTGAGATTGAGCTTCAAATTTTTAAAAGTCCTACCAATCAATTATCAATTCGGGTGAAAAAAGCAGTGCGGGACGCCGATGAAAATCGAGCTAGTTTGGCTGTGGGTGGGCGAATAACGGGTTTAGATGCACTCGCAAGTCATCAACTAGAAAAGCTGCTTGGTTACGGCGATAGACTTGTACAGTCTCTAGAGGTGTACAGTAATGTCGGTCAATACTTAGCTGATAACTTAAGTACCAGGACGAAAAACAGTGAATGGGCTTCGCACTTGAACACATTGTTTTTGAGTCACGATCAAAAAAGGCAATCACTCAATGAAGCCGTTGGCGATGCTATCAAATTGGTATTTGAAAAGCTGAATTTTAGCCTATCTACAGCAACAGACGATTTCACACGAGAATTGACAGAGCAATTGACGCGAACCTTTGGTATAGATCTACAAGAGATAGTCGGCAACCCAGCAAAAGAGAGCGTATTTTATGGCATTCAAAACTTGATAAAGGAAGAAGTTGAAAGGGTCAAGGGCGAGTTTTTACATGCAGCTTGTCAGTTGCATCAGGACGTGCAAGCAGGTTCACAAGCAGCACTTAAACCTATCAAAAAAATCAGCAAAAATGCCCAGGCACTTATTGAAGATACAAGCGTGACGGCCGTTGAGTTGTATGAGAAATTAGCCCAAGAATATACAAAGACTAAAAATAGAATAAAAGTCGCGTTGTCTCGCGCAGCGGATATACAGCTAAATTTGCACTACCAGTCGACAAGCAGTCATGTGAATTCGCTTGACCAAAGTTTCACCATTGTACTCAAAGATTCAACTTCAGAGTCAGTTTCGAGGTTATATCGCAGTTTGGTAGTTGGCAATGACGACGCGGTATCAACGTTAATTATGAGTTTGAGTAAAGTAGGCGTAATTGAGTACCAAGCTGATTCATTGTCGCTCACAAACGTAACGAAAAACGAAATTTCTCTTGGCATAAATGTTTTGGGGTATGACATTGATAATGTATCAGACGCTGTCAGCGATCTTCAATTACATATCGACCCGATGGGTAAAATTATGCTTGTCCACACGCATAACTTAAGTAAGCAAGCGCGTGGTTTTGACGAGGCACGAAAAGCTTGTTTTAACTTTAGTTATGGATTTGCACAGGCTGCGCTCGAACAACAATGTCACGGGGCACTCTCGTTTAGCTACTCTAATCTTGATCACAACTTGCATAGCGCAGCGGAGTTGCGGTCAGTATTAACGGCTTTGACACTATCGCACTTTAATGCGCAATTATCACAAAGTGGATTTGGCTTTTTACCTTTGGTAAGTCAAGTTGAAGCAGAGAATGCGTTGAATATGTTTGAGCAGTACACTCACCCTTCAGCTGGAAAGGGTATTCAATATCATTCGAGTGATAGTCATAGCAACATATTAATCACCCTGCGTGCAGGTCGTTATATCTATAACCAGTTACTTTCTCTTGATGATACGCGGTTGTTTGATACCGCTTTTAAGGCATTACTCTTTTCTGAAAAGGGTCGATATAGAAACCGAGGTTGGCGTGAATATAGCCAAGGTTTACGAAATATTATTGCTGCATATACACGGTTAAAGCCGCGTTTTCACGATACAGCAAACTTGTATCGTCATTTAGGAGAAAGCAACTCTTTAGACTATAAATTGATTCGATCAGAGTTGGCTTCCAGCCGTCACTATCAAGATTACTTTGGTTACTATGATGATACAGATTGGCGGGCAATATCAAAACGCTTAGCACTGTTATTTCGTAAAGCTGCTGCATTGCGCGACATTTTTGTGGAGCTGCAAAAAATAGCGCGGTATATCACTGATTTGCCAGAATATGTATCTCATGCTTTGGCTAAGCAGCTTATGCATAATATAAATATCAGCAATCAAAAAATTGAACGTTGTCTGGAGGAATGGATTCAGGTTGACGGAGTATTTCAAGCCTTGCTGAAAGATTTAGGCATGGCTTTTGGCGTGAATTTAAGTGGCATTAACACCACGCTGCTTCTATTTATGGTGCTTTTGCAACGCACACTTCGACAAGATAACCTGTTTGCGGTCACCATTGAACTTCAGAAAAACGATGACTCCCATCGCAGTGTGATTTGTGTTTCTTAACGGCCCAATTACGGGAAGATAAAAAGCCCATAAGGGCTTTTTAGACCGAAGCGCTGGATTCGACCTGAGGCGCGGAGCGCCTAACCCAAGCGACAAAAACCCCTGCACTAACAAACATAAATAAACCATAAATACTGGGGGCAATTGACATCACCTCATCTTTTAGCAAACCAGTGGTTACTAATAGGGCCAAGGTACCATTTTGCAAGCCGACCTCTAAAGTAACTGTGCGAGTTTGCGCACGGTTGTGGAGGTAAAGCGTTGCCACGGCATATCCCATAAGCATGGTAATTAAGTTAAGAACAATTACAGCGGGACCTGCCATGACAATATAGTCAATAAGCTTATCACCCAGCTGAATACATATACTGAGTATCACTAAAAGAAGCACCGCCACTGAGAACCAATTAATATAGGGGCCTGCTTTTTTTGCAGACGTAGGCCACTTAGCCCGAATGCCCATACCGATGATGACTGGGATAACACCTACTACCATGAGCTGTAACCACGCTTTTAAAATAGGGAAATCTATCTTATCACTACCTTGGCCATAAAACCCGATGGCCCAAGCTGCCATAAACGGCAGTATAAAGGGGGTGATAAACCCCACGACAGCCGTTAACGAAACGGATAATCCAACATCTCCTTTGGCAAGATAGGTGTAGAGGTTTGATGTGGTTCCCCCAGGGCATAAGGCGAGTATAAATAATCCGATTGCTAATTCTGCACTTAGACCGGTCACTGCAATGACTGCAATGGCCATTAACGGCAGAAGTAATAGTTGACATGCAGCGCCAACAAAAAAGCTCTTGGGCTGCTTTAAAACCCGATAGAAGTCTTGTGTAGTAAGGCTAAGACCCACGCCGATCATGATTAAAATAAGTGCTATCGGAAGACCTACTTCTATTAAGTTGGGGGGCATGTTTAATAATCCGTCTTGTTTGGTTAACGCTAAGCTTAGCAAGGCAAATGTTGATTATATATTACTCTTTTAGAATTACATTTAGATTTTGCCTTACCTGAAGAAGGGCTAAAGGCGTTGACCTGCCTTTGATAGTTACAGTTGACTAGTATGTAAAAGCAACATGGAAAAGACAAGGTAAAACTAGCCACTTATTACATTCATAAGTGGCTAGCGAGCAGTTGTTCATATTGGCTAATTAAAACGTATAGTCCAGCTTCAAATAACCTCGTCTACCAACAGTATCGTAGGTGAATACATCGGTGTTAGCGTCGTTCCACGAAGTTAAAAATGGTGGCTGCTTATCAAAAAGATTATCGATTCCAAATGACAGCTTCAGTGCTTGGCTCACCGAGTAGCTTGCTTGAACATCATGGTAAATGATGCTTGGTACACTGCTGCCTATTGGACCACCTCCGTTTTCGTCTTGCGCTTTACCTATGTACTGAATGCTGTAAGTGCCTTGCCACTGGGTGTAAGACAAAGTAGCAGATAAGTTAGATTTCCATTTGGTATAACTGCCTCTGTCAGATGTTATTACCCCTAATAATTGCTCTGTTTCAGCGCCCGCAAAAGCGGTATTTTTATGTTCTAGTAATCTGGTTGTTTCCCAGTTAACACGGTACTCAAGTGAATTAACAGCCGAGCTAAAGTTGAGGTTAAGGTCTAGGCCAGCTACTTGCTCATTTGACGTATTCATTGGGCGCTTTTCAAGCGCCGTAATTTGGAAGGTAATTGGGTCTCTTGTAAAGCTGTTACAGTATGCTTGATATGCAACAGGGTCGCTATAACACAGGCGCAACATATTTGACCCAGACACAGTGTTGATGGCGTTATCAACTTCGATATTGAAATAATCTAGCGTTGCTGATAAATGCGCTGATTGATACACCAAGCCAAATGTTATGGTATCGGCAGTTTCAGGGCCTACTTCAGGGTTACCACCAACACCGGTACGAATTGTTGAACCATCTTGAGTAAAATCTTCTGGTATACCAGCCAACAAACAATTACGTAAAATTTCGCCAGTGGCGCTATCACAAGGATCCATAGTGATGAGGTTTTCAACGTTTGTACCACCAAACTGTTCAGTGATAGTAGGGGTTCTAAATGCAGTGGAGCGCACTGTACGCAATAAAAATTGCTCGTTTACTCGCCAGGTTATGCCAAGTTTGTAGGTTGTTTTTGCGTCGACATGCTCATGATCAGAATAACGTGCTGCAATATCCGCTTTTATCGCATCTGCATATGCAGCGTTACTAATAAGGGGAACTGACAGTTCTAAGAATGCCTCTTTGACGTTTGAGTGCCCTGAGATTGGGTCTTCTTCACCGTTTCGCATTGCAATCGCATCAGGGTTTCGCCATCCTTTCTCTTTTCGGTACGCTGCCCCTGTCGCAAAAGCCAAAGTGCCAGCGGGTAATTCAGCAATATCACCACTTAAATCAAAGCTTAGAGATTGGAGTTGATTTCCGCCTGTACCTTCTCGTTGGTAAGTAACATAGTTGATGACTTGCTCAGAGAGTTCCCCTACACCAAAATAATCTCCACATGGGATGGCGGCATCTTTTGATGTACTACATATATCACCATTTAGGGTTTGCGCGACTCGCTCATCATCAAAGTCATAACTCCATCCGTCAGTGCCTGTATTTCTTCCATAATTATAAGACGCTTGCCAAATCCAGTTGTTATTTAACTCACCGGATAAACTCAATGCACCTTGAAATGTATCCGTTTCTTGATAGAACTCTGGATTAGGTGCTTCGATATTCCTGCGGCGCTTGAGCGTCAGGTCTTGAGCTGTTGGGTTATAGACAAAATCAGAGGCTACATCGACAGACTTAAACCCTCTGGGAGTGACGATTTGGTCTGAGCGACGGTTTGCATAAAGGAGTGAGGTGTTAAGCTGCAGGCTGTCAGAGAGCGCATAATCGATGAAAGTTGCTAAGTTGAGACGCTCCATTGGGTTGTATGAGTTTAGAGACTCAAACCAATTATAGCCATGCAACGCGTTGTTGTAGTCTTCAAATTGGTTGCCGTCGCTATCAGGGTTTTGATTGAATTGTACTTCTCGACCGTCCGACAGTCTTGCACGACCACCAATCGTAGTGCCAGAGTAAATACAATTTAGTTTACCGCCTGACTCACTGAGCGGGCATGGGTTTCGCGTGGATTGCAGTGCATTTCCATTGTCGACATAGTTTACATTGACCGTCACATGCCCACGCTCAAACTCGCTGCCTAATGTGATGTTCAGCTCCGTATTTTCGGCATCTTTTTTACTGCTTTGTCCAAATTTAGCGCTGAGATGCGCACCACTAAAATCGGACTTTGTAATGATGTTTACCACGCCAGCCACGGCATCTGCACCGTAGATGGCTGACGCACCATCTTTAAGAATATCAATGCGCTTAACCAACCCCATTGGGATCATATTAAGGTCTGGACTGTCATTTGCGCCTGTGCCCCCTGCGACCAGCCGCTTGCCGTTGAGTAAAACGAGGGTTCTTTTGATACCCATACCACGCAAGTTGACCTGTGCGGTAGCATAACCATTGCTGGTCCAGTATGCGTTAGTGGCGTTGCCAGCAGGACCGGCGGATGCACTTAAACTTTGCAGTACTTCTTCTAAGTTTGAGACACCAGTCAGTGCTAAATCATCAGCGGTGAGCGTGGTAATTGGGCTGGCTGACTCAAGATCAATGTTTTTAATTTTAGAGCCGGTCACCTCAAAATGCTCTATTTGGTTAGTTTGTTCGGCTACAGCAACTTGAGAAATACCCAGAGCGAAAAATACAAGAGAAATTTTTGAATACGAAAACATAAAGACAACTCACTGAAAAAACTGCGGCGAGTATAAAGAACTTATAAGAGCTTGAGATGTGACATATTGTCGCACTCCAAAAGTTTTTTATTTTATACAGTTAGCAGTTTTTCAGTGGTTGAAATGAATGTTACCGGACAACTTTTTGAAGCAAATAAAAACTACTTAAACTGACCAACACAGCATTGATTGGGACAATACCGGGCATCCAATGTCCTGCGGCAATGCCTAATACAACACTTATAATTGCCAGCCAATTAATGGCTTTAAATTCATTATGTTCAAAATCTTCATAGGCTGCACTGTGACTAAAGTAATGGGCGATGATCACGCCTCCAATAGGCGGAATCGCGGCAGATAGAAACACTAGCCAATCTACAAAATGATTGTAGAGCCACAGAGCGCATAAAGTACCGACTGCGCCATTGACGATACTGAGGTATTTACTGGGTAGCCCTGTAATGTTGGCAAACCCTAAGCTAGAAGCGTAGAGTGCATTATCATTGGTCGTCCAAATGTTTAAGCCAAGGACGATAATCGCGGGTAATATGAGGCCTTGGAGCATCAGTACTTCTGAAATGTCTGCTTTACCCGTCGCCGCGGCACCCGCACCGCCAAATATAAACATTAAGCTATTACCGACAAAAAACGCGACAATCGTGATGTAAATAGCCACTTTTGCATTCTTACTAAAGCGCATAAAGTCTGCTGTGAGCGTGCCCGCGGAAATAAAAGAGCCAACAACTAAAGTAATTGCTTGGGCCTGACTCAATGGGCTGTCAATTGACCGAGCGGTGAGTTGCTCCAAACCGCCAGCACTTTCTAAGGCCATCCAAACAGAAAAACCGCCCAACAGTGTAATGGCTGGCACGGCAATGGCCGACAAGAACATGAGCGCCGAAATACCAATATACGCTGTGGCGGTCATCAACATACCGGCGATTAAAATAAGGATATTGAGGTCAACTCCCGTCACCTTTTGCACGGGTAAAGCAAACATGGCCACGCCAACACCAAACCAGCCTACCTGTGTGCCCGCGAGTAACAAAGAAGGCAACCAAGAGCCTTTGACTCCAAAAGAGTAACGTGCCAATAAGTGAGTAGACAGTCCTGTTGACGCACCAATATATCCAAGTGTTGCAGTATATATGGCCAAAATACAATTACCTACAGCTATGCTTATCATAAACTGGGTTGAATCTAGACCAACACCTAATTTACCTCCTGTCCACATACTGGCCGAAAAATAAGTTAAACCAAGCATCAACATCAGCATTGAAAGAGAAGCGCGTCTCGCTGTGTTTGGCACAGCTGCTAAATCGTATTCGCGGTCTGCCATAAAATCTCCATGGTGTGATTATGCCCTTAAGTTTAGTGGGATAATGCAGATAAAATATGGAGAAGTCATATTGCGCGAAGGATAAAGTACACAAGAGGAAAGCGTATTTGCTATACTCCGCGCATCTTTAGCAGTATCCATAGGCACATATGTCTTTTCAATCCTTAAATCTCGTTGATGAATTGAATCAAGCACTCACCCACCTTGAGTTTGTTGAGCCCACAGAAATACAAACTTTAAGTATTCCTCTTGTCTTACAAGGGAGTGATTTACTGGCCACAGCTCAAACGGGGACAGGCAAAACAGCGGCCTTTATGCTGCCTATTTTGAATAGATTGATTAGTGCCAGTCATGCTCATCAAGCTGTGCGCGCCCTCGTGCTTGCGCCAACACGAGAGCTTGCGCAACAAGTTGCTAAAGATGCGCGGCGCTTGGCAAAGTTTAGCGAGATAAAAGTAGCGTGTATTTACGGTGGGGCAAATATTGGTCCGCAAGAAAAAATTCTAAAAGAGGGAGCAGACATTGTTGTGGCGACCCCTGGGCGGCTTTTAGATCATATGATCAAAGGCACCTTGTCTTTAAATGCGGTTGAGCAACTCGTATTCGATGAAGCAGATCGTATGTTAGATATGGGGTTTATGGGTGAAATAAAGCGGATCATGCGCAAAATGCCTGAAAATCGTCAAACGTTATTGTTTTCGGCTACCATGGATGACGTTGTCCTCTCACAAGTAAATACTTGGTTGAACAATCCTGAGCGTGTTGGTGTCGAGCAACAAAACAGTACTGCTGATAAGGTAGGGCAGGTATTCTATGCGGTTGATGAAGAGCGTAAAAGAGAGTTAATCGCTCACTTGATTGGCAAGAATAATTGGCAGCAAGTGCTAGTATTTACTCGCACTAAAAAAAGTGCGGATGATTATGCAAAAGAGCTGAACAAAGATGGTTTGGCAACGCTGGCTATTCATGGTGACAAATCGCAAGGTGCCAGAGAACGTGCGCTTGAGCAATTTAAGAATGGTAAAACACGTGTCTTGGTCGCAACCGACGTAGCAGCACGTGGTATTGATATTAAGGCGTTAAACTACGTTATAAATGCTGAGCTGCCTTATGTGGCCGAAGATTACATACATCGCATTGGTCGAACTGGCAGAGCTGGCAATGCTGGGCATTCAATATCATTAGTCAGTATTGATGAGCAGTGGTTACTCGAGGAAATTGAAGTACTCCTGGATACGCGTCTAACACCACAATGGCTAGAGGGATACGAACCAGATTTAACTCGTGAACCTAAAGACAATCGCAAAAACTCATCAAAGTCTCGCAAACAGCGTGATAAAAAACGCATTCTTGGCCAGCGCACAAGAAGAAAGAAATAAAGAGCAAAAAAGCGGGCAGAGGCTTAAGAGCCAATCCACTAACCGTTGCTGCAATTGACTATAGGGATGGGAAAGCATACATGTCGTATGCCCCCATTCTGTTTATTTTAATCTTTAGGCTTGAACAAAGGGACTGGCTTTGCATTTGGTTGGTTAGCAGCTTTGGCAATTTCCTCATAGTTCTGCTTGATGTCAAGGATTAAGGAGTAGGCGCCTTTAGTCGTGATTCTGGTGCCGATCACAAAAGTGCCAATGATATTTACATGCTCATTTGAAATTGTGAAACAAATGGGATTGAGAAACGGTGCGCGTTGAGACTGGGAGATAAATACTGACGAGTAGCAATAATTTCCGGCTTCAAGATAAACTCCTTTCACTTTCTTGTTCATATGAATCGTTCTAACGGACTTATCTGCCATATTTTCAATTTGAAACCGGCCGCCTTTTTCTGAAAGCGTTCTCATTTTGGGCTTGTTTTGCTGGTTCAGCTCTGCCCTATGCACGGTAAATAGCGTATTTGCTTCTTTAGCCATACACGTAGCGCTGAATAACGCTGAGCATATGAGGATCCACTTTTTCATTATAAATTCTCCTTAGAGCTGTAACGCATTACATGTAAACGCACTGCTGCTTATTGTTGTTATTTACCGCAGAATTATAACCTAAAAGTAAACAGGATAAAGAGGTAATTGAATGCCAAACAGAGCGTTATGGGGAGAGCTTAAACTTGTAGCTGTGGCATCAATAAAAAGTGAGCACGCCCTGTTATCAATTTAGAACTTTCAGGTACAATCGAGAGAAAATAATAATAGGTGTGATGAGTTATGGATAAATTTAAAGTGTTACAGGAACTGGGAGCCGGGGATTTTCAGCACCTCGACGGTACTTTGCAATCTCATTTACAGGGTACGGAACGTATTTTGAAAGAGTGGGGAAGTAGTGAGTTGTTGCAGATCGCAGGCTTGTTTCATGCAGCGTATGGCACCGATGGCTTTGACCAAAGTATGGTCTCTTTGGCCCAGCGCAACCGAATTGCCCAATTAATTGGCAAAGAGGAAGAAGCACTGGTTTATCTATATTGTGCATGTGACAGAGACTTTGTATTTCCTCAATTTGGTAGTGACAAGCCTATTCAGTTTAGAAACCGGTTTACAGAGCAAGAGTTTCTTTTAAATGAAGCGGATACATTACTCTTATGTGAGTTAACGGCGGCCAATGAGTTGGAGTTAGTGTGCCGATACGCAGGGTTTAAAGCTCGCCACGGTGTTGGTCTTTTAGATTTATTTAAGCGAATGGACCCTTATTTGAGTGACAATGCACATACTGCATACACTACAATATTAGCGGATCTTGATACCCCAGAAAGCACCCCCTGCCTAGAGGTATAATTGCTTATATGGGGTGAGTTGGCAGCGTTGTATATTGGCGTGTTTTTACGAGAAAATATACAGCGCTAAAGCATGCTTTACCTGATTTAATGGCTTAAATAATCATATTGTTAAATAATGAGCGGAGTGCTTTTAAATATTCCTGATTGGAATTAATATTCATTTTCTATTAAGTGTTAAAAACAAAATCACATAACAATTTAAAATTTTACTTAATGTTCATTTTTAATTCACTGTTCGTGGCATAAATTGATTTTCATGAACTACTCATACAATAAAATGGACTTAAAAATGATTAAACTAAACCACAAATTGTTACTTGGCACTTTACTCACGTTATGCTCGGCATCTAGCTTTGCGAATGATCGAATTGCAGATATGCAATTTTCAGATGGCAACTTTAGAAGTTGTGTACAAACGCAAGCAGATGCCAATGGCTGGACATATACTGATCAAGTCACAGAGCTAAGCTGTAAACAGTCGATGATAAAGCGAGTTGATGAGCTAAAATACTTTTCGTCCCTTGAAAGGTTAAACTTGGCTTTAAACTATATTGAAGATATTGATGTTACAGAAAATAAACTATTGACTAGATTGGAGTTGTCAGCAAACAAGATTAAAAATATTAACCTTAAAAATAACACTAAGTTAGATACGCTTTTTATGTCAGGAAACGACATTACATCAATTGACCTAAGTAATAATAGAGAATTAAAGATATTAGGGATGATGAACAATGCGCTTTACTCGGCTAATTTAACTAACAATACCAAGCTGACTTATGTAGAGCTTGGCTGGAACCAAATTAGTTGGATATCCTTACCAAGTGGTGGTGTGATTACTGAGTTATCTCTGAATAATAATAATTTATCAAGCATTAATACTGATTATTTACCTGAATTAAAAGTCTTACGATTGGGGAAAAATAAAATTAACCGTTTGTCTATTTCAGAAAACCGAAAACTGCTTTTGCTTAATGTTAAATCTAATCCGCTGAATGAATCGACCAAGCAAGAATTGAAAAGCAAACATGCAATCTATAATTTCATTTTCTTAAAAGACTTCTAGCTCTGTTAAACACACGTCGCTGACTTGCCACTTAGGTGGGTCAGCATACTCACCGACTAAAAGAGTCCCCTTTAAAATGGTGTGTTTGCTGCCGAGCAAGTGCACAATGGGTTTACTTCGGGATTTGTCCTTCTTAAAGCCGATTTTTAGTAGTCTCAAACTCGTAAACCTTGCGTTAGTTGCGTTCTGTGACTATGTAATCATTCATGAATTATTGTTGCGTAATTGTGTACCCAATTTAGTTCTGTTATTTTAAGGCTATTAAATACTTATTCTAGGATGAACGGTTGTGTCGAGCTCTGTCGTTTCAAAATTTCCATTGCTTTTCTTTATTGCCATTTCAATTTGGTGGGGGTTTTACTATCAAAGCAACAGCAGCTTGAATGACTTTGGACAAGCAAACTTCGAATTTTTGTATCTACTAGACGCATTTATTGTCTTACCAATTATTTGCTTTTTGGCGGTGAAAAACAAAAAAGAAGCATTACTCAAGGCTGTCACGCTCTGTTGTCTAGCGGTTTGGGTAGGAAGTTACATCATCCCAGAAAGTAGCAAGTTTATCTGGCCCTATTTAGAAAATGGTCGCTATGTTGTTACCGCACTGATTTTATTATTTGAAACGGTTGCCATTATTACAGTAATTCTGGCGATTAAAACGGCACTGTATGACGACGTAGATCCTGACTTGGCAATATCACAGCCCATCGAAAGGGTTTTAGGTAAAGGCGTTGTCGCAGCGATCCTTAATTTTGAAACAAGAATGTGGACATTTGCGTTATTAGCCAAACGCATTAAGTCCGAGAATTATCAAGGCTCAAAGCAGTTTACCTATCATCAGAAAGATGGCGCTCAGAGCAATTTACTTGGTTTTGTGTTTTTAATTGCCTTAGAGATGCCGTTAATGCACCTTCTTCTGCATTTTGTTTGGTCACCAATGGCTGCCAATATTGTCACAGTTTTAAGTGCACTCAGTTTGGTATTCTTTTTAGCTGAGTACCGAGCCTGTGGGAAAAGGCCTATTTCTATTGATGGTCACGATTTGATTATTCGTTATGGTTTGTTTCAGCCATTGAGGGTGTCGCTATTGAATATCAAGCATGTTAACAGTAACGATACGTTCGTTGCCCGTGACAAAAAAATAAAACGCTATAACTATTCGGGTGCGCCAAACGTTGAAATTGTACTGGCAGAACCGATAGGGCAGGTTGAGAGAATTTACTTAGGCGTAGACAATCCGCAGCAATTTATCACTTCGATAAAGCATAAGCAGTAAGTTTGATATCAAAAAATAAGCCAGCTTAGTTATGCTGGCTTACATATTGTCAATTGAAGCAATTAGACTATTTTTTCTTCCATTTAGCATTATCAGGAAGAGATTTAGCGGGTACTTTCACCTGAATAAGAGAAGGCGTATTGGCATTTTCCAGCGCGCCTAAAATGGCCTCATTTAGGTCTTCATAGGTATTAACCTGCCAAGCTTTACAGCCAAATACATCCGCAAGTTTACAGTAATCCCATTGATGTAAAATACAAGAATCAAAAAACGGTTGGTCACTGGAGAAGATTTCTGCATTGTATAACCATTGCTCTACACCATATACGCCATTGTCCATTACAAAAATAATTGGGTTGAGGCCAAACCGTGTCTGCGTCGACAAGCATTGTGGTGTCATTTGAAAACCTCCATCACCGGTAAATATAAACACGCGTTGATGATCTTGCTTAGCTAAACTCATTCCTGTCGCAGCAGGGCCTATATACCCGATGGAAGAATAAGTAGGCTGCGCAACAAAGCCCCTTGGTGTTCCGACTTTTAGTAGCAAGCTGCCAAAAAAGTTAAGGCTTGCATCGCTACCAATTAAGACGTTGTCGCTAATGTACTCTTTGCTTTGAATGAAGTCGTAAAAGCCTTGATAAGAAATATCACCCGAAAAGTTCTGACAGGGCTGTGCCGAAGGCTCTGGAATAGCACAAGGTGATGCGCAGTTAATGGTTTGATTGGTCAACGCGTCCATAAAGTCATTTAATGGAACTTGAGGAACAAAATAAGTGCCTAGTTTAACGGTATCCCAGGCTATTAAAGCGGTTTTATCATAGTCTACGCTTTGGCCTAGCGAGTTAATATCCGATAGCCAGACACCCAACCCAAGAATAAAATCAGATTCCTTGACCAAAGCTTGTGTCACGTCCGATGAAGCCTGCCCATCAAAAACTCCTGCAAATAGTGGGTCGTTTTCTGAGAATACGGCTTTACTGATAAGCTCGGTTACATAAGGCAGATTTAATTTTCTGATTAAAGCATTGGCTTGGTCATGTAGCCCCATTCGGTCGACTTCTGCGCCTAACCAGACGATTGGACGCTCAGCTGCTTCTAACGCTTGTTTAATTTTTGCGATAGATTGCTCTACACCCTGTTCAGAGGGGATGGGTTTTAATGGCTGCAATTGGCCCATAGGCTTTGAACACGGTTGCTGTACCATGTCTTCTAACAGCTCGATGTATGCTGGGCGCTTTTGAGAAATACACTGAGTCAAAGCGTAATCAATTAATTGTGGCGCAAGTTCTGGCGCATCGATTTTAATGGCTGCGGCGGTGATGTTTTTATAAATATTTAAGTCTGTCTCACCGTCGATCATATGGTGATATGTAAATCCGGTCTGTTGGGCTGTCAGACGTTTTTGAACGCTTGGTGCGCCGTTAATCACCACCACGGGTACTCTTTCAGCATAAGAGGCTGCGACCGCATTCACTGCGCTGAGTGTGCCAGCAGAATATGTGAAACACATGGCACCAATGCCATTTAGTCTTGCATAACCGTCGGTTGCATAGCCCGCATTTAGCTCGTTTACTTCTTCTACTAGCTCGATACTACTGGGCTCAATATGTTTATTGATCCACTCAATGGTGTAATCTCCGGCAATGGAGAAAAGGTGTCTCAGGCCAAGTTGCTCAAGTCTTTCGGTGAGGTATTGTCCTACAGTATATTGTGTATCCATGCTGTTCTACCTATGTATTTAGTCAATGAAATTAAAATTCGCTCGCGCCATCAAACAGTCTGGGCAGGTAAATATCGAAAATTGCAGGGCATTGTCGAGTCGGAAATTTTTGCAGCATAAACTGTTTAAACTCCTGATTTTTTAAACCATCATCAATCGCTTGTTTTGCCGCAATTAAATACTTCAGGTTTTCTGTGACTTCTTTTTTATCCGCGGGCGCGCCGTGACCGGGTAAGAATACTTCGTAATCTGATGTCAGCATGTCCTCATACTGTTCCATCCAGTGGTCTAGATATTTAGTGAGATACAAATGTGTTCCACTATAGATAAGATCTTGGGCGATAAACACGCCCAGCTCAGGGAGCTTGAGTGTAATGCCGTAGTCAATTTCAGTATCGATGACGCGTTCAATAACGTATTGCACACCGTCGATATATTCGACACCTGGGCTGACAGGGTTTTGAGGTATGACAACTTTATCAGGCGCTAGGTCACCAAGTTTACCCATATGGTCTTCGCGAGAAGCCTCACCATGCTCTTTCAGAAAATCAATGGTTTCTGGCAAAGTGTAGATCTCAACATCTGCAAAGGCATCACCTAATCCAAACCAGTGATCAGGGTGTCTATGAGACAGATATAGCCGTGCTATGGGTTTCTTTAGATTGTCAGCATACTCCCTAAATTTTTGCGCATAAGGTTTTAAAAACTGACCATCAATCAGGACCAGCACATTTTTACTCTCAATAATGTGCGTTGCATTGGCAATATTATCCCCTTCGTAGGATGAGATGAAGGTGTGTATACGAACATCGCCGCAATGTTTTACGACTATCTTTATGGGGTTGGTGATCGGTATATTCATAACAATTACTCACGGTTTGTCTATGGTAGGGGGGTGTCGATAATACAAAGGTATTTCAGGCGCTGTGGCCAACATGCGTAATTGCATGCTTCGAAGTATGGCAATAAACTGGAGGCCAACTCGTAGATGAATGTAGGTGTTAAGCACACGTGCTTATGCGCTTGAAAAAAAGTGTTACATACAGCCAACTTACCTTGTAAAGAAATATCCATTTATATATCCATCTCGACTGTTAGCTCGAAAGGAAATCACCTAAACGTCAGGTCTAACAACGATTAGCTTTTGGCTAGATAATTACTAAGAGTATTTGCCCCGCACACTGCGGGGCACGCGTTGCTTATTGTTTTATGGCATTGCGCAGGTCAATTGCAATGGCCACTGAAACATAACTCCAAGTTAAATCGTTCGCACTGGTCATGTAGCCGTCATAACGACTAAATTGCTCTGCAAGAGAAGTATTTTCGCCACAATGAATCTGTATACGGCGTAAATATGCATCGCCGAGTGTTTTAAGACCTTGCACAATGGCTTTGAAGGTTTTAGTCCGGCTGCTAAAACACTCCCCGATTTCAAGCGTGATGTTTGGGTCTTCGTAAGAGAGTGCCAAGCTGAGTTGATTGATATTGTACTGGTTTATTTCAATGCTCTTTTGTTCTGTAAACAAGGTGGATGCTTTGTAGCAAACACTACTCAAAGAGGCTGTACATAAAAACCATGGATTACCTTGGCTGAGCGGAGCACTGCCCGCATATTTGTCTTCTGGATAGCGGCCAATTCCCGGTGCGACTGGGTCGCCCGTGGTGGTTTCCTCAATGGCATTAATTGGGTATAGCGGGTCAAATGCTTGATGTAATGCGTACGCAGTTGCTAGCACTTTATCTTCATGGGGATTTAAAAATGGATGAGAATCAGATAAAGCCTGACAAATACCCAGCGTAGTTGCGACATCTAAATTTGAGCCTTTGTAATCTAGCCCTCCTACACGGTTCAATGTCGACACATAGTAACCTTTGTCTTCATCCCAAAAGTCAGCCATCGCTTGTTCGATATTAGCGGCTTGGGCGTTGTAATAATCTGCTGCGCCTTTATCGTTCAGTTTAACGGCGAGATCTGCGCCTTCACGTAGTGCAGTACGTTGCAACATGCGCGTGTAAAAATGCGTGCCGTCGACTTCTTCCCAAAGGTCAAAGCATGGGTCTTGCCAATGATTGGCAACAAAATCTAAATCTGCTTTTATCATACTGAAAGAGGGCTCTTTGCCATCATAGAGCGTGCCCGTTACATATTCTTTCTCACCATTTGCCAGCAAGATATTTGCCCAGCGAGTAATGGTGAGCGCGCGCTGCGCAGGGCCATCATTTTGAGGGCGTCCCCAAGGGCCGTTAAAGGCTTGTCCAGTTACATAAAACTTGGGCTCCCCTAGGCTATTGCTTACCGTGGGTGTTGTTTGGTTTATTTTAGAAAACTCGACATAATCGATCATCATATCGTAGTACTTGTCTTTAAAATTACGACGGTCCAAACCATTAAGTTTGGCAATTTCGCTCATTGTTCGCGCTGCATCTCTGACCCAATGGTAGTAATAATTTGGGTTTGAGCGAGAGGGAGATGCAAGCACTGCTCCTCGTTCTCCATCTTCTGGCGAGATGTTGGCAACCATTTTATCCAGCACGTGTTTTCTTGCCGTAACGGTCCACTTGTCTAAAGGATCTGCGGCAATTGAAGCCGCATAAGAACTGTCTGTGTTAAGTACTACGTTAGTTTGAGTTGTCATAAGTTTTCCAAGAGTAAATCGGGTTGAAATTCTCGGAATGTCTGTGTGAGAAGCCAAACATACAACCATTTTATAAACGCACTCAATGTCTCACATTGGCAATCCGTTGTATCGCGTCAAGGCGCATCGGAAAGTATATACACAAAATATGGCTCTTCATGTCAATATTTAAGTTTTTTTAACAAGTAATTAATTTAGTAGGAAAAGTATTTTTTTACTGAATCTCGAGTATAAGGGAAATAATGATTTTTTATTAAAGTTGAATTTTTGTTCTATTTTAAGCATTTTTAGAACAATTTTATTGAATTTGGAGACGGTTTATAGGATTTACCTAATATAAAAACTTATAGATTTACTTTTTTATTTGCGTTTTAAATTATCTGCTACACTGAATTTTAGCTTGAATGTTAATGCTATTGTTAATGGATTACAGCGGGAAGACTTGTATGAGTGAAGCAAATTCAACAATGAAACAAGTAACACCTGATTCAGCAGTTCAAAATTCAGCCAATGGGAAATATGATGCCGTAATCATTGGATCAGGTATCAGTGGGGCGATCACTGCCAAAGAGTTAACTGCAAAAGGTTTAAATGTCTTGATGCTGGAAGCTGCGCCTGCCAAAGACATGTCGTATAAGGGGTTTAAATCATACCTCAGCAACTATTACGAAAATGCATCAAAAGATAACAACTCACCTTACCCAAACAACCCAAATGCTCGCATGCCACGCTCCACAGATGTTAGTAAGCTTAAACCTGGTGTTGCAGATGCCAAAGGGTACCTTGTGCAAAATGGCCCATTGGCATTAGATAGTACCTATACGCGCGTGACGGGTGGCACGACAATGCATTGGGAAGCGAAAATTCTGCGTATGTTACCCGATGATTTTTCAATAAAAACCAAATATGGTGTGGGATTAGATTGGCCAATTAACTACGATGATTTAATGCCGTTTTACCAAATGGCTGAGCGAGAAATTGGTGTATCGGCTGACGTGGAGGAGCAGGGGTTTTATGGTATTAAATACGAGCCGGGGTATGTTTATCCCATGCATGGATTGCCTCCTTCATATCTAGATAAGATTGTCGCCAAAGGTATTGATGGCGCTGAGTTTGTGTTAAATGGTGAAACACACACCGTAAAGGTAAGGCCTTTTCCGCAAGGGCGAAATGGCATACCGAACGAGCGCTATAACAATGGTCAGGGCTTTACTCCTGTCGGCGCGCTAAGCACATACCAAGTAGAGCAAGGCGGGCGCTGCCAAGGCAATAATAACTGCGTGCCTATTTGTCCTGTACAGGCCAAGTATGATGCGAGAAAAACACTTGTCGCAGCGGCGAAAACGGGCCGACTAGACTTTCTACCGCAAGCGGTCGCTAGCAAGGTGGTGGTCAATGAGCACGACAACAATATTCAACATATTGAATTCAAGCATTACGCTTCAACGTCGTCCACTGAGCATACGGTCCACCAAGTACATGGCAAAATATTTGTTTTAGCAACCAATGCCATAGAAAATGCACGTTTAATGTTGGCATCAAAACTGCCAAGCTCAAGTGGCTTGGTAGGTAAAAATTTGATGGATCATACCTACTTGCTTGCCTGGGGGCTGCTACCGGAAGCGGCTGGGACTATGCGAGGAACCAAGTGTACTTCTGGTATTGCCGATTTTAGACATGGTGAAGGTCGTAAGTCTCAAGCACCATTTGGGGTGGATATTCACAATGATGGCTGGGGGTGGGCAACTGGTTCTCCTTTTTCGGATGTTGAATCGCTGGTGGACGCTGAAAATAAGTTTGGTCGTGCGCTGCGTCAAAGTGTTGTGAATAGAATTTCTAACCAGTTGCTGTTTGCATTTATGGTTGAACAGACAGCAGATGAAAGTAACTGTGTTACGGTTGATGAGGCGTATCTCGATGCGCTAGGCAACCAACGGCCAGTTATTCATTATCAATTATCTGACTACTCAAAAGCCGGTATTGCTTATTCTAGACATACTTCTAAGGTGTTTTTTCAACGCCTTGGCGCCAAAGATTTTTCGAGCTACTCACCATTGGATTATGGTCATTTTCAGTATGAGGGTGAAGATTATTACTTTCGGGGAGGAAACCATTTTTCGGGAACGCATATCATGGGAACCTGTGCGGCAAATTCGGTTGTAGACGAAAATCAAAAGTCATGGGACCACAATAATTTATATCTTGTTGGTTCTGGCAGCATGCCTAGTATTGGCACTTCAAATACCACCCTGACACTGGCTGCACTTTGTTATAAAACCAGCAAGCACATTATTGAAACATTGAGCCAGTATTCCGTGGGGGTTGTGTCAGATTCAGATTACAAAATAGCCAAGGGAGCGAGCCATGAGTGATCGCATAATCAATGACATCGGTGATTTGCATCATATGTTGGACGCAGCCATTCAATTGGAGCATGCGACCATTCCGCCTTATCTCACTGCTTTATATAGTATTCACCCAGAAACCAATATCGAGGCGAGCGCGGCAATCCGCGCGGTACTTGTTGAGGAAATGCTCCATATGACTTTATCTGCCAATGTGTTAAATGCGGTAGGTAAACATCCTGATTTAACGGCTTCTGACTTTGTTCCTGATTTTCCAACTAGGTTACCCGATGGTGAAACAGACTTTATGGTGTCAATTGACAAGTTTTCTCCAGAAACATTAGAGACCTTTCTAAAAATTGAACGGCCATCAAAAACACAAGCTGAATGCAATACAGTGGGGCCACGAGGGTGCATAGTCCGAAATAATACTGCCGCTTTTCAACTAAAAGCCATAAGCCCTAAACGTGCACAAGAGTATAGCTTTTATAGCATTGGTGATTTTTACGAAGCCATTATTGAGGGGATTGAATACTTAGAAGCTCAAGCAAACCAAGGTGGAAGCACTATTTTTACGGGAGACCCAAGTTTGCAAGTTTCAAGTAAGTACTACTACTCTGGGGGGGGTCATGTTATTGAAGTGACGGATAAAGCCACTGCAATCCAAGCTTTGTCATTAATCATTGAGCAAGGGGAAGGTCATGGCCATGAGATTTTTGACTCTGAGGGAGAGATTTCTCACTACTATCGTTTTGAACAATTAAAGCTTGGACAGTATTACAAGTTAGGTGATGAACCCGGTAAGCCCTCTGGTGAGAAGTTTACCGTGGACTTTAAAAAAGTCTATCCCATTAAATGTAACCCCAAAATGGCGGACTACCCACAAGACTCACAAATTTTTGCTGCGGCCAAGGCTTTTAACCTCAATTACCAACAGTTTTTATCAATGGTCAATAAAGCTTTTCGTGGCGAGCAAGATCTGTTGTTAGGTGCGGTGTGTGGCATGTTCAGGTTAAAAGAGCATGCCAGCCAACTCATTAGAAATCCGATCCCAAACGAACCTCATCGCCATGGCGGCCCTACATTTGAGATAACTGGGCAAGAGGCGATGCAAATTGGTGACGATCGCTGTATTACGGAGACCATGTAATGGACAATCAAACATACTTAGTTCAACAGTTTACAGAGTTGTCTGGTGCACTTACAGACTTTAATGCGTTTGCTCTCAATGGGACGGGATTGGTTCAATGCTATTATGATACTTTAACTCGATTGGTCGGGCATGCCATTGTAGAAGAGCTACTCTCAACATTTGTATCGCTTTACGAGTCTGCGTCAAACCATGAGCAATTCAACGAGGCGTTACGAAAACACATTTTAGGTGACGAAAAGTTTGGTCCAGTGGCACGAAACATTATCAAACTTTGGTATACCGGCACTTGGTATCAAATGGCTCATTTTTGGCGAGATGCGTATGGCATGAGCGAAGAGGATATGACATTTTTCGTCAATTCAGCGTCATATGCAGAAGGGCTTTTGTGGCAGGCAATTGACGCCAATCCTTCGGGAGCAAAAGGACCGGGTTATGGTTCTTGGAGCGCTCCACCAAATATTCACTTCGACAATGGGTGGCAGTTTAAGCCCTTTACTCATACTAGTAAGTAGGCGCATGACGACTTAGCTAGCTAAATATATTATCACCAACAGGGAGTTTAAGATGAGCAGACCAACCATGTTTCCAGCGGGGGCAATTCAGTTTGGGATCACGCCAACAGGCTGGGTAAACGATGATTTTTTAGACATTGATACGGGTATTCCATTTGGTCAAATTGTCAGTGAAATGGCACTTGCAGGATTTGAAGGGTGTAGTCGAGGGCACAAATATCCATCTAACCCGGAAGAGTTAAAGCGAGAATTAGAACTTCGGAGTCTAAAAATATCTGAGCCGTGGGTGAGCACTTACTTTACAATTAATAATATGCGAGAGCAGACATTTGAAAGTTTCGACAAGGAAATTAGGTTTTTACAACAAATGCAAAGTGGTGATTTGGTGCTTGCAGAATTGGGTGGGTCATCTCATCAACAGCCTATCGCACTGGTGCCAAATGCTCCTCAGTTTAGTGATGAGCAGTGGCACAGGCTTGCAGAAGGGCTGAATGAACTTGGCCATAAAGCAAATTGCCAAGGTATAAAAATGTGCTATCACCATCATATGGGCACAGGTGTGATGACCATGGAGGCAATTGCCAAACTTGCGGAACTTACAGACCCGAAATGCGTCCATTTTTGTTTAGATACTGGCCACTTGTTTTTTGCTGGCGGTGATAATTTAGAGTTTATCAATTTATACGGCGAGCGTATCAAACACGTACATTTAAAAAATATCCGCAAAGAAGTGATGGACTACAGTTTGGCCAATGATCTCTCATTTAAAGAAGCAATATTACGTGGGGTGTTTACCGTGCCGGGGGACCCTGCTGGTTGTCTTGATTTTAAAGAAATCTTACAAGCGTTAGCTGACAAAAACTTTGCTGGGTGGTTGATTGTAGAAGCAGAGCAAAACCCAGCGAATGCAAACCCTTTATTGTATGCGCAAATGGCGCGTAAGTACTTACAAGAAGTAACAGGCTTGTAAGACATAACAAGGAGTGGTTTTTATGCAAAATAACTCAGACATGTACTTTAGCTTTTTTATGTTTGGCTCAAACTTTTCGATAGAGGATCCCGTTTTTTTAAACCAAGCGATGGTACATATTCGTCGCTTGGTAGAAATGGGCTATACCGGATTTGAGTTTCACCCGGGTAGAGAGGATACGACCGCGTACGCTTTTCCAACCTATCAACAAGAGCTTGATGCCTATATCGCATTTCGTAAGCGGATGGATGACGAAGGGTTTGCTCATATAAAAGTGGCGACGAATGTCGGAGCAACCACGGAGTGTGATCCGAGCTCATCTTGCGCCACGATACGTGACGCTGGCATTGCCTATTTAAAATCACGTATCGATATTACCGCTGCACTTGGCGGGGACATTATGATGGGCCCAATGGTTATCCCGTATGGCGGGTTTGTCGTCAATGCTCCAAACGGCGAGCAAGTATGGAGTGACGCGCTGCAAAATGAACTGACGACGCGATACAGCATTGCACGTCAGAGCTTTATTTTGTTGGGTGAATATGCGAATTCCAAAGGCGTTAAATTAGCGATTGAACCAATAAGCCATTGGGAAACACCAGGGCCGAATAAGTTAGCACAGCTAATTTCCTTTTTAGATGGTATTGATGATCCCACTGTCGGTGTGGTGCTAGATAGTGCACAAGAGGTGCTGGACGGCGATGGCCCAGAGGTGTTTAAGGCACAAATTGACTATATAGCCAGTCAAGGGAGGCTGCACTACGCGCAGGCGTCACCACCAGATAGGGGAGATCTGGTGAATTGTTGGCTACCCTGGGAAGCGATTTTTACACCTATACTGAGTTGTTTTAATGGTCCGATCGCAGTGGAAATATTTAACGCTGTCGGTGCTTTTAATCATGGGCTAAGGCTAAGCCGTCGAAAATTTTGGATACCAGAAGTAGATGCACCCAATGGCTATCCAAATGCGTATGAGATAGCACGGAACGCCTATGATTTTACGCAGGCAAAGCTCAATAAAATTCGCTGTGAATTATCATCGAATGCGCGCTAACTGAGCCATACATATGCTCAAAGAAGTGGCATCTGACATGCCACTTCGTTTTGCTACTCTACTCAATGGTTGCTTTTGCTGGCGTGGTTTCGGGCACAGTGCAACAACTATCAAATGAATAAGTTAGGCACATAGCAGCAGACATGCCGCCAGCCACAGCAGGCGTGTTCAAATTGTCTAATGCCTTATGCTCTAGTGACAATTTTTTTAGGTTTTTCTTGGTGAGTTTAACGCTGTTCATCATATATCTCCTTTACGATTATCAGCCACATTGCTGAGACTAGAAATTATCATAATGAACATTTGATTAGAATTTTAATTCTTGATCTAGCTTAATGTTTGAATAATTAACCTTTATTCTTTGGGTCGAGTTTACTAATCCGGCGGTGAGGAAGTTTGTACTTATCTCAAACGTGTTTGGAGATAGAGGTACTGGTATTTCTTAATGACAGCGGTAATGTGCGGTTGATAGTAGATATGGACACTGTTTTGTGCCCATATCTACTTCTTCCGCTAGGAAGAGAAATCAATACTATCTTAGCGCATCCACAGTAGTGCCCACTGTGTACCGTTTGGCTCAACACGATTCACACATTGGCCTGAACCCTTACTACCAGTTGCGTAAGTGCCTCTCGCTACCCAGCAATAATCGGCATGTACGTCATTTTGCCAACCAACTAGGGTATGCGTGTTTACCATTGAAGCGTATTTTGGTGACACACAGCCAGGGATAACTTCTGCGCCCGGTGCTAGGCTTTTTGTACAATCAGGCTTATCAGTACGCATGTGCATAAAGTCTACGCGCTCATTGTACCCCCAAGTGTAGCGCACAAGCTCTAGTTCAGAGGTTGTAAAATTAACGCCATAAACATTGTAGCCACCGCCACAATTCGCACTGGCGCAGCTTACTTGCTCTCTGACATCAGAAAATACACCCAAATCGCCCTTAAATAACCACAGTTTGGTTACGTTATTAGGGTCAGTCTCTGGAATGTCACCATATTGATTAATTGAACTTTTACCGCCTGGTTCGTTTTTAGGGTAGCTGCCCACTAAAGTCCAGCCGCCGCCATCGGTTGTCATATCACAATACATGCTGACAACTTCACCTGATGCATCATATAAATCGTAAACACCGTCACCTTGGCTCAGTCCTGATGCAAGGATGTCATTACAACTTGTTGCCACAGTTGGCTGGGCAGGACTTAAAGTCCAGTCACCTTGATTGCCGTTTGCAGCAAACCAAGTACCGCTATAAGTTCCTTGTACGTCTACGTTACCAACAAAATATTGGGTGTTTGAAGGTGTTTTATCAGACAGTTTAAAGTTTATAACATTGCCTTTTTGCGCAGTAGAGCCAGACATAAACTGATTGGCTGTATCTGCATAAAAGTGTTCTTTGTCGCCTGTAATTGAAATGTCCTGCGATGAGCCCGATTCAACGACACCATTTAAGATCGCATCAGTTGTGAGTACGTAGTCACCCGCAATTGGCAACTCTTGAGCTGTTGCTATATTTGCTGCCAGTAGAGAGCTGATGGTAAGCGCTAGTTTTTTCATATCTTCCCTTGAGTATCTACAATATATATTGGATATTTTATAAATCTCATAAAACTATAATGAAATTTAGGTTTTATTTCATTTTATAAATGAGATTATGGTTATTTTAATTAATATATTAATACCTTCAAGTTTATTTTAATTTTATTATTCCCTGGATTTTATTCTAATGATATTGGGTTGGTAATATTTAATTTTTTGTTTTAAATAGTAAAAGAAAAAAGCATATCTTAAAAAAGATATGCTTTGCGTTGGACTATCGTGAGTCTACACGAATCTTGTAGAGTTTTTGGCGATTAATTAATTTTCCACTGCTGAGATTCTAAAGATTGGTCAAATTCCCAGGTGAACACCATTGGCTCAATGCTTGTGCTGTAATACCAAATCTCGGCTTTCAATTTTTGTTCAGAATGTGGGAGCAGTATCTCAACCGTTAACCCAGTGCTGTCAATGGGTGCGCGTAAAAAGCAGTTTTCGTCATTTGTCAGCGTGGCTTCTTGTTGGCAGATGTTAATAAACGCTCTGCTGCTTACGACATCTGGGCCAACTGACACAGAAACAGGCACATCGGTACTGAAGTTAAAGGATTCATCAACAACGACTGCTTCCATTCCTTCTGCATCTGCTGGCTCTTCAGCTGGTTGCTCTTGCGCTGAGTCTGTTTGCGACTGTGTATCGCTCGTGCTCTGTGCTTGTACATTTTGACTTGTCGAGTTTGTAGAGTTGGTTGGTTGTTCGCCCGAGCCACCAGATCCGCCACCGCAAGCCGTTAATAGTAATGTGATAAGGGTTATAGTTAATTTGTTCATGATAATCTCCTAGTTTTGTGATGCGTTGCTGATGGTGAATTGGTTATTTGGTACAGGATTCTCAAACCAAGTTGTATATTGCGCACCTGCTGATTGGGCGAAGTCTACAAATTGTGGGTAAGCGACTGACATATCAACTCGTTCGATTGGATGGTCCCATTCAGAGTTGATGATCAGTGCCCACGGTAGGCCCGTTGAGGTTTGAAAATAACCATTGGTTGATGATCTGTCATCAGCTTGGTCTAGGTAACTATTGTCAAAGGCTTCTGTTGGTTCATGGTTTTTTAGGTGTACTTCCCAGCCTCGACCATTGTTCTGGTCGACGAAAGGCCCATGATAGTATCCGTCTACAGCAAAAATGAATGGGTCTACTTTGCTGGTGGTTGCAACATTTGCACTGTAGCTTGTTGATAACGGTATGGTGATGTTAAACGGAATAGGCGCTCTTTGAATATCACTGCACCCAGTTTCAGTTCTAAAGAATTTACAGCCTGGCTGAACTGGGACCATTTCTCTAGTGTCTGCAAATATAACCGCAATGGCTTCATCACGACCAGCTTCAAGTGGGCTGTCTGGTTGAGTGGTACCGTCTATCGTGAGTTCGATGCTAGCTTCATCAACATGCTGACGCGCTATGTCTTTTAGGCGGATAGCAAACGCATTATGATAGCCAGCTCCGACAGCCGTTAATGCACCTTCAACTTTGTAACGAATGACTTGATTACCAATTTGGCTGGTAACAACGCGGTATCTCACAACAACATCATTGAAATCGTAGTCACCTTTTTGAGGCCATAAGTCCTCAAAAGCAGCTGTTTTCCATGAGGTTGCGTTTTGGATTACGCTACTTGCAACGACAGACACATTTAAATCTTCAACTTCTCCGTTGTCTATACCGCCTTGTGGTGCAATATCGCTGTTGTTTGAAACTCTGAACCTTGCCCATGTGCTGCCTTCAACCGCGTCAACTGGCACTGGTACAAGCACACGGTTTTCTCCAGCACTGCCTTGGTATTGGCTGATCACTCGTTCAGAATCTTGAAATTCACCGTCTCTGTTCCAGTCAACCCAAGCATTAACAAAGCCGGTTTTTGAAAGGGTGAATGACACTAGGCTGTCATATCCCGTCTCTAGGTTGGTTAAAAAACTAACGCCGTTGTCATCATCTGTGGCTTTCGGAAAATACTCTGCACTGACACTTTCACCAAAAAATAAATCTCCAACGTTATGACGCGCACCATTGGCATCTAATGAGGTGCCGTAACTATCTGGTGCATCACCATAATCTATAGTTGGATCTTCACTGTCATCAATAATCGGAGCGGTAGCACAGCGTGCGCCATCGTTAGTACTTGAAATTGGTCCGTAGGCAAACAGTTGTGTATTAGCTGGGTTATCAATGTCAATTTTGTAGACATGGCCGTCTTGGTTTCTACTGATGTAAAAGTTGTTTTCTACATCAAAGTACACCGCACCAAAAGTGCCTGATTGGCCAACGTTTCCGAGGTTAGAACTTGTACCATTTGATACATCAATTCTATGTAAGTTACCGTTACTATCAACGCTGTACGCAAGGCTAGTGTTCTCGTCTGGTGCAAATGCCATATCAAAAATGTTCAGGTTCAATGAACTGCCATCAATGATACGTGTGGCTTGCAAATAGTCGCTGCTGTTTTCGTCCAGCGATACTCTATATAACCCTAAACTGCTGCCTTTTTTGTATACATAAAAAGCATTTTCGTGTATCGCGACATCACCGACATAGAAGTTAGTATCAGGAAAGCCTGACGTCATAATCGGCTCTAAGACGTAGTCTTTACCGACACGACCAATGTCCTTGTTGCTGTAATCCCAACCGTAAATGTAGCGGTCATGTACACTAAACCCAATACCATTTAATTTGTTTCCAGTGCCCACGTTTTCGGCAAAGGTTGTATACGCACCAGACACCAAGTTTACGCCATACATGGTAGCTGTATTACCTTGGACTAAAAAGGCTTTTGAAGGGCAAGTATCGAATGGGGCGGCGGATACGCCTGCTGACAGGACGCAGGCTCCAAGTAAATATTTTTTCATGTGACTCTCCAACGTTTTATTTTGCTGTCTTGGACGTTGCAAGTGGAGGGCCAATTTTAATCTATTGAAAATAAACAAGTTTTAATTTTAAGGTCTATTGGCACTGCATATTGCAATGCAGTTTCAAAATAAAAAATGCAATTTACAAAGCGAAGATCAAGACACGAATGGTTCACTCTTTATCTTTGAAGTATCCAACAATAGGTTACATAGTGCATGTAACAATAAATTGGGTATGAGTAAGCAAGTAACTTGGGTTATTTGACAATTAATACCTTTAGGCTTGATAAATTTTTTTAATTGCCCCAGAGTTTGATAACTTTTATTTATCAGCTTAATAAGAAAAAGCCATGTTAGCTTCGCGTATATGGGAAGAGCATTAGCGAGTCTTGAATGAGTTGGGCCTTGTGGCTTTTTGCTAAGTACATAGCGAAAATCTCTCGAGTATAAACAGGCGCATTCTCCACGAGAAATAATTTATTTTTTCGAAGATGCTCAAAACACATTTGTTTGGGTAAGTATGCGGTACCACTGGCTTCTAAAATAAAGTTCAGGGCAATCCTTGGTTGGCTCATACGATGCCTCACGGTGCTCGACTCACTGAAATCTCTATCGAATTGACTATTGACTGCCTCACCATAGTCCACTTGTATCATGTTATTAAGGTTACTCACGCAAGCATTAGGGTCCGTCGATACAAGCTGAAGGGGAACATTTCCTACTTTTTCGGTGACAATATCTTCGACATAGGGTGGCTCAAAAATGAAGGCGATATCAATGAGACGGTTTAACAGCTGTTTACGTAATTCAATGGGGGAATGATTGTGAATATGCAGCTGTACATCGTCTAGGTTCCGGTCTATTTTTTGCAGCCAATCTTGTAACACAATGTCCCAAATAGACATCATCGAGCCGACGAATAGTTGACTATTGTGTGCGTCCGACACGCCAACGTCTTGCTTAAGCTTTTGCCACATGATCATCATTTCATTGGCATGTTTGACTAGCCTGTGGCCCTCGGGTGTAAGCTTGAGGCGCTTTTGAGTCCGATCAAAGAGTAATACCCCTAACTCTTCTTCAAGCAATTTAATGCGACTACTCACAGCTGCTTGGGTAATAAATAAGTTTTCAGCTGAAGCCCGAAAGTGCAGTGTCTGGCTCACTTCTAAAAAGGTAGTTAACAATTCTATTTTCATAGTTGTCGTGCGCTTTTTCCTTGTATGTCACCTTTAGTTTAATAAAAAAAATCTATCAAACAACCAATTTTATTTCGTTTTTATTTTCAACTATCGAGCAGTACATTGGCCGCAACAACAAAACTGGTTAGTAGACAAGATTATGAAAATCGCCATTTTATCAAGAAATGAAAACTTATATTCAACACAACGTTTGAAAGAGGCGTGTATTGCTCGAGGTCACGAGGTGGATGTAATTGATACGCTGCATTGCTACATGGACATTACCAGTAGTCGTCCTGCGGTGAGATATCACGGTGAGGAGTTACCAAAATACGACGCTATCATCCCTAGAATTGGCGCTTCAATTACATATTACGGTACAGCAGTCGCGCGCCAGTTTGAAATGATGGGGACTTTTAACGTAAACGAATCGGTTGCCATTAGTCGCTCGAGGGATAAGCTGCGCTCGTTACAGTTATTGTCTCGAAAAGGCGTGGGCTTACCGCGTACGGGGTTTGCAAGCAAACCAGACAAGATTAAAGACCTTATTAAAAATGTTGGTGGGGCACCATTGGTGATCAAACTGCTAGAGGGAACGCAAGGTATTGGCGTGGTATTAGCGGATACGGCAAAAGCTGCCGAGAGCATAATTGAAGCATTTATGGGCCTCAAGGCAAACATTCTAGTGCAGGAGTTTGTGAAGGAAGCCGGTGGCGCGGATATTCGTTGTTTGGTTGTTGGTAGTCGCGTTGTCGCAGCTATGAAGCGCCAAGGGGCAGAAGGCGAATTTCGTTCAAATTTGCATCGCGGTGGGACCGCAGAGATTGTGAAACTAAGTAAAGAAGAGCGAGAGACGGCGGTTAATGCGGCAAAGGTCATGGGATTAAATTTTTGTGGGGTTGATTTACTACGCTCCAACAATGGCCCGATGGTGATGGAAGTTAACTCTTCGCCAGGCCTTGAAGGCATTGAATCGGCAACGGGGTTAGATGTAGCTGGAAAACTGGTTGAGTTTATTGAGAAAAATGCGAAGCCAAATGCAAACAGAACACGTGGCAAAGGCTGAGGTGCCTGCTTACTTGAAGCATTGAGAGGTGGAAATGACCTTACTAAAAATTGGCGAACATGAAATCGCAATGGGCACAAAATGCAAAATCGATTTGCCCGTAGCTAAGCTCTACACCGATGCGGCAGTAAAGCTGCCCGTATACATTATTAGGGCTAAAAAGCCTGGGCCCACGTTATTTGTGAGTGCAGCAATCCATGGCGATGAGTTGAATGGCATTGAGATTATTCGCCGTCTTATCAACATGAAAAAGTTTAGATTGTCTTCGGGGACGTTAATTTCGGTGCCTATGGTAAATGTATATGGGGTGGTAAACCAATCACGTTACATGCCAGACAGACGGGATCTCAATCGCAGCTTTCCCGGTTCAGCCAAAGGATCTTTGGCTGCCCGTGTCGCAAATATTTTTTTAAAGGAAATTGTTGCTCACTGCGACTACGGTATTGATTTACATACCGGAGCTGTACACCGTTCAAACTTGCCGCAAATTAGAGCGAACTTAATGGACGAGGAGACATTACAGCTTGCTAAAGAGTTTGGCGTGCCGGTGATATTGAATTCAGAGATTTTGGAAGGATCGCTACGAGAGGCCGCTGCGCAAAGTGGCACCAAGGTTTTGCTGTATGAAGCAGGAGAAGCATTGCGCTTCGATGAGTTCTCAATACGAGCAGGAATTAAAGGCATTGTAAATATACTCAGGCATTTAAAAATGATGCCAAAATCCAGAGCTCGGAAGAGGCAACAGTGTCATTTTGTCGCCAAGAATAGCGGTTGGTTGAGAGCCAGCGCAAGTGGTATCGCTTGCCATTACTTTGCTTTGGGCGACACAGTAAAAGCCGGGGATGTGCTAGCCGATATTGGAGGGCCATATGGCGAACAGCTGGGGCAGGTCATTGCTATACGTGGCGGGGTCATTATTGGTAAACAAAACATCCCGCTTGTCCAAGAGGGGGAGGCTATGTATCACATTGCGTTTTTTGATGAAGAAGACACTCAAATTACTGAACATATTGAGCAAATTGAAGCTGAGTTGGTTGAAAATACGGTAAGAAGTGAAGAGTTGTTATGAAAGACAGAATGATAATTGGACACATTGAAACGATAAACCTGCCTGAGTTAGGTATTGAGCAATTACCCGCTCGTGTTGACACGGGTGCTCAGACGTCGTCTTTGCACGTTGATAACATTAAACAAATCAACCACAAAGGCAAGCCTGCTGTGGAGTTTGATATTCACCCAGAAATACATAATGTGGCAAAAGTAATTCGATGTTGTGCGCCAGTTTACGATATTAGAAAAGTGAAATCGTCAAATGGCATGAGTGAACAGCGGTTTGTAATAAAAACCAAAGCCCAACTGGGGCGCTACATTTGGCAAATTGAAATAACACTAACTGATAGATCCGACATGACTTACTTAATGTTGTTGGGTAGGCAAGCCATTGCAGACAACTTTTACGTGGATGCTTCACAGACGTTTATTTCTTCGATGAAGGCGGAATAGCTCATGACCAAAGAAACTAAAGACTTTAACCCAATCCCACTATGTGACAATTTAGACTCGCTCAATGATGCTGAAAAGAGTGTAATCGAAAGCATTCAAAACCAAGAGGTCATTGTTGCTAATATTAACCATAGCTTCCATGATGAGTTGACCTTTGGCCAGAAAATGGCAGATAAGGTCGCGGAATTTGGTGGTTCTTGGCGGTTTATTATTGCTTTTGCTACGGTGATGATTAGTTGGGTGCTGTTTAACACAATTTGGCTGGCAAACGGCAATGTTTTTGACCCTTACCCATTTATTTTATTGAATTTGGTTTTGTCCACCTTAGCTGCAATTCAAGCACCTATTATTATGATGTCGCAAAACCGTCAAACAGCAAAAGATAGGTTGGCTTTTAGTAAAAGCTATGAAGTGAACTTAAAATCTGAGTTAGAGATTATGAGATTGCACTTAAAAGTGGATGAAATCTTAAAGAACGTAGATAAACAGGAGAAAACGTGACTTCAACGATGGTATTTGACCAGCTTATAAATTGGATACAGCAAGAAGCTGTTGCGATTGCTTGGACTTGCTTTGTTTTTGCTTGCTACGGGGGGCTAACGCGTCGACTTTTCCCTAAAATTGACCAGAGTGTGGATGATGGTGGATTTAAAAATGACTCACTAAAAAAAGCCTATCTTACGGTTAGGTGGCTAAGCGGTATTGTGTTTACCGCGGTTTTATTAGTGGTTTGGGGCGTAGATATTAGTGGTATGTTGTTAATGTCGACCTCTATTTTAGCGGTGACGGGGGTGGCACTTTTTGCCAATTGGTCCGTATTGAGCAATATCACAGCTTACTTTGTACTGCTCTTTCACAGTGCATATCGTAGAGGTAATTTTGTCAGAATATTGGATGGCGATAACTATATTGAAGGATATATTTCAGACATCGGTGTATTTAATACCCAATTTATTACCGAAGATAGAGATATTATAATTTACCCAAATAATTTATTGCTTGGCAGGCCGACTCAGATAAACCCAAGAAACCGTTTCCATTCGGTTGGAAAAATACCGAAACCAGATGAAAAAAAGGATGATTTGAAGTAGAGAAAATATAGGCTTTAAGCTTAAAAGCATGGCCCTAAGTACTAGGGCCATGCTTGACTATTTAAATAGTAGAACAGTTAACGCTACTTACTTTTTAACACGTCTAACGCTTGTTAATAGAGCAAGCATGAATAAACTAAATATGCCAAGTGAACCACTTTCTATGTTTTTAACTTCAACACTCACGGTTTCAGACTGAGATAGACCAAAATCGTCGGTTGCAGTAACCGTGAATACAATCGGGCCTGTTTCGTTTACATCTGGTGCAGTAAAGTTAAATTGGTTTTGGTTACCAGGTAAAGTTACCGATGGTCCTGAAGTTTGTTCCCAACTAATTGTAACGTTGTCACCATCTGGGTCTTCTGCGCCAACTACATTAATAGTTAGTGTTTCACCTTCATGAACGCTTGAACTGCTGCTGGTTAAAGAAAGTGTAGGTGCATTATTTTTAATGATATTGACTTTAACAAGCGCAGTTGAAGACGCCTCATACTCGTCAGTTGCGGTTAGTTGATATGTAACCGTTAAGTCTTCAGTCGTCTTTTCAGCTTTGAGTGTAACAACACTCTGTTCACCAACTTGTTGTTCTTCATCGGCAAGCTTAACCCAAGAGTACGTGATCGTATCATTTTCTTTGTCCGTGGTAGCGCTTGCATCTAAGGTAAATTCAAGCTCACTACGCACATCCAATTCGGTTTGTGCAAGTTCAATAGTTGGTTCTGTATTGACGAACGTGGTACTGAAGTTTTTGAGTGCAACGTTATCTTCACCAACGGTGACAGTATAATCTTTCAAATATTCAACACGAATCTTATTAGCACCTTCAATTAACTCGATGTTAAAAGGCTTGTACTCTCTTTCGTCTCCACTATCGATTAGAACTTGCTCACCATTATGGAATATACCAACAAAATCGTATCCGAGCTCACTTGAAACAAGATAGTCAAAGCTAATATCTTTAATATGAAGATCATCGATATCAATCATTAACGTAGATTCTTGATAAGGCACAGTTAGCTCTGGGGTTTCTTGACGGTCGGTGACGTCGCCGCTTACTAGGGTAGGCTCTTGCTCAGGTGTTGCACCTACATACCAGCTTTCGTTACCGCCGGTTGACCATTTGACGCTAGACGGTGTCGACATTAACTCATTGATATTTTCATCAAACTGAGCCAATTTTGTATAGCCAAAAACTGCTGAGTACAGGCTGGTAGATGGTGATGTGATGCTTGCGTTGACCGTATATGTATCATGCTTTGAGTTGTTCGGTGTTAATACAGTGAATTGACACTGAGCACCTGGTTCAAGCACAGCATTAGCACAGTTTTGCTCAGATAATTGAACACCCTCAACGTGCTGTGACAAGCTGAATTCTGCAATTGTCACTGGGTAATCTAACGTGTTTTTGAAGGTATTCTGAATAGAGAATGATGGCTGATCTTCAATGTAAACATGCGACTCATTTTGACCAAAGCCAAAATCTGAAGTTTTTGATTGTACCCAATAGAATAGAGATTCTACGTCTGCATAGACGCCTGGTCTATTTGGTAATGCACAGCCTTCTCCCCAGCTAACAACACCGACTTGAAACCATTCGTCATTTTTTTGCACGATAAGTGGACCGCCACTGTCACCTTGACATGAATCTTTGCCACCTTCAGTTAAACCAGCACATATCATTGTGTCAGATATGCCGCCATTATAATATTCAGCGCTATTACACACTTCATTAGTGACGTATGGCACATCAACTTCTTGCAGCTTATCAGGTGCTACACCCCCTGAACTGAGTCGGCCCCATCCCATTACTTTTAAATTATCGCCAGCGACAAGACTATTTCTAATCACCTGATCAGCCAGTTTGATTGGCTTGATGTTTTCAACTGGACGGTCGAGCTCTAATACTGCGATGTCGTTATTGTATTGCAGCCCCATGTTATACTGATCATGCATTGACATGGACACTACGTTGTAAGTTTGCCATTGCGATTCGTCTGTCAGGTCGTGGCCTTCGAATTTAACGGTAAAGCGTTCTGCGGGGATCCCCTCGATACAATGGCTTGCCGTGAGTACCTTATTATCGCCAATAAATGACAAGCCACAGAAGTGGCCATTGTCCAATTGAAGACTACCCATGAATGGATAAGCAAACTCCGCAGTTTCTTGCCCACCAACGATACGAGGTGAATCCATACCTCGACTCTGTAGTGGCTCTATTTTATTGTTTGCGTAAGCGCTAAGTGGTGTGGTAATTGTTGCGAGAAGAAGCATTCCCTGTAGTTTGTTATACATATTTGTTCCTGTTTTATGTAATGAAACATTCATTCTATAAAAATAAAATGATTTGTCCAATTTAGTTAGAGCCCTAACTTTCTGTATTTATTATTCATATGTATTTTTTAACTCAAAAATGTACTACATAAGGTGGTTCTTTACTTTGGGACTGAAGTGATCTGACAGGCGAATTCATCCCAATAAAAATGGCAGTCGTCTAAACTGCGCCATTTCGCTATGACAAACGTAGAGATCTAGATTAACTTAAACAAGGGAATCGAATGTCACTGACGATTGCCTTCGTTAACTATTTGGTCAATTAGTAAGGAGAAAAAATGAAGTTTGAGCAATTATTAAGTCACTTTGATACGGGTATCTGTGTTGACCAACTACAAAAAGAGTCCTTGTTAGACATCGCCTTACTGTTTATTGGTGTCGACGGAGAGATAGACGAAAGTGAAAAGCAAGTGGTCTATGACTGGGCGAAAAGCCTTCAGTGGAATTCAAGCATAGCGATTGAAGACTACCTTGAAGACAGTTTAGGTAAGTCAGTGCTTGCAGTTCAGCAAAATGACATAGAGTCTTTTATCAGGCATCGCATACATCATATTGTAGATGAACCAATGAGACGATTTGCCAAAGAGCTGGTAGTCAAAGTCATTGAGGCTGATGGTAATGTAGACGAAGCGGAAGAAAAGGCATTAGCAATATTGGAGGCTGAGCTGTAGCGCGCTTTATTGGTTTAAAACGTAAGGTCAGGCGCAATGCAATAGCGCTTGGCCTCGTTTATTAACTAAGATTTACTCAATAACTCAACGCTTTTCTTACCTTAACCTTTAGATGCATATCAAACTTCCTTATTTTTTGCACATTTCACAATAGTGTTTTCAGCAGATTTTATGTAGCCTGAATAAAATATCCTATCTTTACCAAACAACTACAAATAAAGAGGGCGTGATATGGCGAAAGCTGTGGTGCAAATAAGTGCAATGTCTATTTTGTATCTGCTAATAGCTGGATGTGGTGGCAGTAGTAGCTCTGATGATGGCTCAAATGTAACTGGCGAACAAAATAATGTACCGTCGTGTTCACCCAATCAGTTGGTCACGCCAAGGGGCAGTGGGAGTGTATCTGTAAGCAGCTCTTTGCAATGTACTGATGCAGATGGTGACACTTTGACATTTGAGCCCTCGATTATAGAGAGTGACAATATTTCAACTGGTGATTACTCAGTTAGCATTTCGGTGTCGGATGGCAGAGGAGGGCAAACCTCTGTGCAGCTGCAATATCAAATTACTAACCAATCTCCACAGTGTAGCCAAGCGAATCAGCCAAGTATTCCCTCAAGTAGTGAAAGTCTGAATATTGCCAGTTACTTGTCTTGCAGCGATTCAAATGGAGATGCCGTGACTTTAACGCCGCAGAGCATAGACATTTCGAATTTAGCCAATGGCAATTATCAGCAACAAGTGACTTACAGCGACGGAGAGCTGAATGCGACACTCACATTTGAATACACAATTAATGATGAAGCACAGGTCGAGCTGACACGGTGCGAACGTATTACTCAATCGGTCTCTTTGTCGCCAGAGAGTGACGTTACTGTGACATGTGATGCTGACTATGCGTACATCACGTCTGATACTTATCCAGATCATGATCTGATGAATGGGATAACCGCGACTAATGAGCAGATCCCAGTGCCCGCGATTGGCTATGCTGCACCGATTAAGCTTGAGCCGCATACAGCTACAACCCCAACAACCATTGACGCAGCGCTAGGAGTGGCCGTTAACGGTGTGCCTATTTATGACTACTCAGCTGCTGGAGAATTAGATTTATTTAATTACGATCCAAATATCGATACGGTGAAACTTGGCCAGTTAGATAATTGTGGCGGGCATGCGGGGCGAGGTGATGATTACCATTATCACGCAGCACCTACCTGTATGATGGATGCTATGGAAAATCGCAGTGACGATACAATTATTGGTTGGGGATATGATGGCTACCCGCTGTATGGGTTTAACCACCCCGATGGTAGTGCTATTTCAGATGGAGATTTGGAGCTTTGTAATGGTTTGCCTGACGAAGACTTTGGATATAGATACCATCTATCAAATTCGCCACCTTATGTTTTTCAATGCTTGGTCGGTGAGGTTAACACGGCTATTTTACCGCGAGTTGCGCCTTTATCTGGCGGCGGCGATCGGGGTGATCTTCGTCCACCAGCAGGTGATGTACAAAACTTGACCCATACCATTGACAGTGATGGTAAAAGAACCATGAGTTACGACTATCAAGGTGAAAACTACTATGTAACCTACACGCCAAGCAAAAGTCAGGCTAACTGCTATGATTTTGAAATGAAAGCAATTTCAAATAATGGTGCAATTCAAACGGGGACATACTGTCGATGAGTAAAACAAAAAAAATAATCTTCAGCTGTATGACGTTATGGCTACTGAGTACAAGTATGGTTGCCAGCAGTCATGCGTTGAAAGAGACCACTGCGACAATCACGCTAAGAAGTGGCCAGTTAGATGTTTTAGTAAATACAAACTTCTCTCATTGGTTGGCTTTGTTACATAATAACGAGGCGTGGCTTCTGGGTGACACGGAACGGGTTTTGCTGGCCAATCAGACTGATTCGGAAAAAGTTACCTTGCTGAAGGAGTTGATATTACAGCACACAAACTTGAGCAGTAATGGCACGAAGCTTAACTGCAAAGTGAGTCAATTTCCAAGCAAACTGGGCGAATTGCAAAAGGATCATCATAAGCGAGCTTACTTCAGACTTGGGTGCAAATCACCCATTAACAACGTAACAGCCGTGAGCCTTTCGCTACCCAAGTCTTTAGGTCGAGTGTACGTGAGTTTAGTGCAACCAAAGCAACAGGTTATTGGAGCCGGCCAAAAAGCTGTGTTTAAGCTTTAAATTGAGTTGCTTTGCGTCATGCCGCGAGTTATGGCATGGCTATTACTTAGCTTTTCTTCGTAATATGGACAAGAGTTTTATTTCCGAGCGGCTCCGACTCTAGGCGATACCCTTGAGGCCTAAAGGGCCGCAGCTCAACAACTATGTGGGTGACCCTGTCCATTGACGATATGAGTAACTTGTAATGCGCGTATCGGCTTTGCTTATTTAGTGTGGCTTTGGGAATTGCTGAGTATGAGGATAATCCTAACATACTCAGGCTATAGCCGGCTCCAATCAACAGATCTCGCCTACTCATCATAAATCATCTTTTTTATACTTGTTATAACATCTTACCTAATTTGATTAAGTGTAAAGTGAAAGGAGGTAGCGCTATTTAGTAAAGGAGAGATTATGGCTAAGTAGACGGTCTATTGAGCTGTGTTAGCCAATAGTATGTTTACCTAGCAGTGTTTTTGTTTAAAATCCACCCTGATTATTTAAATTAAATGATTAATTTTTTTTGTTATATGATTGAATTTATGTCATAAAAGTATAAAGTTCGTTCCTTTTTTATGGTCAAATAAATTAGTTGATAATTTATGGGCATTAATAAGGAGCTAAATAATGCTGAAAGTCATTTTTCCGTTAACAGTTGCACTCGCGTCATTTTCATCACATGCGACGAATTTTGAGTTTTCGTCTGGAATAGGCACACAATATGGTGGCCTAATTGGGGTTCAAGCTGCAATAAAACAGGAAAAGAGCAAATATTTCGCTGGCTTAGGTCTTTTCGGTGTGTCTGCTGGAATGCAATACGTACTGTCAGAAGATATGCACCACGCGTTAGGTTTCAATACGGGCAGAATGTTTCAAGTACTTGGGGAACATACAGATTATGTCGCGTTAAACTATAACTACCATGTCAATGGCTTTCACAATTCGGGTTGGGAGTTGGGAACCGGCATTGGTTATTTTGAAACGGACGAATCCTCTATTCTTTTCAGCTCTGAAGTGGTTGAAGAAGAAAAGGAAGCGAAATTAATTTTAAATATTGGATATAAATTTTAATACACTCGCAGTTGCTAGACGTGCTGCACCTGGCGAGCAGAGATTAGCCCTGAGCGTGCTAGATGTGTTACCCGATAGCCCATTAATCGCATGCATAGATTTATTACCCTCCAAGTTTGGCCACAGTTAATGGAAGTGGAACTAATCGAACCTAAGTTAGCACTGCACTTTAGTGAAAAGTACGTCAATGCTGGCCGATGCGTTGATGCAAGAGGTGAGGTAAGCTAGTGAGGCTAGTACAGCGTAGCAGCCGAGGGAAGCTATCAGTGTCGTGCTGGTGGCTTTTCAATGTTTAAATAAGGTTTTTCGTTTTACCTGTGGCACGGTACTTCAGAGCTATTGGCATCAGGCAGATTTAATATTCACCATCAATAAGATTGCTTACTGTATTGTAATACCAACGTTTATAAGCACAGAGCTTATTAATTGTATAATGGATTATTTAAGGTCCTTGTAGGTGCTGCGCTTTTGAAACGCTATAGCCTATTTCATGATCATGAAACTCTGACGGGTAACTACAATTTATTCTTTTTGTCATTTTACATCTCTACACTCCATTATCTGAATGCCCGATATGATGAGAGCAATATGTTATTTCTCGAATGTGGAGGGCGTAGGGCTTATAAGCAATGAATGCATAGGTGCACACAGTTTATTACTCTTTAAAAGCAATACGAACAAAAGGAATAACGTAAAAGCGATAAGAAAAAGAAATAATAAGCGACAAGTCATTACTACTTTTGCTATTTCAGCAGTGCGCTACTGTGCAGCTGTTATCTATTCGGTCTTTGCCATGTTGCTACATGCTAAAGTTACCCTGTAAACGAGAAGATAAACTACATTTAAAGAGCGGAATATTTACATTTTTAACATTTTGTATAAAATGCAGTTTCAATAATTAAAAGGAATATTTGAAATATGTATAATAAATTGAAGTTCTTAACTGCCGCATTTGCTTTGTCAGTGGTTAGCGCCAATGCATCTGCTTCTTATGTCAAAGCGACACCATCGAATATAAACCTAAATGAATCAGTTACGATTGATTGGTCTAGATACTACCCAAATAGGTTCCCAAATCAAACCTATAACCTCTATGTATATAAGCCAAACGGTCAACCTAAATATAAATATCGTAGTGGCCTGACATCAATGAATGATGTGCGTGGTCCAAATACGATGAGCGGTACTCAAACTATAGAAGTTGAAGTATGCGATCAGAATGGTCAAAATTGCTTTACGTCTTCGCGTGGTAGAGTTAGGTTCCATGTTGAACATCAATGTGAATATGAAGTATCTAATAATAAAGGTGCGTATTATTGTGATGGAACGCGTGTTACACAGTATGCGACATATCAGCCTTGGCCACTAGGCGTAAATGACTCTATGTCAGAGTTTATCTCCATTAAAAATAGAGTGTATTGGCTGTATACAAATCGTATAAACAATTACACAACGGAATACGCATGGTATACAAATTGTCGTTCAGGCGGGACAGTTGAGCGTGTTACCGAGTTGGTACGAAATACGTCATCCAGCACTGGAGGAAACTCCTTTGACCGTATAGATGATTTTGTGCCGCTTCATAATAATGACACGGCAGAATGGTCTTACTACGACAGTTTTTGGAAAAGATCTTACTCACGTAGCGCGTCTTTCAGTCCGTGTAACTAATTTACTTTCATAACAAAGGCAATGAAGAGTGCATAACATTGCCTTTGTACTCAATGAACTGTCGAGTCACTGAGTATACTCACTGTACAGTGCTTCAAAGTTCATTAAATATCTTTGCATTTAGCAAGTATCGCCTAGTATTAGCGCTAACCACGTATATGGCGTCATTGTTGACTTATTAATTATACATCGCTTTTAATTAACACGGATTTATCTATCGGAAGATTGGTACAAATCAATTTTGCGGTTACATATGGCCAGTGTGTTGTTTTTGCATGAATTACAAAACCTTGCCTCATAGTGTAGTCTGATATTTCAAATGAACCTGGGCAGAGTTCAGCGGCTCTACGTGCTAATTTTATTCTTAAGTTTTTATACGGTTCATTATTGCTACCATCAACACGCACAAGAAATGTCTTTTCGGCTAGAACTTCCTCAGAATATCCGCGAGCCCCAGTATGAGGCGAACCGTCAATCGGTTGATATGAGCTACAACCCATTATTCCAACATATAGGAGTAATATTGCGAATCTGAACAACGTTAAATACCTCGTAAAAATACCAAAATCAAAGGGGGCAGAGTAATGGGTTAGTCTACCAAATTTGTCTTAAATACTAAGTTGAATGGCCTTACTATGCGATTAATACTCTTTCCATTAAAACCGCGCTTTCGCCGTAGCTTGGGCATATGGTTGCCCTTGATATTTCTCTGAAGTCTAGCAATGACCAAAAGCTATCAGCGCCCTGAACGGCAACAAGAGTTATTCTCTTAATCTTTTTCTGTAAAGCGACTTTTATAAGCTCTTTAACCATTTGGCGGCCTATACCTACTCCCTTTGAGTGTGAGCTAACTGCCATATCATGTAGAAATAAGGTATCACTATTGCCAATATCTGGCAGTGGCTCAAATAATTTTGGTGGTTGAGTTCCACTCCATGGGTGCGCCAACAAATAGCCCAATACATCGTTTTGGTCTGAAACACAGGCAAAACAAGTATCTGGTGAAGCGGCATACTTAGATTTGAGTACATCTAATTCTTCTAGACCAACTTGATGGTAAGCATCATTTTGAATGCTTAAAATAGCAAGCCAGTTTTTTTCTTCTATTTCTTGAATCTTCATGTACTTTGCATCCTTGTACGTTACTTTTATATCGTTTGAATTTTAACTCAAGTTAAATGCTAAACGTGAACTAAGCAAGACTATTCAAAGTGAATAGTAGCCATTAATCAAAAGGATCAATGTAGTTGAGTTTATGTTTTGAATGTCACAAGGAAAGACGTCAAGTTCTATCACAGTTGTAATAAGAAAGTGGCAATTCAATTGAGGACGCCATTAACTCTGACTTCTTTGGCTCGTTACACCAGTTTATATGCATCAGAACTGATATTAGTGATGTGTCGAGGCGAGGTTTGATCGCGTTTGGACTAAATCAACGACTCTGACCCTTTTGATTGGTCTAACTCAAATGCCTGATTGATATTAATACCTGCATCTAATAAGCCGCTATCAAATAGCCCCGCACCACAAAAATAACTATTGATACTTATCAGCATTGAATCATTTCCTCGAATGTTTACCGTGGAAACAAATCTAGCAAAACAAGTTTACCGTGTAAACATTTTTATCTATTATTTTGTTTACACGGTAAATTGATATAGGATTAAGTTAGTTTGAATAAAGAGTTAAAGTTAATGGCGCAAAGTAAAGATGAGCGAAAAGCCTCAATTGCTGCGGCTAGAAAAGCACATCATGAAGCACAGAAAAAAGAAAAGAAGCGCATTGATGCATATGTAGAACCAGCAACTAAAGATGGGCTAAAAGAGATTAAGGCCTGCTTTAGTGATGTGAAAAATGAAGGGCAGGCGATAGATAAGGCGGTAGAGGTCGCGCTAAGCGCATTAAAATCCAGCTAATAAATTAATAGTTAAGATTATAAAACCAATAAGGTAGATATGAATAAAGACACTGAAAAGGAAGCTCCAATGAAGGCTTATTTATATAAGTTCAGGGAAATGAACACAAACTCAATCACTTGCTTAGCAAATGCTACATTATGGTTTTCAAAATTTGATGATTTAAACGATCCATTCGAAGCTACATTTGATATTGATACTATTTTAGATTCGGCAGATATCAATGAGCTTATAAAGCAAACAAAGAAGTATGCAAAGATTTTTGATGAGCGTAAACCTGGGTCTGTTCCAGACATTAATTCCCGATTTATTGGAACTTATATGTCACTAGGAGAAGAACGGTTCAAGGAGCAGGCGAAGAAACTTATAAAAGACTTTGCCAACACTCTCCTTGACGATATGAAAAGAAGTAATGGTGTACTTTCCATGTCTTCGGACATCCCAATGGAACAATTTGTGATTGAGGATTCGAATGTCGCTAATTTACCAATGTGGTCTCATTACGCTGATGGTCTCAGAGGTTTTTTGATGTGTTTCGATGAAGGAATGCTAATACATAGTCTTAAAGAGCTGAATGAAGGGTATTTTGCGTCAAACTCTGTAGCTTATGATGTTAGCCCTCCTAAGCTTCAATTATCAGATGCCGATAATAGTATCATTGAGCGTGATTCAGTATTTCAAGCACTTAGCAGTAAGCACGAAACCTTTTTAAATGAAGTTGAGCGTAGAATTCTTACAAATGAATATGGCTTAAAGAAATACTCACCTGAAGCCTTGAGGATGTTATTCATTGGGGAGAAAATGCCAGAAGATCAGGTTGAGTTAATCAAATTGATAATCAAGCAGAAATATCCTCATACTGAAATTTTTAGAGTACATATAACATACGGTCATTACGCTATAAGGCTTGAACGGTTAAAGTAAGGTTTATTACGGAGAAACCCGAAGGGATTAACCATGAAATTTGATGTTGTTTTTTTGCAGCATCCGCAAGTGCTGCAAGTGGTGGCGGTGGGATTTGGCCTAAGCATAAAACATGGTCCTGGTAGCATTCCAGATCCACCTCGTGTGGTTTAAGAAAGGTGCAGAGGGTTATCAATTCTCTGCGCTAACTTGAATAAGTTTTAACATGAACTGTCAAATTCGAATAATAGAACTCAATCAAATCTGACAGCCGCATATGTGCCAGAAGCAGACAATGGTAACTTTTCGTATAAATGTCCCTGTAAGTTTACAAAAACATTATACAATTCTTAGCGACGACCATACCTTGCTAGTTTCATGAGTTTAAGTATTTCGTCATCTGGGTAAGGAGCTAATTTAACACTAAGCATAATATTTGTTGTATCAATAGCTTTTGAGCCATTTCTTGATAAAACATTTCTATTATACCTAATACGTAACTTTAAAAACCGTCCCTGATTAAAATTTATAATTTCGGCATCCAATATATTAACCCAGGGTATCAAATCTTTGAATCCATACTTATTTAGCCCTCTACGGAAGATGCCTTCTTTATGTATTTCAACACGCGCAGTAAGAACTATAACTATTGAGAATATAACTCCGAGTAGCGGTGGCAACAAAAAAACACTTAGAACAACTCCCTTATGGTCAACTAGTTGAGATATTTCCACTCCATTGTATAGAAAAAAAACAATGATAAATAGATAACAACCTATAGACGAGAATAATATAAAATTCCTAATAGTTGATTTAGTTGGCTTTAATCTAATTGGAGGGGTCATATTTAGTCGCTAACGCCTTGTTTAATTAACTTGTTAGTTGCCGATTGGGCTATTAATAAGCTTTGTTTGTACTATGTCTTTTCCCAAGTACTCTTCTACTTTAACAAGCTTAGGCTCTTTATCATCAATTCTTTGGTATGTTGCAACGAGGTATTTTTGATTTTGTGTTTGCTTTTTCATCACAGCTTTATCGCCTAGCTTTTTTCCTGTATGAGATAGCTTTCGAAATCAAAGTTTTCCGTAAACATTGAGTTTATGAAAAGTCCCTTTAATTCATCACTAACTAAAACGTTTCCATTTGGAAGTAAAGTTTCTATCCGATACTTACGTTTGTATTCTCTATACTGTTTCTCAACTTGGTTCTCACTGATTACGACACGAGAGAATTCACCACTTTCAGGATACTCAAATTTAGATATATTTGAAATTTCATCACCTTTACGAACATACGTGAGGATAATCTTTCTGCCAGGAGTTTTAAATGGAGCATCCCATACCTGAATGAACTCCTCATAACTTATGTCTTACAACGTCCACCGTTGATGATTTAGTATGGCCAAATCCATTCTCAGACATTTTTACTACTCCTTGTAAAGGCAACTAACAGCTTATTAGTGTGCATTTTGATTTAAGGAAGTTATCCACAACCTAAAACTTCCATACCAATAAGTAATCTTATTTAATACTTTCAGTAGATTAACAGTAGTTTTTTGACCTAGCAATTTATAATTGGATTGAGATAATCGAGCCAAATAAAATTTTACATAACGTGCCATACTCATCAGCAAAAGTGCAGGCTTGGTCATGTTATATGTTTATTGGCGTTGCTTTTGTCAGCGACCGTTATTCGATCATCGCTGTCTGTCAGAAGAAATCTAAACCTATTCATTGAAACTGTAAGCTCAGGTATGAGCTAGTACAGCTAACTTAACCGCTGTAATATGCACAACGGAGAAACATTTTTAATCCTAACCGCCAAATCAGGCTTATCCTTATATTATCAAAATGATACTAACGTTTGAAGTACACCAGAACATCAGGTTCTAATTACCATTTCAATTAATCTTCATTCCAACACAGCACAAAGAATAAATATCAACTGGAAGTGTTGATTCGGCTGGTCATATTGGAATGCTGCGCAGAGGTAAGTTAAAAGCCTCTGGTGAGGCTTCGCAATTATTCATTCAGCTTTTCTTCGATAACTTGAAACATAGAGAGCAACTCGGCAATGTCTTTCTCTTGAGCGCTTTTTTGCTTACTTGCTCTTTGCCCAGCCAGAACTCTTTTGTAGTAGTCTGGATCATCTCTTAACTTCTGTAATAGTTTAGCGCGGTCTCTTTCGTAATACCTTTTTCTCTGCTCTTCGGGCATTTGTCTTTTGTATTCTCGCAAATACTCATTCACCCACTCTCGGTTTTCTTCATGCCATGCTTTGTAGTACGCCTTCACATGGTCTTTATTTCTATCGTACCAATCTAACCAGTTTTGCTTTTGCTTCGCCCTGTACTCAGGATCCAACCTTCTTTGCGCGCTTAGCTTTCGCGCGTACTCTTTGCTCTTTCTTTTTGCATCAGGGTTTCGCTCAAGATAATCAAGCCGCTGCTGAGCCCTTTTTTGTGAAAAATTGGGGTCATCGGCCTTTTTCTTATGGTAAATCGCCAACGAGCGGTTTTTTGCGTCGATTTTTTTACATTCTGGTGAGCATATATTGGTTTTGTTTGGATCAGTAATTGGCCCTCCGCACACAGTGCAAGGTCCCTTCATGCAAGGGATGCAAGCATACTTTGCACTATGAGACTTTGCATGAGATTCGCAATAGGGGATCCAGTTGTTTGGATACACCTCCTCTCGCCCACAATCACAACGGATAAGCCAGAGCTTTTCTCGCTTCCTATTGAGCTTGCAGCCAACATGCTGAATCACTGTCATTTTACCAAATTTTTTCCCTTCAAGCGTCATTTTGGATCAGCTATTTAATATCTACACCGTAATGCTCACTTAATGCAGCGAGCGCCGAATCAATATCTATTCTGGTCCTGCCCACTACCAAGGCATTATCTTGAACCTCAACTTTTTTAATAGTTCTAGGTCTAGTCTTAGCTTTAATATTTACAGATCGCTTTATTAGCTCTTTTTGTTCAGATACGCTTCTGATCGCGCCATCCCTGAACACTCTGGAAAGCTGCTGAGCGGGAATTTCAGAAAGCTTGAGTTTTTCGCTTTGCGCTTCACCATTGTTGTTAGTAACCACATCAACAACGTCATCTTTTGCTAGTTTACTCTGAAGCCTTAGCGGTAAATTAGCCAGAGCATTTAAGAGGCCCCTTTGCCCAACATATTTAAAAGCCAGCTCTGCCATTAAGCGCTTATTTGCTATCATCTCGATATAAAGCATGGCTCCTTTTCTAAACTCGTCCATGTTTTCGCCGCGACGGTCTAACTCCCTCCAAACATTGGCCATATGTTCAAATAGCTTAACAGATACCCCTAGGGACGCTTGAAATGACTTTTTCAGCTCCTCCGTTGTAAATGACTGCAATTGATGTTCGCTTGGCAACTCAGCGTTTAGTTCAGTTAATTGGTTATCTAAATTCATTTGCCTTCCATTCCTTTAAGGGCCCACCAAACCCACGCAGGGAATTGGCCTGTTTTTTTCCAGTTTATTACTTGCTGTTTGGTGTATTCAACTCGTCTGCAAAATTCGTTCTGGGAAATCCCGACTTGCGTCAGCATCTCCGAGAACTGCGCTACTTTCCCGCGCGGAAGTCCTCCCAAAGCCCAATAGCTGAATCTGCAAGCTGGTCCATTGCGAAATCGGTTTCAGCGTCACCAAACATGGCAATAAAGTTTTCTTCTGTGAAATACGCTTTCACTTCTTTTTCTGATGTGAATTGAGTAGCATCGAAAGCGCATACATCGTTTAGGTAAGTTTGAATTTCCATGGTGTTCTCCTTGATGATTTTTAATGCAATGTTGTTTGCTGTTGGAATTAACTGTAGGTAAAATTATTTTACCTACATTTTGTATTTTTTTTCATCAAAGCCAATCAACACCTTTCAATGTTGGAATATTGCGCGTTGTCAAAACAGGGTTACACCTTATCCACTTTTTCTGTGGAAGATATCAGCACTTTATAACCGGAATATCCGGCCATCTTGTTGTATAGCGCGGAGACAAAAACTCTCTGCGCATTTCCCAGTTTTTACTTTGTAGCTCTGAGCCAATACAAGCAGCAGTAGAGCCATATCTGCTGTTTATCTCGTCTAAGCACTTCATGAGCTCTGGCTTATCTTGCGATTGATTGAACATATCAGACTGTTGAAACACATCGTCTTCCAACTCGATAGCTCCTACGCCAGCTTTATAGTACCTAACGCCTGCTTTATATAGCTGGCTAAATAAACTCTCTACAGCATTAGCGAACACAGTTGCATCATTTGAGGCAACTGGAAGCTCTTTAATGAAAGACTTTTTGAAATAGTCATTCTCGTGTGGCGAACTGTGGGCAAAAATCACGATGCGTTTTGCCAATGAGTTTTGCTTTCTTAGCTTTTTAGTGACGATAGAACAGTGCGAAGCGAGTGATGCTTTGAGAGAGAAAGGCTCAGTAACCCGCTCACCAAAGCTTCTTGTGCTATAAACTTCTTTCTTTCTCTGCTTTACTTCATCCCACGACAAGCATTCTTTGCCATTTAATTCAGTAATTGTGCGCTCGAGCACAATGCTAAATTGTTGCCTCATGAGCCTCGGGTTTTGCTTTGCTAAGTCGAGCGCTGTTTCGACGCCGAATAGTTGCAGCTTTTTAGTTAGTCTTCTCCCAACTCCCCAAACGTCACCAACACCCATTTTAGACAGTATTTGCCTGCGACTTTGTTCGTTATCGATCACAGCCACGCCAGTAGCGTTAGGGAACTTTTTGGCAGCATGGTTTGCTGCTTTTGCCAATGTTGGAGTAGGGCCGAAGCCTACGCCTACAGGTAGTTTTGTTTTTCGCCAAACCGAACGGCGTATTAAGTGGCCGTAGTCATACCAAGAGCTAACAACATCGCCGTAGCCGTCGAATTTCAAAAATGACTCATCGATAGAGTAGATATAGTGATTGTCGCTAAACTGATTAATGACGTTCATCATTTTATCTGACAAATCAGCATACAGCTCATAGTTCGACGACTTAATAACTACACCATTCTTTTGCAGAATGTCCTTCAATTTGAAATATGGCTCGAACTTGGGAATGCCTAAGCGCCTTGCTTCTGGTGAGGCTGCAACTATACAGCCGTCATTGTTCGATAGGACCACAACTGGCTTTTTTCTTATGCTCGGATCAAACACCTTCTCTGCAGATGCATAAAATGCAGTGGCATCTACTAGTGTATACATTTAGTTAATTCCGAATTGCTGCGATGCATACGAACAGAGCCAATGACGACACCTTCAAGTTGAAAGTTATCGCAATCACTAATTCTTACTGACGAACAAATCGGCGAAGCAGAGCGCAACAATCGATTCTCAACGTCTAATAATTTACAAACAAACTCGTTATTAAAATTCGCAACTATCACGTCATTCTGTTGCGGTTGCACGGCTCTATCTACTACAAGTAAATCGCCGTCGAATATTCCCACGCCCTGCATCGAATCACCGGACGCCAAGCCAATGAACGTTGCATTTGGGTGTTGCACTAATAATTGATCTAAAGACAGTCCTAGTTCTCGGTATTCGGCTGCGGGAGACTCAAATCCTGTGATCCCAGCTTGTGCCTTTATGGGTATTACTTTCATACGTTACCTATACTGTTTATATATACAGTATAAATCTAGTGGATATAGTTTCGCAAGCGAGGAAAAAGATTAGCTAATTTTATGGAAAAGCAGGCGTAGCAAAGCACATCTGTAAATTAATAATACAAATGAAATACAAATATAATACAAATGGATTTTTGAAAAGGAGTAGTAGTTTTCACGTAAGTGATTGAATAGGGATAGGAAAAGCTGGTCGGCATAGCAGGATTTGAACCTGCGACCCCTGACACCCCATGACAGTGCGCTACCAAGCTGCGCTATATGCCGACTTGGTTTGTCACTATAATGATTTTATTTTAAAAGGCAATAACTAATTGGTTTGTTTGGACATTAATTGCGCATAATGCGAGGTTAATGTGTTTGAGTGCTTTATCAAGGTATTATCGGGTGCGATTTTCATCGCTATTGGTGCACACGGCTAGCGGACATTTTGGCATGTGTTGAATGCATTTTACTGCCTCTGTTCGCCTAAATTGCGCACTTTTGTAACAAGCACTACTTAGGCCTTTAAATTGATATGATTAGTTTAATGATATGATTTTATTGAGTATTGTTTTGCTTCTTTTATGTTTTTGAAAGACAGAATAAAAAAGGGAGCGACCCAGCAGGAGGCTCCCTCTTTTCTATAAGGCGTTTACAGGCCTAAAAACGCGTTACTAGCCAAGTTTTGTCGTGGCTAAAATACAAAGTGCGAACTTTGCCTTTGCCTTCGACATTGACCATGTTGACCTGAGTAGGCCAAAGGTCTCTTAGTGCGCCGTTAAACATTTTAATGCCAGCTGCCGTTTCAGGTAGTTTCGTTTCTTGGTATACCCAAAAAAACTTACCGTCTACTTCAAATCCAACGTCTGTGAGTTTGATGGCGTCACCGTTTAGGGTTTTAAGCTGAAACTGTTTGGCCACATAGTCGGCAAACTGTTGCTGCGTCTTTTTTGAGCTCAGAATGTCAGCATGTTTATCAAATAGTGACTGCACGGCATGTTCAGTATCATGAAGATAAAAGCGATGCATCAGCTCTAGCTGACCCGTATTTTTGTTAAACAAGGCCGTTGTTTCAGATGCCTTTTGTTGGTGAGCCATCAGCGTGGTACTCATCAATAACATTAACACGGTTGCCAAAAGGTGAATGTGCTTAGCCATTACTTATCCTCTTGCGGGTTGTCAGCTTTGATCTTAGTTTTGATGTCTTGCATGATATCGCGCTTCACTTTGTCCTTACTTTTCGCCTTTTTATACGCTTCAACGCGAGAAGGAATAATACGACGAGGGTAGTGATTGTTCTCAATATTCACGTCGGCCGTTTCCCAACCTGGATCGACAACAACTTGCTTTAGCACCTTGTTTTTGTCAGTCACGATTAACTTACGAACTTGCTTTGGTGAACGGCGCCAAATTTCAGCAGGAATATACTGATTTTCTGTACTGCCATCTTCATAACTTAGCTCTAGTAAGATAGGCATAACCAATCCACCAAGATTGGAGAACTCTAGCACATAATAGTTTTTGTCTTCTTCTAATGCGCGGGTAAGCGTTTTGCGTTCCCATGGCTTAAGAGACTCCATAAACTCTCTATATTGATTTCGCTCTTTATTCGTGACCGTAAAGCGATCATTTTCGTCGTAAAAGTCACTAATATCTGGGTTCAATTCAATCCATAACTTTTTGCCTTCAGCTTTATTACGCTCAACAAAAAGCGATGAAGGTTTGTTTTGTTCAAACTGGCGCTCGCGGGCAAAGTCGATATCTGGGTCGTGCGTATCTAGACGCATTTGGTACACTTTGTCTACGGAAATATCAACGTGATCGGTCGAGTAAAACCAGCCTCGCCAGAACCAATCTAGGTCAACACCAGAGGCTTCTTCCATAGTACGGAAAAAGTCAGAAGGTGTAGGGCGTTTAAAACGCCAGCGCTCAGAAAACTCTTTAAACGCAAAGTCGAATAGTTCACGGCCTAAAATTACTTCTCGTAAGATATTTAAAGCAGCTGCTGGCTTAGTATAGGCATTAGGACCTAAATTTAAAACGCTGTCAGATTGGGTCATAATAGGAACCTGATTTTCAGATTTCATATACCCGACGATGTCTCTGGGTTCTACACCCCATGGAATATTTGGATCCCATTCACGTCCTGCTACACCATCAAGGAAGCTGTTTAGGCCCTCATCCATCCACGTCCACTGGCGCTCGTCTGAGTTCACAATCATAGGGAAGTAGATGTGACCAATTTCATGGATGACAACACCAATCAAGAAACGCTTTTCAGCTTGAGAGTAGGTACGAGTGCCATCGTCTTGAAGCTCTGTACGCGGACCGTTGAAGGTGATCATCGGATATTCCATACCGCCCACTGGGCCATTGACCGACTGAGCAGTTGGGTAGGGGTAGTCAAATGAAAAGCGAGAGTACACTTCCATTGTGTGGATCACAGATTCTGTTGAGTACTTTTTCCAAAGTTCCCCCCCTTCTTTGGGGTAGAAAGACATCGCCATAACATGCGGCATCTCGTCACCGCCTTGCTGGTAGCCACGTGCATCCCACATGAATTTACGTGATGAAGCCCACGCAAAATCGCGTACATTGTCCGCTTTAAACTTCCAAGTTTTACGCTTATTGGTGCCTGCTTTTTCATTATCGAGCGCTTCTTCTTCAGTCACAATAAAAACTGGGCGCTTGGCGGTTTTTGCTTCTTTTAAGCGTGCACGTTGTGTTTTAGTCAGCACATCTTTTGGGTTGGTCAGTACACCTGTTGCACTAACAATATGGTCAGCGGGTACTTCAATTTCGACTTCGTAGTCGCCAAACTCTAGAGTGAATTCACCGCGACCAAGAAACTCTTTGTTGGTCCAAGCTTCATAATCGGTATAGGCGTGCATTCTTGGGAACCACTGTGCGAGCAAGAATATGTCATTACCGCCTGGTCTGGCATCATCAGCAAAGTGCTCGTAACCAGAGCGCGCAGACACAGCATCTTCTTCAACAATGTTGAACGCAAAGTCGATCGCAAACTTCACAGAGTCACCTGACTTTAAAGGTTTGGGTAAATCAATACGCATTTGTGTACCAACAATGGTAAAGCTCAGCTTTTTACCACGATTGTCTGTCACGGCACTGATTTCGTAGCCAAGTTCATTGTCAGCCATAAATTGCTGACGTCTCAGTTCACCTAAGCTGATTTTTGCTGGCTTATTTGTATCTCCAGCTTGTGTAAGTGGACCTCTGCGCCCAACGCCACCAAAGTTATTTGCCATATTGGCAATTGAATCATCTTTAAAGATGTTTTGGTCCAGTTGTACCCATAGGTATTTTAGGCGATAGGGAGAATTATTGTGATAAGTGATCTTCTCATGGCCAGTTAAGCGACGTTTTTCTTCGTCGAGTGATACCTTTATTTTGTAATCTACTTTTTGTTGCCAGTATTGTTGGCCAGGCTCGCCAGCCGCGTTTCGGTAGACATTTGGGGTAGGCAGTACTTCATCTAATTGACGGAATTTGTCTTCGAAGTTGCCTTTTGTTTGTTTTATTGCTGAGGCATGTGCTGAAGATAACAATATCAGCGGTGCGAGTAGCGCAATGATTAATGATGTGTTTGTTTTCATTTTATATTCTTTCTTGTTGTCACTTGGTTTAAAGCTGAGTTACAGCGGACGTTGGTTATTGAATCGTAGTTTACCTCCTAGAGTAGATATTGTTACATTGTAACAATATCTGGCAATTTAAATAAAGACTTTATAATTAGTCGGCAAGCGCACTAAACCAAGCAGCTTAGTAAGCTCTCTCGCCACTTTGAGTCCTGTTTTTGTGCGATGATCTCTATCCGACTTTCCATACATTCGTCTAACTCTAATTCAGTGATACCATCAGCTGTTTTGTTGTAGCCAAAGATTCCCTGCGCAGTGATAAACACAGCTTTAAGACGCTCTGCGTCAATCATAGTGATAACTTGATGTAACTTTTGGCGGTCAAAGATCTGTTCTGGAGAAAAACGCCAGCCAACACTGATAAAGCCTTCACCTTCGTTTTGAGCCTCAAGGAAACCGCTTTTTGGAATAGGTTGAGTATTTATATCTCTTGCTGGGTCCGCTTCATGGTGATGATGGTGGTGACAAGACGGTTTTATCGTTGCTTTAGTCGGACCAAACAACCACTGGCTATTCACTTGGCCGTGTTCACAAAAGTACAGGTGTTTGTCATCAAAGCCTCGTTCAGATAAATAACGGGTAAGCGTTTCTTTGTGATGAGGGGCGTATAAATCTTGTTTATTGCCAATAACAACATCGGATATTGCAATTTGTTGAACGAAAGTCGCATGATCGGTATAGCGCTTGTTCTCAGTGTTACGGGCGTCTACCAAAGTGATAACTTGTTGTAAGTTTAATAGCTTTTGATAATAGTCATTCGAGAGCAATTGCAATACTTCTAGCGGGTGGCCAAGGCCAGTCGGTTCTATCAGTAGCCTATTTGGTTTGGCTTCGCTAAGTAACTGGTTTAGTGCGATTTGCATGGGCAACCCTGATGCACAACACATACAGCCCCCAGGCACTTCCCGAATGAATACTGAATCATGTTTTTGCCCATTCAATAGGTTACCATCAATGCCAATTTCGCCAAATTCATTGACCAGAATTGCCCAACGTTCATTTTCGGGTTTTTGCGAAAGAAGATGTTGAATGGCAGAGGTCTTACCTACCCCCAAAAAACCTGTAATGATGTTAGTTGGAATGGCCGAAATTGGCGCACGTGTATTTTGCATTGCTTGCTCCAAAGTATTCAAAGCGATGTGACGATTCGGAGGGATTATATTTGAAATGTTATAATATAACAATTGTTGAATTCTCCCGAATTGTACAAGCTTAGCTGAATTGGATTAATTAGGCTGATAAGAGGAATGGGACGATATCAAAATACCACTAATATTGGCTGAGAACTGCGCTGTAAAGAGAGAGCTTGTTACGCAATGGAAATAAAAAACGGCAGGTTGACTGCCGCTTTTTGCATTTAAAAACTACTTTTTATGCCATATTCCTTCAGGGAGTGTTTTAGCAATTTCGGGTCGGCTACTTGGGTCAAACTTAGGTGTTTTACCTTCTTTTAACTGAGCACGGTAGTCTTTTGCTAACCAAATCACGATACCTGAAAGCATAAACAGAGCGGCAACGTTAACGATAGCCATCAAGCCCATCGAGATGTCTGCTAGTGTCCAAATAAGACCAAGTTCACCTACAGCACCAAACATCACCATGCCCAAAACACACACGCGAAATACCATCATTGCCATTTTATTTTCTTGTAAGAAAATCAGGTTTGTTTCTGCATAGCTGTAATTGGCAACAATTGAGGTAAACGCAAAAAATAGAATTGCAATGGCGATAAATACGGCACCCCAATCTCCCACATGTTCAACCAGTGCTGCTTGAGTCAGCGCAATGCCAGTTACACCAGAATCAGCAACTAACTGATTTGAAAGTAAGACTAGCGCAGCGGTAGCACTACAAATAATAATCGTATCGACAAACACCCCAAGCATTTGTACATATCCTTGAGAGGCGGGGTGGTTAGGGTTAGGTGTTGCACTCGCTGCAGCGTTTGCGGCACTACCCATTCCCGCTTCGTTGGAGAATAACCCCCGCTTTATACCTTGGATCATCGCCTGCATGACAGCGTAACCGACCGCACCACCAGCGGCTTGTTCGAGACCAAAGGCACTGTCGATAATTTGTTTAAATACAGCAGGAAGTTGAGAAAAGTTGCTAAAACAAACATACAACGCGACGAGCAAATAAGCGAGCGCCATAAATGGCACCACTAACTCTGCAAAGCGTGCAATAGTTTTTAAACCACCAAAAATAATGATAGCTGAGCCAATAACGAGGATGATGCCCATGATGTATTTAGGTACATCAAATGCCACTTCAAATGCTGCTGCAATGGAATTTGATTGTACGGCGTTAAATACAAGTCCGAACGCAAGAATTAAACACAGTGAAAATAACACACCCATCCAGCGCTTATTTAGCCCATATTGCATGTAGTAAGCAGGGCCGCCACGGTAATTCCCTTCTTCATCTTTGACTTTATACAATTGTGCCAGGGCACTTTCGGCAAAGCTGGTTGCCATACCAATGAGCGCAATTAACCACATCCAAAAGATTGCACCTGCACCCCCAAGGTAAAGTGCCACTGCAACACCAGCCATGTTACCTGTCCCTACACGGGCAGCAAGTGATGTACAAAACGCTTGAAAAGACGAAATCCCTTCACCTGCGCCATTGCGGCTATTGGCCATAACTTTGATCATATGAGGGAACTGGGCAAATTGAATGAACCCCAGTCTGACAGTAAAGAAAACACCGGCTGCTATTAATAGGTATATAAGAATATGTCCCCACAACAGGCCACTGATTTGGTTAAAAAACTCAGCCATCGGATATCCTTTGATTAAGGTAACGAAAAATTTTGAGAGCGTAACTTACCATAAATAGGGCGGTTCATGAAATTCCTGCGGTAATTACAACTGTACAATGAAGTTGTCATTTGGGCGCATTGCGTCAGTATCGCCGGTGCAGTTAGGGGGCAAGGTGTTCAAGCTATCATTAAGATAGCTCGATTGGCCACTCATAGTCTGAAAGGTTTGGTAAAAACGTGATCGATTGGAGCCTGTCTGCCCAAGTGTATAGCAAGTCACTGATACTCGAAAAATAGGGCATCGCAAAATAGACGCAGCCTATGGTAATAGCAACTTGTGCTAAAGACGTGACGGGGTAACGTAAATCGATGGGTTTGAGCGCAGTACCAAATGACGCTTTTAGTTCTTTATTGTCGATATCCACGCTGTAACACTCGTCCAGAATTAGGTGTGTTAAGGCCCCAATAAAAACAAAAAGACTACAGAGTAGAGACAGGTGCAGAGTTACACCAAGAAGTAAGCTGCTATGAAACGCCAATACGCCAAACATGCACACAGCCGAGATCGAATGTAGCGTTGCGCGATGTACCGTAAACTGCTCAAAAATTGGTTTTATGACAAACATAAACAGCAAATAGACAATGAGCCCTAACATCCAAGTTTCAAGAATAGAATTAAACTTAAAATTGAGCAGTAAAACCCCTGCGGCCAAAATGGCAAAAATACTAAACAAGCTATTGAGTGATTTTGATTTGTCTGAGTCTAAATCAGGCAGAAGCCCCGCTAAGGCACCGACAATAAATAAGCCTAACGCTTGAAACCCACTCACTTCAGACGTACTTAGCAACACTGAGCTGAGTGTTGCACTGACAATGGTAGAGGCCTTTAAGTGGGTAGAAAAGTTTGCCATATCACTTCCAAGTGTTTGATTCGTTTAACAGTCATTATTGTCACAAAGTGCTTAGTGTACATTAAAACGCTCCAAGGCAAAGGTTTATTGAAAACGTTGGTCAAATACGCTGTGATTTTCGTAAACATGCTTTTAGTTGCCATACTTTTGCAAAAAATAGGGAGTGTTTCTGGTAATTATCTGTGTTTACTGACTAGTGTAATGATATGTAATGTTCTTTATTTGTGCTGTTTACTAGCCTATTAAAGAAGTTGTGCCGTATATATTAAGCACCTAACACACTATTCAAGTTTTTTAAGTTATTCGGGAGTGACAAGGGATGCACTTTCTTAATCCAATGCTGCAAAGCCACCCAATGGAGAGTCCATTTATTCAAACTTGGCTTAATCGATTGGCCGACAAGTATACACCAGATCTTTTTACGCCTTCACTGGGTGCGCAAAGTTCAAGCGAAAGTGAACAGCAAGTCGACATTTTTGATGCGCGCCATGGTAGCGTGATATACACAGAGTTCTCAGACACAGTTAAAACGGCCGAGGCTATCGCAGTGCAAAATGGACGATTGCTTAGCGTTGGGCACTTTCACGAAGTATACAAAACGATCAAGCAAACAGAAGGCTTTGTACGGATCCATCAATTACAGTCCAATGAAGCCATAATGCCCAGTTGCATGAGTGTTCATTGCTATCTTGTTGAGTCAGCATTATGTCGCCACTACGCGGACTTAGGGCTACATGGATTAAGTGGCGCAGCGACTAGAGTCAGTCAAGATTATAGTTGCGACTATGTGTCTAATTCACTCACCTACCTAGACAGTAGCCTATCAAAAGGCAGCTGCTTGTTTTGCTTTGGGTTAGAGCCTTATCTTTTAAACTGGGGAAAACCGCTTGAGTCACTGAGCGTACAGGCTTTAGATGCCCTCAATATTGATAGACCTGTATGTATTGTAAGTAGCGACTTTTCTGCTGCGTATGTGAACACACAGCTTATAGACAGGGTGAAAGCAAGTGCACTTGGAAAGTCACCCTCGTTTAAAAGTTTTATTCAATCGGTGAGTAAGCACAGTTTTGTAACAGCGGAAGCGATGTCAATTTTGCCTTGGGCGTTTAATGATCATGAACTTATTTGGCAATTGAGTGAGCTTAGTGCCTCGTTTAACGGCATTATAGAGCACGCGAAGATGCAAGGTGTTTGTCATTTTGAAGCTGCGATACAAAGCCAGTTTGTGGCGCTTTTGTTCGATAGCTTAGTTGCATCTGAGCCACAGAAGCGCTGCTCATTTTCGACCTATGAAACCTATCAGTGTCATATGGACGAGTTGGCACGATTAGATCATTGTGAAGTATTAAAATCTGCGCAGCTGAGCAGATTAAGCCAGCAAACCTCAGTGGGGTTAAGTATGGGCAGGCTTGCAACCAGCGGATTTAAGTGGGTGAATGACTATCATTTCAATGAACTATTGGTACCGTGCAAAAGTGTGCTTCGTAACGGTTGTAATTTATGTTTGCAGAGTAACTTTCCTAGTGAACCACTGTCTCCCTTAAGGCTTGCTGAAATAGCAAGTGAACGTGATATAGAGGCTATGCCAGCGCACTATACCTGTGAACAACGCACGCTAGACCCATCAGAGCGTATTACTTTAGTACAAGCATTGAATGCGGTGACGCATGGAGCCGCTCAGCATATCAATATGTGCAATTACAATGGTGTTGGTAGTGAAGCAAATTTTATGATTTTAGGGTGCGACCCTTTGTGCAGCGGTACGCGACTGAGAGATATCAAAATAAAGTCCGCAAGGCTGAGCATGCTTTGACTTACCGATATCAAGTCGGTGGGCGCAGAGACACATTTAGAAACCATTTGTAAGGCCAAAAAGGCTGACAGACGGGCTTTATCCTGCTTAAATTATCCGTGTAATGGTGTGTAATAATTTCGCGTGGCAAAATAGTCGCAAATTATTAAAGCAGGGTAAAAACATGATTATCGCTATTTTTAAGTCGTTATTTTTTAAAACATTAAAAAGTGAAGCTGGCAAGCGCGTAGCAAAAGCCGTGGTGGATAAATGCGTTGATCAAGGCATAGATTATGTAAAGCAAGGTCATCAGCGCGTTAGCGCGCAAACTAAACAGATTGAAACATTGGGTTTGGTTGAAGGATTAAATAACCTGACCAAAAGAAATTTACCTGATGGTGACTACCCACTTCGATTAGAAAAGCAAACATTACTGGTCACAATGCGTAATCAAGGCGTTATTCATATTCAATATTTGAATAAAACCGTATAGGCACTGCCTTTTTGTGTTATAAAAAAATCAAAGATCTCTAAAATTAATCTGTCATATTTCAAATCCCTTACCTCGTTATAAGTTCGCTTATTCACTGCGTAACTATCTGTAATAATTTAAGTTATTTAAAATAACCTGTCTGCTAATACATCGCTTTTCCAATCTTTTAAGAATAAAATAGTTAACAAAAAATAATTTAAATGCTGAATTATTGGCCTGTTTATTACGTAAAGTTATATAAAATATATTGTATGCAATATTGCTGTTGTGTTAAAAATATGTTCCCGGTTAGCGGGTTTGGATACACATTTTAAAAGGTTAATAATATGAAACTTAAAGCAATTGTTTTGTCATTGCCGGTATTAGCATTCAGTTTACATGCGCATGAGCATCAAGCTGAGCGCGCATTTAAGCCATTGACAACATCTTCTCCAGTTCACCTTTCTCATGGTGATGAACACCATACTAAACACAGTGAGAAAGCCCCCTCAGCTCAAAGTGAATCGCGATTTGTTGCGGCCAACATGATGACGGCAAATGTTATGTTGTCGGCGTCAAATGAAATAGCGGCGGATTGCAATTTAGATCAGTTAGCGCAGGCTAGCGCAGGCACTATCGCAAACTTGGTAGTGAGCCAAGGGACTACATGTGTAAATCAGTTATTTAGCGCACCTAGTGCAACACAAGTTGCCGTGTTTACAACGGCCAAAATGCGAGCAGCCGCTGAATATGCAAGGTCACAGGCGTCCAGCTACGATGGCAACGGTAGTGCCGCGCTAGAGTCGTTGTTTTTGTTCATTCGTGCAGGTTATTACGTGGAGTTTTACAATGACTCTGTAACGTTTGGTGCAGATCTAAAGCCAGTGGTGAAAGGGGCAATCGATAGTTTTGTCAATAACAGCCATTTTTATGACAACAGCGATGCGCATGGGCGTGTGCTTCAAGAAGTTATTACCACAATGGACTCTTCCGAGATGCAGGACGTGTATTTACCGGTCGTCAAATCTTGGTTGCAGCGTTGGAATCAAAGCTACGCTGATAAATGGAATATGCGAAGCGCAGTAAATGGGGTGTTCACGATTTTATTCAGAGGCCAGTGGAACGACAATTTTGTTACGCTAGTGCAATCAGACAGCACATTGGTCAGCTTACTAGACAATTTTAGCAAACAAAGCTGGATGATTGGGTCTGATGCGGAATATATGATCATCAACTCAGCAAGTGAATTGGCGCGTTTGAAGAACTACAAAAATGCCGCGATTCAACCAGCGGTGGATACTGCACTAAAAGCCTTATTTAGTCGCTATGAAAGTTTTGGTTATGGTGATGGTATTTGGTTGGCAGCAGCAGACGTTGCAACGTATTATGCCGATTGTAATGACTTTGGAATATGTAACTTTGAGCAAGAGCTTACAGGTAAGGCACTTTCTCAAACCTATCAATGTAGTGCAACCATCCGTATTCGCTCGCAAAACATGACTAATGCGCAACACCTTTCGGCGTGCCAAACCATGGCGTTAGAAGAAACCCGTTTTCATGACATGCTAGAAACAAACAATACGCCTGTGGCTGACGACAACAATACCATGCTACAAGTCAATATTTTTGATAGTAGTAGCGATTACGCTAAATATGCCAAAGCAATCTTTAAAATTGATACCAATAATGGCGGTATGTATTTAGAGGGCGACCCAAGTAAAGTTGGCAACCAAGCAAACTTCATCGCTTACGAGGCAAGTTATGCTAAGGCTGATCACTTTGTTTGGAATTTAGAGCATGAATATGTGCATTACTTGGACGGGCGATTCGATTTATATGGCGACTTTAATGCACCGACTGAAGCCATCGTGTGGTGGAGTGAAGGGGTTGCAGAATACGTTGCTAACCTGAATGACAACCAAGCCGCCATTGATACCATAAAAGATGGCAGTACATACCAACTGAACGAAATTTTTGCGACGACTTATGCCGGTTTTGATCAAGACCGAATTTACCGATGGGGATACCTAGCGGTACGCTTTATGTTTGAGCGCCACTTTGAAGAGCTGAAAGTTATGTTATCGCAAACAAGACAAGGTAATTGGAGTGGTTATAAAGCGACTATTGATGGTTGGGCACAGCGTTACTCTCAAGAATTCACTCAGTGGACACTGGATCTGGCCGGTGGTGGAGACAATAAAGCCCCCACAGCCGCAATTAATGGCCCATATTCCGGAGCCGTAGGTAACGATATTATGTTCAGCAGCCAAGGCAGCTCAGATCCTGAAGGGCAGGCACTGACGTACCTATGGCAGTTTGGAGACGGTAATCAAAGTACAGAGGCAAATCCAAGGCATAGTTACAGCGCCAAAGGTGAATACAACGTGTCATTGACCGTAAGCGACCCACAGGGCGCGCGCGCGACTGTATCTACGACTGCGACCGTTACTCAAGATAATGATGGAATCACAGAGCTGCAAAAAGGGCAAGCCGTGACTGTTGCAGCGCAACAAGATGAGATGAAGCACTTTAAGGTTCAAGTGCCTGCTGGCGCGACCAATTTGACTATTGTGACTTCAGGTGGAAGCGGTGATGCCGACCTTTACGTAAAACATGGCCAATCACCAACACTCACGAGTTACGATTGTCGACCTTATGTCGGGGGCAATGCGGAGCGTTGCGATATTGCTGCGCCAACTGCTGGTACCTACTTTATCATGTTAAGAGGGTATAATTCATTCGAAAACGTATCGCTGTCGGCTGACTTTACTGCGCCGCCAACAACACTACCGGACCTTTGTAAAACACAAGGTGGCGTGTCTGATGGGCGCTTGATTGCGGGCACTGCAGTGTGTTTAGCGAGTCAAGAGCCGATGTGGTTTAGCCTCGAAAATGTGCGAGATCAAGGCAATATCAGCATTGAAACAGCACATGGCACTGGCGATTTAACCCTAGAGTACAGCAACCAAGGCTGGCCTACAGACTCAAATGTAGACGCGCGCTCAGCACGTGACGGCAACAACGAATGTATTAATTTATCTGGTCAAAGTCAGTACTGGGGCTACTTGAAAGTTTCGGGGGCACCATCAGGTGCAACGCTGTTGGTCAAATATAATGATGGCAGTTGTCAGTAACATCCGAGGATAAAACTTGATGACTGAATGGCGAAGATATAAATTTAATGTATTGCCATTCAGTCATTTTTAGGAGTTACGTTGGTACAGCTAATAATTGTTGGCATTTTGATGTTGTTACCTTGGTGTGCATGGAGTGAACAAGCAGAGCGCATTAAGCTGTATACGTACCATGATAAGCCTCCCTATATTGTGAGCTTAAAAGAAAAGTCAGGGCTTTATTTTGATATTGTGAGACTATTGAATGAGTTTCATGATGATGTTCAATATCAGCTGGTTTTTAGGCCAAAAACTCGTATTCGTAGTGAGTTAGAACAAAAGCAGCTCAAGGGCGCAGTTTTGGGTGTGAATCCGGCTTGGTTTGGGGACAATGATCAAATCAAATACCTGTGGAGTGACCCGCTTTTCTACGATACTGACGAGTTTGTCTCGAGCGTTAAAAATCCATTTGAATATAAAAACCCAACATCATTACATGGCAAGCGCTATGGGGGTGTACAAGGCTACTTTTACCCTAAATTGCATGACGCTGAGAAACTGGAAAAGCTGCAACGTGTTAATGCAAACAGTGAAAAAGCGCTTTTAGAGCTTGTGCTTAAGCAACAAGTTGATTTTGCTGTTGTCAGCCGTCCTACCTATTTTTACTATGCTAGAAAACATGGTTGGTGGACAAGCCTATCTCTTTCTCATCAAGCCCATCAAAAGTACTACCGGGCAATACTCGTTCCAAAAAAGCAAAAAAATAAACTTGGTACATTGCTTAATACGACTAACTCAATTGTGTTCAGAAAACACATGAAGCAATTAGTGAGTTCGTATCATATTTCTGAATAATTGAGTAGAGTGAAGCATGGCTTCACTCTATTCGCTAGATCACCAGCTGCCCGTATTAGGCATAGACAGCCATGGTTCTTGGGGTTGCTTTGGCTCATCTTTTTGTAATAACTCGATTGAAATGCCATCCGGTGATTTAACAAAAGCCATGTGGCCGCATCGAGGTGGTCGGTTAATGATGACTCCAGCCTTTTGAAGCTTTTCGCATAGCGCATAAATATCGTCTACAGCGAAAGCCAAGTGGCCAAAATTTCTGCCTCCAGTGTACTCCTCAGGATCCCAGTTGTAAGTCAATTCAATAGTCGGAGAGAAGGTCTCTTGGGCCTGTTCAAGCTGCCCTGGTGCTGCTAAAAATACTAAGGTAAAACGGCCTTTTTCACTTTCTTTTCGTTTTACTTCAACAAGTCCTAGCAGATCACAATAAAATTTAAGTGATGCGTCTAAGTCTTTTACACGCACCATAGTATGTAGAAAATTCATATTTTGCCCCTCATGATAGTGCCCTATAGATATGGGCTAACTATTACATCACAAGGGGCAGGGCGCGAATTAGTATTCAGCGACCAACTTTACACCACTGTATGTTTCATACGCTCTGACTCCTAAGTGCCAAGTACCTGCACTTGGGTTAGTAATTGTACAGGTTTCGGAGTTACCATTTTCATATGGACGACATTCATAGCTCGATGTTGTTGGTTGGCTACCTAAACGCACATACAAGTCAGCGTCACCAGTTCCGCCACTGATAGTAACGGTCAATTTAGTGGTACCCGCTGGGACATCAAAAGTTTTGAAGTTCCAATTAGACTTATTCGCACTAAGTCCAGTCCATTCTTGTCTGTTGCCAGGGTTTGTTGTGGCGCTGTACGAGCCAAGCAGAGATACGCCACTATACGCTGAATAGCCGTTTAGCATGACATAATAAGTGCCTGTTTGAATTGGTGTGATATTACAAGACTCATTATTGCCATCTTTGTAAGGGCGGCAGTCGTAGTTTGATGTGCTTGGCTCTGCGCCAAATTTTACGTACATATCGACATCACCAGTTCCGCCACTGGTCGAGAATTTAAGACTGGTCGTATTGGCTGGTACTTCCATGGTGTAGACAGACTTTGCGCCTTTAGCACCGCTGATGCCTGTCACTGGTACGTCATTCTCAAGTACATTAGGCTCAGGCCCAATTGGTGTTTCTATTACCGAAAGACCGCTGGTATTACGAACGAGAGGCAGTACTTCGCCCAAACCGCTGGCATACCACCAACTCACGTTACCAGGCAGTGCCAGTGGGTCTGCTGCACGTTGTTCACGCGTGAGGGTATTTGCACCTGAGGTAAACTGTGCCGTTCTAACTTCCAGTTTGTTGGGCGTAACTGAAAGCACCTTAAATTGTTGAATGCTCGCTAGATCGATAGTCCAAGACTTGGGATCATTTGCAGAGCGAGCAGGTGCGCCCCAGCTGCCTTCACCCACATAAACCGTACCGCCTGATGTCGTCTTCACAAAGTTATTACCAGAAGGTTTCAGTGCCTCTGTAATTTTATTAATATGCGTATCAGACTCGACCACAAGGTTCATGGCATTGTTGTAAAAGTCATTTGCCCACCATGTGTGTAAAATGGTGTTATCTGACTTACCAGAATAGTGTGGGTACATCGGTTTATGATACTGAGCAACACGCCATTTTGCGCTGTTACCTTGGCTCTGTAAATCTTGTTTTAGCCAGTTATTCATCGCCGTTGCATAGCTGGACCAACCACTATTCTTGTACTGGCTATTTAACGTGTAGACACGCAAAAGGTTTGCAACGTTGAAAGCACCATAAGTATCTGCGCTGGTGCATTGTCCATCATTGTTGTAGTCGACGCCAAATACTTGGCACAGTGTTTTATAGTTGTCATCTTCATGGTTACCATGGGTGGCAATGAATGGGTAGACGCGTTTATAGTTTTGACCACCAATCACATCTGAAGAAAACGTCAATTGCCAATCTTTCAGGTACTCTTTCATCTCAGAGGCTGAGTTGGCATTGGTATAGTCACCACCATGCATGATAAATAAAGGTCTAATTTTGGCAACCATTTGGTTACCCGAGCGGCGTGTTGTCCATCCGGTTCTGGTATCACCGCCTGCAATGGCAACAAACCCGGTATTGGTACTGGCTGGTGCGGTTTTAAACCAAAGGTGCTGACCACAGCCTGTGCTATCACATACACGATAATAAATGGCGGAGTCGGCAGGTAAACCTGTTAGCTTAACAAACTGGCTGCTTAAGCTGCCTGCAAAAGTATGGCTTGCGGTAACGGACTTAGTCGTCCAGCTTGATTCATTGGTGCTAGTACCGTATTTAATAACATGATTTGAACCGCCTGCTGGGGTAAAGCCGATGGTGGCTTGACTGCTTGGGTTTCCGTCCCAGATTATGCGGTGGTAGTCACTTGCGGCATAACTGGCATTTGCCATAAGTAACGTACTAGCGATACCAATGTGGAGCGCTTTCATAGTTGTTATTCCTGTTTGTGTTGTTTAATAGTTGCGCGACGACTTAGCTGCGGATGGGTATTTGCTGTTGGTATATCTGCCACCAACATAACAAATGCGGCATTTCGGTAGGGCAATGTATAGCTTTTACCAAAATGAAAATTAATGGCGGTGGCCCCAAGGCCTTTTGCACGATACTTGGTGGGGAGTGGGATGTCATGCTCCGAACTCCAATAGTCTCCGCGCTTGATATGAACAAAATAATCAGTCGCGATATAAGGCTGCGATGGAGAGCTGGGCGCTTGTACTAAGCTGATAAGCTCAGTCGCACTGGGTAGCCGCCAATTACTTTGCCCACAGAGGTTTTGTTGATTGGTGTGGCGAATGAGATCTGCGGTGTCACAGCGTTGGGGTTCAAAATAACAGTCACCAAAGTTACTTTTTCCTTTTTGACCATCAAACCAAGAATAGGTCCAGTAACCATCATGGACACTTTCATTGTCGGTCTTTACTTCCCACAAGAGGCCATTTTGGCTATCTAATACGCAGGCCCAAGGCCCTTGCCAAGGCAAGAGCGCCTGTCCTGTGTTCGTAATTTTAGTAAAGCGTTGATGCGGAGTCAGCTCTGGCTTGTCTTGTGGAAGTAAACAAAGCGCGATGAGCGCGCTAAAAATTATAACGGACCAAATAAGGCGATTAATCACAGAGCATACCTCAATTTGATGGCTTTAATGTGGCGTGTGTGAGCAATTTGCGCGTGATCAAAAGCTGACACCCACATGCAAGTCCCAGTTTGCAGAGCGACATCGTATTTGGACTGGGTATTATGTTTTCGCACGAGCTCTAGCATCCATTGACCATCTTTCCACTCGCCTCTAGCTCTAACATCGGCTCTGTCTCCTTCAAATCGGTTAGAACGATACAAAACAGAAGACAAAAAAGTACCTAGTGGATATGAGTCATCAGACTCCCGGTAGGGAGATGACCCAAACCAAGGAAGCACGCTATCGCGATGCTGTTGGTAGATATCTAAATTGTTGGGTAATCGCTTGGGAATCACATTCTTTGGCGTGTACCACTGCCAGTTCATTACATAGGCACCACTTTCTTTACCATCTGCTTGGTAGCCCGCAGTATATCGGCGTTTGCCGCTTAAATGAGGCGCTGGTGGCCCTATAAAGTTGTCATCAGCGAGATACATATCATTGGTGCGAACTGCTTTCCAGTGCCACAGGTCTCGTGTTTTTCCGTCAAGGCTGGCATGGTAGCCTTTGCCGTGCCAATTTTTGGGCTTGTTATTAATGGGGTTATCGCCTAAATGAAGTGTTTTGTCGCCAGCAATTTCGCATCCATCCGACAGCATGACCGCAAATTTGTCTTCATAGAAGGTGCGTTCGTCAAAGTTATAAAACCCATTTTCTTGCACTTTCCATCCTTGAGCGGTTTTTAAAAGGGGTAAATGGTTAGTGCTTTTGGTTTCGTCTTGCCATGAAATCAAAAAGTAGCTTTCGTATTTATTTGCCAGTGCCTTGACGGTAACTTCGGTTGCGCCCTGATTAAAGTTGGCCCCACCTATGGTCATAACTGAAATGGGGCGTGCGTTTTGCCATGCTACTTCATCTGCTTTGCCATCAATTTCGATAAATGTTGCATCATCGATTGTTAAAACATTGAGCTGGTGTGTTGTGCTTTTTAATAAAAGCAGGCCGGATAATGAGAGTGCACCCAATCCAAATACAAAACTTAGGTGGCGTAAAGTTGCCCGTTTAGGGATGAGGATTGAAAACACACGACGGCCATTTTGAATAATATAGATCCATGCATGAAAAACGAGGTATACACACATTGCCCACATTGCAAACTGGTGAATTGTGCGAGAGACATCAGCATATAGGTCTGCCCAAATAAGCCAGCCAGACGCACTGACCAAAGGTAGAGAAATATAACCTAAGTAGTTAATAAATTTGTGGTATTTTGACTGAACACTACGAAAAGGGCTTGTAAACGAATAAAATAAATAGCAGGCTATAATTAACGATAGCACAATGCCAAACCCTAAATGCCAAACATGCATTTGACCTTGCGGCAAAAGAATCGATATTGGGGACATCCAGTCTTGACTGATAAGCGCAATCCTCAAGCCTGTGATTATACTGCCGATAACGACAATGATGGCCAAAATATGAAAAGTGATGAAGGTTTGCCGATCCATAAACGTGTGCATATTATTATTTTTGTAAATTAAGTGTAAAATATTATGTTTACACAATTATGTCATTTTTCAAATACTGCAAAAGGTTAAAGTTATGGCTAAACTTTGAGCTGTTTGGCTTATGAATATGAAAAATTTGGACAAATGAGGGATACGAAATGAAAGAAATAGCTGTAGATGCAGTAGATAGCGGCTATGTGATAGATAGCATGACAGACATCGTAGCATGCTTAAATACGTCAGACTCAATTCAACGATTTTTGTTAGACATTCACTGTATTTTGCAAAAAGTGACCTATGCAGACAATTTTTTTGTGGTGTTGTACAAAGAAAATGGCAATCTTTCTTTTCCTTATTTTCACGATGTTAAAGATGATATGCAGGCAGAAGATTTGGAAAACTTGTCGCTTGATGATATTTCTCACTCGCTTACAGCCTATGCATTAAAAGCAAATCAAGTGTGTAACTTTAACCAATCTGATGTTGAAGCCCTGATGAAAAATAATGAGGTGAATATTTTGGGATCTATTCCAATGCAGTGGCTTTGTTTTCCGTTAGTAAACCGCAATCAGCATTTGGGGGCTTTTATTATTCAGTCTTATCGTAAAGAAGATGAATATTCAGGCATGATTGTGGATGTGCTTTATACCATCAGCCATGTAATCTCTTCTGCATTGGATGCTTTTAATAATCAACAGGCTTTGCTCGAAGCTAACCGAGCTTTACAGAATTATCAGTCAGAGCTGGAAGCAAAGGTATCTGAACGCACTTCGGAATTAGAGCAGAGCTTAAAAAATCTTGAACAAGAAATAGAGAAAAGAGAAGCTCTGCAGCAAAAGCTTGAACATGACTCCTTGCATGACAGCTTAACCGGGTTAGCTAACCGCAAGTTCTTGTTCAGAGAATTAGAAAGGTTATCTGCGCGTTCACAGCGCAGTGATGTATTGGTATATGTCTTGTATCTTGATTTAGATGATTTTAAACCTGTCAATGACAATCATGGCCATCAAAGTGGTGACCTGGTGCTACAAACAGTGAGCAACCGGCTGAGTCAAGTCTTGAGAAGTTATGACTTTATCTGCCGCCTAGGAGGGGATGAATTTGTTGTGATGATCACAGAAAAGATAGACATACCTTCATTGGAGCTTTTGGCTAATCGTATCCTAAAATCGATTTCATCGCCGATAAAACTTGAGACAGGCGTTGAGGTGAGTTGTGGTTGTAGCATAGGGGTGGCATCGGTTATCAATCAGCCTTTCAGCGCAGAAGGGGTATTGCATGATGCCGATCTCGCACTCTATGAAGCAAAAGGCAAAGGAAAGAATCAAATTTATTTTGCTAAGTAAATGTTTAGGCATTGCTTTACCAGCGCGTATGATTGCATTAGGATCAAACTTTATATTTGTTTAGATGGTTGGTAATGGCACAGAAACTTTTCCTCCTTTGTTTAATATGGATGTGCAGCACAGCTTATGCAATTGAGGTAACAGACCTCTATGAGGCGACTTTGGTGGTGGATGATAAAACCCGAGCCACCAGAGCAAAGGCAAGTCAGGACGCATTAGACCAAGTTATTAAAAAGCTGACTGGGAAGGCGGGCAATGGCGACCATCCATTGATCAAAAAAAGCAAACGACGTATTTCGGACTATATGCTCAAATATGAATACATAGAGCACATAGAGGGCGAATTAAAAATTAAAGTCCGCTTTGAGGCTGAAAAAGTAGAAAAGCTGGTTAGGGACAGTGGCTTTGGCTTATGGGGTAATCGCAGACCACTCATTGCGATTTGGTTAGCCATCGAAGATAACTTACGCCGCGATTTTGTCACTCAGGAGAGCTACCCGCAATTAGAGCGACTTATTTATGATACCGCCGCAGAGTGGGGCGTACCTGTGGTCGTGCCTTTGATGGATCTGACCGACCGGTCCCAAGTTGGAATTGCAGAGGTATGGGGCAACTTTTCAGAGCCGGTAGAAGCGGCTTCAGCAAGATATAATGCAGAGCGAGTGATCACCGGTCGACTGTTTAAGCAACCAAATTCGAGCCGCTGGCAGTTAGATTGGCGTTATACTGATGCTGATATGTTTGAGTCCGTTCAATTGGTGGGTGATAAGCAGCAACTGTTAATTTCAATGGTCAATGACATGTCTGCAGCGCTTGCTAACGAGTATGTGATCGACCCGAACAAGTCATATGCAACCAATAGCACAGTGATCACCGTTGATGGCTTACGTACTTTTGACAAAGTGGAGCGCGCAAAAAGACAGTTACTCACCATTAGTACAGTAAACAGCGTGGATGTGGTGTATCGTAATAAAGAACAAGTGCAGTTTGAAGTAGAGCATATGTCTTCGGTGTCTGATTTACAAAAGTCTCTAAAATTGGAGCAATCGTTTGAAGTTTATGTCGATCCGCGTGCCTTTCATCAAGTCGCAAGCTCTTCAAATTTGAGGTATAGCTGGGTGGGGCAGCAGTAATGTTAGATCCTATGCAGTTAGCGTTACCAGTGACTCTCCCTGATGATGAAACTTTTACCTCCTACTTTGGGGGGGAAAAGTCACTGGAAGTTACACATCTAAAAAAAGCACTGAGTGAAATTCAACAGGACTTTCAATTTACTTATTTGTGCGGCCTTGCGGATTCAGGTAAATCGCACTTGCTATACGCAACTTGTATTCACGCACAAGAGCTGGGGTTATCAACCATCTTGATTTCTCTGCGTGAAGTGATCAAGTTTGGCCCTGATGTGCTCGAAGGATTAGACGGTTTAGACGTTGTGTGTATTGATGACGTGCACTTGGTGGCTGGAAATGACGCAATGGAAAAAGCACTATTTAACTTTTTTAATCGCTTTAATGAAGCGGGAAAGTGTTTAGTGATGACCGCCGATTTATTGCCGAGTATGTTAAATATCGCGTTACCAGATCTCGAGTCTAGGCTGGCGTGGGGTACAACCTTTCAAATTCGTTCCATGAGCGATGACGATAAAGCGGAAGCTTTAGTTAAGCGAGCCAATATGCGAGGGCTTGAATTGAGTGATGAATGTGCGCGATTTTTGTTGACACGACTGAGCCGTGATATGCGTGCTTTACTCGATGTTTTGGACAAGTTGGACCATGCATCGATGGCTGCACAGCGAAAACTTACCATTCCTTTTATAAAAGCCACCCTAAAGCTGTGAATTTGGGCTAGAATCTAGCCCCATCTTTCAGTTATCATAACTGATTCAGAAAAGGCAAATTACCTCAACCAGATCAGGTATAGAATGAACTTAGAGAATATTTTAGCGCAAGCGCTTGAAGCGGTTTCAAGTGCAAGTGAGATTGCGCAACTTGAGGAAGTCAGAGTTAACTACCTTGGTAAAAAAGGTGAAATTACTGGATTACTAAAAACCTTAGGCAAACTAGCGCCTGAAGAGCGTAAAGAAGCAGGCCAAGTAATTAACCAAGCGAAAAACCAAGTACAAACTGCGATTAACGAAAAACGTGAAGCGTTAGCAAATGCAGCACTAGAGCAAAAATTAGCAGCCGAGACTATCGATGTTACTTTGCCGGGCCGTGCAGCGCCAGCAGGTGGTCTACACCCAGTAACACGTACAATCGAGCGAATCGAAACATTCTTTGGTGAACTTGGTTTTGCAGTGAAGTCTGGACCTGAAGTTGAAGATGATTTTCACAACTTTGATGCTTTGAATATTCCTGAGCACCACCCAGCTCGTGCTGATCACGACACTTTCTATTTCAATCCAAAACTTGTATTGCGTACGCAAACAAGTGGTGTTCAGATCCGTACTATGGAAGCTGAGCAACCGCCGTTACGTATTATCTCTCCTGGCCGTGTTTACCGTAATGACTACGACCAAACGCATACGCCAATGTTCCATCAGGTTGAAGGCCTAATGGTTGATGAGAATGTGAGCTTTACTGAGCTTAAGGGTATTTTGCATGACTTCCTTCGCAATTTCTTTGAAGAAGACATGGAGATCCGTTTCCGCCCTTCATATTTCCCGTTTACCGAGCCTTCAGCTGAAGTAGATGTTAAAGGTAAAAATGGTAAATGGTTAGAAGTACTTGGTTGCGGTATGGTACACCCAAATGTATTGCGCTCGGTTGGAATTGACCCTGAAAAATACACTGGTTTTGCCTTCGGTATGGGTGTAGAGCGTCTAACTATGTTGCGTTATGGCGTGAACGATTTACGTGCATTTTTCGAAAACGATTTAAAATTCCTAAACCAATTCAGATAAGAGCGAACCAAAAATGAAATTTAGTGAAAAGTGGCTAAGAGAGTGGGTTAATCCAGCGATCGATACGGATGCTCTATCTGAACAGTTGTCTATGGCCGGTTTAGAAGTGGATGGCGTTGACCCAGTAGCTGGTGATTTCGACGGCGTTGTGATTGGCGAAGTTGTAGAGTGCGGTCAGCACCCTGATGCCGATAAACTGCGTGTTACAAAAGTGAACGTAGGTGAAGAAGAACTCTTAGACATCGTATGTGGTGCAGCAAACTGCCGTGCAGGCTTAAAAGTCGCAGTCGCGAAAGTTGGCGCGGTATTACCAGGTGGCTTCAAAATCAAAAAAGCAAAGCTACGTGGCCAACCATCACACGGTATGTTGTGTGCATTTGAAGAGCTTGGCATGGCTGAAAGCTCTGACGGTATTTTAGAGCTACCTGCAGATGCGACAATTGGTCAAAATATTCGTGAGTTTTTCGCGCTAGATGATGTAACAATCGATGTTGACCTAACGGCAAACCGCAGTGACTGTTTAGGAATTAAAGGCCTTGCTCGCGAAGTTGGCGTTTTAAACGGTTTGGATGTAACAGAAATCGAAATCTCTACTGTAGAGCCGACAATTGATGACAAAGTTGACATCGAACTTGTCGATAGTGACGCATGTCCTCGCTATTTAGGTCGTGTTATTAAAGGTATCAACCTTGACGCTGAATCACCACTTTGGATGGTTGAAAAGCTACGTCGTTCAGGTATTCGCTCTATCGACCCGGTTGTTGACGTAACGAACTATGTATTGCTTGAGCTTGGACACCCAATGCATGCTTTCGATCTTTCAGCGATCTCTGGCGGCATCAAGGTACGTAAAGCACAGCAAGATGAAGAGTTGGTACTACTAGACGGTAATACTGCAAAGCTCAATACATCCACATTATTGATTGCTGACCACGAAAAAGCGCTTGCTATGGCAGGTATTTTTGGTGGGGAAGCGTCAGGTGTTAAAGAAGGTACACAAGATATCCTACTTGAAAGTGCATTCTTTAACCCATTAGCGATTGCAGGCCAAGCACGTAGCTATGGTTTACATACGGATGCGTCTCATCGTTATGAGCGAGGTGTTGATCACCAGCTACAGCGCGATGCAATGGAGCGCGCAACGGCACTATTACTAGAAATCGTAGGCGGTGAAGCCGGTCCAGTTGTTGAGGCTGTATCAGAAGCTGATTTACCAGCGGCTAAATCAGTGACTCTACGTCGCGAGCGCTTAGACCGTGTGATCGGATATCACATCGAAGATGAGAAAGTGACCGATATTCTTACGCGCCTAGGTTTAGCGGTGACGTTTGAAAATGCACAGTGGCAAGCTCAGGTGCCAAGCTACCGTTTTGACATCAGCATTGAAGAAGACTTGATTGAAGAAGTCGCACGTGTATTTGGTTATAACAACATTCCAAATGTTGCGCCAAGTGCAGCGCTTAAGATGACAGATCATCAAGAAGCGGCATTGCCTGTATCTCGCTTCAGAAATGAACTTGTATCTCGCGGATACCAAGAAGCGATTACTTACAGCTTCGTAGATCCTAAGAAGCAAGCGCTACTTCACCCAGAGAGTGACGCATTGGTATTGCCTCACCCGATCTCAGTAGAGATGTCAGCAATGCGTGTTAGTTTGATGCCTGGTTTGGTGAATGCACTTGTCTACAACCAAAACCGTCAGCAGTCTCGTATTCGCTTCTTTGAACATGGTTTGAAGTTTGTAAAAGATGAGAGTGCTGAAAATGGTATCCGTCAAAGTGCAGTGCTTGGCGGTATTGTTTATGGAAATACCCATAACGAGCACTGGGGCATTGCGAGTAGAAAGGTAGATTTCTTTGATATCAAAGGTGATGTTGAAGCATTGCTTGCAGTTTGCAATGACCCTGCTAGATTTAGTTTTAAAGCCGAAGCGTGTGATGGGTTACATCCTGGACAATCAGCGGCAATTTATGCTGATGGTGTTAAAGTTGGTTTTATCGGTGCGATTCACCCACAATTACAAAAAGCATTGGAATTGAACGATACAGCGTTTGTATTTGAGGTAGAAGTGGCTGCAATTACGCAAAGAAAGCTGCCAGAAGCCGTTAGTATCTCAAAATTCCCATCAAATCGCAGAGATATTGCTATTTTAGTTGCAGATGATGTAAAAATAGGCGATATTTTAGAAAGCATTGAGAAAGTTGGCGGAAATCAATTAGTTGACCTAAACTTATTCGATGTGTACAAGGGCAAAGGTATTGAACCCGATTATAAGAGTTTAGCCATCGCCCTAACCCTACAAGCAGTTGATAAAACGCTCGAAGAGAAAGATATCAACGAGGTTGTAGACAGAGTCGTGGCCGAATTGGCCAAACAATTTAATGCATCGTTGAGGGACTAGATATGGCGCTTACTAAAGCCGACATAGCTGAACACCTATTTGAAAAATTGGGGATAAATAAAAAGGATGCCAAAGATTTAGTTGAAGCGTTTTTTGAAGAAATCCGCTCAGCGCTTGAAAACGGAGAGCAAGTTAAGCTCTCTGGCTTTGGCAATTTTGACCTGCGTGATAAAAAGCAACGCCCTGGTCGGAACCCTAAAACAGGGGAAGACATACCTATTTCTGCAAGGCGTGTGGTAACTTTTCGACCTGGTCAAAAGTTAAAAACACGTGTTGAAGTAGGCACGAGTAAAAACCTTTAATATCAGATTGGTGCAAATCCACGATTTGTGGATTTGACAGCTGTCACCAAAAGGATCTGCCTGTAAAGGCAGATCCTTTGTCATAAATTTGTAATTGTTTAATTCTAAACTCTTGCCATATCATTGATTCTAGGAACTTAGCTTGCGTCAGAGAAAACATTCTTGGACAAACAGCATCAAAAATTTTTTTGTTTCTTGGTTGATCTGCTCATTTATTTTTGGGCTTTTATTCACATTCATATATATCCAACACAAAGAGTCCGAAAAGTCGTCTGTACAAAGCATGGCAGAGCGCGTTCTTGTCGACCTTCAATCACAGCTAGATAATGTTGATGAGTTTTTGCGTCAATCAGATCATATTGATGCAAAATGCAATGACGATACCATCCGCCAAATGCGTCAATTTGTGTTTAAAAACCCCGCAGTCAGTGAAATAGGTATTGTGAGTCCGCGTGGTAACCTAATTTGCAACTCTTTTGGTATGATGTCGTCGCCTATGTATCTGGCAGAGCCCATTAAAAAACGTGGTCTGCGTTATCATGGGCCGATTATTTCTGAATTTTTGCAGGTGCCTGCTTTTGTGTTGGCCCGTACAAGGCATGATGGTTATGAGGTCAATGCCTTGCTACCAACTGACTGGATCAATGACACATTACATTTGAGGAAATATAAATCATTAGATTTTGTTGCGGTTGTTGATACTGAGACTGGTGTTCCGGTATTTTTGCAAGGCAAGTATAGCTTACCACTGGACCATAAATTGTTTCCGTTAAGTCGAAGTACAGAGGTTGAGGCGCGATTCGACGACCAAACCAGCAAATATCTATACATAAAGCCATTTAATAATGTGCCACGTTTGGCGGTCGTTGTAAGTAAGGAAGCCCGATTATTAGGCATCCCCGACCCATTATGGTTACTTGTGTTGTGTCTTCTATATTTAGCGTCTTGGGTAGGATTGGTGCTACTGCTGAATCATTATGATAAACGTCTATTGAGCAGTCGCACATTGTTGCTAGATGCGATAAATCGCAAAGAGCTATTTAATGTTTATCAGCCCTTGGTCAATGTACAAAGCCAAAAAATTGAAGGGGTTGAGGTACTTATTCGCTGGATGCACCCACTCGAAGGAGAGCTTGGTCCTGCTTATTTTATACCTGAAGCAGAGAGAGACGGCACAATATTGGAACTCTCACTGTATCAAATAGACTTGGCATTAAGAGATCTGAAAGCGGTGGTAGCAAATAACCGTGATTTTAAAGTATCTTTTAACGTTAATGGCTATTTGCTGATGTGCCCAAGCTACATAGAGAAATTGTGCCAAGCGAAGGGGATCTTTCATAATTTGACTATTGAATTGACTGAGCGAGATGTACTGTCAGAGGCAAAGATAAAGCTTATTTTACAACAGCTTGTAGATATGGGGATAGAAATTGCAATTGACGATTTTGGGACAGGTTACAGCGGCCTACAGTATTTACAGAGCTTTCCCATCGATTTGCTAAAAATAGATCAGAGCTTTGTTGCATCAATTGGGCTGGATAATTTGCAGTCACCAGTTTTAAATGCGGTGATTGAAATGGCTGAAAAACTAAACAAAAAGCTCATTGCTGAAGGGGTAGAGACACAGCAACAGGCGAGTTACCTGTATGAGCGGGGTGTACTTGTGCACCAAGGTTGGTATTACTACAAAGCTCTTAAAGTGAGTGAGCTAAAACGCGCTTTATAAAATTTTGCTAAAAGTGAAATATAAAAAAGGCCCCCAATAGGGGGCTTTGGGTTCATCTGTGCTAGATAGATGCAAAAAAGCAGCCGTAACCGGGCAGGGTTACCGTTCCTGCTGCTTGCTCACCTGATTGATGAGCAAGGTCCTTAATAGGGGTGTAATTGTGTTGTTCGACCTCGAAATCTGTAATTTGTTCAGATAAATTGAACACACAAAGCAATTTTTTATCATCGATTGCACGATAGAAAGCAAGAACAGGCTCTTGGGTATCAATAAATGTAATGTCGCCAGTAATTAACTCAGGGCGGGTTTTCCGCCATGCCAAAAAGGCTTTGTACTGCGACAGCGTTGAATCAGTTTCTTGTTCTTGGCTTTGCACACAGTTATTTGCGTGTGCCGTAAATACAGGAAGCCATGGAGAGCCTTCAGTAAATCCTGCGTTTAGTTTATCACTTGCCCATGGCATTGGCGTGCGGCAACCATCTCTGCCTTTAAAGTTTGGCCAGAAGGTGATGCCATAGGGGTCTTGAAGATCTTCAAATGCAACTTCAGCTTCCCCTAATCCCAGCTCTTCACCTTGATACATACATACGCTGCCGCGCAAAGAGCCAAGTAGCGCTGTTAACATTTTAACCTGCTGAGGGTTTACGCGCTTCCCATCTTTTGACCAGCGGCTCGCCACTCGTTGCACATCATGGTTGCTAAAGGCCCAACAAGGCCAGCCTTCGGTCATTGCCGTTTCTAGGCGCGAAACAGTTTCTCTGATGTGCTGAGCACTATAGTCCTCGGTCAGTAACTCAAAGCTGTAGCCCATATGCAGCTTATCTCCACCAGAGGTATACTCGGCCATTGTTTGCAATGAGTCCTCAGATGAAATTTCACCTAAGCTAACGGTTCCTGGGTACTGATCCAAAAGTGACCTAATCTCAGCCATAAATGCTAAGTTTTCAGGCTGTGTATTGTTATAGTAGTGGTACTGGAACGCGTAGGGGTTATCTTCACTAAATCCACGTCCTTGACGCAAGTCTTTTGGCTTCGCAGGGTTATCTCTTAGCTGCTTGTCATGAAAGCAAAAGTTAATTGCATCTAAACGGAAACCATCGACACCTTTGTCTAACCAGAATTTGACGTTATCTAGTACAGCTGCTCTTACTTCAGGATTGTGAAAATTTAAATCGGGCTGCTCTGTTAAGAAGTTATGCAAATAGTATTGGCATCTTCTCGGCTCCCATTGCCACGCAACACCCCCGAATATGGATAGCCAGTTATTGGGGGGGCTACCATCCGGTTTAGCATCAGCCCATACATACCAATCTGCTTTTGCATTGTGTTTGTCTGTGCGGCTTTCAATAAACCAAGGGTGTTCATTAGACGTATGACTTAGCACTTGATCTATAATGATCTTAATATCGCGCTGGTGTGCTTGCTCTATAAGCCTGTCAAAATCTCCAATACTACCAAACATTGGATCGATATCTCTGTAATCACTGATATCGTACCCAAAGTCTTTCATTGGTGATTTAAAAAAAGGTGAGATCCATACCGCGTCGACGCCTAAAGACTTGATGTAGTCTAAGCGGTTTATGATGCCATTAAGGTCACCAATACCATCACCTGTGGTGTCTTGAAAACTACGTGGGTAAATCTGATAAATTACCGCACCTTTCCACCATTCATTTTGAGCCATGCACTATTCTCCAGCTTTGTGCAGTGATTTCACTTTCTCAATTACTTTTGAGAGCAACGTGAATCGGGTCATTAACATTGTCGAAAAGCATACGGCATGCTCGCATATGAGTAAAAAAACTGCATACGTATGCATCAAAATTACTTCATTTTTTTACCAAAAGAGTATCGTGGTGAGGTTTACATATATAACTTTACCAATTTATAGTGGGAGATTATAAAGTGCAGTGCTTTTATGGGATAAACAACCAAATATTGGTAATACCAATTTCCATTCGGTGTTCACCAACTTATATTTCTGTAAGAATCCTGTCATATTTAATCAGCGAGAAGCTGATTGGTTACATGAATGTAAAGTAATATTAAATATCTAGAGGTTTTTGTTAAAAGCACCGGAGCTTTAAATAAGAGTATATAAAACAGAAGATTAGAATCTTTTTTTAGACGATGGATTGTATGGAATTACCGCTCAATCATTTTTGAATACGTATGCATAAAGTTGTGAGCAGCCAAGTCACAGCGCTACTATTGCCGGTGACAACAAAATTAACGTCACATGAACTTATTTTTGCAGCATTGGTGTCAATGATTGCAATGAATAACAATTGAAGCGACGTATAAAAAGCTAATTGGGATAAAACAATATGTCTACGTTCAAACCAAGCTTATTAACAGCTGCATTAATTGCTGCTGGTGTAAGTCACTCTGTAAGTGCGCAAGAGCAAGAAACAGCAAAGAAGAATGAAGAAGTTGAAGTAATCGAAGTGCGTGGCATAAGCCGCAGTATCATTGCTTCAATCGATAAAAAACGATTTGGCGATACCGTATCAGAAGTGGTTGATGCGGGTGACCTAGCTTCTTTACCAGATATATCAATTGCAGACGCACTGAGCCGTTTACCGGGTGTCACAGCTGTGAGAGACAGCGGTCAATCATCTCAGCTAAATATTCGTGGTATGAACGGAGATTTCATTCAAACAACATTAAACGGCCGTGAGCAAGCCAGTACGAGTGGATACTCTGCGGGTAGCCGTTGGATCTCTTTTGATCAATACCCATCAGAACTGATCACGCAGGCAGCTGTTTATAAATCGCCTAAAGCCTCTTTAGTAGAAGGCGGCGTTGCGGGCTCCGTTGAACTCAAAACAGCGAACCCACTAGATGCAGATAAGACACATAACTTTAATGCAAGCGCAAGATTTTCGCATAATGACGCGGCATCAGACATCGACGCAGACGCAAACGGAGAACGTTTAAGCTTTTCTTACCAAGGCAAGTTTCTAGATGAAACATTAGGTTTTGGTATTGGTGCAGCATTCCTAAATCAGCCAAATAGTTCGGTAGAGTTCTCAGCCCACTCTCCTGAAGGTACACGTGATATCGATGGTGATGGTGAAGCGAATGAGCGTTCATTTAACGGTTATCAGTACAGAAACTCAGTGGGTACTGATGAGCGTTTAGGTTTGATGAGTACTTTAGTCTATCAGCCAACTGATAATCTTAAGGTTCAGTTCGACTACTTCCACTCTACATTTGATTCAGAAGACCGCAAAAACGGTTTGAACTTAGAAGGCTTATCGCGTTCTAGCGATTTATATGACCTGAGAAATGCCAAACTTGATAATGGCTTTTTGGTTGCGGGTGATGTTTACATAACAGACACAAATGGCCCTTGGGTAGAGATGCGTTCTGAAGACCAATCAACTGAGTCTACAACGGATAGCTTTGGTTTGAACTTAGATTACTCTACTGATAAGTGGGAAATCAGCTTCGACCTTGCTCACAGTGAAGGTGAAAAAACGCGCCGCGATATGATTGCGTCTATGCATGCCTATGAATTTGGTACGGCAACGTTAGAAGACGGGACTGTAGTAGAAACTTGGCAGGAGCTAAGCAACCAATACTTTGGTTTTGAACATCAGTCGACAGATGCTGCAAAATTGGTATTAGGTCATGACTATACGGACCTTGCTCATATGCGCTTGGGTGACTGGGAACAATTCCCTCATAAGTACACTGATAAAATCGATAGCGCGAAATTAGACTTTAAATACCATATTGAACACGACATTATTTCGTCGGTTGAAGTGGGTGTACGTTGGTCTAAACGTGAGTTTACAGATCAGCGTTCAACGTTCCGCTGGGGGGCTCGTGAAGGACAAAATGGCTATCGTTTACCAAATGGTGAGATAGTTACAAACAAAAACTGTGAGTTTAACCACCAAAATCACGCGTGCGTTCCACATGATTTAACTGGCTTTGTCACTGTTAAAAACGGTGGTGGCTTTGATTACTTCGACCTAGACATGATAGGTATTGCTAACTCTGTATTTGGTGCTGGAAACTATGAAGGGCAACAAACTTGGGAGCATAACTGGACGCTAGTAGAAAGTGGTGCAGTTAAAGAGGAAGTTACAGCGGCTTACGTTATGGCTAACATTGATACTGAGATTGGTAATATTCCAGTATCTGGTAACTTTGGTGTACGCGCGGTACGTACCGATACTAAGTCTATTGGTATTCAGCAAATCCAAGGTGATGAAGTCGGTGACTCAATTACCGATGATAATGGTGTAACTCGCACAGATTATCGCCATGTAAACTATGGCCCTGAATATACAGATATCTTGCCATCACTAAACCTTAATTTCCGCATTACCGAGCAAGATCAAATCCGTTTTGCTGCTGCAAAAGTAATGGGACGACCTCCTGTGAATCAATTACGTGGTGGTGCGGGTTCATGGGCGGATACTGCTAACGATGGTGTAAGCCGAAGATACAACGTTTGGTCTAAAGGTAATCCAAACCTGGATCCATTTAGAGCAAATCAAATGGATTTATCTTACGAGCATTACTTCGAAGATGGCGGTGCATTTGTCGCAGCGCTATTTTGGAAGAATATCGAGTCATTGATTGAAGATGTAACGTATTTTGAAGGTGAAATAGATTGGTCTTCGATTGGTCTAGAAGTACCAGAAGGGTTCGTACCTGGGCAATATCAGACGACGCGTAATAACGACAAAGGCGGTTATATTCGTGGTCTTGAGCTAGCGTACACAACGCTGTTTGATAACTTGCCGGGTGTATTCTCTGGTTTAGGTCTAAACGCTAACTACTCTTACACAGAGAGTGAAACAACCATTGATGGTGGTAGCAACTTCCCAGATCTGCAATTAGATTTGCCTGGTCTGTCTAAGCATGTGTGGAGTACGACAATATTCTGGAATATTGATAAGTTCACAACGCATTTAAATATTCGTTACCGTGACGAGTACACGTACTTAGGTGCGACACCAGGTGGCACAACGCCTACCACGGCTGATGAGTACACAGTTGTTGACTGGCAAGCAACGTATGACTTTGACAACGGAATACAAACTGTATTCCAGATCAACAACTTGACAGATGAACCTAATACTTCAAACCTAGGTAGTTCACTAAGAACAGGTGAAGATAAAGTATTTGGTCGTCAATACTTCTTAGGCTTTAACTACAGCTTTTAATTAGCAAAGTTAGTCACTTGAAATATAAGCCACCAGAACGTATGTTTTGGTGGCTTTGTTTTATAAATCGTTAACTAGATGGTGTATCAGGGGGAAGGCAATGAGTAGCAGAAAAATTGTCATACTAGGTGGAGGAACTGCTGGTTGGATGGCGGCAAACCTTATTGCAAAAAGTTGGTGCGATAAGGATATCCATGTTGGTGTGGTAGAGTCACCTGATATCGGAATAATAGGAGTAGGGGAAGGATCAACCCCTCAATTTAAAGCTTTTATGGACTTTATTGAGGTGCCAGAATCTCAGTGGATGCCTAAGTGTAACGCCACTTACAAAAACGGAATTCGTTTTGTGAACTGGTCAACAAGGCCAGGGTTTGAGCAGTATTTTCACCCGTTTCCAGCGCAGCCTGACGATTACTCAGCGCCAGCGTTTTTCCATAACAGTTTTGTTCGTCGAAAAGGGATCGATCTCGAAGGACACCCCGATCCATTTTTCTTATCAACTTATTTAGCTGAGCATGCCAAAGCTCCCATTGCAGCTGAAAGTTTTCCCTTTGAAATCAACTATGGATATCATTTTGATTCCGGCAAATTAGGCCAATTACTCGCAGAGAAAGCGAGTGAGTTTGGTGTTGAGCACATTCAGGCACGTGTAACGGATGTGCGTAAAAACACTGATGGCACTATTGCAGCATTAGTCTGTGAAGAAGGCCAAGAAATCTGCGGTGATATCTTCATTGATTGCTCGGGGTTTTCTGGCTTGTTGATGCAGCAGCATATGCAAGTTGGATTCGAATCATTTGAAAATAACTTATTTAACGACAGCGCCGTTGTGCTTGCTACCGAGCAGGGTAACGTCATTGCATCTGAAACCACTTCTGTGGCTAGAAAGTTTGGCTGGAGTTGGCATATTCCACTCACCAATCGGATAGGAAATGGCTATGTATACAGCTCCATATATTGTGATAAAGACCAAGCTGAGACAGAGTTAAGGGCTGCACTTGGCATGCTAGATAGCGAGATAGAAGCTCGACACCTCAGCATGAAAGTGGGCCAAGTAAAAGAACACTGGCATAAAAACTGTGTGGCAATCGGTTTGTCTCAAGGTTTTATTGAACCCCTTGAAGCGACGGCACTACATATAGTGCAAGAAACCGTTCAGTCGTTTATAGAGTGTTATCAAGACGGCGAATTTACCTGCAAAGAGCAGGGCAAACACAATCAAATGATGGCACAACGATATCAGGCGATTCGCGATTATATTGTCGCCCATTACCGTGTGAATAGCCGTACAGATACAAACTATTGGCGAGATAACGCCAATAACAATCAAATATCAAAATCTCTGTTCGACGTTTTGAATGCTTGGGTGCAAGGTAAGAATTTATCTGACGAGTTGGATAGGCAAAATATTGATAAGTACTACCCTTCAGTCAGCTGGCATTGCCTCCTAGCTGGGTATGGTATTTACCCTGAGCAGCACCAACTCGTAGCTGGTAATCAAAATGCCAATGTACATGATGTCAGTAAAATTCGTGAGTATATTAGACGGTGCGGTTTAAACTTTTCAGATCATAAAGCGCAGCTAGCTCGCTTTTCTAGTTAACGGCCTAAATGACTGGTTAGCTTTGAGCAAAAGCGCGAGCATTTGTCGAATATACTATTTTCTGTTGTATTTCACTTCGCGAAGTATTTAACATACTTCGCGTTTCTGTATATGAATAACAAATTAATCATCACCTTGAATACGTATGCAAGTGGTTCAACAGTAGGCTACAAGTCAGTAGACTCAATTAAAATACCAAGATGACAACAATATAATGACAATAAAACCATTAGTGCTTGCGCTAAGTCTTATTTCAGGAGGCGCGATTTTGACTGCTTGTCAGACGGCCCAATCCCCTGAAGAGACTGTTCAGGCAAAACAGCAACAAGAACAAAAGCCAGTGGTATATCAGGTGTTTACACGACTATTTGGCAATACAAATAGTAATAACATACCTTGGGGTACAAAAGAGCAAAATGGTGTCGGCAAGTTTGCTGATTTTACCCCGACAGCCCTCGCAGAAATTAAAGCGATGGGTGTAAGCCACATGTGGTACACGGGTGTTTTGCACCACGCACTTGTGGCGGATTACAGCCAGTATGGCATTGGTATTGATGACCCTGATGTCGTCAAAGGCCGTGCAGGCTCTCCCTATGCAATTAAAGACTATTACAATGTGAACCCCGACCTTGCGAATAACCCCGCGAATCGTCTAAGTGAGTTTGAAGCATTGATTGAGCGTACGCACCTAGCGGGTATGAAAGTGGTTATTGATATTGTGCCGAACCATGTGGCGAGAAATTATCAATCACTCAACGCGCCAGCAGGAGTTAGTGACTTTGGTGCAAATGATGATACCAATGCCACTTACGCGCGCGACAATAACTTTTACTACGTAAGCGGGCAAGACTTCAAAGTCCCAGTCTCTGAGGACTATCAAGTGCTAGGCGGTCAATCACATCACTTGGCTGATGGCGAATTTATCGAATCGCCTGCTAAATGGACTGGGAATGGCGCTCGGGCTGCTCAGCCACATATTCATGATTGGTACGAAACCGTCAAAGTAAACTATGGGGTTCGCCCTGATGGTAGCTACGACTTTCCGACACTGCCTGCCGATATGGCTGAACAAGATTACAAAGCGCACTACGCGTTTTGGCAAGACAAGCATTTACCTGATAGCTGGTATAAGTTCAGAGACATCACGTTATATTGGTTAGATAAAGGCGTAGATGGATTCCGCTACGATATGGCCGAGATGGTGCCTGTGGAATTTTGGAGCTTTTTGAATTCCTCAATAAAAATGAGGAATCCAGAGGCTTTCATACTCGCTGAAGTGTATAACCCAACTTTGTATCGTGCCTACATTCATCAAGGAAAAATGGACTTTTTGTATGACAAAGTTGGTTTCTATGACAGCTTGAAACTTTTGATGCAAGGTAAAGGCAATGCACAGGCCGTTATGCAAGCGCACCACAGCGTGTCTGACATCGCTCCTCATATGTTGCACTTTTTAGAAAATCATGACGAGCAACGTATCGCCAGCCCTGAATTTGCGGGGAGCGCAGAAAAAGGCAAGCCAGCGATGGTTGTGAGTCACTTGATAAGCTCTTCGCCAACAATGCTGTATTTCGGTCAGTCTGTAGGTGAAGATGGTTCTGAAATGGCCGGGTTTGGCAAACCGAGTCGCACCAGTATTTTTGATTACGTTGGTGTTCCGGCGCACCAAGCTTGGATGAACAACGGTAAGTTTGATGGTGGGCAACTTACAGCACAGCAAAAGCAACTCCGTGCCTACTATAAAAAGCTTATGAGTCTGAGCTTCCTGCCAGCAATTATCGAAGGCGAACTCATTGACGTTGCCGTTAAGGGAGCGAACGGCACAGAAACGAACAGCGTTATGGCGTTTGCTAGAGCGAATAGTGCCCAACGCGTTGTGATTGCAAGTAACTTTGATGCCGAGCAATCGCAAGTCGTGACGCTTTCGCTTCCGAAGCATTGGCAGGGGAAAGTAACAGACTTATTAGAGTCTCATCCGACACTGCAAATAGAAAACAACCAACTTGTTATTACATTGGCGCCGCTTGCCAGTGTTGTTTATAAGCTAGAGAGCTGATTATGCAAAAACAAAAACCGCAACTGAGTTTCTGGCAAATTTGGAACATGTGTTTTGGCTTTATGGGCGTCCAGTTTGGGTTTGCCCTGCAAAATGGTAATGTGAGCCGCATTTTCCAAACGCTGGGTGCATCAGTGGATGATATTCCTATTCTTTGGGTCGCAGCGCCGCTAACAGGTTTAGTTGTACAGCCTATCATTGGTTACTGGAGTGATAGAACGTGGACTGGCCTTGGCCGCCGAAGACCTTTCTTTTTATATGGTGCAATCTTAACGACCTTGTCACTGTTTATCATGCCGAACTCTCCGACACTTTGGATTGCAGCCGGCATGCTGTGGATAATGGACGCGTCTATTAACGTCACGATGGAACCGTTTAGAGCGCTGGTTGGCGACAACTTAAATCAAAAGCAGCGTGCGACTGGTTATGCGATGCAGAGCTTCTTCATTGGTATTGGTGCTATCGTGGCGTCCGCTTTGCCTTGGATGATGACCAATTGGTTTGGGATCAGCAATACAGCGCCTGCCGGAGAGATCCCTGAGTCGGTTAAGTATGCATTTTACTTTGGTGGAGCGATTTTATTCTTGGCTGTTGGCTGGACCATTATTAAAACGCGAGAATATACCCCACAGGAATTAGCCGAATTTGAACCTGAGCATTTGAAAGGGGCACCATCTGAACAAAAACAAACTATCAACTTTGCCAAATTCTCTTTGATTAGCGGTGTGTTGGGTGGTGTTATCTTAGCTGGAGTTACGTTCTTTAAACTTGAAAAAGAGTTGTATCTACTCAGTGGTTTGCTGTTGTCGTTTTCAGCCATTATTTTGATAGCCGGATACTTGCAAAATAATGCGCGTACCGACGGTGGTTTTTATGAAGTGATATACGATGTATTCACTATGCCACAGACAATGAAGCAGCTTGCAGTGGTGCAATTTTTTAGCTGGTTCTCTTTGTTTGCTATGTGGATTTACACTACATCTGCGGTTACTAGCTTTCATTATGGCACGACTGATGTTACCTCTAAAGCCTATAACGACGGTGCAGATTGGGTTGGGGTCTTGTTTGCTGCCTACAACGGCTTTGCTGCGATAGCAGCGCTGTTTATTCCATTTATTGTCAAACGAGTTGGGCTAAAAGGTGCGCATAGTATTAATCTTCTGCTCGGTGCTGGCGCGTTATTGAGTTTTAAATTTATCGCGGATCCTAGCCTGTTGTGGATCCCCATGGTTGGCATTGGTTTTGCATGGGCCTCTATCTTGTCGTTGCCTTATGCAATGTTAAGTGATGCCTTACCTGCAAACAAAATGGGCGTATTTATGGGGATATTTAATTTCTTTATCGTAATCCCTCAGCTTCTAGCGGCCAGTGTCCTAGGCCTTATTTTAAGAAACGTTTTCGAGAATCAACCTATTTATGCATTAGTGATTGGTGGGGTGTCGTTTGTTTTGGCGGCGCTGTCTGTTGCGCGTGTAAAAACGAATACGTAATAGAGTCACCACTAAGGAGAAAAAATGAAAAAATTATCAAGTTTGTCACTTGCTTTAGTTGCCGCTGGCCTGTTCGGATGCGAAAGTGCAAGTAATACGCAGCAGCTTGAAACGGCACCAGGCGCACCTGGTGATAAGCCTTTTTGGACCTACTCAGATAAAACCGGTATTGGTACGTCTTATGAGGCCTATAAAAATGGCCAATATGCAAATAATGCACAAACAGGTGAGGTATCAAAGGTTTGGTTTTCCATCGCCAAAGGTATGGTCACGGAAACGATGTTTGGTTTGATCCATCAAGCACAAATACGCGACATGCAGTTTATCGTCACCGGCAAGGACTTTACTGTAACCGAACAAGATGATTTAGACGTATCAATTGACTACCTGCACAAAGACGATGCTGGTCGCCCTTTGTCTCTAGCTTATAAAGTAGTCAGCCAAGACAAAGCAGGTCGTTTCACACTTGAAAAGCACATCTTTACAGATCCTGATGGTCAAACATTGTTTGTTAGAGCTAAAGTTGACACTAAGCTCGAGGGCGTAAAGGCGTTTGTGAACGTCAATCCTTATGTTAACAACAATGGTTTAAACGACTCAGCCAAAGTGACAGATAAAGGTCTAGTCGCGTGGGAAGGTGACAATTATCTAACGCTGCAAAGTAAATCTGGTTTTACCATGGCATCGGTTGGCTTTACAGGCAGCAGCGATAACCTAGCTGAACTAAAAAAATCTCAACAACTGTCACGCACTTATCAAAGCACGGGCGAGCAAAAAGGTAATGTTAACTGGTTAGCTGAACTTGGTGATGTTAAAGGCTCAGCTACATTTGATTTAGCATTAAGCTTTGGCAATAGTCAGTCAACCAGCTTTGAGCAGGGAAGTGTTACTTTAGATAAGGGCTATCAAAAAGTACTAGCAAACTTCAATGGTCAAGGCGATGCGGTAGGTTGGGAAGATTACCTTGCGAGTTTAAAGCCGATGGATCGCTTGGCGAATTACACAACCGATCAGGGCAAACTGCTGAATGTCAGCGCTTTGGTATTAAAGGCACAAGAAGATAAAACGCATGCAGGCGCTCTTATTGCTTCACTTTCTAATCCATGGGGTGACACTGTGGCTGCGGAACAAGGGCATACGGGGTATAAAGCAGTTTGGGTACGTGATTTTTATCAAGTTGCCATGGCGTTTTTGGCAATGGGCGACCCTGATACTGCGCTTACATCATTTGAGTATCTTGAAAAAGTACAAGTAACAGACAAAACTCCGGGAAATCATGGAGATACAGGTTGGTTTTTACAAAAGACCCATGTAGATGGCGAGCTTGAGTGGGTTGGTGTTCAGCTTGACCAAACCGCTATGCCAATTATGTTAGCGTGGAAATTATGGCAGGCTGGTGTACTAAGTGACGAAAAGCTAGTTTATTGGTATGAGCGTATGCTAAAGCCGGCTGCTGAGTTTTTAGTTGACGGTGGACGTGCAAAAATTCTTTGGAATGATACGCAGATCACACCGCCTGCGACTCAGCAAGAACGTTGGGAAGAGCAAGATGGATTTTCACCATCGACGACAGCAGCCATTATTGCTGGCCTAGTAACAGCAAGTGATATCGCCAAGCTCGCGGGAGATACCGCAGGTGTTAAGCGATACCTTGATACTGCAAAGCAATATAATGCTAAAGTTGAAGCACTTATGTATACCACAAAAGGTAATTTGGAAGGCAAAGACACGGACGGAGAATATTTCATCCGTATTGCTCGAGATGAGAACCCAAATTCAGCTGTTAAATTAGGTGATAACAACGGCCGCGTTGGATTGGATAAACGTCAAATCATAGATGGGGGCTTTTTGGAACTGGTACGTTATGGTGTTCGTGATGCGAGTGCACCGAGTATCCTAAATACACTCCCTGAATATGAAGATGAGACATTGCCAGAAAACCTACGCGTGAAATATAGCTTTACGTTTGCAGGCGACCCAAATGTATACCCTGGCTATCGCCGCTATGGTAATGATGGCTATGGCGAAGATGAGATCAAAGGGTCCAATTATGCTGAAGGTGGCCAAAATACACCAGGGCAAAGAGGTCGAGTATGGCCTTTCTTTACTGGTGAAAGGGGCCATTACGAGATTGCAGCAGCTGCGGCAGCTAAAGGCTTGACGACAGAAAAGGTCAATCGTATTAAGCACACCTACGTACGTGGTATGGAATATTTCGCGAACGAAGGACTTATGTTACCTGAGCAAGTTTGGGATGGCGTGGGTGTGAACCCATTTGGCTATGAGCTAGGAGAAGGCACTAACTCTGCAACCCCACTGGCGTGGACACATGCAGAGTATGTTAAGTTGGTTCGCTCTCTTGCCGATAAGCATGTGTGGGATCATTATCCTATTGTTGACGAAAAACTAAATTAGCCACCCAGATTAAGGTAGTGCAATTTATATGCACTACCTTATTGATGATAAATATTCCCTAGTTTTCCTGCACTTATTACACTTAAACTTCAGTATTTTTTATTCCATTAATGATTTGTTAAGCCAACAAAAATATAATCCACGTCGTTTGTTTTTGCTACCAAGTTTGATTAAACGAGTTGATTCATACTCATTTTCTTTTAGAGAAATTGGTTTTATTGTTATACAAGGCATAGTGAATGAAAACCCAAAGCGTACTGGTACTCGGTAATGGACCAATAAATATGGATATTAGCTCCGAGGTTAATCATTTTGATCGCGTAGTGCGGTTTAATTTTTGTTCAGGTTTCCCCGAACATTTAGGGGAAAAATGCACGGACTTATGGCTTTCTAGCCGTGGCAAGCAAGCGAAAAAGTTAGCCGAAAATTTTCCCAAGTTTAATATGGAAAATTTACAGAGTGTCGTACTTACTGAGCCTGCGCCCAACCCAGTTAAACAACACTTCTTTAAGACGATAAAGAGAAAAGGAAAAATCGATTTCTCAAATGACATTATCAAAAATATTGAAAATAAGCATATTGTGAGCCGACTAGATAAACAGTATAGACGAGATCATTTAATAGATTTGCTTAAATTAGGAAAGCCTGATCATAAACCCGTTTGCCCCAGCTCTGGACTACTAGCAATCGCTCATTTTTTAGAACGTGGCCATAAAGTAACAATTGTTGGTTTTGGCTTTCAGGGGTGGAAAAGACACCCATGGCGCTTAGAAAAGAAAAAGATCAGCCAATGGGTAGAACAAGGTAACGTGCGTTGGTTAGACCTAGATTCAATGCCTGATTGCTAAAGCGCGATCAGGCATTAGGGCGCAACTTATGTATCGCTGCCAAAGAGTCTTGCATGACAACGTCTCGCATATTCATCAGTCATACCTGATAAATAGTCTGCTAATACCCGCATCTTAGCTTGCTCATCTTCGGCCACTTGATAATTTGATTGTGCGGTATAGGGCAGTAAACGCATAGGGTCACTCGAAAAAGCATCAAACAAATCAATCAACATATTTTGACCACTGAACTCAATCTGCTGCATTTTAGGTTCACGGATCAAACGCTGATATACAAACTGCTTTAACACTTTTAAGATTTCTTCAAATTCTTGGGAAAGCTTAACTGTATTCTTCAGAAGCGGCTCTTCGAAGTCTTCCTCACGCTCAACAAGCGAACAGTTGATAATAAAGATATTAACTAGCTCACCAATGGCATCTTTTCTGAGAGGTTCATCGTCTGAGAATAGCCTGTGCGTAATGCTTGTAAGATTGGACTCTAACCAAGGAGACGCAATGTTTTTAAATGCAGGCATGGCATAATTATACCAATCTCGCTCTGACAAAGTCCCCGTTGCAATGGCATCCTCTAAATCGTGAACTGCATAAGCGATATCATCGGCATACTCCATAATTGCACTGTCTAAAGATTTATAAATTGTCTTCGACTTATATTCATTTAGATGGCTGTATGACATAAACCGCGTTTTATCACTATCACTAAGAGGTGCCAATATCCATTCAAACACATCTCTATCATTGCCATAAACACCTTTCGCTGGCAGCCACTTTTGCGTATAAATAAATCTTTGATTGCGCTCCTCAGAGGGGATTTGATGCCAAAGCTGATCAATATAGGCAGGATATTTGATAAACCCTAACAAGGTTCTTCGGGTCAGGTTCATACCATAGCCGTTTGAATATGGTTCTAGTTTTGTCACGATACGGAGTGTTTGGGCATTGCCTTCAAAGCCACCATGGTGGCGCATCAAATAATTAAGCGCAATCTCACCACCATGGCCAAAAGGGGGGTGACCGATATCATGTGCAAGGCAAATTGTTTCAATTAAACTGGCAGACGGGAAAAAATCAAATTCAGGATTTTGCAATTTCAAATGGCGTAATAGGCCTGTGCCAATTTGAGACACTTCCAGTGAGTGAGTTAATCTTGTGCGGTAAAAGTCATTCACGCCAATACTCATAATCTGCGTTTTTGACTGCAAACGTCTAAAAGCCGCAGCGTGAATTATCCTAGAACGATCAATTTGCCAAGGAGAGCGGTTATCATTTGGTCTGTTTTTTGTTTGGTTTAGCAGGCGGTCATGCCAAGCTGTTTGCGTCATACCTTTCTCTACAGTTGTCGTTTAACAGTAAGCGTCAGTGCTTATTCTATCTAGTATAGCGAGCTTAAATTGAAATTGTAATTACTTGGCATGATTGAAAAAAACCGTTAATTTAGCGACAAAGTGGGGGGAATTCGCGTTTAACGACTATTATTGCTATAATCACCGGCCATTTTATGAGATGAACTAAGTACAACGAGTTATTATCTGACAAAGGAAGTTCAGAATCTCGTTTTGTAGGTACTAGTGAGAGGAGAATCATGCGTTCTAACTTGATTAAGTTTTTATTGATTGCCGTTTCCTTATACGCAATTGTTTACCCATTTATTACCGAACCGCCCAAACAACCAGAGCCAGAAGTAACTCCTGAAGTAATCGTTGAACAGCCAGAAGTGGTTGCGCCTGAAAAACCATTACATGATGTAGTTTTGCCTGACTTTGCGGCAATAAGAGATATTGCAACTAAGAAAAGGCGCTTTTTCGACTTTATTAAACCCCATGTCGAGGCCGAGAACAAAGTAATTTTACAACAGCGAGCCAGTATAGAGATTGCGTTGATGATGTTGCAGTTTGATGAAACTCTGACAGATGTACAAAGTGAAAGGGTATTAAAAATCTTTGATTTGTATAAAGTAGATCAAAAAGAGATCACCAAAGAAAGCTTAAAATTAGCGCTTGATAAAGTAGATATTATTCCTAAAGAGCTCGCTTTAATGCAGGCTGCCAATGAGTCAGCGTGGGGAACCTCTAGGTTTGCTCGCATCGGCTTAAACTTTTTTGGACAGTGGTGTTATAGAGCGGGTTGCGGCATGATCCCTAAACGCCGTGCGGACGAAGCCGCACATGAAGTGGCTGCATTTAAATCGGTGAGAGCATCAGTAACGTCTTATTTTAGGAATATTAATACACATGATGCGTATCGAGAGCTAAGAAATGTCAGAGCACAGCTAAGGGCTGAGAAAAAAGAAATCACAGCAACAGAGCTTACACCTGGTTTAATGTCTTACTCCGAACGTGGCGAAGATTACATTGAGGAACTCAATGATATGATAAGACATAACAAGGCTTATTTTGATGAAGAATAAAATACTCTCGTTATTGCTTGTGGCAATGAGCTGTAGTGTTGCCGCTGAAGAGTTTGTGGCATCTTATGAAGGCTTTTACGATCGATTAAAGGTCGTTGAAAAAGGTGACTTTGAATTTGCCAGAGTAAACTTCTACTTGGTAGAGGGTGAGAGTAAGGAACCTTGTGAAATCGCTGATGGCAAAATTGTCACAGAGCGATCTACACAGCCTTTACAATATACGCAAGACGCGCAGCTGATGTTACCCGTCAATGAAAAACTAGATAAAGACAAAGCGGTTGTGGTGGTAACGCCTAAATCAGCTCAGTATTGCGAAATCAAAATTCAAATAGAGTCTGCTCACTTTACCAATCAAGAATTGACTAAACGAAAAATTTATCAGTTACATCATGAATTTGAATCACTATTAAGTGATTTGTCGGGCGTCTTTGTCGGGAAACTATTGTCTTTTATGTTACCTGAGCAAAAAGGTGTGACGCTGGAATTTGCGAGTCATGTCGATTTATCTGCCAAGTATGTTTACTGTGAGGAAAATCGATGTCGTTTTGAGGTGCCAAATAGCTGGGAAACCGACGATGGAAAGTTTAATGTGTTAACTAAGCTAGTCAGCGCAAAGCCGTGGATAGCTAAATAAATCGAGCTTATTAATCGGCTAGCGAAGTATAAAAAAGCGACCTCTGGTCGCTTTTTTAATGCGTTATACGGTGTTTAAATGTGTTAAGGCAAGTTCCAGTAATATATACCATAACCGACTAGCAAGGCTGGTATCGCAGAATAGACTGTTGCGAGTAGTGCCGCTTTTGGTGCTAGGGCAATGGCTGGAAACAAAGCATCACCATCATTGGCGACCGCATTGGCGGCAAGCGCACTGAAAGGCAACACCCCCTGAATATACAAGCTTGTTACCACGATTTGCGGGCCACAGCCTGGCAGTAATCCAATCATAATTGCAATTAATGGTGCGTATATTGCGTATTCAGTAAACCATGCAGCCAAATCTAGACCAAACAAAGCGACTGACAATTCATAAAGCATGAAACTCGCAACGACCCATGCCGTAACAAAGTGTGTGTCTTGTAAGATTTTAGCAAGACGTGAAGGGGGTTTAACCTCTTCTTCCTCAGCGGTTATCTGCTTATAAGTCTGACCTTTAGATGACAGTGCCCAAATGACGACAGCAAAAATAGCCATTGCTGCACCAAGTAGTTCAACGGGCTTTTCAAACTCGCCTAAGTCGAGGTTAAACGCCATTAACAAAGAAATAGCAAGACAAGGAAACAGTAGCACCTTCCAAACGGGTTCACTCATCCTTACTGCGAATGTCGGCGGCTCGCAGTCTTGAACCTCTTTATTGTTTTGCTCCGGTCTACAGTAGTCAGATTTATGGAGTAAATTAACAACCAAGCCACTGAGAATGCCAACACCGATACCGAGTAAAATAATCGTCATACCCTCGAGTGGCTTTTTTGCTAGCAACAAGAAGGCTGCATCGCCCATTGTCGCTGTCAGCACTGCGACAACAGAGGCAAAGCTAGCTTGTCCTTTGGTAAATTGGGTTACAACAATAATAGCGCCACCACAGCCTGGTAGGGCACCTAAAACAGCGGCCATAGCTACTTCTAATGTGGGCGATTTCTTACTGAGGTAGCTCAGTTCCAATTGCGGCAATTTTTCTACGAGGTAATAGTAGATAGCTAAGGTGCCAGCCACAAATACACTGACTTGGAAAAACGCATCTGCGAGCGTGCCCAGTGCTATATCTCGAACGGGTCCATAAAAAAGTGCTGCAATTAGAAGTACAGGCAGTATTAAACGCTTGTTAGCGATTAACATTGCAAATTGAGAGGCCGCTTTAAGCGGATACGAACGAGAGTAAGAGAGCATAAAGTGCAACCGGTAACCTAATAACAGTTGCACTTTAGAGTTAAATTAAATGAAAATCAATATCATTTATATTTATTTTCTTTGGAACTCTGAGGTTTTGCTCCAAGTTGGCCATGCTTCGTCTTGAGAGATTAGATAACCCGCCTTGAAAAATAGCTGAAGATCCTGAACAGCGCCACTTAAATCCCACTCTTTTCTATAGCGGTCACACGGCTGGTGATAACAACCACGCAGCACTAAACTCATGCGTTTGCGATATGTCGCTGTGGCATCGTCATAAGGTTCATGGCCACCACCAGCATACATTGCTGGGATCCCCATATTCGCGAATGCAAAGTGATCTGAGCGGTAGTAAATACCAGCAGAAGGGTTTGATTCGTTGGAAATAGTTCTGTTTTGTTCGTCAGCAACTTCTTTTAACACGCCGTCTAGTGAGGATTTACCAAGACCAACTACGCTGATGTCTTTTACTTTACCTAACAAGTTCAGCGCATCCAAGTTGATGTTTGCAACCGTTTGATTGGCCGGAATAACAGGTGTCTCTGCATAAAACTTAGAACCAAGTAAGCCTTGCTCTTCAGCGGTAACGGCTAAGAAAGTTATAGAGCGATCTGGACGTTGAGGTAATTTTGCAAACGCTTCAGCCACTTCGATGATACCGCCAGTACCCGTTGCGTTATCGTGAGCACCATTGTAGATTTTATCGCCTTTGCGATTAGGATCCATACCTAGGTGGTCCCAGTGTGCAGAGTAGATAATGTGCTCATTTGACTTTTTCGCGCCAGGTAAAGTGGCAATGAAGTTATAAGATACAGACTTCTTAATCGTGCTCTTGACATCAACCGAAGCTGTTAAGTCGCCCATATCAACGTGGTAAGCGCCTTCAGATGCTTTCTTTTTTGCTTCTTCAAAATTAAGGCCTGCGTCGGCGAATAGCTCTTTGGCTACATCGACACTGATCCAACCTTCAACAGCAACGCGATCCATGTTGTTGTTTTCTTTTTGGAAACCAAACTGTTCACCGCTCCAAGAGTTCTCAACCACTTCCCAAGGATATGAAGCAGGTGCCGTTTCGTGAATGATGATAGCACCAGCGGCACCTTGGCGGCTCGCTTCTTCATACTTATATGTCCAACGACCGTAGTAGGTCATTGTATTACCGTTAAAGACGGCAGGATCTTTGGTCGCGTAACCCGGATCGTTCACAAGCATAACAACAGTTTTGCCTTTCACGTCCAAGCCTTCGTAGTCGTTCCACCCATATTCAGGTGCATTGACACCATAACCAACAAAGACTAATTCTGAGTTGTTTAGAGATTGCTCAGGGCTAATACGGCTAGTGCCCATCACCATCCCTTTTTTGTAAGGGTAGCTGCGCTCGCCAATTTTTAGCGTCATGTTTGGATCAGCTTCTATCGATACCAATGGTACCTCTTGTAAAAAGCTACTGCCGTTACCCGGTTCGTAACCTAACGCTTTAAACTGCTTCGTTAGATAAGCAAGCGTCAGTTCTTCACCTTTACTTGATGGTGCTCGGCCTTCAAACTCATCAGAGGCAAGTGTTTTGATGTGCTCACCTAGCTGCTGGGCATTAATACTGTTGTAAGCGTTGGAAATATCTTCAGGCGTGTTGCTTTTTGTCGTCGCACAACCGGCTAAAATAGCAAGCGACAAAGCACTTAGAGTTAATTTTAGTTTCATGACCTTTCTTTTATTTTGCTTTTACTTCTCACCTAAGTAATACCACAAAAGCAAGATTAATTCGACTTAAGCCGATGTAGTGCAGAAGTTGCTGTAAAAAAGCACTGACGTTATTTAACTTTTGCGCAGCGGGGTGGATAGAGTAAAATAGCGAGCAATAAAGTCAGAGTATTAGTTCGTATTACGCATGAAAAAGTTTACTGCTCCAGAAAATTGGCACAGTCAGTTATTTAGTCAGGCCCCTTTCGCTCATTTACAAGCCCTGCTTAATTTACAAGCATTTACTTCATGGCCAAGCTTTGAGTGGCTCAACGATCAGTTGTCTCACAACAACAGTGAAGGCAAAAAGGTTGTTTTTACACCCAATGCGTTGTTAGAAAATGAAACGCGCTACTACGAAGAAATTATCGCCCAAACCGGGCAGGTGCCTACCCGAGAAGAAAACTGGCATGATTTTTTTGGCGCGATGATTTGGTGCTTGTTTCCAAAAACAAAGACCTTATTGAATTTACTGCATATTGAAGAAATAAAACAACATGGCTTGAAGCAGCGCAGTCGTAAGCGTAATGCGTTAACTTTATTTGATGAATGTGGTTTGGTACTCGCTATTCCAGATATGAAGTGGCGAGAGAAATTACGTGAACACCAGTGGACGGAAGTATTTTACGAGCACCGTAATCTTTGGCATAACGAATTGAGACCTTTTGTATTCGGTCACGCAAACTATGAAATGCTTACCAATCCTTTTATCGGCTTGACTGGCAAATTGTTGTGCATCGTTGTTGAAGAGTCATTTTATGAACTGCCGTTGGCTGCGCAGTATAGTTACTTAGACAACCAGTTGATTGAAATGATACAAGAACACAGCGTATTGGATGACAATAAGCAGATGTCACCCTTGCCATTATTAGGGATCCCCAATTGGCATTGTGAAAACCAAAATGAGGCATTTTACGCAAATCAGGACTATTTCAGGCCAAAAAGAAGGAGCGCAAATGATAGTAGTAAACGGGCTGAAAAAACGCTTTAAACTTACTAAAGAAGCAACCTCGAGTAATGTAAATCAAGATCCTCGTCAACGAGATGGGTACTTTAACTCAGTAGAAGACGTCACGTTCAAATGTGAAGGCAATGAAGTACTCGGCTTGCTTGGCCCAAATGGCGCTGGGAAAACAACCACGTTGCGCATGCTCTCTACCGCGCTGACGCCGGATGCTGGGAGCATTCACATTGCAGGTCATGATATCGTTAAATCGCCGCTAGCGGGTAGAAAGGCCATTGGCTTCTTGTCTGGTACTACGGGTTTATATGGGCGTTTAACTGCTAAAGAAAATGTTGAGTACTTTGCTAAGCTCCACGGTTTAAAAGGGCGTGCGCTGAAGTCTCGCTGTGAATATCTATTTGCAACCTTAGATATGGAAAACTTTTTGGACAAGCGAGCAGAGCACTTGTCTACAGGGATGAAACAAAAAACCAATATTGCACGTGCTGTCGTTCATGAGCCAGAGGTGGTGATTTTAGATGAGCCCACAACGGGCTTAGATATCATGACTAAACAAACTATTATTCAATTTATTCGAGAACTCAAAGCCAAGGAAACACCTGTCGTATTTTCAACACATCATTTGGATGAAATCGCGATGTTATGTGACCGGATATGTTTGATTGACCAAGGGGTGAGCTGTTTTGATGGCAGTGTTGAAGAGTTTAAAGCAACAGGTCAAAGTACAGAGCTGAACGATGCTTTTTTGAATATCATAAACCAAGGGCGCACTAATGTTTGAGGTGTTTTTAAAAGAAGTAAAAGAGCTGCTGCGCGATAGAAAAACCCTGTTTTTTGTTATCGCACTCCCCATTGTTATATTTCCAGTATTATTTGCTTTGTTGGCTTTCTTAGCTTCCAAAACAACCTTAGAAGCAGAGCAAAAAGTACACACCTATTATATCGCGAATGCACAGCTTGCTCCTGTCTTTGAAGAGCGTATGTTCTATCACAAAAGCTTTAAACCATATGAAGGTGAAGAGCAGTTTGACTCTGTTGAGGCGCTGAAGGAGGCAGTTCGTGCTGGTAAAATCGATGTTGGTGTGATCATTCCTAACCAATTTAACGACAAACAACCCTTGCCAGCGCAGTTTACATGGCAAGTTGTGTTTAATGATGCCCAGTCAATCAATTTTGTTTATAGGCGTCTTGAGAAGCTCATTCAAAAATTCGCTGCAGAAATTCGTTCAGTGTCACTAGAGAATCTGGGAGTTCCCAAAGAGCAACATACGGCGCTGCTCAACCCTATTGCAGTGAGTAAAGTAGATACGGCAGATAAACGTGAAAATTATGGAGAAAAGCTTGGAGCATTTATTCCATATTTATTGATCCCATTGGTGCTGATGGGGGCGAGTTACCCCGCGATAGATTTAGGCGCTGGTGAAAAAGAGCGTGGCACACTAGAGACACTATTGTTGACGCCTGTAACACGCACACAACTGGTACTCGGTAAGTTTATTACGGTTTTAGCAAGCTCTATTGCGTGTGCCTTGGTGACGGTATCCAGCCTTGCTGTTTGGATCAGCATTGCCAGTGGAGTAGGGGTGTTAGACAGTCTTAAAGAGGCGTTTTCCAGTGTAAGTGTTTGGGACTATTTACTTATTTTTGGTCTGCTACTGCCGGTCGCTGTGATGCTATCTTCATTGGTATTGGCCATTTCAATTTATGCCCGAACATTTAAAGAAGCGCAAAACTATATGGGGCCGTTAAGTATGTTAGTGTTTGTGCCCATCGTGGTGTCCTTGATGCCCAATATGTCTCTCACTAGCTTTACGGCGTGGATCCCTATAACAAATGTATCCTTGGCCATTAAAGAGATTGTAAAAGGCACCGTAGATTACGGTGCCGTAGCAATGATCTTCGTTGCGTCAGCTCTATTGGCCGGCGCGCTGCTTGGTTGCTGTGTACGTTGGTTTAGCCGTGAAACCGTGCTTTTTAGATAATGTCTGAGTTATGCGGCCTTTGCGCCGCGTAATCCTTGTTTTTCTATTTCAACTACATTAAGCACTTTTTGTACGTCAGACCAATGTAAAAGCTCAATTCGGCCTTGCTCATTTTCGACTAAGGCGGTGCAGTTTTCTATCCAGTCACCATCGTTGCAGTAGACAATGCCATCTGTCACGTTGATCCTTGGCTGGTGGATGTGCCCACAAATAATCCCATCCATACCTTGCTTTTTCGCTTCATGGACCGCGGCTTGCTCAAATGCCGCGATTGCTGCGCGGGCTTTATGTACGCGATTTTTTAGCCATGATGCCAAAGACCAGTAATGACCACCGTATAATTTGCGGACGCGATTCGTCCAACGGTTCAAAAACAATAGAAAGTCATACGCTTGATCGCCAATGATACTAATAAGCTTGTTGTATCTTGTCGCGGAGTCAAAGTCATCGCCATGAAGTAACAAAAACCGTTTGCCAGCAGATGTTGTATGCACAAAAGTGTGGTGAACTTCGACATTAAACAAAGTCATATCCACGTAGTTTCTGAATGTTTCGTCATGATTACCGGGAATATAGATAACACGTGTTCCGGACTCAGCTTTTTTTTGTATACACTCAAGTACTTGGTAATGACTTGGGTGCCAGTAGAATTGCCTTTTCAAAGACCATAAATCAACAATATCACCGACAAGGTATAAAGTATCACAGCGGGTACAGTTTAAAAAATCGAGTAAGAAGTCGGCTTTACAATCTTTATAGCCAAGGTGTACGTCTGAAATCCATATGCTGGGGTAATAGGTTTGCTCCATTGTGTGTACTCTCAAGCGTAATAATGTCTACGTTAAAGGCACTAGATGACAAATACTTATCAGTATTGAGACGCTATGATGACATTTTAACCAAGTGGGTGAGTAGGCATAAAAAAACGCGCCGTAGGCGCGCTTTTAAAAGACGCAAAGTCAAATCATTGGCTAAGCCATCAATTTAGTGATTTCAGCAACTGCTGAATCTATGTTTAACATGACTTTTTCACCCGTGCGGCGGTTTTTAAGCTCAACCTGATTGTTATCTAGGTTGCGCTCACCAATCACTAATGTGAATGGCACACCCACTAGTTCCATATCGTTAAACATCACACCAGGGCGCTCTTTACGGTCGTCAAATAATACTTCAAGACCTGCAGCTTTTAAGTCTGCATAGAACTTTTCAGCAATATCTGGAATACGGTGAGACTTATGCATGTTCATTGGTACGATAGCAATATCAAATGGTGCAAGTGCCTGAGGCCATTTAATACCAAATTTATCATGGTTTTGCTCAATAGCTGCTGCAACGATACGAGATACACCAATACCGTAACAACCCATTGTCATGACTTGGTTTTTACCGCTTTCGCCAAGCACACCTGCATTCATGGCTTCTGAGTACTTGCTACCAAGCTGGAAGATATGACCAACTTCAATACCACGTTTGATCTGAAGCGTACCTTGGCCACAAGGGCTAGGGTCGCCTTCTACCACGTTACGAATATCTGCAACGGTATAGTTATTTGCATCACGGTCCCAGTTAATACCGCTGTAATGTACGCCATCTTTATTCGCGCCTGCTACAAAGTCAGACATAACGGCAGCACTGCGGTCAACAATAACTGGCATATCAAGACCTACAGGACCCAGTGAACCAGGTTTCGCGCCAATTGCTGCAACGATGTCTTCTTCTTTAGCCATTTCAAGTGGCGCACCAACAAGCTCAAGCTTTTCAGCTTTTAGCTCGTTTAATTCATGGTCGCCTCGCACGATAAGTGCCACTAGGCCACGTTCACCGTCTTCACCCTCTGGTCCGTAAACGATAAGTGTTTTAACACCTTTATGTGCTTTAACACCGTGCTGCTGTGCAAGATCTGCAATAGACTTAGCATTTGGTGTGTCAAATGTGTTTAAGTCTTTGCTTGGTGCTGCGCGTTCAGTAGCTGGCGCAACGGCCTCTGCTTTTTCGATGTTAGCTGCGTAATCGCTTTCACTGCTGAACGCGATTGCATCTTCACCTGACTCAGCAAGTACATGGAACTCGTGTGATACACTGCCACCAATAGAGCCCGTGTCTGCGATAACTGGACGGTAATCTAAACCAAGACGCTCAAAGATATTACAGTATGCTTGATGCATGACTTGATAAGTTTTTTCAAGGCATGCGTCGTCTAGGTGGAACGAGTAAGCATCTTTCATAGTAAATTCACGCGCACGCATTACACCAAAGCGTGGACGCACCTCATCACGTACTTTGGTTTGTACTTGATAAAGTGTCAGAGGCAGCTGTTTGTAGCTGCTTACTTCTTTGCGTACAAAGTCAGTAATGACTTCTTCGTGTGTCGGACCAAGCGCAAACGGACGGTTGTGGCGATCGGTAATTCTAAGTAGTTCTGGGCCGAACTGTTCCCAACGGCCTGACTCTTCCCACAGATCTGCTGGCTGAATGACAGGCATCAACATTTCGATTGCGCCAGCTTTTTCCATTTCCTCGCGTACAATAGTTTCTACTTTACGAAGTACTTTTAAACCTGACGGCAACCAAGTGTATAAACCTGAAGCGAGTTTGCGGATCATACCCGCACGTAGCATTAGCTGGTGGCTTATCACCTCGGCATCAGAAGGCGTCTCTTTAAGAGTCGCTAAAATATATTGACTGGTACGCATGCTTGTTCCGTTCAATGTTGTGTGTTTTTAATTAGGCACGTAGTTTAACAGTGCCTAAGGTGCTAAAAAAGAGTTATTTTAAGCTGTATTGATATTTAATCTATTGCTTTGTCTGTTGTTTGCTGGTTTTCGAGCGCGACCTCAATAACGTGGTTGTGTTGATCCTCAACCTGCCAGCGAATATTGAATTCATATAAGCTCATACCGTAACTTTGAGTTTGCTGTTTTTTCTTTTTATAAGCAGGTCTTGGGTCTTGTTTTAAGACGTTGCTAATAAAGCTTTTTAACTCAGGATACTGCGATTGCTTTTCAATAAAGTGCGCAGCCTGCTCGCTAAACGAGACCGTCATTTCTGTTTCAGGTCGTGTGTCTGCGAAACCTGCTGAGGCGCCTTGTAAAGCATCAGAGTAGGGGAGGTAAGGTTTAATATCGACAATGGGGGTGCCATCTAACAAATCGATGCCAGATAGTAATAGCGCAAGCTGACCATTTTTGTACTCTACGCCTTCCAATTTGACTGCACTCATACCAATACCGTTTGGTCTAAAGGTTGCGCGTGTTGCGAAAACGCCTTTGCGTTCGTTGCCGCCCAACCTAGGTGGGCGCACAAGTGCTGAGTAACCTTTGTCTGCTGTTTCGTGAAATCTAAACAGTAGCCATAGATGCGTAAACTCTTCGATACCGCGTACAAACTCTTCTCGATTAAACTCATGACAAAAAACAAGTTTTGCAGTGGCCTCAGGGACTAATCTCGGTTGTCTTGGGATGGCAAACTTCTGTTTGTATGGGGATTCAATATGACCAATAGCTTGAACTTCAAATTGCACGGTAGTGGGCTCTAAAGATGAAAAACAACATTGTATCGCTTTGTTATGGGCGCAACAAATTTAAATAACATGGGTCGCTTTGTAATAGGCTGTAATGTACAAGTATGAAATTACACGCATAATTATCCCAAAAAATAAAACGGATAAAGCAATGTTTTTTGCGCGATTTGGGAATCAAATGTTGACGAGTGATGAAATGGAACTGATTGGAGAGCGTGCGCTTGGTTTCAAAAACAGCATTGCCAACTCAAAAAAGCAGCGAGCGTTAAAGTCTAATTTAAACAAATCAAATAATAGCAATGATGAAATTGCCCAATTTATGGAAATTGTTATTCGCGTGTGTAAAAAACATGTATGTAAAACAAGTCCGATCCGCAGTGCATTAATCCTCCAGTTACAAAAACAAAGAAACCCATTGATGCATACTTTTACAGGTGTACAAGAGGGCACGATTAGCCCGTGCAAATTAGACTCTTTTTTGCAAGAACAAACTAATTTGATCACCCAAAAGCTATTACCCGAGACTTTGGTTGTAGCCAGTGATTTAAGAGCGCTTGTAAGAACGGTATTATTCCAAATAGCCAGAGAAAGTATGTAAAAATAGGACTTAAACTCTGTTTAACCTCATAATTTGGTATTTAACTAAATAGGTGATGGGTCAATACCGCCAAATAACCGTTGTGATTCACGCATTAATGTTTGCCAGATACCCAGCCTATCGCTTTGACATATTCAGCTATTAATCACAGCGATTGATCCATAAAGTCTTATTGCGTATTGTGAATACTTAGCGAAAAAAATTAAGTTGCTAGATTATCTGATTTTGATAGTAACCTATCATTCACTACTTAAGGCTTAAGTGGGCTCCTAAGCCTTAAGTAGTGATATTAATTCAGAGAGTTAAAACTGAACATGGCTCTCTTAGCTTTTTGGATTAGTCACGACTACGGCCATTTTCGGTGGCTCAGGACCAACACCATCACTTCCGCCTACTACGTTATTTAACTCTTTAACTGATAATGATTTTAATTGTTTCTTTTTAACTTCCATTTCATTTCCTTTGTATTAATTTATATAAATTTAATTTGTGTAAATTGTTGTTTTGTGTTTAACAACAAAATTATCCTATAGCAAAATAATATTAATAAATTTATATCTTAGTTAGAGCGCAGTCATGAGTGTTGTTGGTTTTAAGTTTTTTATTCGCCTGAATTCTTATTAAACAGTAAAAGGTGTTTATTGGTACTTAGTGTTAAAGTTTGTTATTTGATATTTATATTTTTCATGTTGTTATATGTAATTTAATGTTGGTTTAGTCGCATCTTTAATATATTTAAAGTTTAAATTACTTGTCTTGAGTTTTTGAGGATGGGAACAGTAAGGAGATAAAAAACTCAATGGAAAAACCTAAGCATAACAAAGCAATCATCATTGGAGCTACATCAGGGATTGGACGCGCTTTAGCGATCCATATGGACAAGTGTGGTTATGAACTAGGGCTAACAGGCCGGCGGCAAGCGTTGTTGGTAAGCCTTCAAAACGAATTAACTCAGCCTAGCCACATTGCTCAAATGGATGTTTCCCAGTCGCATGATGCAGTATTTGAATTTGAATCGTTGCTTACAAAAATGCGAGGTGTCGATCTCGTCATCATTAATGCGGGTACGGGGACCACTGATGCAAGCTTTCCACTGCAAGGGGAGCTGCATACGGTAGCTGTCAATGTTGCGGGGTTTACAGCACTTGCCAATAGTGCATTTCATTTTTTTGCAAAACAAAACTCCGGTCATATAGTTGCAACCTCATCAATAATGGCGCTCAGAGGTGGCCCATGCGCTTCTTACAACGCGTCAAAGGCGTATATTGCCGCCTACATGGAGGGCTTATCTTGCAGAGCTGCGAAAGATGGCGCAAATATATCTTTCACAGAACTGAGACCTGGCTTTGTAGACACTGAAATGGCGAAAGGGGACGGGGTATTTTGGCTGGCAAGTGCAGAAAAAGCAGCGCAGCAAATTTTTGTGGCAATCAAAAAGAAAAAGCGAATCGCGTATATCACTAAACGTTGGTGGCTTATTTCGCTAATTTTAAAGTATGTGCCGTTTAAAGTGTATCTAAGGCTGATTGGGTGTAAGAAGCCAACTAAACGTTAATTCGATTGAGGTTGTGTGATCTAGCTTTGCAAACAGCGATTTTTACAACTTTGTGCTGAATCAAAGCGGTTTAACTTGTCAATCAGTTATAAATAGCTAAGATCTTCCGCCTGAATGAGTTATTAACCGCCTAAAGAGCGTGACATGCCAAAATCTAAAACGAGCCAGCTAATCTACATGGTTGTATTGAACCGATGGTTTTTGCTTTTTCCACTTATCCTTATTTGTTTACTCGTCACCAATATAACAGTTGAAGATCTGCGTTTTTTATTTGGTCATATGGATGAGCACGGATATCAAAATGTGATCGATAATGAGTCAACCATCACCATTTTATTGATTGGGTTTGGCGCGGTAATGGATGGCAGAAAAATTTTGTCGAAGCGCGCTTTTGATAGCAAGCAAGATACACGCTTAGTTGAACATAAACAGCTCAATGAAACATCTGAATACTATGGCTTTATGCTCATCGTAATAGGGATTTCCATTGAGATTGTAGATCAACTTGCCAACTATCTGCGCAATTTCCATCTTGAGCTATTGGTATTTGAAGCTTGGTTTAGCATCATTTTGAATGTTGTCGCTGTGGGTGTGATGCTAAAAGCAACATACAAAATCGCGGTGATGGAAAAGCATTGCCATCAGCTTTAAAGCTTGAGTTCAAATAAAGCTTGGGCGCGCCAAATAGGATCCAAGCGAGTGTTATCTAGGCTTATCAACCAAACAAAGTTGGCAAATTGCTCGGCTTTATATCCATAAATAGTGGCTCCTAAAAAGGTTTCGCTTAGTATTTTATGTAATTTTTCAAGGTGTGATTGAGAAGTGAGCACGGTGTTTAGCACTATCCATCCGGTGTTGTCCGCATGTTTTTTTAAATCTTGATAAAAATCTGGCTCAAACATTAAGGGAACGGGTTGCTCTGAGTCAAATACATCTACAAAAATCAAATCGAAAGGCTGCGAATCAAGATTGGACATGAATTGGCGAGCGTCCATGCAATGTATTGTGTGGTTTTGTTGTTGCGGGTTAAAATGTCGCTGGTATAACTCAATTACTGTGCTTTCATATTCGACGACTTCTATTTGAATTTTTGGGAAGTGGGTAGATAGATGCCTTAGTATGCCTCCCCCTCCTAGTCCAAGCTCCAAAGCGCGACTGACATGGTGCATGACGTTGAGTGGCAACACCATAAATAGCATATGTGGAAACATCAAAGCATCGGGGCGCTCTAGTGACATCGCCGTTTGTACGCATCCGTCAATACTAAGCCATCTTAAATCCTCATTTTCATACACTTCGAAAAGCCTATTTTCATCATTTACCTGTGCAAGGCACGTTAAATTGTTATTTTGTTCTGTTGCTTTTGACATACTAATTTCGGAACACTGAAAAGACAGGGTATATTCTAGTAGTTAATTTATTGTTTTGTAATAACTATGTGTTTTATGTAGTGATATGCTACTAGTGGTTAGTGTGTTCATTAAAACTAAAGTAGGTAACTGTGCTGTTGATCTTTTATGCAATAATCGTCACACTCGGTGTAATTGAGTGTGTGAAATAAGTAATGAAGTATCGTCTTTTAAAAAGTCTGTTGCCTTTGGTGATGTTAATTTCAAGTGCGTCTGTGCAAGCACAAATCATCCGCTTTATAGCAGAGGATCTTCCTCCGTATCATTTTATTAATGATGCGGGAAAGCCTGATGGTGGTTTGGTTGAGATTGCGAAAGCGTTGCAGGTGCAAAGTGGCTTAAAAGCTCAAATTGAGATTTTACCAATGGCCAGAGCACACCATGAGCTGCAGACGAAAAACAATGTGGTAATGCTAGCTTGGTTAAAAACCCCATCTAGAGAACGAGGGTATAAGTTCTTAGGATCTATGTGTCAGATCTCAGCCTCATTGATTGGACTAAAAGAGAATAAATTGAATCTGACAGATCTTAACCATGCAAAACAATATCGTATCAGTACAATTCGTGGGTATTATAGCGAAGAGTATTTACGCCAAGCAGGTTTTTCGGAAGATCATGATCTTGTGCTTGTCTCTCACTACGCCAGCCTTTGGCAACTCCTATACAAAGGGCGTACCGATCTTATCTTGACTAATACCCAAACGATTCAGCGAGAGTTGGATAAGCTTGGACTAGATCCGGATAGGCTTGAATATAAATTGACGCTACAGGACTTTCCATCGCAGCTGCATTTAGCTGCAAATCAAAGCTTTCCCGATGATATTGCAAGTAAAATTAGTACAGCACTTGAACAGTTGAAATCGTCAGGCCAATATCAAAAAATAATTCAGAAATGGCGCATGCCAAACTAGTTAAGCAACGAGTAGAAACTTATTTTTTTCTAATATTCAGCAGTACACAATTCCATTGACTACACTTTTTAATCAGAGCTAGGTGTTAGGAAACTTATAACGCAAGATGGAAATCGGTGACTTGCAGCTGCAAACCGTGATGGACGGTGTCAAAGACGGATTCATCATGACCAATGAAAGTGGCGAAATTATTAGCTTTAATCGCTCAGCCGCAAATATTTTTGGTTATTCAAAGCAAGAAGCCATAGGCGTCAACATCACATCTTTAATGTCGTCTGAATACCGACCGCTCTATTTTAAATATCTGCAAAGCCTTTCATCCTCAAATGAAGATACGCCAGCCTCAAGCCTAGAGGTTTTAGTTGTGCATAAAAGCGGTAGTGTTTTTCCTGTTGAGCTCTCGGTTAGTGCGCTTACTAGCAACAATGAAGTTGCATACCTTGGCACAGTTAGAGACATCACCGAGAGAAAAGAAGCAGACCAATCTATCAAGTCATACATTGAACACATTGAAACCATCATGGATACGGTGCTCGATGGCCTTATTACGATTGATATGAAAGGCGTGATCCACAGTTTTAACGCTGCGGCCGAGGCCATTTTTGGCTATCGAGCCAGTGAGGTGATAGGACGAAATGTAAAGATGTTGATGCCTGAACCCTATCAATCAGAACATGACTCGTATCTATCCAACTACCATAATACGGGCGTAAATAAAGTGATTGGGATCGGCCGGGAGATAACAGGTAGACGACACAATGGCTATTTATTCCCAATGGAGTTGGGCGTAAACAAAATGGTGGTGCAAGGCAAAACCATGTTTGTTGGCACCGTGCGTGATATATCAGAGCGTAAAGCGGCTGAAGCCGCAATTGATTCCTATATAAGAAAGTTGCAGGTCAGTAACTCGGAGTTAGATCAGTTTGCTTATATTGCATCCCATGATTTAAAAGAGCCGCTCAGAGGGCTTGCTAACAATGCTTTGTTTTTGGAAGAAGATCATGGAGATTCGATAGGGGAAGAGGGGGTCCGGAGAATTCAAAGGATCCGGTTTTTGTGTACGCGAATGGAAAAACTCGTAGATAGTTTACTCTACTATTCTAGGCTTGGGCGTCAGGATCTCGCCGTTGAAAATGTTGACTTGAATGCGCTTATCGATAACGTAATTGAACTTACACTGCCTGAAGAAACAGCACAGTGTGTGAACCTATCGATTCCTAAATCTTTACCCCATGTCACCTGCGATCAGCCTAAAGTCTCAGAATTGTTTCGCAACCTCATTTCGAATGCTGTCAAATACAATAAGTCTGCCACAAAAGAAATTGAAATCGGGGTTAAGTCTTGTATCGAGCCCATAAATAATACCTTAGAAACTCGTGTTTTTTACGTGAAAGATAACGGTCAGGGCATAGACAGCCGCTTTTTTGAGGACATCTTTAGAATATTTAAACGCTTGAATGAAGAGGATGACTCTGTGCGTGGCACGGGGGTTGGCCTCACTTTTGTGAAAAAAATTATTGAACGCCATAATGGGCAGATTTGGGTTGAATCGGAACTCGGCCGAGGTAGCTGCTTTAACTTTACACTGAAGCTAGGAGACTAACAGATGGATAAAGACTTAGGTCTGCTCTTGTTGGTAGATGATAATCCGGACGACTTTGAAGCGATTTTACGGAGTTTAAGAAAAAGCCATTTCATGAATCCAATTCAGTGGTGTCAATCAGGTCAGGATGCAAAGGACTTCTTATACAAAATTGGCAAATATAAAACACATGAGCATTTAAAAAGGCCGGTATTGGCGCTCGTTGATTTGAATATGCCTGGGATAGATGGCAGACAATTGGTACGAGAATTAAAAGCAGATCCCAAAATGTGCTCCATTCCGATAGTGGTATTAACCACGTCCAGCGACCCGCAAGATGTAGAATCTTGTTATGCGCTTGGTGCTTCTGCATATATCCAAAAACCGGTTGAATTTGATGACTTAGCGATTGCGTTTAAAAAGCTGAAAGACTTTTGGTTTGATGTAGCGTTATTACCTACAACAGATGGATACGACTAGTGGTGAAATCTAACATATTATTTATCTCTGATAGCGTTGAATGTATTGAGCTGTTTATACACGCTATGAAAGACTGCGGTGACAAGCAAAAGCTATATTTATCGTCATCTATGGCCGACGGCCTGAAAAAGGCTGAACACATCAGTGCAGATTTTGTATTCATAAATAATACGCTGTTTAAAGCTGAGGCCATCGAAGCGCTTTTAACCATTACATCAAATATTTATATTGCCTTTGGTACGGAAAAATACAGGCCTGATAGACAAGCTTGTGGTGAGCTCTCGACAATTGATTTAAACCGCCCAGATGCGCACGATGTTTTGGCCAAAAATTTGAACACAGTATGCTCGCAAGCTGCGGACATTGATGGTGGTCAACACTCACTATTTGATGCTGAGTTTTTAGACCTGGTGATAGAAAGTGTCCCCAACTACCTATTTGTTAAAGATACGCAATTTAGAATTGTACGAGCGAATCAAACATTTTTGTCGTTATACCCAGAGCCATATAGAGATAAAGTGATTGGTTCAACTACGATTGAGGACTATGACCCCGATGAAGCCAAAGAATTTTTAGAAAAAGACAGAGAAGCATTCGCTTGCGGTTATAGCGAGACTGTTGAGAGAATTCAATTTCCAAACGGTGATTCACGGATATTATTTACGCAAAAAAAGAAATTCACGGATGAACATGCTCAGGATTACATTCTGGGTATTGCAACAGATGTGACTGAACGAGAGGATCTTATCAAAAAGCTAACTAAGTCTAATCAAGACTTGGAGCGGTTTGCTTATAGCGCTTCACATGATTTAAAGTCGCCGCTCAATGCCATCAAGAACCTAGTTAGCTGGATAGAGGAAGACTATTTTGATGCCTTTCCTGAGGGGGCCAAGGAAAACTTTAACTTAATAAAAAATCGCAGTATTCGCATGGCGACATTGCTAGATGACTTGTTGGCATATTCCAGGGTCCAAAAATGTCTTGAGGATGAAGAATGGGGCTATTTGGATGTGGTCGTAGATTCAGTTTTATCTGTGATTGAGCAGTCAGATAAATTTACGATTAAAATTGTTGGGCCTAGATTAAAACTACCGCGTGTAGCGTTTCAAATCGTAGCTATGAATTTAATTGGCAATGCTATTAAACATCACCATAAAGGCCATGGTGAGATAACCATCTGGATTGAAGCGAACCAAAAGGGCCATCAAATCTCATTTATTGATGACGGGCCGGGCATTCCTATTACATACAGCAAGAAAATATTTGAAATGTTTCAAACATTGCAATCAAGAGATGTGATAGAAGGCAGTGGAATGGGCTTGGCACTCGCTAAAAAAGTGCTGGAATATTACGAAGGGTCTATCGAACTCAATACAACACATCAAAACGGCGCAAGATTTGATGTATTTTGGCCTGCTAGCAACAGAAAAACCTAAGGGTTGGACTTTATTGGGTACGACCATGCTAGGAGACTGCTAGGCTGTTTCAGGTAACTGCGTGTGAGTTTACCTCTGTAAAAACACATTTTGTTGTAATTTTCATAGCCTTAGAACTGGATCATTTGTTGCTATTTAGTGCAAACTAACCACTCGATGCAATTACAGAGATAGTAATGATCCAGCTAAATCAGGTGACATTTTCTAGGACTGACGGCTCAACCCAAAGGCGTATTATCGATGACTTATCTATTACTATCGATGATGGGCAGCAAGTCGCACTCGTAGGAGACAGCGGCTCCGGCAAAACAACGTTGCTCAATTTATTAGCTGGCTTACTGGTGCCTACCCAAGGTGAAATTACAGTAAACGACAAGCGGATTTCTCACTTTAATGACAACCAGCTTGCTCTTTATCGCCGAACAATTGGCGTGATATTTCAGCACTATCAACTGCTTGAAGCCCTGACAGTGGCTGACAATATAAGTTTTCAAGCTAGGTTAAACGGCTTTAAGGTTGAACGGGCCCAATTAAATTCTTTGGCTTCACGGCTCGGCATCAATGACAAATTAGACGTTTTACCCAGCCAGCTAAGTGGTGGTGAGCAACAGCGGGTTGGTATAGCAAGAGCAATTATAAATCAGCCTAAAGTTATTCTAGCGGACGAGCCTACAGGTAATCTGGATAGTGAACGCAGCCAAGAAGTGGTGGATTTACTCCAAACGTTGTGTAGTGAAAGTAACATAAATCTTGTGATGGTAACTCACAGTCAAAGGCTGGCTAAACAATTTCAGACGCAACTTCGCCTGAAAAATGGAAAGCTGTATGACTGAACTGCGACTTATTTTTTATTCTTATGGTCAGTTCTATCTGCGGCACAAAGGGTTACTGTTGCTATTCATGATAGGTTTTAGTTTAGGCAGTGCGCTTATCAGTGCAATTTATGGACTAAATTTAGAAGCCTCAAAACGTTACAGCAATAGCAGCGCGTTACTTGAAAACCCCGTTACTCATTTTATTAAGCCGCAATTGGGTGAAGAGCGAATCGCCCACGAGCTCTGGCAACTCCTTTCTCGACAACCAAACTTAAACTTGGAGCCAGTTCTTGAAGGGCGCGTTCAGCTTGAAGATCGGCGTTGGTTAAGTATTCGAGGCGTTGATTTACTTAAGTGGGTAAAGTTCGGTAATGGCAGGTCAGATCAGTTAAATCAAAGCCAACCCAGTAGGGGGCGTTTATTTGATACGCTGTTTTTAGATCCAAAGGTGATTGCGCGATTGGGAGAAAAAGCAGCGCAACAAGTGGTGAAAATTAATGGCACTGAATATCAAGTTAGCCCGATGGCAGGGTTGGGACATCAAGCGCTTATGGATATCAGCTTAGCGGACAAGCTATTACGTGCAAACGGTGAGCTGAGCTTTGTAGAAGTCATTGAATTAGATGATGTAAACGCAAAATCCCTGACTGCTATGTTAGCGCAAAAGGCACGTTTGGAGAGTGCCAACGACCAAGCGTTTGATACGCTGTCAGGGCCGTTTTTCTTCAATCTTCAAGCGTTAGCATTTTTAGGTTACATCGTAGGTGCCTTTTTAAGCTTTAATGCGATTAAGTTGGCGGTTGTTGCGCGAAAAAAGCTACAGCAGCAGTTGTATGTGCTTGGCTGCCAACAACGCAGACTCACGCAAGCGGTTGTGATCGAATTATTATGCTTGGGCTTTATTTCTGCTTACTTAGGGACACTACTAGGCGTGTCTCTTGCTAACCTTTTAGTCACTGATGTTGGGCGAGTTTTACGTAGTTTTTATCAGCTAGATAGAGGCCTAGTCGTTGGTTTTGATTATTCTATGGTGCTGCTCGGTTTTGCTTTAAATACGCTGGTTCTGGTGTGTTTTTTAGTTTCGCAAAAAACGATAGCACCAAAATTCCAAAAAAGAGCGCTTGGCGGCCTGCTTGGAGTAAGCATCGCTGGCGCAATAGCGCTGTGGCTCAATGCTGATAATAAATTTACGGCATTGATGTTATGTGCTTGTGTATTGGTTGTCTTTTTTATTATTACGCCAAGCATACTTAAAGGGGTTTTCAGTTACCTGTGGCCTACTCGGTCTCCATTGCTTTTATGGATGAAAGAAGACAGCAAAAATCAGATTAATGAGCTGCTTAGTGCCGTCTTGGCAACACTTATGGCAATGGGCGCCGCCATTGGCATGCAGGTGATGGTTAACAGCTTTAGTACTGCGTTGGACAGTCACTTACAAAAGCGCCTCAGTGCAGACTTATATATTCGACCATCTGTCGCATCAGAACGCATGGAAAATGAGCTGACAAGATCTGACAAATTTGAAAAAGTAGGTGTATATTGGCAGGCACAAACAGAGCTTATGCAAAACGCTGAGCGTTTACCTGTCAAGCTGGTGAGCTTTGGTCAAAGTGCAAAATACCACAGTCACATTACTTTGCTTGGCCAACTGCCTGTCAGTGCCGTGCACATTGGGCCTGAGACAAGCGGGAAGTTGGCGCGTTGTATGGTTAACGAACCTGGGTGGCGAATTTATGGTATCGAGGTTGGTGACATCATTGAGTTACAACAAGGTGCTAAATCAATGAGTTGTCAAGTAAGCAGTATTTATTATGACTACGGGGAGCAAAGCGCCACACTTTTAGTCACAACCTCGCAGATAGAAAATGCAAAGTTTGCTTATGAGGCGTTCGGTTATTCTTTAACCTTGAAACAACACCAAGACATCGATGCTGTAGCACAACAGCTCAAAGACACTTATGGCCTTGAAACGAGTCAGGTTAGTGTCAATAAAACTTTCAAAGCGTTCGCAAAACAATTGTTTGAAAATACTTTTAAAGTAACGCATGCGCTTAACTTATTCATTATGATGATCGCGCTGTTTGGTATTTGGGTCAGCTTCTTAACTTTGGGTCGTCAGCAATTGCAGCCTATGGCCGTATTACAAACGCTTGGTGTAACAAGAACTCAGTTGTTTTGGAGTAAGATGCTACAAGCGTGTGTGATTTTAGCGGTCACCACATTACTCGCAATACCACTGGGCATTCTGCTTGGCTGGGTATTACTGACTTATGTGATGCCAATTGCATTTGGTTGGAGTATGGCACTCGTTTTAAGCTGGCCAGATATTTTAGGTTTTTGTTTGGTGGTACTTTTTCTGGCTTTGATAGCCAGTGCTTTACCACTCATTAAATTAATCCGACGCAATGTTGCTGATAGTGTTGCAAGCTTGTAGAAGCCAAGAGGTTATATGTTTCGTCACGCAATTTACCTAATTATGATTTGCACTTTGCTGACAGGATGCAGTGAACAAAAACCAGCTACTGCGTCACAGTTTTCTTTTTCTCAGCATATTGGTGAAGCCGTTCAACCCGGCACCAAATTAGTGTTTCCCGAAGATCATGGTATCCACCCTGAGCAAGGGCTTGAATGGTGGTACATAACTGCCAACCTTGAAAGTGAGTCGAAGCAACAATTTGGTGTTCAGTGGACACTATTTCGGGTGAGTACACCGCATCTTTCCGGTGACAACAACAGTGTGTGGTGGGATGGGCAGTTTTACTTTGCACACTTTGCACTGCAAACTGAAGACAGGCATGAGGCATTTGAAAAGTCAGGGCGGTCGGGATCTGTCATGGTTAACGCGTCTCCGTTTATCGCTCAAATACAAGATTGGCATTTATCGAGTGAGGGTGAAATGTACTTACCACTTAACCTGCAAGCCAGTGCATCTGGTTATGGTGTCAATCTGACGCTCGACAATAGCCCTCGGGTGCTTCACGGTGACAATGGTTACAGCCAGAAAACCCACGATGGTCATGCTTCAATGTATTACAGCTACCCGTTTCTTGAAGCCTCCGGCCGAGTTGAGTTTGCAGGGCAGAACTTTAAAGTGACGGGCCGGGCTTGGCTCGATCGCGAGTGGTCTTCTGCGTTTATAGATCCGAATCAAGCGGGGTGGGACTGGTTTAGTTTACAAGCAACAGATACCGATGAAGGCGGACTAATGGCTTTTTGTATTCGTGGCGCAGATCAAAGTTATGAATATTGTAGTGCAACAGCCATTAATGCTCAGGGCGACAGTATCGCTTATAGCAGTGACCAAGTGTCACTTGAAGTGCTTCAATCGCACAAACTAGACGGCAAGGTTTATCCGCAAAAGTGGCGTTTGCAAGTGGCTGGGCTTGCACCGATTGATATTCAAAGCATTAACCCAGACTCACGCAACAAACTCAGTATTCCTTATTGGGAAGGAAGAGTGAAAAGCAGCGGTGGGTTTAATGCAACAGGGTATGGTGAATTGGTGGGGTATTAAATGAGACCAAAAAGCGCATAGCGTGTTTCTAAAACAGAAAAGTCTCATAAAATAGCGATTTCTGCTCGCGCATGTTGTATTTAAGCATTATTATGCGCGACAAAGAAACTTATATAGGCAGTAAAGTATGTCTTGTCCTCCTTGCCCTAAATGTAGCTCTGAATACGTGTATCAAGATCAAAATCAATTGATCTGCCCTGAGTGTGCCTACGAATGGGATCCGTCAGCAGTAGAAGAAGACGACACGCCACAAGTAAAAGATGCAAATGGCACTTTGTTAGTCGATGGTGATAAAGTCACCGTAGTAAAAGACTTGAAAATTAAAGGTAGTTCACAAGTAATTAAAATTGGTACAAAAGCACTTGTACGACGCGTTCTAGACAAAAAAGACCATGAACTAGACTGCAAAGTAGATGGTGTTGGTGAAATGATGGTTACTGCAAAGTTTGTTAAAAAAGCATAAGCAGATTAATCATTTAGAAGAGTGAACTCGCTCGCTTCACTCTTTCTATATTTTCTTGAGGTTTGCCTTAATTTCAGAAAATGACAAGGGTTTTGAAAAGTAATACCCCTGTAGACAAGCAACATTAGCCTGCTTACAAAGAGTTGCATGGGCTTCATATTCAACGCCTTCTGCAACCGTTTCGATAGACAAACTACGAAGCATATCTACCAAACCGACCAACATCAATTTGGCTTTCTCATCTTGTAATGTTCTTTCTATCAAGCTTTTGTCAAACTTTACGATGTCGATAGGGTAATTTAAAAGGTGGGATATTGAAGAAAAGCCAGTGCCAAAATCATCAAGTGCAATTTTACAGCCTTTAGATTTAATGGATTTGAGGGTATCCATTGTCGACTCGCTGTTTTCAAGCAATGCCGTTTCTGTTACTTCAATGGTGACTTTTGTTAGGTCTATATTGTAGTGTTTAGCTTGCTGTTGTAAAAAAGTGGGCAAGTTTAAGTCATGGATTTGTAGCGGCGATAAGTTAATGGCCAATTCGACTTGATTGTAGATCTTGCTATGGCATAGATCTGCATATTGGCTGAGCGCTTTTTGAATAATAAGCCGACCAAAAGCCTCAATGAGTCTTGTCTTCTCGGATGTATGGATATATTCAGCAGGGCTGGCTCCTGAGGCTTTTACAGGCAGTCTGACAAGTGCTTCGAGAGATTTTACTGCGTCATTTTTACTGTAGAGGATAGGTTGATAGTACACCTCAAAATTCTGGGTTTTTATGGCCTCTCTAAGTTCACTTTCAATTTGAAATAACTTAAAAAACTCTTGCTCTAGCAGCTCATCGTAAAAGCAAACTTGATTTTTTCCGCCATTTTTTGCTTTGTACATGGCTATGTCAGCTTGCTTGAGCAGATCTTCAGTCGTTGTTTTTGATGCACTGAGTGTAATACCAATACTCGCTGTACTGTGGATCTCATGTTTGGAGAAAACAAAGGGCTCTTCAAAACTTGATAGTACTCGCTCAGCAATCGACAGTGCAGCATCAGCATCCCGCACGCCCGAAAACATAAAAGCGAACTCGTCACCACCAAGACGGGCAAATAATGGGCTTTCACGAAATGAATACCGCACTCTATTGGCAAGCTCCTGTAAAACAGCATCTCCAGCAGAATGTCCAAGACTGTCATTGATCATCTTAAAGCCATCGATATCAAGCAGCATCACGACGACATAACCTTCTAAACTGCGCATGTTTACTAACAATGAATTTAAGGCGGTTTCAAAATAACTACGATTGAATAAACCAGTGAGAGGGTCTCGCTCTGCCAGTTGTTTGACTTGCTGATAGCTTTTGGAGAGTTTGTTTTCGAGTTCAATTCTTTTTTGTGACTGTTTGATACATCTCAGGAGCTGAGTGGAAGTCACTTCATCTTTGAGCAATAAATCCTGTGCACCCGCATTAATGCAATTGACCAGTAACTCTTCATCTCTATTGTTTGTGAGCATAATGATGGCGGAACATTCACACATTTTTTGTGACTTCAGCTCGACCAGTACTTGCAGACCATTTTGTCTAGGCATCTGATAATCTAACAAAATGACGTCATATTGGGCTGCTTGAATTGCGCTTAAACCATCTTCAGCACAGTTGACTTCCTTGAGGTCAAACTTTTGCAAAGAGCAATTTAGTGCTTCTTTGACGAGTTCACGGTCTATTTTCTGATCGTCAACCAGTAAAATATTCATTGCTGTTGCTCCTTATTCCTAAAATACGCCCAAACCATGCGGGCGAATACAGCAATCTGATACGAAAAGACTAGTTCAAGCTAGTGCAATGAGCTAGCCAATTGGGCAATTTGTTACTAACTTTGTATGAGCGTGCTCGTGTTTATATTGCTAACTAAGGATAATTAGTTGATAAATAATATTGGAATCTCATCACAGCGCCTGAAAATAGCCGTGGCGGTGGTTTTATCTGGTGTGCTAATCAGTGTTATGGTTTCTGTCCGTATCTGGTCGCTTTCAATTGAACAACATAACTCATTAATAAAACGCACTTCGATTGCTAAATCAGAGCTTATTGAGCACCATTTTGCTAGCTCCATGCCCGCAATCATCAACGCCCTTGAAAGAATGAGAAATCGTTGGATAGCACGCCAAGGCCCGCCCTTTTCAGAGTGGCAGTTAGATGCGCAAGACTATGTCAATGACCATGCGGGGTTAAGGGCTGTTGAATGGGTGAACAAGGACTATATCGTTAAATGGGTTGTACCACTCGAAGGCAATGAGTCCGCGGTTGATTTGAACCTGACTTTTGAAGCTAATCGTAAACAGGCATTAGACTTGGCGAGAGATTTAAAAACCTACACCTTATCTAAACCCGTACAGCTAGTACAAGGCGGGAAGGGGTTTTTAGCCTATTTTCCAATTTTTGTTGGAAGTGAATTTGAAGGATTCATTCTTGGCGTATTTGATGTTTCTTTGCTGGTAGACAGCCTACTACCGCACAAGTTTATTGAAGACCACAATATTGAAATTCTTTCGGGCAACGAGGTGATGTACAGCAAAAAAGAAGCTGAACTCACTTATGATGACAAAACGGGGCACACCCACTCATTTTCGCTATATGATGTGAAATGGGACATTGCCGTATGGCCCAGAAAAATAAAAGAGGGAAGTGAAAACTCTAACATCCACTACATTGCGCTGTTTAATGGCGTGCTTATTTCTCTGTTGGCGGGTATTGCATTATTTTACCTACTTAAGTCGCTCATTTCAGAGTCCATCATTAGTGCTAAGGATGCAGAGCACAAGGCAACACTTGAAAATGCCATTGACGGCATTATCACCCTAGACAGCAAAGGGGTGATTCGTGGTGTAAACACTACCGCTGAGCAAATTTTTGACCGTCAGAGAGGAAAGTTGATTGGTCAAAAGTTGAGCGCCTTATTTGCAGAGCCATTTAGAAGTGATTATGAACAATGTGTATGGCGAAAAGAGCAATTGGAGGAGGGCTGTGTCGAGATTGGCAAAGTACAAAGGGTTGCAGGCATGCTCAAAAATGGTCATGTGTTTCCATTGGATTTGGGGATCACAACCTTTGAAATACACAAAGAGCAGCTTTTTTGCTGCGTTGTGAAGGACGTGTCCGTCGCTGTGAAGCTCGCTGAGGAAAAAGAGAAGTTAATTCAGCAACTGTCAAAATCAAATGAAGAGTTAGATAACTTTGCCTACATTGCGTCGCATGATTTAAAAGAACCACTGCGTGCAATTCAAAACCATGCGTGCTTTTTAAAAGAGGATTATGAGTCGATACTTGGTAGTGATGGTGTATACAAGTTAGATAGATTGGTTTATCTGGGCGCAAAAATGGAGCGCTTAATATCTGATTTAATGTACTACTCGAGGCTTGGCAGAGAAGAGCCCGATATGGCTAGGTTTAACATGGTGTCTGCTATAAAAAGTACCCAAAGTCGACTGTCAGAATCATTAGAAGAACACGGCGCGGATGTAACAATTTCAAGTGAATTTCCGACAGTTTACGGAAATCGAACTAGAATTGAAGAGCTGTTATACAATTTAATTGTCAATGGCTATAAATATAACCTATCGGATAAAAAAGTTATCAACATACGTTTTGATGAAAATCTCAAAGCGTATTGTGTAGAAGATAATGGCATTGGGATTGATTCACAGTTTGGAAATGATGTTTTTAAAATATTCAAACGATTGAATAGTCCTAAAAAATTTGGGGAAGGCTCTGGGGCTGGGTTGACCATCGCACAGAAAATAGTTGAACGGCATGGTGGCCGGATATGGTATGAGTCAGAGCTAGGAAGTGGAACGCGCTTTTACTTTACGTTAAAGGACGATAATCAGAACAATGAAGGACAGTAAACTTATTCTAATCGTTGAAGATAGCGATGATGATTTTTACGCCACATTACGCGCTTTTAAAAGAGACGGCAATTTATCAAATCCGCTACAACGTTGCGAAGATGGCCAAGAGGCTTTGGATTATTTAAAAACACCGTGGTCTGATGAACATTTGAAACCCGCAATTATATTGCTGGACCTCAATTTACCGGGGTTAGATGGCAGGCATGTGTTAAAAAAAATAAAGCAAGATAAGCGCCTGTGTAATATCCCCGTTGTGGTGTTAACAACTTCAAACGATGAAAAAGACATCGAAGAGTGTTATGAGCTGGGTGCAAATACCTATATCCAAAAGCCTGTAAAACTCGACTCCTTATTCGAGGCAATTCAAAAGCTAAAAGACTACTGGTTTCAAATTGCAATTCTGCCTAAAGGTGACTAGCTATGGAAGCCAATACACTTTTATTAATTGATGACTGTGAAGATGATCGGTATTTAATAAAGCGCTTGATAAGGGAGCACAGCCCGAAATGGAGCATTCAAGAGGCTGAGACAGGAGAGTATGGGCTGAAAATTTTGCATGAAGTAAAGATTGACGCGATTTTGTTAGATTACTCTTTGCCTGGCTCGGATGGGTTGTACACCTTACCTCAAATTAAGCAATCTCATCCCTTTATTCCCGTTGTTATGTTAACTGGGCAGGGCAACGAAAAAGTGGCCGTTGAGTCTATTAAAAAAGGAGCCTCAGATTACATCAGTAAAGGCGGGTTAACGCATTATGCTTTGATCAAGGCGGTGAATAATGCGATAGAGTCCACGCAATTGCAGCAGAGAATCGAAGAGCAGAATAAAGAGCTAACACAGTTTGCGCATGTGTTAGCGCATGACTTAAAACAACCGGCTAATGCCATAGTTAAAATGGGGCAGTTGATAACGAACAAATTTGCGCAAGACATGCCCACAGAAGCATTACGCCAGTTAAACCTACTTACTGAGTCATCTTTACAGATGTATCAGTTAATCGATGCGTTGGTTTCATATACTCAGATGGACTTACACGCTGAGCATTTGATTGAAAGCACCAACGTGACCAATTGCGTTGAACTTGCGCTTGCTAATCTTGCGACAGAGGTAAGTAACAGCAACGCAGAAATTAAATTTAACGTGCTCCCAGTGATTAATGCGATCCCCTGCTTTATCGTTCAGCTATTTCAAATTCTTATTGAAAATTCACTTAAGTACTGCGAGAAGCAACCAGAATTAACCATTAATCATCAAAGTGATGAGACGCATTGGTATTTTTCTATTCAAGACAATGGCATAGGTATTCCTACAGAGTACCGTGAAAAGGCCTTTGATCCTTTGTTTAGGTTGCATAGTTCAGATACCTATCAAGGTAGTGGGTTGGGGCTTGCGACCGCCAAAAGAATCATCAATAAACACAGTGGAACTATCTATTTTTCTGATTGTGAAAATGAGGGAAGTAAACTCAATTTTACCATTAAAAAAAACCTGTAGTGCAGTGAGGTGTGGTAATGAGTCTCAAACAGATATTGAGAGGGTAAAATGAAGTCAGTGGTTTATTTTATATACGTATGTGCACTTTTTAGTTACTCACTGGCAAATGCAGAGAGTAAGAAAGTGCTTATAGTTGAAACACTGCCAGTGCCTATCGTTACCACACATACACAGTACATCTCTGCAGAGTTGAGCCGCCTAAATATGGATATTGAAATAGAGATATTCAACGGGGATGGTCAGAGCGAAAGAATAGCCAACCATATATCAAAAAAGCTCACTTGTAATTGTGTCGATCTTGTAATCACCAATGGAACTTTGGCATCTAAGATGGGCAAGCGTGTTCTTAAAGGAAAGCGTATCCCTATGGTTTTTGTGACGGTAGCTGACCCACACGGTGCAGGTTTGGTCCCTGATAAAAACAGTCCTGACTTAAACTTTATTACTGGGACAATTTACTCTGTAAAAAGAGGCACTAAATTCGAAATCGCAAATCAGTTATTGAAAGGCAAACAGACAGACATTGGTATTGTTGCAACAACGTACCCATCGGCTTTGACGGACATCGCCAAGCTGGAGTCTATCTCCAATAAATATAAAAATATTAACCTTGTAAAAAGGCTTGTTGACTATAGAGACGGCAATGATAAAGACCTGACGGATACGTATCTGCAAGCAAATGAAGCCGTCGCTTCTATTCAGCCTGAGGTAGATTTTTACTGGTCGGTGAATGGGCCATTTAGTGAAAAACAAAGCTTTGTGCCTGAAACTTCAAAGGTTAAACCCGTATTGTATGGCGCTAACGTTAACTCAGTAATGCAAGGCGCACTTTTCACTGTGATCCCTGATGTGCAAAGCACTGCGGAGCAAGTTGCACAAATTGTGAGTTCCATATTTTCGGGCGTGAGCCCACACCGCATTGCAGTAAAGCCGGCGCCACGTAGCACAGTTGCATTTAATGTGAAGACAGCGACACAGCTTGGCATTGTCATACCTTATGATTTGCTAAGCATTGCTGGCGATAATATTTTTCAATGAGCTGGATATCAATGAAGCTTAGGGATCTGCTATTTATTACTTCTTTTCCGTTGGTGGTTATCGGCCCGATATTAGTCGGCGTCATTTCATACCAATTTTTAAAGGAAAGTACTTTTGATAAGCTTCAAGTGGTAAATGCGATTCATACGAAGGACTTTGTCGAATTACATATTGATGCGCGTCATGACATCTTAGTAAAAAATAAGATGGATGGCCTGAAAAATTACGTCACAGCCTATAAAAACGAGGTGGTTGTAGAGGCTCAGTCCGAAGATGAGTCCTACAAGGGTAGCTTTGTTATTGCGGAAAACCAAGGAGGGCGCTTTTTTTACAATCGGGGGTACTTTGTCGGAGTGACTGATTTGGAGATGAGCTCAAGCTTAGCTGGATTAGAGCATGATGACAGAATACTAGAATTGAACGGCGAAAAGTATGTCTTTTCAAAGCTGCAGTTTGAGCCTTGGAAATGGGATATCTATGGACTTTACCCTATTGAAGAAACCAGTGAGCTATTGAAAGAAGTCGCATTTGCAGTGTTTCTTGTGTGTGGTCTGATTTTGGTTGTGTTATTTACGGTGACGTCTCTAATGTATAGGTATTTTGTCATTAAGCCTTTGAGCGAAATCAGCTCATTTTCAGAACGGTTATCCCAGCTTAAATTGGAAGATCGATTGAGGATTAAGTCACCGGAAGAGTTTAGGGTACTGAGTAAGCACCTAGACAGAATGCGAATGAGTTTGACTGAAAATATCGGTAGGATTGAAAAAGCGAATGAAGAGTTAAGCCAGTTTTCTTATCGCACATCCCATGACTTAAAATCGCCTTTAACAGCATCTAAAAAGTTAACAGAATTCATTTTACAAGACATAGAAAGTGGTGATCTTGAAGAGGCAAAAAGCAGTGTTACACGGGTTCAATCGCAGGTAACTAAACTAGAAAGCCTTGTCGATGATGTTTTATCTCTTACTAAAATAGATTTAATTGCAGAAAATGAGAGTGAGTTCAATATTAAAACGCTGATTGATGACATAGTCGATAAGCGTCAAATCTTCTTTGAAGAAGATTGCTGCACACTGTCGGTGGTGGTGGATTTAGCAGATCCCATCATCCGCGGACATAAAATTCGATACCAACAAATAATAGAAAACTTGGTTTCAAATGGGTTTAAATACAAAGATGAAACCAAACAAAACCCTTACGTTAAATTACACATTATAAGTGTTGACGAACGTTTATCGATCACGGTTGAAGACAATGGTGTAGGTATACCAGATAAGCATCATAGTGAAATATATCAGATGTTTAAGCGATTTCACCCGAGCTTAGCATCTGGATCTGGGCTTGGTCTTGCGATTGTTAAAAAACATGTCGAAAGGATGCAAGGGAGCATTCATTTCACATCGTCGCAGCAAGGCACAACCTTTCGAATAGATATTAAAAGGAAATAAAATCAATGGATCCCATTTCGGTCTTGATCGTAGACGATAGCGAAGACGATCGGTATATCTTAACTAGACAGCTTAAAGAGACAAAAATTCCTATCAGCCAAATATTTGAATGTAGTGAAGGCGCGTCAGCTTTACGTTTTTTTGTGGACTATGAAAAAAATGTAGCACGTTATGCAAGTGGCTATCCACCTACGTTTGTTTTTCTAGATATCAATATGCCGCTTATGGATGGATTTGAATTTTTGGAAGAGTTTAAAAAAATGCAATCTAAGCAAGGCCCAGACCCCATTATTATAATGTTCAGTAGCTCTGACCGAAAAGAGGATGTTGACAGGGCTGCGGGGCTTTCAATGGTGAAAGCCTATTTGGTAAAAGGAAAATATGATATTGAACAGCTCAAAGCCGAATTGTCTGTATCTAGTAAGTAGCAAATGCGAACAGTTAGAATATGCCATCAGTTGCGCATTTGTCGTAATGTGCTTTAGCTCTTCTTATTGTGACTGCCAGCAGGTGTTTTTGCGTCGCAATTAACAAGTGATAGGCGGCTGGCTTTGCATTCATCTTTTAAGGTATGCTTGACTTTGTTTTCACTCATAGGCTGATAAAACAAAAAGCCTTGTTGAAGAGAAATCCCCATGCTGTCGCATGCTTTCGCTTGCATCGTGGTTTCAACACCTTCGCCAACGACCTTGATGCCGAGCTTGTTTAGCATGAACGATAAGCCCTGTAGCATATCGTGCTGTTTTGATTCTGGTTGTGCGATTTGCTGCACAATTGAACTGTCAATTTTCACGAGCTCAAACGGGTATTGCAGCAGATGAGAAATTGATGATAGGCCACTGCCAAAGTCATCCAATGCTAAGCCTACCCCTATATTTGATAGCGCATGTAATGTTTCATTAATGGCTTGATCGTTTTGCAACAGGGCAGCCTCTGTAATATCAAGCACGAGCTTGTTAGGAGGCACCGAGACTGCGTGAAGAGTTTGTTCAACCATAGCGGCAAAGTCGCTGTCACACAGCTGGCAAGGTGAGATATTAATAGACAGCCTGAACTGATACTGGTCATCACATAACATCTGGCTAAATTGTTCTAAAGCACTTTCTAACACCCATTGCCCTATGGCTTGAATAAGGCCTGCTTCTTCTGCAATGGGGATAAACTCCTCAGGTAACTGAGTGGTATTTGCCAAAGGCCATCTAATAAGCGCTTCTATCATATTGATGGTATCGGATTGGCTGTCGATGATGGGCTGATAGTAGAGTTCAAAGTGTTGACTCTGCGCTGCCAATCTAAGCTCAGATTCAATTTGATATTTTAGTAAAAATGCTTCCTGCATATTGTCTTGAAAGATACAAATTTTGTCGCTGATGCCGTTTTTTGCTCTGTACATCGCGATATCTGCAAGTTTCATGAGCTCTTTACGATGCTCAGAGTTGATGGGCGCTACTGCAATCCCAATGCTACTTGAGCAATGAATGGCATGGCCATCGATTTCAAAAGGAACGTGAAATGTATTTAAAACGCGTTCGGCAATTGCTTGGATCTGCCTGATAGAAGTGAGTTCGCCGCAGGCAAAAGCAAACTCATCTCCACCTAACCTAGCGAGAAGCTCATTTTCTCTTAGTACTTCTTTTATTCTTCCGGCTACCGCCACCAAAAGCTGGTCGCCAACCTCATGACCAAAATTGTCATTGATATGTTTAAACTTATCCAAATCCAGCATCATCACAGCAACTATTTCACGATTACGTCGCTGCCTTGCTAGTAATAAACGGTTCAACATTTCATCAAAATGAAAGCGGTTGTGTAGGCCAGTTAACGAATCTTTTTCTGCGAGCTGTTTCACTTGATGGTAGCTTTCATAAAGCTGTTGTTCTAACTCATGTCGTTTACGCGCTTGCAATATTGACCGCGTTAGTTGTGTGCTGGTGACTTCTTGTTTGAGCAAAAAGTCTTGCGCACCGGCATTGATACAGTCCAATACTAGCGCTTCATTATACAGATTACTGATCATCACAATGGCTGTGTGTTTCAGTTGCGGTTGACTTCTCAGTTTTACAATCGCCTCAACGCCGTTAATTTGAGGCATATTGTAGTCCATTAAAATCACATCAAAGTGCATTTCATCAAGGTATGCATACGCTTCATCGGCATTGTTTGCTTCGACAATATCATAATGGTTTTGTTCTTTAGACAGCGTTCTAATGATTGTTTTTCTGTCTATTACATCATCGTCAACGACGAGTAACTTGGTGTAAGTCATGCGGTCCTTTTTCCTATAGATACAGTGGCTTTGAGCCAGCTAAGGATTTCCTAAGATGCTACATTTATCATCGTTTAGTAGGGCATACAGCATAACTTTAGTCCAAAAGCCTTAAATGAAAAGCTAGGACCATGAAGAAGTGCGTTTAACTAATAGAATTATTGCCAACTGAAGGATATTGATATGTTATTTGCCAATGGGACAAATATGTGTAAATTGGATAGATGTTGGAAAGCACACGTGTCGCTAAACTCGATTATTCAATTGTAAAAAGGAACTGGAGAAAAACATGGAATACATGCTGGCAGTGATTTTATTTGCCATTTCAACATCAATTACCCCTGGACCTAATAATATTATGGTGATGACCTCAGCACTCAACTTTGGCGTTAAAAAAACCTTGCCTTTGTTAGTCGGTATTTGTGCAGGGTTCAGTGTGATGTTGTTAGTCATCGGGTTTGGTTTTGGGCAAGTATTTACCGCGTTCCCGAGTTTACACCTTATTATTAAGTGTATAGGCATCGCCTATTTACTGTATCTTGCATGGGCTATCGCCAAATCAGCAAGTGCCCCAATTAATACAGACGAAGCTAAGCCGCTTACGTTCATGAATGGTGCGCTATTTCAGTGGGTTAATGCAAAAGCATGGGTGGTGGCAACAGGGGCAATAGCAGCATTTACAAGCATTGGGGATGGGTACTATACACAAAACGTCATAATCGCCTTGGTGTTTTTTATTGCTGCATTCCCTTGTGTTGGTACTTGGCTTTTATGCGGTTCAGCTTTAAAGCGGGTGTTAACCAAAGATAAATATAGAACCTTGTTTAATTATGTGATGGCCATGCTGCTGGCGTTATCGGTTATGCCAGTAGTGTTTGAGCTCATTGAGCAAACACAGGTAGCAAATTTATGGGCGTAAATGTCGTGGTCGTACATGGTGATATTTTGGATCAACAGGTTGATGCAATTGTAAATAGCTGGAATCGCAACATAATTCCTTGGTGGTTGCTATTACCACAGGGTGTTTCGGGGGCGATAAAGCGCCGAGCGGGTACTGCGCCATTTAAAGAGGTGGCAAAATATGGTGCAATTCCGTTAGGGGAGGCGCGGCTTACCTCTGCAGGAACATTGAACTTTAAGGGAATTATTCACGTCGCGGGTATTAATTTATGCTGGTATGCCACTGAGTATTCAGTGAAGCAGTCGGTCATTAGTGCGATCAGGTTGGCAGAAGCGAACAGTTTTAAAACCTTAGCGATGCCTCTCATCGGCGCTGGATCTGGTAACCGCTCTGAACAGTGGTCATTAGAATGTATGCTGCGTACGTTAGAATCCATTGAGAGCATTGTAAAAGTTAAGGTAGTCAAGTTCTCTACATCAAACCAATGACAAAACCAGATAATTCATAATGTTAAGATTTTATCTATAGTGGCTGTGTGGGCAATCGCTTATACTTATGCTGTATTAAGATAGGTATTTCTGGTTTTAATTGCAGGTCGTATACATATTAAGCCAGTCTGTATTTTTGGGGAAATAACGTGAATATTGTCATCATAGAGGATGAATCAGCCATTGCTGATACCCTCATTCATGTGCTGGAAATGGATGGCTTTCAAGCCCATTGGTTTAATACCGCTGGCGCTGGAGTGGCGCATTTAAAAACAAAGTCGGCGGATTTGTTGATACTAGATGTTGGGTTACCTGATGGCAATGGGTTTGAATTGTGCAAACAAATAAGAGGCTTTTCTGACATTCCCATTATATTTTTGACCGCGCGAGCAGACGAAATAGACAGAGTAGTGGGGCTGGAGATAGGCGCAGATGATTATGTAACTAAACCGTTTAGCCCCAGAGAGCTGTTAGCTAGAGTAAAGCTGAGACTGAAATCGATACGGCGACAAGCACAGCCTGAGTGTGAGCAAGGACAAGATGAACTACGCGTCGAAAACTTTGACTATGTGAGGGGAAACACTGCCCTTGGTCTGACTGCATTAGAGTTCAGGTTGTTAGATGCTTTACTAAAATCGTCTCCCAGAGTATTGAGTCGCCAACAACTTATGGACTTTTCTAGTATGCCAAGTGAAGAGGCGTATGAGCGCAATGTCGATTCACACATAAAGTCTATCCGCATTAAATTGCAAAAGGTTGCGTTAGCTGAGTGTTTAAAAACCAAACGGGGTTTTGGTTACTATTTTGAAAAGGAATAGAATGTGAGCCGCTGGCCTAAGATCCCACTCGGGTTGAGATTGTTTTTATTGTACTTTGTCATTGTGATCATGACGACGTACTTTGTAAGCTCGACATTAATCAAAGAAATTAAACCCACCGTACGTCAAACAACAGAAGAGACGTTGGTTGATATGGCTAACTTGTTAGCGGTGCTGGTGGCTGAAGAGCTGGCTAACGGAACATTAGAAACGAGCCAAATTTCGAGACTGTTACAGCAGTTTGGTAACCGCAGTGTCGACGCAGCAATTTGGGGGGTTGATAAAACTGTGATGTCGCATCGAATCTATGTTACTGATATCAATGGTATCGTGGTCGCTGATTCATGGCAGCAAGACATCGGTAGTGACTTTTCACGTTGGAATGATGTTTACCTCACGTTGCGGGGAGAGTACGGTGCGCGCTCCACAGCTACAGATCCTAGCGATCCACTCTCAACGGTTATGCATGTGGCAGCACCGATCATATTTGACAACAAAACCATTGGTAGCTTAACCGTTGCGAAAGCAAATCGCTCGGTACAGCCATTCATTGAACTGTCGCAGCAACGTGTTTTTAACTGGCTTGCGGTGATGAGTGTGCTGGTACTGCTCGTTGGAGCGGTCATCGCGTGGCGAATTAACTCTGCACTTAGCAAGTTGTCGTTGTACGCCTATAAAATGGGTCAAGGTGAAAAGGCCAATAAGCCAATATTTAGAGTATTTTATGAATATGGCCAATTAAGCGATGCATTGGCCAATATGCGTTCACAACTCGATGGAAAACAGTATGTTGAATCATACGTTGAAACGTTAACGCACGAGTTAAAAAGTCCGCTGTCAGGTATAAAGGGGGCAAGTGAGTTACTGCAATTGCCACTAGATGACCAAAAGAGAGAAAAATTTGCGTGTAATATAGAACGCGAATCCCAGCGCATGCAGTTGCTTATCGAGAAGCTCCTAGAGCTTACACGGCTAGAAAAGTTGCCAGAGCTTGAGAAACCAAAATCAATGCAGAGTCGAGAATTAGTCGATTATGTGGCTACGGCGATGAGCGTGAAAATAGAACACAAATCAATTGACTACGTCCTCCTATCTGAGTCAAACCCCATAATTAAAGGTGATGAGTTTTTGCTTCGCCAAGCGTTGCTCAATGTATTTGAAAATGCGTTGGATTTTGTATTTGAGAAAGGAAAAATCCAAGTATCTGTTGAGCAGTTGAAAACACATGTTTGTTTTAAAATATATAACGATGGTCCGTTAATCCCCGATTATGCTTTGCCACGATTAACCGAGCGATTTTATTCGTTACCGCGGGCAGCGGGAAATAAAAGTACGGGGCTCGGACTTAATTTCGTTGAACAAGTGGCAAAGCTTCATTTTGGCTATTTAAAGGTAAAAAATTGCCAGCAAGGGGTTGAAGTGTCGCTCGCCATCAAGTCTCCATAAACTCTCCATATAAGCTCCATAGATTGCCCAAGCTGCCTTGCTAAAGTTTGGGCAAACCTAAGGAGTGAATGATGAACAATCAAAGTAAAGAAAAAATAGGTGTTAAGTTTGGCATGCTAATAGGGCTCATTATCTTACTGATGATCCCAATGACCATGATAGAAGAGCTGATATCTGAACGCAGTAACATGCAAAAGCAAGTGCAGCAAGAAATTGCAAAAAGTAGCAGTGCACAACAGCGCCTTGTTGGCCCGTTCATTTACGTAGAATATGAACGAGACATAGAGCGACAAAGCACGGTGAGCGTTATAAAGGAAAATACTTTTTTGTTGCCTGAAAAGCTCAATATCCACAGTGCGCTTGATACGTTCGAAAAATTTCGCAGTATTTATAAAGCGACCTTGTATCGTTCAAATAACACTATTTCAGGTGTATTCAAAACCTCTGACCTTCATATATTAAAAGACCAGCGTGTGACATCGATAAGCCTTGTTTTTGGGATCTCAGATATTCGAGGCATTGGGTTAGACTCGGCAGTTAAAATTGCTGGTGAAGACGCTAAAATCTTGCCCGGAACTGGAGTCAAAAGGTTAAAAGAGGGTGTGCACGTGCCACTTGAGCGCGCACATGTGTTTGCTTCATCAGAGCTATCATTCTCCGCAGATTTACATCTACAAGGGATGGAAAAGCTAGCTATCTCACCACTAGGTAGGGAAACACGCGTGAGTATGGCCGCAGATTGGCCGCATCCGAGCTTTGTTGGGGCTTATTTACCAATAACCTCAAACATTAACGGTGACGAGTTTAATGCAAATTGGCAAGCGAGTTACTTTTCAACCAATATGCAAAGTACGTTTGAAAGCTGTATTTTACGCAGCGAATGTGGAGAGTTAACTGAACGGACAATGGGGGTCGCGCTTGTTGATCCGGTCGATCATTACTTAAAAAGTCATCGCGCAGTTAATTATGCATTGTTGGTGATTTTACTTGTGGTTGCTAGCTTCTTTTTATTGGAGCTCGTACGAGACGAGCCAATTCATCCTGTACAATATGGATTCGTAGGGCTTGCACTCGCAATATTCTATCTATTACTTATTTCTCTCAGCGAGCATTTAGGCTTTGGGATTGCATATGTGATTTCATCATTTGCCGCGACTGGACTACTTGGTTGGTATGTAAGTGGTGTCCTAAAAAGTGGCGTGATAGGCGGTTACTATTTCGCAGGTTTAATTATGCTCTATTCACTGCTTTACGGCATGCTTGGCGCTGAAGATTATGCGCTGCTTATGGGGAGCTTAATGTGTTTTATCGTTTTGTCACTGGTCATGATCCTTACACGTAAAGTAAATTGGTATAGCAGTGCGAAGTTAAATAAAAAGCGCGACCAGCAAGTATCTGACCCATCAAATGATGAGATTGAATAGTCTTTAATTCGAATATAAAGTCATAAAATTAATGATTTAGACGCATTCTAATCAAACAATCCATGTGGCAGTATTGACGGTTTTTTAGCAAATAAAAGACCGAGGAATGAATTATGCCTGAGCTTACAATACTGCCATTATTTATCATTACGACCATACTTTTAGCTATTTCGCCAGGTCCTGATCTGGTGTTAATTTCTGCTTATTCGTCTGGACAAGGGTTTGCAGCTGGCGCGCGCCTTGCCTTGGGAATTTTTATTGCTGGTATTGTACAGACGCTTGCTGTGGCGCTGGGGCTTGGGCAATTGATGCAGCAATTTCCACCCATCGTAATGGCGATAAAGTTACTCGGCGCTTTGTACTTAGCATGGCTTGGTATAAATATGCTTAAGTCTTGGTGGGTAGATAAAAGCACTTCAAAAACAGACCTTAATAGTGATGAAAACGTCAGTGGAGGATTAGTTTTAAAGGGCTTTCTAAATAATTTAATGAACCCTAAAGCGCTGCTATTTTTCAGTGTGTTTCTCGTGCAATTCACACATAGTAACTCGTCTTTGACTTTGCAGATACTGGTACTAGGCACGTTACTCAGTACTCTGGTTTTGTTAGTTAATCTCATTTTCGCTGTTTCATTTAGTAAGTTAGGTAAAGTGTTGGCCGGTAGGTTTAGAATAGGTCGTCATTTTGATGGCGTTTTAGGCGTCTTGTTTGTGACGCTTGCAGCGAGGCTTGCTACCTCAAAATAATAAATAAACAGGGAAATACATGATTCACATTGTACCAATAGAAACAGAACGGCTACGTTTAGTGGCACCCAGCGCAGCATGTTTAGACGCCTACTTACAATTTTATACCGATGGTGAAGCGTCAAAAATGTACGGTGGGCCGATTGAGCCTGCGCAAGTACTTGCAAGGTTGAAAGCAGATTTGGGCTCATGGTATTTACATGGTTTTGGTGTCTGGGTTGTACAAGAGAAAGCCTCTGGTAATTACATTGGTACTTGTGGTTTTTGGCAAGGCTATAATTGGCCCACTGAACTTACATGGTGGCTAATACCCAAAACGCGTGGTCTAGGCTATGCCAAAGAAGCTTCTATTGCTGCGATTAATTATGCATACGATGAACTGGAGTTTTCACAAGTTCGCACTTATATGAACGATGACAATGACGCTGCCCGAAAATTAGTTGAACGGCTAGGTGGTACTAAAACAGATAGAATGTTGTTCCCAGATGGATTATATCGAGATATTTATACCTTAAAGAAGGTGAGCATATAAGTGCTCACCATTCACTCAACCGGCTGTAACTGAACCCGCTTATAGGCAGATATTATCTCTGACACATCGTCACTACCTTGGTTAATACGTTGATAATGATCAATGGTCTTATTCAAGTAGTGTTTGGCTATTTCATACTCTTGTTGATCTTGATAGCACCAAATACGCTGGCCCACAGCATGCACGGGTTGACCACCGAATTTATCAGCCGAAACATAAATAAGTTCATAGCTGCGTTTGTTTTCATTGACTAATCGCTCATTTTTTAAGGTCAGTGCCAGCGATTGTAATGTTTGTCGCAGTGTATACAAGTGATGCACTGGGCAAAGAATAAAGTCGATGTTTAAATTTGGGCTTTGACGCATGATATTTTGCACAAAAGCGCTACACAAATCACCGCCAACCCCAGCAATAATCACCAAATGCTTGCCCGCATACTGTGACAGAGGTAAGGCCGTGACGTCTTGGCAATGTGTTTGCCAATGCGACTCTTTATGGGCATAGAATTGCGTGAGTTTTTCATCTAATTCATTAATCAGGTGCGGTACTATATCGACAAAGTGGATTTTTGCGTTCAGGCCTTTATCTAATAAGTTCGCGCCAAGTAGACCGTGGTCGCAACAGCAATCCCAAATATGTGCATAGTCATTGTTCACTAAGTCGCTAATCTGCGACAGGCGTTTTCCCAATTTCATTTGAACACCATTTAGCTGGTTTGATAGCGGGCTAAAAACGTGTCGACAGTTTGGTTTATCACAAATTCTTGATCCATATGAGGCTCTAGCGCGAAACCGTAGAGGCGCGGATAGAAAATAAATGATTTCAGTTGGAAGACAAATTGCTTTGCAGCGAAAGTAACATCTTCCACATTGATTGCGCCAGATGAATTGGCAGCAACAAGAAACTCTTCCAAATAACGCATGCAGCCCACTTTAGTATTGTTTAGGTGCGCGGCCATATCTGGGTTTTGCAATAACTCTAAAAACGCGACACGGGCGATTCGCAAAAAGGTGTCTGACGTAAGCAATTGTGCCTCTGCTTGCGCAATATTAATTAGCTGTGACCGAATGCATTGGTCAGGCGTATAAAGCAATGTATTGCCTTGCTCAACGTGTGTCAGCATGTTTTCGATTACAGCGTACAAAAGCGCTTCTTTGCTATCAAAGTGGTTATACACAGTACGCTTAGATACTTCTGCGGTTTGCGCGACCAAGTCCATACTGGTTTGCTGTGCTCCATTTTCAGAAAACAGCTGCTCAGCCGCTTGAATGATTTGCAGGCGTTTTTTTTCTGATAGCTTCATATCAACTCCTTACTAAAGTGAGCGTAGTTTAGCGGAATTATAAAAAACTTGCACTAGGTAGTTTACTTTTAGTTCAGAACGTGAAAAACTGCACCGTGTAGTTTACTTTTGATGGTGGCGTATGAAAGCTAGATACAAATTTTCTTTACTCGCATCGGTATTTGTTTTGACAGTTGGAGGATGTGCAATGGTTTCGAATTTAGACGCGCAAGTGAGTGATTCAGGATACAGCTCCAAGCAATTTAAAGACGGTAAGTTTTACAATACCAATGAGGTAGAGCAGCCGGGCTTGAAAAAGACGTTAGGGATTTTTTGGCGTTTTATTACTGAGTCCAAGCAAGATCCAATGCCCAATATTCCTCTTCCTATGGTGCAACAGAGTCCGGATATGCTCGCGCAACTTTCAGACGATCAAATACACATGATTAAATTGGGTCACTCGTCAGTACTATTAAAAGTATTTGGTAAGTATTGGTTGTTGGACCCCGTATTTTCGAAGCGTGCGTCTCCTTTTAGTTTTGCAGGCCCTGAGCGATTCCATGAGGCGCCAATTACGTTAGCGGACTTACCGCAAATCGATAGGATCTTAATTTCTCACAATCACTATGATCATTTAGATAAAGAAAGCATTTTGTCTCTTATGGATAAAACAAAGGAGATATTTGTTCCGTTAGGTGTTGAAGGTGACCTAAAGCAATGGGGAGTAGACACAAATAAGGTGAAAGTATTTGATTGGTGGCAGGAGCATACGGACAAATCCAGCCTAGTTGCGTTTGTTCCAACCCAACACTTTTCTGGCAGAGGCTTAGGTGATGCCAATAAAACTTTGTGGGGTTCGTGGGTCATCAAAGCAGCTGACCAGAGCATTTACTTTAGTGGTGACTCTGGATATTTTGACGGCTTTAAAGAAATTGGTCGCCGCTACGGGCCTTTTAACTACACCTTTATTGAAACGGGTGCATACGACAAAGATTGGGCTGATATTCATATGACACCGGAGCAAAGTGTACAAGCACACATAGACCTGAATGCTGAGGTGATGCTGCCAATACACAATGGCACATTTGATTTAGCATTTCATGCTTGGTATGACCCGTTAGAGCGGGTAACCACAGCTGCCGCACAAAAAAATGTAACGGTCAATACGCCAATTGTGGGTGAGGTGATCACCGCAGGCGAACCTCACAATAATGCTTTTTGGTGGAAATCTCTGATGTCAAAAGGTTAGTTGTTTAGCTCAAGTGCATCTCAACTTAACAGCCTTGATACATGTGTATATAATTACGGTCCAATTACGAATGAGTTTTTGGACTTTTTATGTATACAGACATAGAGCAAGCAACCGCCGTTGTTGTAGACAGGCAACTCGACGCTTACAACAGTCAAGATATCCATGCATTTGCAGCAACTTACGCTGATGATGTGGAAATCTATCAAGGTCAAAATTTAGTATTTAAGGGCAAACAGACGCTCGTAGAGCGCTATGGTAAAAAGTTTGCAAGTTTGAGCTATTTGCGTGCAACGTCGATGACTCGGATGGTACAGGGTCGCTTTTTAGTAGATCATGAGCTTGCTGAGTCATCTACGCAGCCCAACAAAGAAATCGATAATAGCGTGAAAGTGATTGCAGCGTATGAAGTTGAAAATGGCTTAATCAAACGCGTGACGTTTATGGGTTAGTATTTCGAAATCGGTTTATATTTGGGTTTACAGTCTATTTGATATTAATTATCATTATCAGTAATTGTTAGCCCTAATATTCACTATGTTCGATACTTATCTAGAAGCCAAAGATGCTCAATTGCGGGCCTACCAAGATGCCAATGCAGAGCTAGCAGTGCACTCCATGATATTAAAACACAGCCCAGCAAATATAGATAATCTTGCTGCGTATATCCGATCTGCCAAAAAGCTCATTGATATCTGTTTGAGAGATGAAGACCGGCTTTTGGTTATCAATTTGCGGCTATGGGTGAGGAGAAACCTGGTATTAAACCATGGCAGAGGCTCTGCTAACATACGCTTTCAAGCTATGTGTGAAAAAGAACTAAACCAAATAGATACGCATTTAGTAAAGGTATTTACGCCCTTTGGTAGAAATATTGTACCTTTGCTTAGAAAAGTTTAACGGGCCCGTGGTCGAGCCCATTTAATTGTCACTTAGAAGCAAGTATTGCCGAGTGGAGTTGTCTAGACCGCTCGATTAAATAGTCCTTACCGTAGTCATTGTTCTCAAGTTCTTCATATAGAAAGCTCGGTAAATCGTTTTTATACTCGTCACTTAAACTCGCAATACCAAGCGCACAAGCTGCGATTGTATCCACATCTCCCCCAAACGCGACAGATTGAGTGAGTAAAGCCGAATAACTATCTTCAGATAACAATACGGAGAGTAACGCATTGACAGTCTCGTAGCCACAGCAGGCGACCTCGCCATGCCAGTTGGTATTCCATTGAATGTTTGTATGAGATTGAACAAATTCACCCAGTTGTGCTTTTGGTCCCAACTTGTAGTAAAAGTAATGACTTGCAAGTGCAACCGCTTGTGACGAATTGATGCCAATGGGGGTATTATGTGTAATTGACGCTTGAACTTCCGCTTTATGGAGTACCTCTTCAATTGTAGGGAATAGCCCAATTGGCACCGAGCGCATTGCCGCCCCGTTGGCGACGCTGTTGGGTTTTATTTTGGCTAGGAACTCATCGGCGTTAGATATAGAGTTTAAAAAAGCATAAAACCCTTTGGAGTATCCCAGTCGTTGATCCCTTTTAAAGCAGTCGATAAATTTACGGGTTATCGTCTGTTTATCCCAAGTTTCACCATCAATAATGAGTTCAGCCAGCGCAAGTGACATTTGCGTATCGTCTGTATAGTGTCCTGGCGCAATGCCAAGGCCATGTTCATGGTAGGCACTTAGATTGTTGAATTGAGTTATTTTTTCTCTTTTGGCAAATTCAAAGCCCGCACCATAGGCATCACCAATGGCAATTTCTAATAACATGTCGATTCCTTAAAAACCGGGGAGGGAAAGCTAATTTTGTGTAATTGCCAATAATGACCATATTACATTTTATAATGTTTAACACATTTAACATGCAGATAAGCAAAAAGAAAGTACAATCTATGCTCGACTGCGCAAGTAATAATTCAATTTGGATTGTATCGCTTATTTTGGTAATTCCTTAACTTTAAGAGCTTTGTTAAAATAACGGGCTTAAATGCTTATTTTTGAGGAGTTTCATGAAGCACTGGGCTGTACGACTATCCGTCTTATTTATTATCATTTTGGTTGCGAGACAGCCAGATATAGAACTTGATCATCAAGGCAAAACCATTTCGTACAAAGGATTAGTACAACCTACAGACTACACTGGCGTTACAAACGCAACCTGTACAGCAGATAGGCTGACTAAGGTGGCGCATCCGTTCATTGAAAACACCATCCCGGCAATAGAGAGAGCGTTCGAGCTAGGCGCAGATACCGTACACTTAAATATCCATGCAACTTCAGACAAAAAGCTTGCCGTATTTCACGATTGGACTCTGGATTGCAGAACAAATGGTGAAGGTATTACCTCAGAACAGTCAATGGTATTTCTGAAAACGTTAGATGCAGGGTACGGGTACCGCATTGGTGAAGAAGAAGGCTTATATCCATTGAGAGGGCAGGGGGTTGGTTTGATCCCATCGCTTGATGAAGTGTTAACGCGTTTTCCTGAACAGTCATTTTTACTCAATATGAAAACGGCTGGTCCAGAAGCGATTGAGGTACTTTCAACACATCTAAATGAGATGGATCCAGCGCAAAGAAGCCGATTAAGCTTTATCGGTATGCAGAGTATTTCAGAAGCCATTGCCGAAAAGTTTCCTGAGCAAATGACCTATTCAAAAGAAGTGGGTAAACGTTGCTTGGTGAAATATTTTTTCATGGGTTGGTCTCGTTATTATCCAGCATCTTGTGCAAACACAACACTTGTTTTACCTGAGCAGTTTGGCCGTATTTTATGGGGTTGGCCAGAACAGTTCGCAGCAAGAGCACAACAAAATGGTACTGAAGTTTACCTGTATCAAAAATCTCAACCATATTCCAAAGCGTCAGACTTGAGAGAGTATGGTATCGGCTTGTTTACTGGTGATATGGTTGGTCTTGCAGAGCAAGGTAACAACACGAAATAAAGCATTGATTAGAGTGCCAAACAGAGCTTGTCTGTTTGGCATTTCACCGTTAATAGACATCCCTCACATAGCGTTTTTGTTTTTTAAGATTCGCGACATATTCTTGAGACTGTTGTTCGTCTAACTCGCCATGTATAGCAATGATGTTATGCAGTGCCTTGTCTACGTCTTTGGCCATTCTGAAGGCATCACCACACACATACAAATAGGCACCGCGCTCAATCCAAGAAAATAATCGCTCGCCTTGCGATTGCATTTTATCTTGTACATAGATTTTTTGTGCTTGGTCGCGTGAAAATGCGAGATCTAAGTGCGTAAGCAAGCCACTTTCTTGCATCTGCTCAAGTTCTTGTTGATATAAAAAGTCATTTGCTTTTGTTCTGTCACCAAAAAACAGCCAATTGTCGCCACTTGCTCCGGTAGCTAAACGCTCTTCTAAAAACCCCCTAAATGGCGCTATTCCTGTGCCGGGGCCAATCATGATAATAGGGGCTGTAGGGTCTTGTGGCACACTAAAGTGTTTGTTTGGTGCAAAGTAACACTTGATTTTACTTCCGGGTTCGCAGAGGTCTGCCAAGAAAGTTGAACAAACACCATGATGCGCACGATCCGCTTGGTGATATCTCACACTGGCAATAGTTAAGTGCACTTCGTTGCTATGCTGCTTGATACTAGAAGAGATTGAGTAAGCACGTGGTGCTAAGGGCTTCGCAAGGCGTATAAAGTCGCTGGCTGTAAAGGCATTGGGCGCATAGCGGCTGAGTAGGTCTATACAATCTAGGCCCCAAACGAATTCATTAAGCGCCTGTGCCCCTTCATCAAGCTTGGCAATAAATGCTTGATCGCCACTGCGTGTTGCCACTTCAGCGATAAACTCTTTACTTGGCATACGTATTTCTAGATCTTCGGTAAATATTTTGTGTAGTTCTTGCGTGTGCCCATCGTAATGCTCGTGCTGCTCTTTTCTGGCACCGAGTAAGCCAATAAGCTCTGCTACTAAGTCGGGGCGATTGCGCGGCAGTAAATTAATGGCGTCTCCCGCTTCATAAGTCTCCCCTGAATCCAGTAAAGAAAGCTCATAGTGACAAGTTTCTTTCCCTGAATCTGGATTATTCAAGGTGTATTTTCGTACTAATTCGGCTTCAAATGGGTTGTCTCGGTTGTACTTTGGTTTAACTTTCCTAGTTGAACTCGCGGGGGCGGGCATCACTTCACTGCCACCATCACAGCCTTTTTGAGCAATTGTTGGGAGTGTTTCTGCAATCCATTCTTGTGCCGGTGATTCAAAAGCAACATCACAGTCTACTCTGTTGGCAACGCGTGTCGCGCCAAGTGCTTCTAAACGCTTGTCCCACTCTATGCCCGCTAAGCAAAAATCATCGTAGTTGGTATCTCCCAGTGCCAAAACTGAAAAATATGTATTATCAAACCTTGGAGCATCTTGTGCTGAAATATCATCCCAAAGTGCTTGTGCGTTATCTGGCATTTCGCCTTCACCGTAGGTGCTGGTGATGACAAGTAAACGCTCGGACTTACTAAGCTGATGTATATCGACATCGTCCATATCTTGTACATGGGCTGTCAATCCATGGTTTTTAGCAATTTCGGCGGCTTCTTCAGCGACACTTTCGGCATTACCGGTTTGCGAACCATAAATGATGGTCAAAGGCTTTACTTGCGAAGTGGCGGTGTTAACCGTAGTGACATGTTCTTCTTTCACCAATAATCTAGTGTGCAAGCCAGCTAAAAAGCCACCTAACCACTGCCTTTGATCATCATTAAAAGGGATGTCTTGCGGTAAAAAAGGGACTTTTTTGTTACTTTTTAGTTGTTCCATCATATTCTCCTATTTATACAGCCGCTTTCACTGCTTCTGACAGCACATGGCAATAATGCGTTGCGAGTAATTCATCTAGGTCACGGTATTGCTCGAGCGCTTTTCTAGTCTGAATATCTCGATGTAAAATCCAGACGCTGGTACCAAGCGCATCGGTATCCCAAACTTCTCGAAGTGACAGGGCCGACTTATAGTCTTGAATGCGTTTTTGTGCGACTAAGCCGCTGAGCGCAGTGTCGTCATAGCTTGCAAGAGCTTCTTTTGCATCTTTGGCTAAAGCGTCGCCAAGTTTATGGTCTAAGGTATCAAACAAGTATTGAGCGCTGACCTCATTGAACCCTTGGGACTGTTGTTTAACGGCAAGCTGCTCTCCTCGGTGGAGTATGCCAGCATGGATAATGTATTGATAAATTAGCACTGAGTCTCTGTCTCCGTAGTCAGGAAGTTGACCATTGAACAAACACCGATTTGTGTGCTGATGCGCTTTGTAGGCTTGCTGAATACTTTTCAGTGACTTGTCGCCCCAATATACAGCTAACTCTTCCAACATTGAGCGCCTGTCGAGTTGCTGCGCAATGTTTTCTGCACAGTGATATTGGTATAGCGCATTAGGAATAAGCACATAAAAGTGTTGCCTAGATTGTTGCCAATTACTCAGTAAACGATTTGCTAATGCCGATTGTGTCGCGTCTACATGGCATTGTAGGTGTTGTAATAGCGCCCACTCCTGACCTTGGCATAATATATCTGGCTGCGATATCTGAATTGCTGTGACGGAGTCTTTTGAGCACAAATGGGTGATATTGCCTGTAGGATCATATTGATAGGCTGTACCACCACTCATACCGTTACCAAACCCTTTACCAAAGCCTCCAAGGTTAACAATGGAGCCGTTGGTCATATACTCGCAGCAAAAGTCTCCGACGCCTTCAATGACAGCCACAGCACCAGAGTTTCTCACTCCAAATCTATCTCCCGCTTGGCCATTCACATACAATTGGCCTCCGGTTGCACCAAAGAGTGCAAAATTTCCGATGAGCACATCCTCTGCAAGGGCGCAGCCTTCGCTATCTATGACGATCTTTCCGCCGCTGGCACCTTTACCTACACCATCGTTACATGTTCCTTTGTGGCGAAGCACCATCCCCGAATTGATAAATGCCCCGTAACTTTGTCCTGCCGAACCACGCGTATTAATTTTTATACTATGTGGTTTGAGCACGGCTCGACCATTACTGAGCCTTATAACAGCCGGGTGAGCGGCAATTTGCTCATCATCGAGTTGATAATTGAGCTTGCGCTCAAGGTCTATTGCCAATTGACCGCCAACAGTTTTATTACAGTTGTCTAGGGCTCGTGGGCTTATTTCGATGCATTCATTCTGTGTGGCAAAAAATTGAGTCTCGATTTCAGTTAGCCAAATATCATCCAGTGTAAAGTTAGCTTCTAGGTAAATCGGATTGGTGACTACGACCTGCTTGGCAGGTTGCAGCATCGCTGTCATGTCTAGCTTTCCGACCATAGCTGGGTGAGATACAAGGTGCAGCAAATCCGAGCGGCCACGAACTTCGTTGAGTGACGTATAACCGATACTTGCTAAGATCTCGCGCACTTCATGGGCTACATTCATAAAGTATTGGGCCAACGCGCGAGGATCGCCGCTGTATACTTCTGGGTTTGTGGTGAGTCCAGCAGGGCATTTTAAGTTACAGTTTTTTGCCATAACACACTTGAGCATCATCAATGCTGTGGTGCCAAACTCAAAGGAGTCACCACCTAGCATGGCTGATTTGACAACATCACTGCCAGTTTGGTGAGCATTGGAGCAACGCAAGGTAATTTTATCTCGCAGGCCATTTTCGCTCAAAGCTTGATGCACTTCTGCGATGCCTATGTCTGCCGCGCGTCCGGTATGTTTAAGGCTGGTGACTTGCGCCGCGCCAGTTCCACCTGTATTACCCGCAACATTTATTACATCTGCCCCAGCTTTAGCGACACCCACTGCGATAGTACCTATGCCTTCTGATGATACCAATTTAACAATGACACGGACCCTTGCGGCTTTGGCATCGTGAATTAGCTGACCCAAGTCCTCTATTGAGTAGGTATCATGGTGTGGAGGAGGGGAGACGAGCTCAACGCCAGGTGTGCCACCACGTGCAGCGGCAATAACGACATTAACTTTGGGCGCTGGCAGCTGGCCGCCTTCTCCGGGTTTCGCTCCTTGGCCTATTTTTATCTCAATTTCTTGTAGCGCAGGATCAGCTAAGTAACCTGTCCAGACGCCAAATCGGCCAGACGCAAACTGCTTAATTTTACTGGCTTTGACTGTGTTATAGCGACGGGAGTTTTCGCCACCTTCGCCTGAGTTACTCATTGCGCCGGCAATATTTGTTCCTTGCGCAACTGCCTCGTGGGCCTTTTCGACTAATGCGCCATGACTCATTGCGCCGGAAGCAAAAGTTGCGGTGATTTCGTGCGCGGGCTGAACGTGTTCTAATGCGATCGAATTCCGTGCTGTGCAGAGCTTGGCGCACAATGTATCCAACGTTGAGTTGGTTCTGGTCTCAATGAGGATTTTATCCAGAGCTGGAACTATTTCGTATACTTCAGCTTCGTAAAGTGTATTTAACGCTAATGCCAATTGTTGATGAATGGCATCGGACTTTGACGAATGACATAACAGCCACTTTTGCTGTGAAATTGCTTCAACCATTAAGCCTTTGACGTGTACTTGGTATGACCCTGAGGCATCGATATATGAAAGCGCGTCAATAAACGCTTGTGCGCTTTTTAACTGAGAAAAATCAAAAGGCAATGCCAATACATCTCGCAGTGCTGCGGGCCTATGATAGCGCTCATGCTTTAAATTCTTACTGAAGTCTCTATAGGCTTGTGTCACTTTAAACTGAGCAATTTGCTCAGGCGTTCTCGCCTCAAAGCCTAGGTCTTTATAGCCATTGTCTTGTGGCAGAATAACGCCAGTATCATGAGACTCGAGTTGCGACTCGTCCACATATTGTATGCGCTCTTGAGTCATATTAATGTACTCACGTACTGCCGTAGTACCAAAGCTGTGACCAGCACCTTGCGCACGCTCTTTAAATAAACCGAGTACCGGAATTTGATCTTCAGCTTGTACTTCGAATACTTTTTTATGCCAATAGATTGCGCTTTGAGCGAGATCTTTAAATCTTGCGCCGCCCACTGGCGAGTGAATATTGGGAAATATTGCTTTTAGCAGTGGGTCTTGGGTGTCGATAAAATTGGCTTCGAAAAATTCACCACCAATGTAACTTTCTACGGTACATAGGCCAAATTTACCCATCGTTTTCATCAGCGCTTTTTCTACCGCTTTTTGATACCTTGCAAGTCCTTCCACAATATCAGCGTCATGCTGGAACAATTCGATAGCACGGTTGTGCACTGTGATAGGGCAAATGGCAGACGCGCCAAACCCAAGTAAGCAGGCAATATCATGAGTACTGGCGGCTTGCCCAGTATGACATACTAAACTGGTGTTAAACCTAAGCCCTTCAGAAATGAGCTTTTGATTAATCGCAGCAATGGCAAGCAATGCTGGAATCGCTCCTTGCTGATGGCTTACATTCAGGTCGCTTAAAATGAGCACATCGCAGCCTGATTTAACGAGTTCTTCCGCGCGAGCAGCGAGCGTTTTAATGGCGTCTAACAGCTGGGGCTGATGATCTGATTGCGTAACATCAATGTGAAACAGCATGGGTAAGGTTTCGACCTTGAGTGCCGACTGGTTCGTGATCTTCGCTAAGTCATGCGGCTGTAAAATAGGGGAGTCGAGTACGATTTGGCGGTGGCTGGTCGGGCATATATTGGGTTTTGGTCCTAGTGCCACTCTGAGTGTCATACCATCTGCCTCCCTAATGCTGTCTAGGGGAGGGTTAGTCACTTGCGCGAAGCGTTGGCTGAAATACCGAGATACACCACCTTCTTCTCTGGTTAGCACATTCGGTGCTAAACCATAGCCCATTGCTGAAATCTTTTCTGAGCCATCTTGTAACATAGGGTCGAGCATGAACTTAAAGCTTTCTTGGTTCATGCTAAAGGCAACATGCTGAGCCGTTATACTCAAATGTTGATTTTTAACCACGTCAGTCAGTGATATTTGCGGTAACTCATCGAGTGTAACCCGCGCTTGTTGCAGCAATTCAGCGTAGTTTTTTTGTTCGGCAAGTTCTTCTAATATTTGTTGGGTATATTTTATTTGTTTTGAGGCGTGGTCGAATACAATCATGCCACCGGCTTCAATACGACCGCGTCGAATGATATCGGACGGCTCAAAATCAATCTGACCAGCCTCACTCATTACAGCCAAGTAATCATGAGTTTCCACGCTTCTAAGTGGTCTTAGCCCGAGTCTATCGAGCCTTGCGCCTACTGTGACGCCATCACCAAATATAAAGGCCGCTGGCCCGTCGTTTTTTTCCTCATAGAGAGAAAAGTACTCAAGCATAGATTTTACTGAGGCTGGAAGTGCATTGTCGTTTTCCCATGCTGGCGGCATCATTGCCAATGCAGCCACATCAATTGGCATTTGATCTTCAATCACACGGCGAGCAAGCGTTTGGTCTAATCGTGCTGAGTCAGATTGTCCTCGTGGGAATATCAGCCGTTTATTTTTATATTTTGCGATGGCATTTTCACTTAACCTATTTTTTCGGTCGGTATTGAGCTCACCGTTGTGGGCCATGCGTCTAAAGGGTTGCGCAAACATGGGGTTAGGTGCAGTGTTTGTCGAAAACCGTGTATGAAAGAAAAGTGTGTGGATCTGCTGCTCCGGTGCGTTGAGATCAGCAAAGTAGGGGACAACCTCCCAGCTATTTAGGCGCCCTTTAAGTACTTGTGTTCTTGAGCTCATAGAGAGGGGGTATAGCCCAGTATACTGAGGTCCAGTAAATGCGTGCATTTCAATCTCTTCAAGCGCTTGATGGATATGTGACTCAAATACATTTTGATCTGTCATGTGATTTGGGCGCAAAAAGATGATTTGCTTGATGGCGAGTTGGGCCTTTCGGCTCGCTGGATTGAGGGTGCTTTGATCCGTTTTTACAGTGCGGACTTTAATGACCTGTAGATCATATGATGCCAGTTTTTCAAAGATCAGTGACATCGCGAGTTCATTGCTAGTCTGCTCATTTGGCAGAAAAAAGTTCGCGACGCCAAATTCTCCAAGCGTTAAGTCTGGCCTTTCGGTCACTTTTCTAAAAAATGTGAGAGATAAATCAATATTTACACCAGCACCATCGCCAATTCCTTCAGCATTCATACCGCCTCTATGCGGAATTCTACACAGTGCTTGATGTGCGTGTTTTATCAGTTGATGAGTTGGTAAGCTCTGCTTGTGGGTAATAAAGCCAACACCACAGCTAGACTTATCTTGGTCTCTATCAAATAAATATCGTTTCATAGTGTACCCAATTCAGTAAAACGGGTGTGCTCACAGTGGATTAAAGCGTGCACTGTGCGCTACACATTTTTTTAAGCAGGCCTTTCAAAGTATATTTTTGTGAATTTATATGCAAATGATAAATATTTGCATTCAATAAAATGCCGGGTTTTGAGATTTTTATCGTTAAGCGGTTAACACGATGTGTTATTTAATGATTTGTTTTTAAATGTGTTTTTTTCTTTGTGATAGAGGGTTGTTTGGGTGTTGAATATTTTTCACGCTAGTGAATTTGTATTGTATTTGAAAGTTTGTTCGAGATGCTTTTTATTTTCTCACTTCATTCATAGCGGTTATTATACGATCGTATTAACCGAGAAATTTGACTTGATGCGCTCATCTGACTGTGTTAATTTTTTGTCCGTTATGAATATTTTATCAAACCTACGACACATCACAATTTCTTGGTGGCGCTCTTATTAGAGCGGCGCTTGAATACACGTGTTCAACTGCTGCCGAAAGGTAATAGTTGACATGACCACTGTCTCTTTCGGTAGCAAACAAAATAAGGAGACAGACATGAAACATACAATTCTTACCGGTGACAGACCAACAGGCCCTTTACATTTGGGGCACTATGTGGGTTCCTTACAACATCGTATCTCATTGCAATCTCAGCATGCTCAAACAATTCTAATCGCAGATATGCAGGGCTTGACAGATAACGGCCACAACCCACAGAAGGTTGCCGACAATATATTTAACGTGATGGCGGATTACCTTGCTGTTGGCATTAACCCTGAAGAAACAACAATTTGCTTACAGTCTGCTTTACCGGCTTTGGCTGAGCTAAGTATGTATTATGCAAATCTGGTCAGTGTGTCGCGTTTAGAGCGCAATCCAACAGTAAAAGCAGAAATCGCAAGTAAAGACTTTGGCGCGTCAATTCCCGCAGGTTTTCTAAATTACCCAATAAGCCAAGCTGCTGATATTACCGCGTTTGGCGCGACCTTAGTGCCTGTTGGAGAAGATCAGCTCCCGATGCTTGAACTTACCAACGAAATTGTTCGCAAACTCAACAGTGTCGCAAAAAAGCAAGTGTTAGTAGAAGCAAAGCCACTTCTGAGCGAGGTTTCAAGGTTACCTGGTGTAGATGGCAAAGCTAAGATGTCAAAGTCGCTTGGAAACGTGATCACCTTTGGTAGCAGTGATGATGAAATCGCAAAGGCTGTGCGGGCGATGTACACGGATCCAAACCACATTAGAGTAGAAGATCCTGGCCAAGTTGAAGGGAATGTGGTTTTTACATACTTGGATGCTTTTCATGAAGACAAAGAGTATGTGGCAACGCTCAAAGCCCATTATCGTCGAGGTGGGTTAGGTGATAGCAAATTAAAGGGGATTTTGGCGGATTGTTTGGTGAACCTAATTACGCCAATACGGGCTAGACGTGAAACCTATCTATCAGACCCTACACAACTACGTGAAATATTAAAAGCGGGTACAGAGAGAGCGAACCAGCAGTCTCAGCGAGTGCTCAACCGAGTAAAAGATGCGTTTGGATTAAATGTACTTTGAAAGGGGGTTTGTCGTTCAATGTGACCGACCACAATAAACTAAATATTGTGGTCGGCACGCCTCATTCCCAATGTTACTTGGTATTTTATGCTTGCTTCAAGGGCTCATGCTTGAAGATATCTGCATCGATTTCTCTAGTGTTGAAGTTAGGAAAATCTCTCACAGATGCCATGACCTTTGGGTCACCTGTAACCATTCTTAGCAGTTCATTGGTGCCCGCTTTCAAATAGTAAGTTGCAGGTCCTTTACTATTCGGTCTCTGGAAATGCCAAATGTCAGCTTCAAACCCTAGTACTTCACAAGTGCCTTGATACTCAGCATTGCATGTTTGCAATACATCTTGCATTAAAATTAGCTCGTGACACGGGTCTACTTCATCATTCAGTACTTCACCTGTGAACTCACTTTGTTTGTCCATGTGCGCACGGGAATAAGCGACTTTGGCTTTAAATGACTCATTAGTACCAGGGTACATTATTTCCGACATCCACAATCTGTGGCCTGTTTTTTCCTCACTCCATGGATTAAACAACCCGTCGATACGACATACATTTTTGCTGTAATCAAACCAGCAATAACCTGATGTTATATGCTCTTCAGGTTGCATAGGAGACCAGTATGAAATGTAACTACTGCTCCATTGCTGTGGTAATTTTGGAGGGGTCATTTGTTTGTTTAGTTCCACGTTACTTTTCCCCACGATCTAAAGCTCTTTCCAATGCTTGGCCAAGCGCAGCAGGCAGTGGAGGAAGCTGTCCACGTCGTTCAGCAAACCCTTGCGCAACTTCACCTGTAGATAAGTGCATTCGATCCTCTACTGACTCAAACCACAAGCGACTCACGGTTGCGTGTTGATCAAATAGTTGCATTACTGGCATAACATGTTGATTAAAGTCTTCAAGTGCCGCAGTAACATTGTCTGGGTTATCGTAGACCGCCTTTACTAGTATTTGCGCACCGACAACCGCCATTGTTGTTCCGTGACCGATGGAGAAATGACCAGACTGGAGTGCGTCACCCAATAGCGCTACATTGCCATCGTAAGCTTTCTCATGGCTCAAGGTCATAAAGTTGCGCCATTTCAGACCTTCTTGTGCAATGACTGCTTTACCATCTAGCTCCTCTTCAAATACCGATGCAATAAAGCGCTCTGCATCTGCGGTAGTCATTTCGTCTAGGCCAGACTTTTTGTAGGTCTCTTCGCTACATTCAACAACAAAAGTACTCATTTTGCTGGAGTATTTATAAGAGTGTGCAACAAAAACACCTTTTGAATGTGCTTTAAAGATGAGATTCATTGCATCAAAAGTTTTAGTAGTGCCATACCACATATAGCGATTTTTACCGAACTCTACCTTTGGCTTTAATGCGTCACGATAGTAGGTGGTGGTGTGATTAAGGCCGTTTGACACCACCACTAGGTCATAATCGTTAGACGCCAGCTCGGCATCCGTTAAAACAGGTTGCTCAAACTGGATGTCAATACCTAAGCCGATACACATTTGGCGCAACTCTCTGACCATTGATTTGCGCTCTGCACCACATAAAGTCACGCCTGTGCTTTTCAATGCACTCTGGTTGTGGTGAGTAAGTTTAAAATCTTCTAGGTACTGCGCATCTAAAGTTTCATAATTGGCGAGATACGACAGAGGGTTAGCTGGGTGATGCGGGGCACGCCCAGGTAGTACAACACCCCAACCAACGACGTTATCATCGGGGTGGTTTTTCTCAATTATTTTGATATCCCAATCAGGTTTAAGTCTTTTGGTTTCACTTGCAAACATAAGGCCTGAAGGGCCGGCGCCAATCACTAAAATCTTCATTAATTCATTCTCCCTATTTTGTACCAAACATTTTGCTTTTCTTGCTCGTCTCGTAACTCACTGTAACGCATTGAAGTGAAGTATAATTTTTCAGCCATATCCGGTGGGTAATGGTCTGGGAACTTCTGATTCATATAACGTGCAAAGCGTGCACGCATGAAGAATATTGGGTCTGAACAACTGAGAACTTCGTAGTTCGCTCTGGCCATGTCTTGCATCGCGTCGGCTTCTTTTTTACGTAATTCAGTAAACTCACTTAAAATCTTTTCGAAGTCATCGCCGTATTGACCGAATAGCTGATCAAGGACGAAAGAGTCTTCGAGTGCCATGTTCATGCCTTGACCGAGGAAAGGCGCAGTGGCGTGTGCAGAGTCACCTATCAACAGTGCTGTATTTTTGTAATGGAAAGTTGAAGAACGGACATTGATCAAGTCGTTACTCGGTTTAATCATAAATTGCTCAAACATATCTTGGCGGATATCTTCTGGCACCATAGGGTAGTACTGATCAAAAAACGCCTTCATCGCTGTTCTATCATCACTGTGCAAGCTTACTTGTCCTGTGTATGGCAGGCAGACTGCAAAGCTGATGCTGCCATCAGGGATCGTTGCTGCGCGTCCAGCAAATTGGCCACCCGAGTCCATACCAAAGAAGTACAGCAAATCCTTTCTTAATCCTACTTTTGAGGCATCAGGCACAACCAAGGTTTTATAACCATGTTTGAAAAATGATTGGTGGAATTCGAAACGTCGGCAGTTAGCTTGCATCGCTTCACGTAAGCACGAGCGAGCACCATCAGCCCCAATGAGTAAATCACCTTTATGCGTAGTAAAATTACCTTCGCTGTCTTTGGTCATGAGGCTGCAGCCATCTAGGTCTACTTCTATACAGCGTTGGTCGTAGTGATAATGAACACCAGCTAGTTCAGCATATTTGTTGAGTAACACTTGAAATGCACTGCGACTCAGTGATAATGGTTTAAGCTTATCAAGAGGTGGAAGTTCGCGCGTTTTAGGTTCACCTTTAACGAAAAATGACATGCCTGACACTTCAACACCGCACTCTTGTAATTCAGCCAGTGGAATGCCAGCAGCGACAACCGCCTCAATACCTCTCACAGTCATACTAACGCCAATTGCGCGCGAGCTGACCTGATCAATATAGTCTGCTTGGCTTAGCAAAGGGTTACCGCGTTTTTCTATAATGTGAACATCGTATCCACGTTTTGCTAAGTAAATGGCTGTTAAGCCACCGGCTAGACCGCCGCCAATGACAATTATTTTCTTCATATTTACGCTTCCCTTGAAAGTTTGCCAGTTGCGATTTCTTGCATCTGATTTTGAAAAAACTCTAATAACTCAATTTGTGTTTGTGGTGGCGTGGCCGAAACCATACTTTTAGCCATGCTTACCAAATCTTTGCATTGCCTTGAAATGGCCATGCATCCTTGTTCTAAATTGTCGAAGACTTCCGCTGAAATTGCCTCGGGTACAGGCGGGCCCGCGTTGCGTCCTAATTCGCCTGAGGGCAGGGTCATCAACTGTACTGACAGTGGTCTTAAAATCCCCGTCATCAGGTCAATCGCGCCATTCATTAAGCGCGAACGACGCATGCTGCCCAAAGGTTTGATGGCAAAATGTTGCATCATCAACTGAAACATTAATTCATGGCAGCCTTTGTAAAAGGTCATTAATTCTACCGCTTCAGGATCTGTCACGAGGTTGCAGCCCTGACGAGGCTCGAACACTGGGTTTTTCAACACTGGATAGGCAGGCTCAAACGGAATATCGCTGTGTGTCAGTGCTTTTGAAATCGAGCGCAGTCGATTGAAGTGACTTACATCAAACTGGGGTGAATCGGCAGAGACGCCTTCACCTTGCTCTGTTACAAAATTGATAGCAAAAATTGCTGTCTCTCTGTCATAGACTTCAAATTGATACCCTGGATATTCTCTATTAATAATTTCGTTCAAGAATAAATGGTGTTCACCACCTAAATTAACTTTTTCTGTCGAGAATAAATCTGGTAACTCGCCAATTGCGACGGTGATATCGTGATAAAAATCAGCGATGGATTTTCCTACCGTAGGAAAGAATGCCGGCCACTCAAAGCGCACAAATTTAGCAACGACATGCTCAGAAAAAGGCTCAAAAGAGAACTCGGTATCTAAGCCGAATTTGTCTTTTGCCTCTTCACCTAATACCGGTTTGCCCGGATAAAAAGGTTCTCCCAGTGCCATAAGCAAGTTATTTACCACCAAGTAGTGGATCATTTCTTCATGGGCTATCTCTAATAGTGCTCCGCGCCAGCCGCTGTTACGGCGTCTGTCTGCACCGCCATTAACTAACTCGAGTTGCGCTTGTTGCCACCTTCCTGCATTGACGAAGTGCTCTCCGACGCCATAATTTGGTAGCGAGTAAGCACTGTATAGATACTGAAGCATAATGGAGAGCTCAAGATCGACAGCATCACGTAGCGCATTGATTAACTGCGCTTTATTTTTAATGTTCCCCTTAGCTTTAAACTGTGGCTTTTGGGGAGGCAAAACTTTTGGCATAGCAGATTGCTCAACATTACATAAGTATTTTAAAAAGAGTTGAGCATGTGCCTCTGGCATTTCTCGAGTGCTTGGCATGTAGTAGCTTTTGTCGCGATTGCGAGGGTCGCACATTTGCCACATTAATCTTGCATATGTTTCGCATTTACACTTGTCAGCCATACTGAATACGGCTTCCGTCATGAAGGGGTAGAACAGCTCGTAGTAGGCCATAACATGCTTATACAAAAAGTCGTAGTCAACTAGCTCTGTTGGCGTATCCATGAGCGCCCAGTCGTCTGGCAAAACGCGCACTAAGATGGCGTTGTGATACTCACCTAAGAATAACTCTGTACTGCCTGGCTTTAGGCTTTCTATGGTAATGGAACCTTTGCCTTCACAGTCTGTCTCTATATATTGGTCACAGTTCAGAGTGCTAGAATCTTTTACATGAGAGGCCAGTTTTGCGATTGGCATCGGCTTACCCTGAAAGTAACTGCGAATTGCAACCGATGTTGTACTTTTGTCACCCTTAATATGATTAGGGCTTTCCATGGAAAAAATATGCTGTTCAGCTTGGATGTGCCAGTCACTTTCATACCATGTATGCTCCTCAGAGCATAGTCTGAGTGACTGTTGATGAAATTGTTCATCAAACTGCTGCAATGGAATATCAATAATACCTGAATTCAGTGCATTATCTTTGTAATCTTCTAGCGCAATTGTCGCGATGATTTGCCCATTATTTGATTTGAGAAATAGATTACCCAAATCGAGTTTTTTACTCAGTCTTGGTGGCATACCTGTTTTGACAGGGAGGCTTTCTTGGTAGCTTTCATGTGGTAAACCTACAGCAGCGTTTAAACTCAACCAGTCTTCCCCAATTGATACTGCAATGGGGGCATATTGCTCGCTGTTTTCTGGTCTTAATATCCGCCCCGTGGGCGAAGTCATCATATCTTCTTCGCGCCATAAACCAATAGTGCCATGTAAATCACAGAACACTGGCATATTTGGTGCGACTGGAGGGGATAAATTACTCACACAATACTGCACGGTTAAACCTAATACCTTGGGGTCATCTAAAGCCGTTTGCAGTGAGGCCAGAAAGTCTGAGTCAAGTCCTAGCTGATTAAACAAAAACTCGTCGCTGTCTTTTCTTATCGAAAATTGGAACAGTCTAGCTTCACTCATTTCTTCATATAAGAAGTGAGAAATCGGCTGAGCGATGTAGCTCTTGTTCATCCATCGCACTCCGTGAGTGCAATCAATATCTGCTGACAATACATGGGTCGTATTTGCCGATGCTTTTGAATCTGTGATTGTTAGCTGACCTGCGTAAATCAGAGCAGAGTCTCGCCTTGTAGGATCACTATCTACCCATCTCGCGCGATTGAAAGACGTTCGCAAGTATTCGTTGTAGTGCCCCCAAAGAGATAGTTTGTGACCAACTAATTTATCGTTGGTAATGTATTCTCCTGGCTTCAGCTGTACGCTAGTAACAAGCGTATTTTCCCAACTGAAATGGTTATTTCCTCGCATATTATACCCAGCTGCGAGATTAAACGGTCCAGCGCCATCAACTCGTCCTTGAGCATCAAATTTGGGCCCTATATCTGTTAAGTATTCGTGGAAGTGTGCTGGTGGCTGTGCCACATCATAGGGCTTTCCATCTTTAATTGCTGTATTGGTTGCAATATCCAATGTATTGTTGATATTGCGATTTGCCGTTGGGACGTTAACCCGCGCAATCCCTTTAAAATGAACTCGGGGAAAATCGAGAATACTCATTTATTTCAAACTTCCTAGTTACTTTTCTTTAGTCTGTACTGTGTAGATGACAATTAAACGTGTGCCAGCTCTTCGCTTTGTAGCGCTTGAGCTTGCTCTGATTCTATTCGCTTCAATAATGTTCCTGCTGCGCTTTTGCCAGCCATAATGCCGCCTTCCATCCAGCCACAGTGTGGTGTATAAGCATCACTTGCAGAGATAATACGTGACTTTTTATGTACTAATGTCATAGGGTGGTTAGGGCAACATTCTTGAGAAAATTCAACGCCGTGGGTCCAGTGTTTGTAGGTGTGGACGTGTGGGTCAGGTAATTGGCTTTCATCGCAACGTAGTGCTTGTGCCATCAATGCTTTAACTGTGCTTAGGTAGTGAGCCTCGCCTTTTAAGGTTGTATCACGCCAAAAGTCTGCGTAATCACTGTCGGTATAAAAAAATACATACCTGTTGTCCTTAAAATACAGTTTGCGCATTGGATTATTAGTAATCACTACATGATCTGCTAGATCTAACTCTTGCCACCAAGGTGCATCATAAAATAAAAAGCCTTTGAATAGCGGGATTGAGCCATAGGTGTAGTCGCTCCAATCTTGTGGAAAGCCACAATTGAGTTTTTTCATCGCAGTAGGGGGAAAGGTAAGGATCATCTCACCATCAGAGATAGTGACCTCTTGCTTACCATCTTTGATTAATTTTAGCGCGCAACCATTGTTGTTGGTTTCTATGCTAGCGAGCTCATGGTCAAAGTAAAACTCAACACCCTGTGCGAGTGCTTCCTCATACAACTTTTCAGTCAGTGCTGAAAAGCCTTCTTTTAAGTTAAACCATTCGTATCCAGCATTTTCTGAAAACCCTTGTATTTCAGGGTGCTTTTCTATTATGTCAAAAGCAATATGCGGTGAAATGTTAGGCAGAGACAAAGAGTCATAGCCCAATGCATTGATCATTTCTCTTGCTTGATGTCTACCGACATAAATAGTTAAAAACTCTTCAAATGAGTCATTTGGGTGTTCATCACATAGAGGTTTCAAATTTTTTAAAATACTCTTTAAACTTTTATGCAATGCTTGTGGGCGCTTTAGTTGTGTAAAAGGGAATGTTTCGTAAGGCAAGTTTAAAGATGTGATTTGCGCCTTGACATTGTGATGAAGCTGGGATGAAAACCGGCCTGCGCCAAGGTCTACAAAGTGATCATTGACTTTAACTGCATGTGCTCGACCACCAACTCGTTTTTTGTGCTCATAAACCTTAATTGAACTTTTTTTGCATGCTTTTGATTTTGCTAATGTAAGCGCGCAAATAATGCCTGATATTCCTGCACCTATGATTGAGATTGTGTTTTCTCTAATCGCCATGTTCCATATTTCCTTGAGTTTTCCTAAAAACTTATAGCTTTAAATGAAACTTCATTAATAATTAACATTAATTAAATATCAAATGTCACTTTTAAGCCGGTTTATTCACTGGTTCACGATGAAATTAAATTCGTATTCCCTAAAATCAATCGATTACGATAATTCAAACCCGCGGTATGCGTTTTAATAAATGATACCACTGTTGTTCCTCATAATTAACAAAGATCAGTAAAATGTTATTAAAATAATGATATTTTCGGTCTGAAATAAATCTTTCATTGTTCTTATTATTGCAATTTGTGCATTTACTCTATTGCAAAGTTAGCCTTAATTTTATTTTCAGGGATAAATCAATGTGCAAGCTAGGTGATAAATCGATGAAATTTTGTTTTCAATTTGGGGATAAATATGTAGGAAATGTGGAGCTGTAATTTCATTGCATTACAAGTCAGGTGATAAAGTGTACATCACGGAAAGGGTAGTTCTTTAGGGCTATTGACTAAGACCATGAAATAACAGAATTAATGCAAAAAAACTCGACATTTTTGGAGTATTTGAGGATTTTAAAGAGAGATTTTTAAATTGAGAAAATTTCTATGTGAAAGATTGCACTTTTAACGAGAGTTTGATCTGAGTTTGTACCGGTTACCTAGAGTAGGAAAACAATAAGTAAGCCGGTATTTGTTTATTTGCAACGGAAAAAGTAAGATGAATTTTTTATAACTTCATCCTTTTCTAATTCTTTTTTATTAGCCTGTTGAGTGTGAAAATTGAAAAACTCAATGCAAAAACTCCGCCTGCGACGTCTGCAATGGGAAATGACCACCATAAAGCGTCCGAACCGTATAGATTTGGTAGAGTTACCATTAAAGGTAAAAGTAATACATAAGTGCGGGCGGCGTCCAACATAGTCGCGGGTATGGCTTTACCCATTCCTTGAAACAATCCGCTGGACATCATACAGAATCCTGCAGTGGTAAAGCCTGCAAATGCCACTAAAGCTATCTCTTTACCTAATTCGGTTACCAATGCATCACTCGTAAAAAGCGCAATTAGCCAGTGTGCGTTTAAACACAGTATAAATGTCACGATAACGCCCCATACGGTACTTATTAAGCAGGCAACCAGGTAGGCTTTTTTAACTCGCTCAAATTCTCCAGCACCATAGTTAAAGCCCGCTAAGGTTTGTAGCGCGACCATCATGCCTATAATTGGTAAAAACAAGAACATGTAACACCGAACTAAAATGCCGTGGGCGGTGATTAGTGGCTCTGAGTTTTGCGCGAATACGGTAGAAATTGAATAGACTGTTGCTGCTAAGATCACGGAAAAGCCACCGTGTGAAAGTAAAACGGGTAATCCTAGGCTTAGCATTTTGAGGTGAACTTGGACTGGGCTCAATAAACTGCGACGTTGGAATTTAACAGCGCTTTCGCCTTTTGATTGAAGCTGAATCGCAATAACTAAGGCAATACTTAAAGCACAGATAGTTGCCCAAGCAGCACCTGCAACACCCCACTCAAAGACAAAAATAAAAAGTGCATCTAACAAGATATTCAATATCGATGCTGTAGAGAGTACTTGCATCATCGCTTTTGGATTACCAGAAGCACGAAAGCCCTCAGTAATTTGATTGCAAATAAACCCAATTACCCAAAACATTACAATGGGCGTAATATAGCTAGATGCCTGAGCTTGCAAGGATTCAGGAACCGCCAACAAACTAAAGATACTGTTTAGGTTCAAGTAGGTAAGCGTGCAAAGTAACAATGCACTCAATATGGCTAACATAAATGAAGCAGAAAATACTTCGTCTGCATCTTTTTGTCGTTTAGCACCTAGATATCTAGAAACAAGAGAAGCCATACCACTGCCGAGCATTGTGCTGATAGCGATGAGTATCATTTGGATGGGGAAAACTGCTGATACAGCGCCCATTGCTTGTGCGCCAATCCCTTGAGAGATAAACAGCGCATCAACAAATGTGTAGAGCCCATTAATGACCATACCTAAAATTGTTGGGATTGCTAAAAAGCAGAACTGTTTAAATATAGGTCCAGTGAGCAAAGGAGAGTCGGCTTGCTCATCTATTGTGCTCATTTCTGCTGTAGTCGTACTCATGCTTATTCCTTGTATTCTGATATTAAAGCTGCGGATAGTTTACTGAAAAAATGTTTATAAAGGTTAATTCTATGTTTTAAATTTTTAATAATGTGTTTTTGTTGACTTAAATTTGGACCATTTGTGTATGGAAGGACGCTGTATGTCGTTTGTAAGGCCATAATTTATTTCATAAAAAAATGTGTTGTTGATGTCGCTTTTATTAACTTTTATGGATTTCTAAAGTGCACTCAATTAATTGGATATAGAGATCCAGAGGTTGAATGTAATGACCAAGGCATAAAACAAAACATAAAATTTTTAATTATTAGCTTATCAATGGTATGTTATATTATATCTTTTGGGTTTGGAGAGATTTAAATTGCGTGGTCAAATTCAACAGGTCGGAGACAAAGTGTCTATCGGCTTGGCAACTATGTGTGTCATTCATTGTATTGTGTTACCTATATTGTTTGTGGCGTTGCCTTTCTTATCAGCAAGCTTTTTACAAGAAGAGGCATTTCATCAATTGCTCCTCGGTGGGGTACTTTTAACAAGTGTATTAGCTTTGGTATCGGGCTGCAAAACACACAGTAAATGGCACATTTTTACGTTTGGGATCACTGGCCTAGCAGTGCTCTCAATTGCAGCTTTCTTTGGCCATGACTTGTTTGGTGAATATGGCGAAACGATTTTAACCGTTGTAGGAAGCCTCATCGTTGCTTTTTCACATTTGAAAAATATTAAAGCATGTAAAGCTGCTAGGTGTTGTTCCTCATAAAGGAGGGGCAACTTAGCTAACGAACTCCTCCTCATTACGTATTTCTGCCGACTTTAATATATTAAATTTAACGCCCACCTTTTGATAAGTGGGTGGTTTTTCTAGTATGTACTATGCTCAGAGCATTAACTTTATGCTTTGGGAGGCAAAGTGCTACCTTTCTCTTATCCCCTTGGTTGTTTGCTTCCTTGCGTTCACTCCCTGAATGACATGCGCGTAAAAATAATAAGTCAGTCCATCACTTTAGGAGACTGACATGCACCCGATGAAAAACTATGTCAGATTACCAATTGCACTGAAGATATTTGTAGTCGTGGTGTTTGGTTTATTAGCTCAGGTGGCGACCTTACAATTATTTACCCTCAAACAAACCGTTGAAAGTCATCTTAATACCCGTGTTGATGAGGTTATGAGCCTTTTCGTACAAGCACAGACAGCCCTAGAGTTTATGGTTTCTGAGAATAGAGTGGATGCCATAGATAAATACTTAAATTTAATGAAATCCCATTCAGACGTTGAATTAGCCGTTGTTTTTGATGACACCGGTACCGTGATGTTAGCCACTCAACCTGAGTATATTGGCATGACAGCAAGTGCAGTACTCGCTAAGTTTGAATTCAATGAATCTGAGTTTTCAAATTTATCAACCATGTTAAAGCAAAAGAAGACCATGGATGCATTTGACCGCGAGTCTAACCTTTTTGCGATGTCAGGTCCAATAAGTTCGCAAAGTAACGCACCTCAAGTAAATGCTAAATATTTATTGGTCTTAGCGGATTACTCATTTGCAGAAAAATACATAGAAAACTCTACGATGCATGCCTTCACACCGCTCTTTGTCATCATGCTCGTTACTGCGTTATTAGTTGCAATGATCTTTCATATCTCAATTCAGAAACGGCTGCAAAAAATTTTTACTCACTTTGATAACTTCCATGCCGAAAAAGGCATCACTTTTATTGATATTGGTGGAAAAGATGAGCTTAGCGAATTAGCTAGGAGAAGTAATGTACTGTTCCAAGATCTAGCCTTGAGCCACACCGCCGTGAGTCAGCAAAAAGACTACTTTCAAGCGCTATTTGAGGGTATTACAGATGCCGTTATCATTGTGGATGAGCAAGGGGAAATACTAGACCTGAACCATACCGCCAAGCAGTGTTTGTCGCAGGACTTGGCTGATTCAAAGCAATTTAATGAGCAGTTTTTACTTTCTCATGACTGTGATACTAAACTATTAGTCTCTCTTGCAAAAGAAGCGGATAGTCATAGGGGAAAAAGCGTAAAGAGCTTTTGGTTAAATCAGAAAAAATGGCATGCGATCAACTTATCTATTACTAAACTGACTATGGCGAAGCAGGGGCTATCTTGCTATTTAATTGCATTTGTAGATCAACAAAAAGAGTTTGAACTCACGTTGCAATTGCAACTGAGTGAACGAAAACTGTTTTCCATCATTGAGAATTTACCCGAAAGCGTATTTTTATTGCAAGAGAATGGCGAGGTGGCTTATCTCAATGGGCAGTTCAAGCGTTTTCTCACTTCGCAAACTAAGGTGTCGAGTGCAGAAGAGTTATTGCAGGCGTGTCCAAAAAACATTGCGACTTTTTTAGAGCTTCGTATGCAATCAGTGATGTCTGGAGATAGCTATATAAGAGAAGAAGTACATTATAAATTTCGTGGAGAGACGTATTATTGTGCTATTACGCTGTTTCCAATTATCAAGCAAAACAAGAGCAATTACGCAATGGCTGGGTTTATTTCAGACATTACTGTACAAAAGAAAACAGATTATGAACTGCAACAGATTCAAAAACGATTAGCTGAGTTGGTTCGTCATGCTCCTATGGCAATTATTGAATGGGATCAATCGCTTAATATTGTATTTTGTAATCAGGCTGCCTCGGATCTTTTTGGTAGTTGCCAACACTCTTTGGTGGGAAGTAATTTGTCAGAGCTCGTTGCCGTTGACTTTTATTCTGATCTTGAGCGCTACTTACTGCAAACTATATCGAACGAACACAATGCAAAGCAGTTAATTGCGATAGCAGATAAAAAAGGTAGGCAACGGGTTACTGAGTGGCATAGTTTCATTCTTTCTGATGAAACCAGCGAGGCAGCGAGATATGCTTCTCTAATTTCCGATATTACGATGCTACACGAGGTGATTGAATCACTGGAACTGAAAGAAGCTGAAAAAGACGAAGTGCTTCAGTCCATGGTAGATCCTGTCATTACCATCAACGACAAAGGACAAATACTGACATTTAACAAAGCTGCTGAGGTTGCATTTCAATATGATGCGCAGCAGGTTATTGGTGAAAATGTCAAAATGTTGATGCCTGAAGAGTTTGCAAAGCATCACGACTCCTTTTTACTTAATTACATAACGACCGGTCACAAACAAGTCATTGGTATAGGTCGGCAAGTGATGGGCAGACGGGCCAGTGGGGATGTGTTTCCTATGCACTTATCTATTAGCGAATTGCCGATTATGCCCAATGGTGTGAGGAGGTTTATTGGTAACTGCGTTGATTTAACCAACATTAAAGAGAAAGAAGAGCAGCTTAGGCGCTCGATGAAAATGGACGCCCTAGGTAAATTAACGGGTGGGATAGCGCATGACTTTAATAACTTAATAGGGATCATGCTGGGTTATAGCGATATTATTACAATGCAGTCATCCCTCGATCCTGAAATCAAAAGTTATGTACAAGAAATAGTAAAAGCAGGAGAGCGAGCGACAAATCTCACCCAAAAACTGTTGAGCTTTTCAAAAAAAGAAAGTGCATTGAGTGAGGTTTTTTCTTTAAATGATGCTCTTGCCGACAGCCGCCAATTACTCGAAAAGTCGCTAACACCCGATGTTAAGCTCATTTTTGATTTAGCTGAAGATTTACCTGATGTACAGCTCGATAGGCATGACTTTGATGATATGGTCTTGAATTTGGTGATTAATAGTGTTCATGCAATTAAAGAAGCAGGGAGTGTAACCATCAAAACAAGTCTGGATTGGTATCAAAATGATAAAATCGATCAATCAACGAGCTTACATGTTAAGTGTGAAGTAATAGATACCGGAGAGGGGATTCAAGAGCAACATTTAGACAATATCTTTGACCCATTTTTTTCTACCAAAGGGGATAAAGGCACTGGTTTAGGGCTCAGCCAAGTGTATGCATTTATTCAACGCAGTCTCGGTGGGGTTGATGTTAAAAGCAGTCCAAAGGGCACGATATTTGCCATTTATTTTCCTGCACTAGAATCTAAGTCCAAGCAGATGTCTCAAGCTAAGCTTAACTATGCGCATATTCACCAAACACCATGTCGCATTTTAGTTGTGGATGACGAGGCGTCACTTGCAGATGTAATCGCAAAACTTCTCTGTCAGGCGGGCCACACTGTAGACACGAAAACATGTGGTATAGAAGCGCTGGAGATACTCAAAGTAAACACATACGATTTAATCATATCGGATGTACTCATGCCCGATGTGAATGGCTTTAGTTTAGTCAAGCAAGCTCAGGGTCTTCATCCAGAGATAAAAGTGCAGATGATAAGTGGCTATGTGGATATTGAAAAAGTCAGCGATTTTGACAGCGCCCTCTACGCAAGCATTATTAGAAAACCATTTCGCCCTCAGGAGTTATTGAATAGAGTTGCGACACTCTGCTCAAAATAACTCAGGCTTGGTATTATTTAAATCGAGATCAGTCTCTAACTCAGGCGCTACTTTTTGCTCCATTTCAAAATACTTATCTGTTTTTTGAATGATGCTGGTTAAGTTCGATTTTAGTAAATTAATTTTCGGTTCAATGGAACCGAGGCTTTTGGCCTCTTTTTCAATCAGATTGGCAATAAACTGTTCCTGCTCTTCGGTTAAATCTAAAATATGAAAACTGGACGTAATTTGCTGGTTTAAGTCATGCATGACGTCATGTATTAAACCTTTATATTCTTCTGATAACGTGTGTAGCTCGCCAATGCCGGACGTGATATCTACGACGATTTGCTCCATTGCTTGCTGGCGATATAGGTCCAGTAATTTTGCTTCCAGCCCTTCAATTATTGCAACTGAGATATCATTGATAGCGCCGCTTTCCTCGGGGGACTCTGGCATGTTTTTGATTAAAAATGATATGTGCTTTTCATTTACAATCAATCGTCTTCCAAAACTATGCAAACGGCCTTTAGTGCACAGTAACTCAAAGATGTTTTGCTCTATTGGGCTGATGCTTGCGCCATTTGGCCCATAAAAAGTAATCTCTTCTTTTTTGATCATGACGCTTGTCAGTAATCCCAATTGTTTCATGGTCGCGAAAAATTGATTAATTACTTGATGCTCATTTTTGCATTGATTGAGTGATTTGAAGAACTGCATTACCAAACTGTAGTGGGAAGCCTGTTGCATTGAAGAGAGTGCCAGTGTGATCGACTCTTGCTCGCTGGCTTTGAGTTCCACTTGTGATTGAATAAACTCAGAGACCTTCTGTACTTTTGTGACGAGTTCTTTGATTTGAAATGGTTTTGCGATGAAGTCATCAGCACCGACATCAAAAGCGCGTAAACGCATATCTAAATTATTGTACCCGGACACCAGAAATAAGGCGCAATTACTGGTTAAAATTTCTTTTTTGATTTTCTCGCATGCTGCAAGCCCATCAATACCAGGCATACTTATATCCATCAAAATGACTTGCGGGCTATAATTCTCAAGAATCTCATAGGCCTCTTGCGCGGATGAGGCTTGCTCACATGAAAAAAAAGGCTTGAGTGCCGCGAGGATCATATCCCTCACTGGTTTTTCATCATCAACTATTAGCACCTTTGCGTTGCCCGACATGATTCTTATACTCCTACTGTGAGCTGGTAAAACTAGGTAAAATGTACCACTCTCAACAGCATAGTGTAGAACGATTATATGCGCTAAAAAAATATGACCTTGGCGAGGGCTATTTATCTATATTCAAGAATAATTTGGTATGATTTTTAGTGAAGGCAAGCTGATTTAGACTTAAAAGCCAAACGCAGCTTGCTGAGTTTTGGAGGGGAAGGGATCAGTTATTACCAATCAATATGGGAGCTGTCCGCCGTTGTTGATAAAGTTGGCATATTCTTGCCAAAGATCATCAACGCCTCTTCCTAAAATACTTCTAAACGCGGAATCAAATGACCATGTATAGTTGCCAAGATCTTTGGCTGCCTTGTTAAACTTGTACAGAAATTCAGGATCATGCGTAACTCTCACATAGTGCAAGAAAAAGCCTGTAGTCGTGTAGCCACCTAACCATTTTTTTGGATCGGTAACGTTTGGCTGTCTCGTTTTATGAAAACCTTCACCTATTCTTACCGCATCGGCAAGCCCTTCAGTATATGCCCAAAACGCTTTTCCATCCCCATAGCTGTCATGGGTAAGCGGTGAGTTATTATACCCGTGAGTTACTTCGTGAAAAAGAATGCCATCAATCTCATCTCTTATTGCTGCGTCGGAGTTGCCGTTGTCTCGATAAAGGTTAGCTAAATGTGTTGTACTGACTACGATGGTCATTTCTCCCGAGCCATCTTCTCCCATTTTGTATGCGACAAATTCATTGCCCCAGTGATCTTTTGCCCTTAGCTCAAATCTAAGATTTCTAAATCTGTTTGACTCGACAGGATCGCGGTAAAGGATCTGAGCAACATCGACACAACGATTCGCCATATGTCCAGCAGGATCAGATATGATACGTTTGAATAGAATAGAGCCTTGAGTTTGTGGGTCTACGTCCACAAAGTCGACTTGGGGCTTTTTCCACTGTCCATCTGGCGGCGTTGTGGTTTGCTCTTGGATATTGATGGTATAGCTTGTATTGCTGTACGCGTAGACAGAAACATAAAGATCATTGCCCTGCAAGTTACATGATTCAGTTGCAGTAGGAGAGGTACTGCTACAGTCAAACTGTTGTGTTGTTGGTTGAGCACCTGATCGCATATACAAGTCAGCATCGCCAGAACCGTTGGTGGTTGCGATAACTTTATTCGCAACATTAAATGGACCAAAGTGTTGCCATTGCCGTGCATTTAATGAATTGCTTTGAGTGATAGGTAGTTCATCGGGTGGGGTTACGATGCTAGAGCCAAACATTTCAATCTCAGCTAGCTGTAAAATGTTGGCGCCATGGTTTGCCGTTACATTTAAACGAACAAATTGAAATGCTTGCGGATTGGATACATTGAATTGTTTGGTTTGATAACGCGCGCCGAACGACTGATTATGGCGGGTATCTAACGTATACCAATTAACGCCATCAGCAGAGCCTTGCAATTGCCAGTCTTGAGGGTCGCGACTGGGCGCATCATTTGCTGATGTGAGTGTATAGCTGGTAATTCGCTGCGGCTGGTCGAACTGATAGCTGATCCAGCCTGATGGAGAAAACGTGAGCCATTTGCTGTATTGATCATCATCAAAGGCTTTGGTACGTCCTTCGAAAGTGCCATTTTCACCAGAGGCGGATATTGCATTTGGGTTTGCTGATGTGAGATCTGTATTAGCATATGCCGAAATTGATAAAGTAGCAGCAATTATGCACGCGAGCTTTGTGTACTTCAAAGCGTTATTTGTATGTCTTTGATTCATTTTTACGCAACCTTGTATCGTTCCAAAATTTATTCGAATTAACGTGATGTTCCAATAAGTTCTTTATCGCTTAACTCATATTTTTTGTGTTGTTGTCACTGTTATTATTTATTGGAACGTTTTAATGATTGGTTGTAAAATGTACTTTGTCAAAGGTTTTTTACATTAGATTAACTGTTTTGCCTGTTTTTGGTCTGATAAATAGTCAGATTATTGGGCTTTTCATCCGTTGTTTTTAGACCTTGCGGTTAAAAAAAGTATTGAGTAATGATGTATAATATATTGAAAAGTATCGCTATAATTTTTCTATTGGGAAATAGTAACCGTCATTCAAAAAATAAACTATTTTACCGACAAATAGTTTTAAAAAAGATCTAATGAGTTACTGATAAATACACCTAAGGGGGTCACAGCACAGTGCAGTATTTGGTTGAACAAGGCACGCTAGACGAGCTGTCTGAGATAGAACAACAAATTCCTGAATTTGATAATCCTAAATCTAAAGATACGATAGTTGCACGTCTACAAAACCGTCGCTCGTTGCTGTTGGTTGCTAAGGTAGATGGAAAGCCTGTAGCGTATAAACTGGGCTACGAGAAATCGACACAGCACTTTTATAGTTGGCTAGGTGCTGTAATACCAGAGTATCGCGGTAGTGGTATCGCACAATCATTACTGAATGAACAAGAAAGGTGGTGTCTAGAGCAGGGCTATGAATTTATATCTGTGAAGTCCATGAATAAGTTTAAATCTATGCTCATGATGCTTTTAAAAAATAATTATCACATTGTGGCTTGCAACCCTGTCAATGGTGGAACAGATAGTAAAATCAAATTTCTAAAGCAGTTCGAGTGAGAGGCCTCATGTTTGCTTGTGGCCCCCTCAATTAACAATTATTACTCGTTTTTGAATGTCTGAGTCTTAGAATATTTGGCTTCAAAATATCTATCCAGATACAGAGCAAAGAAAATAATTGCACTGCCAATAGCCAGTTTCTCTAAACTGGTTTCTCTGTTCCAAATAACCAAGTTGACCAAAATCCCAGCTGGTACCAGCACATTATTCATGGCTGCCAATGTACCTACTGATACTAAAGTTGCCCCTTTATTCCAAAGGAAATATCCCAGCCCTGATGCAACGAGACCTAAATACAACAGAATCCCCCATTGCAGCTGGTTGGTAGGAAGCTTGGTGCTATCTCCAAATAGCATAAATCCTGCCCCAGTGACGATTAGGGCACCAATAAAGAAAAAGCCAAAGCTACAATGTTGTGATACGGAAGCGTTTTGCAATAGTCGTTTGTAGAGAACTTGGCCAAGCGCAAAGCATAAATTGGCACCTTGTACCAAGCACAAGCCAACCCAGAAATCCTCGTTGATTTGCTCATAGCGAATAGTGATGGCACCGAGGGTTGCGATAAGTGCGACTAACATATGGTGGACTTGAAAACGCTTGTCCATGCAATCGTTAATTAAAGTAATGTAAACGGGTGTCATGACTGTAAAAAGCAGTACTTCGGGCACGCTAAGAAATAAAAAAGAATGGTAGTAAAACCCGTACATTGCACCGATTTGGATGGCTCCAATTAGCATTAGACGTAATGCCGTTTGTAAAGGAACTTGGCTTATCTTAATAAATGGTAAGAAAATAAGTGTAGCGATTAAGACACGACTCATAGCTGCAAACCAAGAGTCGACTTGGCCTGCTAAATAGACCCCAATAAGACTGAATGAAAATGCCCAAAGTGCGGTCACAATTGATAAATGTAGCATAGAGATTGACTGAGTTTTTTAGTCATTTTATGCGTAATAAGAAATGAAATCGATAGAAACTTCTCTGAAGGTACTGTATTTAGAGTGCCCCCTAACTCTATGAATACGTTAATAGTTCGAAAATAACGAAGTAAATGACCGTTATAATATGATTTTAATTTACTACCTAATGGTTACAATGAAGTTGTTTTCACATTTATCCCTTTCATGATTACCCATGATGTGTTAAAGGCCGCCATTCCCAGGCGGCCTTTTTATTTCACTTTCTCACATATTGCTAGAAGCAAATTACGGGGCGTGACTGGCTTTTATCGTAGCTTAAAATCCATATGCTTAGCTTCATTAGTGGCAAGGCTTATAAGTAGTGTAAGTTTTTTAAGTTACAACACCTGCTTGCTATCGAGTACTTTGAATGTGCTCTAGGTTTATATCTCGTCAGTTTAACTTTCATTTTGATTTTAATTTGGCTTCGTTCATCTTGGGCTAAACTTGGTGAGTGCATAGTTCCCAACAATTGTTGTGCATATGTGCACAACCAGCCGTTCACAGTATCTGATTGGGAGAAAAACTATGAATTATATGTTTAAAGTAACTGTGCTTTGGTTTGCAGCGGTAATGGCCGGTTGCGCATCGATGGGCGGAGGAGATACAGCCCAAAAACGTTCCGATATCATAAAGATGAAAAATGAAACACTTTCACAGTTATATTCTGAAAAACCAGATACGCGGGCACAACTGAAATCCGCGGTGGGGTATGCGGTATTTTCCAATGCCAATGTCAATTTACTACTCGTTTCAGCAGGTACAGGGTATGGCGTAGTACATGCAAATAAGACGGGGAATTTTACCTACATGAATATGGCTGAAGGCGGCGTGGGCTTGGGTTTAGGAGTGAAAGACTATCGACTTATTTTAGTGTTCCATACACAAAAAGCGCTAGATACGTTTATTGAACACGGTTGGACATTTGGTGGCAATGCCGATGCTGCTGCGAAGGCGTCAGAAAAGGGCGCGTCAGTGCAAGGGGAGCTTTATTATGGCGATATGTCAGTCTATACCATGACAAAGAGTGGCTTAGCATTGCAGGCTACCATTAAAGGTACGAAGTTTTGGCCAGATAGCGAATTAAATTAATCGCTAAATTTAAGGGAAAGAATATACTTTGTATAAGCGCTTATCGAAATTATTTGTGCACTTAATGAGTTTTTTTAACTTGTTAGGTGCATGAGTATTCGCTATAAACAGAGTTATATATTTAATTATTTTGGGGGCCGTATGTTTAAGGATATTGATGACCTCAGTGATAGTTCAGTTTTAATTGTAGAGGACTCCTCACTCACGCAAAAAGTATTGAGTGCCTGCTTGGATGGGTTGTGTAAAGTTGACTGTGTTTTTTCAGCCGAAGATGCCATTGAACACTGTATAGACAATCCGCCCGACCTTATTTTAATGGATTGGATACTCGAAGGGATGACGGGTTTAGAAGCGTGTAAAAAGATTCAGGCGATGGATGAGCTGAATGATATTCCAATCATTTTTGTCACATCAAACACCAATGAAAATCAGCAGGAGTTGTGCTGGGATGCAGGTGCAGTCGACTTTTTAGGTAAGCCAATCGTTGCTAGAACTTTAGTTAATAGAGTTAGAACGCATCTCAAATACAAGAGACAAACGGATATTCTCAAGCAGTACTCCTTTTTTGATGGTCTGACAGAAGTATTCAATCGACGCTATTTTGATATGGAATGTCAGAGATTATTTAAACAGAACTTACGCCAGCAGCAGAGTCTGTCGGTGATCATGCTAGACATTGATTACTTTAAGTTTTTTAATGACCATTACGGTCATCTGCAAGGCGATGACGCGCTAAAAGCCGTGGCAAAAGTTGCTGTACAAATGGTAAATAGGCCCCTTGATAGTGTATTTCGGTACGGAGGTGAAGAGTTTGCTGTATTGCTGCCAAATACTGATAGGGAAGGTGCTCAGAAGATCGCAAATGCCATTGTAGCAGCCATTAAAGGACTCGAAATTCCGCATAGTAAGTCGCGGTTTGATGTTGTGACTGTCAGTGCAGGTGTTGCGGTGGGTAAATATGGCCATTACGACAATGTGGAAGAGTTGATAAAAACTGCGGACAAAGCACTTTACCAAGCTAAAGATAACGGCAGAAACCAATCATTTTTGTTGGATGAATAACATGAATGTGTGTTCAACTCAGTCGAACACACATCCACCTTGTTAACTTTACATATTGAAGAGCAAAGCTGAGACTGCCAACAAGCCTACCGCGAGTACAAAGTAAGTACTGAGCTTACCTTTGTATTTTTGTAGTGCAGGCACTTTATATATTGCAATAGTTGGCATTACAAATAAGATCAATGCGATCACAGGGCCGGATATTGCCCCCATCATGTCCAAAATACTCGGATTAATGACCGCGCATACCCAAATAGAAACAAACATAAGTACAACACCTAGCTTGTCCGCGGTTTTGAGGCTGATGTTTGTTTGCTTAGTTAATAGGCCATTGAAACTTTCTCTCGCGCCTAAAAAGTGGCCTAAAAATGAAGAGGTGATGGCAATAAATGCGACTAATGGTCCTAATGTTTCAATAAAGGGGTTGTTGTAAACATTTGCCAAATACGACAGTACTGATACGTTTGCTTGTTTTGCTTCTGCCATTTGTTCTGGCGTAAGTGAGAAAATACAAGAGAATACAAATAACAATACAAATGCAATTAGCATTAGCGCTGTATTGCGTAAAATGGCTTCTGATTTGATGATGGCTTCTGACTTATAATGACGGCGCTGCGTGTTCGCAAAACTCGAAATGGCTGCCGCATGGCTAAATGAAAAAACAATAATTGGAACAGATAGCCAAAGGGTTTCGCTTAGCGAGCCTATGTCTGGTGCTGTAACCGCTGGGATTTGCCAATTTGGGATAAGGTAAAGTGACAAAAATAGTAGGACACCGACCAGCGGATATACCAAAATAGCAAATGCGCGTAGCAATAGCTTCTCGCCACCTAACATGATGGCAATCATACCGGCAACCAATACACCTGAAAGTAAAACTCTTGGCAGAGATTCCATTCCCATTTGGTTGACCATAAAGCTGTCTACCGTGTTGGTTAAACCGACACCATAAATAAGCAAAATTGGAAAAATAGAGAAAAAGTAAAGCAGGGAAATTAACCGACCACTTGCTGCGCCGAAGTGCTCCTCAACGACATCAGTAAAATCTGAGTCACTGTTTTTGGAAGAAAGCACAAACCTTGCTAGGCCTCTGTGCGCTAAGTACGTCATTGGAAATGCGAGTACCGCCATAATGAGTAATGGCCAAAATCCACCTATGCCGATGTTGATAGGCAAAAATAATATGCCTGCGCCAACAGCGGTGCCAAAGAGGCTAAGCACCCAATTAGTATCATGCTGGGTCCAGCGGGCGTGGCCTTCTGGCATCATGCTACGGGCATCTCCCGCGTGCGAATTACTCATACTTGTTGTCCTATGTTTTCTTTTTAATCGGGCGGATGATATAGAAATTCACTTAATGATGCATGTTTATTCGGGTTGATTGATTGAAAATTAGTCTTTTAAGGTGGTTTGTGGTTAATGAGTGTTCACAAAGTGCGTTAAAGGTAGTCGAATACGGCTTAGAGTTAAGCCGTATTTAATGACAATTAAATTGGTTAAAATTAAATTAATCGCACTTGTTTTATTAAAATTTCATCTTCTTCGTCTGTTGTTGAAATGTGCTCCGCAATTAGGTGTGTTTGCTCGGCATCTGTAAAAAGTTTGATGATCCCAAAGTTGTTTTCAGTGCTAAAAGCAAGCCGTTCAAACGTCGTTAAAGTGTTGCAGCCGCTCAATGCGCCTTGTGCGCAAGAAATGGCCTTGCTGGCAAATGGCGCAGACTTTCTTGTTACACCACTGGCAGTAAATTGATAAATAGTCCCACTATTTGCACGGCGTTTGAGTTTAAAAGAAGCTGCACAGTGCACGTCGCCGGACAAAAATATCACGGGTACCTTATGTTTTTGCGAGGCATCGAACGCTAAATCAAGTAATGCATTGCGTTCTTGATGATTAGCTTCATGGTCCCACTCGTCTCTAAAATCATCTTTATAGGAGCCTATGTCAGCCATGTTCACAATGGTGCAACTCCAATGCACAACAGGAACAGGAGAAACGATGAATATTGCTTTTGCAGAGCTAGGTATGTTTTCAAACCATTGGGACAAACGAGCAAATTGTTCAGACCCCAATAGATCATAACCTTGAGGGTTTTGATATTGGTGATGTCCCCTTTGGTCCATGACGTAAAAACTGGCAAGACTGTGGTCAAAACTGTAGTCCCATTGACTATCTGCCAAGAGGACATTTGGCAAAGAAGGCGTCGTTGGGTTATGGCTATGCTGGTACTCTTGGTAGACTTGTGCTGCAGCATGAAACATTGCATGTGCGATAAACAAGTTAAACTCACTGTCTTCCCACTCAAAAAGCGTATCTAACTTATTGCTCAACTCCTCTTCCGTAAGTGAGCCCCATCCATCCATAATCTCATGGTCATCCCAAATCATATAAGTAGGGTATGAGCGCAACAACTTTTGAAAGTGTGCAGATTGCCAATATAGTCGATAAATAAATCGATAGAAATAGCTGAGCTCTTTAATTAATCCCGCTTGGTCCTGTGTTTCGAAGTAGGGTTTTAATTGTGCTTTATTAGCGGTTACCCACCGCCATATGTCGAACTCTTTGGTGCTTGAATCGACGTAGACCTGATCTCCGCCTGCGATAATAAAGTCGCCGCCTAGCTCATTTAATCTGTTGAATATATCTTGAAAAATATCATCAGGCCCATGTCCTTTTTTATAGGGATCATGGCAACTAAAAAAGCCAAAAGCGAGGGATTGAGCGTTTGGGGTTTGTGTCTTAAACGACGCGGGTATTTCGTAGCCGCTGCGCCAATGTCGTCGAGCCGGGACTGACTGATCTGCTAATAGTGCGACCCAATATCGAGTTGCGCTTTGCAAACCTTGAAACTCGACACAATGAGTGCGATCTGTTGTGTCATCTAAAGCAATTGGTCGAACTTGACCAAGACCATCTGTTTCGAATTCGTTTTGCAAAGTGGTATAAGTATCAGCCGCGTCGATATTAATGTCTATTGGCTGAATTGGCATGCTGCTCAATACTACGTAATGTTTGCCACAGTGCTTACTTCTCACCCATATCTTTGCTGTGGAACGTGTTACATGGCCAATGATTATTGCATCATTTAAGCAGTTAACAAGTTTCTCTGAGTCGAAAGCATGGCGCAATTGTATACTCATTATAAGCCAGTCCTTGATAGTAAAATTTAACTATTTGTAACGTTAGTAAGCGAAAGTGGAATTTGCAAATAAGTGCATTTTTTCATCTTATGTAAGTGTTGAGTTGCTGAATGACAAAGAGGCTGTTTAATGCGGTTATGTGTTATTATAATTTAAATCATAGGGGATGATTTTCTTCATAAAATGAGTTTGTTAAGGGGTTATTTCTTAAATATAAAAAGCGTTACTGATAATATCGAAGCAGGATTCATAAGAGTTTGAGCCAGTGCATTAAGGTACTGACTTTTTAGACTAGTAGTAGGGGCCTATGCTTTATTATCTTTTTGTACTCACATTATTGTGGTTCTGCTTTACGCTATTTAAAAAAACCTCATCATTTTTTGATTGATTTTATTTAATTGAACGAATGGGTTAATGCAAAAGCGTTGACCTTCTCATTACTAGTAACGTCACCAACTTCTTCTTACTAACACCATACTTGTCAGTCTAAGATCGCACGGTATTTCGCTTGCTTATTTTATTTGTATACAATATATTTTGTTCGGTTAGGTGAGCCTTCACCACTTTGTTCATCACTAATTTACGAAAGGTGAAACCGTTGAACGTTAATTATCAAGCAAGAAAGAGCAAATTACTGCAATCGTTGCAGCAACATCAAGCAGACATGATGATCATATCTAGCCGTCAAAATATCCGCTACCTCACAGGGTTCAGTGGAAATGCGGCAACTTTGCTGATTAGTGAACACCAGTCCTATTTAATAACAGACTACCGCTATTTTGAACGTGCATGTGCAGAAACGAGTGACATTGCAGTGGTTCAAAGAGATAGAGACACGGAGTCACTCGGACAGTGTATCGCGCGCTGTTTGCCTAATTGTGAAGTTGTTGTTTTTGAAGCTGCTCATTTTAGCGTTGACCAATGGCGTCTAATTTCAGGTGAGTTACCTTATTCGAATTTACGCGGAGTGACTGGGTGCGTAGAAGCATTACGTGAAGTGAAAGATGAGCTAGAAATCTCCTACATTCAACAAGCAGCACAAATTGCGGATGAATCACTGAGTGAGATGTTGACGCTTGCAAAAGAGGGTGTACAAGAACGCGAATTAGCACTAGAGCTTGAATATAAAATGCGTAGCAAAGGCTCTGAAGGTGTTTCATTCGACACTATTTTATTGTTCGGCGAACGCAGTGCATTACCCCATGGTAACCCCAGTGAGCGGCGATTAAAAAAAGGCGACTTTATATTGGTAGACTTCGGTGCCGTCGTAAATGGTTATCGCTCTGATATGACGCGTACCTATGTGCTCGGCACACCAACAGCCAAGCAATTGTCCGTGTTTAACACGGTTCAGCGAGCGCAGCAATGCGCATTAGAAAGTGTGAAGCCAGAAATAGACTGCGACAGCTTAAATAGGGTTGCCCATCAAGTTATGGCGAACAGCCCATTTGCACAATTCGCCGGTGAAGGCTTAGGTCACGGTTTGGGGCTTGACCTACATGAACAACCGTTTATCAAACCCAGAGCCGAGCATATTTTAAAGCCTGGAAATGTCATCACAATCGAGCCAGGTATTTACATACCTGAATTTGGTGGCGTCCGTCTGGAGGAAGATATTGTCGTGACGGAGCAGGGCTACCAGTGCCTCACGAAAGCTCCTCAAACATTCGAATTATAAGGGTTATCTCTATGCAGCAAATCAATCGGGCGCAAGTAAAGCAAGCGCTTAGTTTCGACAAGTTAATACCTGCTTTGCAACAAGGCTTTGCGAGTGACGCGGGCATGCCAATGCGGCAAGTTTTTGAGCTAGACGACAATCCTACTAACTACGATGCTTTTGCCGTTTTACCAGCTTGGAATGGCGAAGTGATAGGGGTAAAAGCATTTACTTATTTTCCAGACAACTTTAAGCAAGACAAAGCAAGCCTTTACTCAAAAATCATGCTGTTCTCAAGAGCAACCGGAGAACCATTAGCACTGGTTGATGGTACGGAAGTCACGCTATGGCGCACCGCGGCGGTGTCTGCACTGGCTGCGTCTTATTTGGCGAAGCAAGATGCAAAGCAGCTCGTGTTTTTTGGTTCTGGTAACTTAGCGCCATTTATGATCCGTGCTCACTTGAGCGTACGAAGATATGAGAAAGTTACTATTGTTGCCAGAAATAAAGATAAGGCACAGACCTTAATTTCTTTAATGGCGTCGCAGTTTCCACAAGTTGAGTTTGCTCTTGGCAGTGCAAGCGAAGATGTAGTTCGAGCTGCCGATGTAATTAGTTGTGCAACGGGGAGTCACTCCCCCTTATTTGACGGTAACTGGATCTCTGAAGGCACGCACATTGATGTGATTGGCAATCACCATAAGCAATACAGAGAATGCGATACACGTACCGTAACACGAAGTTCAGTGTATGTGGACAGCCGAGCAAATGTGTTAAATGAAGCTGGTGAGTTGCTAATCCCAATCGCAGAAAATGTATTTAGTGCAGATCAAGTTAAAGCAGAATTGACTGAGCTGACCAAAAGTAACATCAACCAGCGTGAGTCTCAGAGTGAGATCACTTTATTTAAATCAGTAGGGACGGCACTGAGTGATTTAGTGACTGCAAAACTCGTTTATGACTTGGTTCAAGAATAAAGCAAAATGCCAATTGTGCAAAGTGCTAGAAGTCAGCGTCGTTCATGACAAGCGACTATGTAATACGCTAGTCTGCCATCAAGCGCACTTACTGATCACATACCAGTATGGCGATGCAGTGTGCAGTAATAAAGTACTTTATGATGACTCATTTTTTGAAAAGTCTAGAGCTACTGAACAGTTGCACGTTCTTGCAGATGATAAAATGATATGGCACTTGTAATACCCGTTATCGAAGGCGAATAGCCACCAGACCTTTGATTGAGTCACTTTGTAACTTGTTACTCAGTGACTCATTAAATCCTTATTTTTAACTAGGTTATCCCGTTACATTTGTAGCCAATGTCAAAAACACCATAACAAACTTAACACTTTCAAACATTCCCTGACTGAAACGCACACCGAGTTCGCCTATTATTTTCCCAACAAACAAATTGGGGAAAAACATGAAACAACTTATCGCTGCATCGCTTCTAGCCGTATTAGTAACCGGATGTGCACACCACAACAATGTACGGCCTGCTGAAGACGGTAAACATTATGTCAACTTGACAGCTGAAACCAGAGAGAAAGCAGCTGAAGAAGCCATTGATCAAGCCAATCACTTCTGTGAAGAAAAAGGCAGTGTTCGTGCCTATGTGATCAATGAGCAGTTGACTTACATGGGCTCCATGCCGGAGGAAGAATATTTGCGTAACAGAAACTTGGCAAATGCGGTTGAAGTTGCTGGTGCTGGGATGGCGATATTTGGTCGCAATGCGGTAGATGATGTGGGCACTGCTATGTGGATTGGTGGAGGTATCGCAGAAGATTCAATGGGTGAACCGTATCAAATCAATATGTCTTTTAGCTGCAAGTAAAAATAATTTTTAAATGAGGCGCATAGCGTACAAGAAAAATACGCTATGCGTTTTAGTTTTTATAGCTTTATTTGCTGTTTTAGCAAAATGGGCTCACCATCGACGTCAAGTGTTGCTGTGACCTCTAAAATACCATGCGCTAATTGAGTTACATTCGGTAATTTAGGTTGCCATGTACGACTCTCATACGGTGCGATTTCGACTTTATCTTGCCACAATACCGGTGTGCTTATTGGTGTTGCGTAGGGTAAAAACTTAACATCTAATTGGCCTGTTGTGGCTCCTGAGTACGGCCCTGAGAGCGCAATTTCAAGCTGCTGTTTCTGCAGAGCTGCGTTTAAGTAAACGCCGTCAAAACGGTGCGGTTTAATATCTATTGCGCCTTGCTGGTCAGTACCTTGCCATTGCAATTGATAAGTATACTGCGTCGCTTTTTTTGACAGCTCGATACGGTTCTGTCCAGGTACAATCGTTTGACTTTCGCTAATGCCGCTGTGAGTCAATGTCAGTTTTGCCGCATGTTTGCTCGGATTTACAACTTGCAAAAATGGGGTCTGGGCGTCGTATCTTGGGAAAATAGTTATGCCGCTAAGTGTGGTTGCATCTGGCGCATCAAGTTGTGTTTGCCAAGTATTTAATAGTGAGGAAAGCTGGGTTGAGAGTGTCTCATGTTGGCTTGGCACTGTTAATTTATCGAATGCCGTACTAAGTTGCGATCGACAACCTTGCAACTGAGAAACATAAGATTCACAGGTATTGAAAGCGCGAAGGGCAAGCGCTGCATCTTGATATTGCCATGGGTTTGGAGAAGCAGACGAAAGTCTTTTTACTTTCTTCGAGTGTCCGAATATATAGGGGGTTATGGTGTGGTTCATCGCGTTACCCAACACAGATAACTTTTGTAAGTCTACATTGGCGCTAATTTGCTCTGGCAAGGCAAATTCAACGTGATGACTATGATCTTTGGTATTGAGTGTTGCGCTAAGTGTGTGGCCCTGTTGTCTTAAATTTACGGCGAGTTGATGATGTAACGCTATGTCTTCTGTAATCTCTGTCGGGAGCGAGATAAATTGTTTTGGCAAGTTATAACCGACAAATTGTAAGGAGAGTTTGTTGCCATTTTCAATCAATATAGCCAGCATTTTATCTTGGCTAAAATCTGCATCTTCAATTAAACCTAAGCGCTTTTGTTTGCTATCTGTCGATAGCTCTGTGATCAACCCCAGTCCTAATTTACCTCGGGTTCTTTGCTCTGGCTCAAAATCAATGAGTGCACCTAGGCTATCTTGTTTTACAGGCGCAATCAAAGGGTGCGCAAGCGGAGCCGGAAAGTCGAGCGTGATTTGTTTACTGTTATTGTTCGCAAGGATATCTAAACGGTGTAAAACGTCACTTTTATCGCTACGTAAAAAATAGCCAGCACCGTTTTGCTCCCAAGGACCTTTTACGATGTAAAAGCTAGGTTGTGCTGATTGAATAAATTGAGCAAATTGTGTTTCGAGTGCCTGCCAGTCAGGAAAGGTTGCTTTAAGCAGTTTATTTGCTGTCGGTAATGTGTGCTCCGAATCAGGGTTAGCATCCATGAGCGTGCGTAAGTAACGTTTGAAGTAATGGTAACGAGTTGGGTCACTAAGCAAGAAATGTACGATAAAAAAGTTTAATCCCCTTTTTAATCTCGGGTCATCATTAATTTGTTCAAAGCTGGGTTGATTGGCGTTGTGGTACTGCTCTAGGCCTAATGCGAGATAGTTCATCGGGGCTCTATCAAACACCATAACATTCAATTGCTTTAGTGTTGGATCGTATGTGTGACTTGCGATGGCATCAGCCATACCTTCAGTGATCCAGTTTGGTGCCCAGGTTGAGTGCCCGTTTAGAGCCATATGGAAAGCATGCATGGTTTCGTGAATTACGATATACCTTTGATGGTGCTGACGATGGCTAGGAAAGCTGTATCCGGCGCGATTATAAAACATAGTTTCACCGCCGGCATGTGTGTGCACGCCGCGTAAAAAACCATCATCCAACATGGCTTCGCGTACACGATCACGAGAGCTGCCATACACCACAGCAATGCGTTGGTTATCAATATTGCTGGGCTCCATACCAAATAGCTCAACGTAGTGAGGGTATGACATTTCCAACAGCTCTAGGTACAAATAGACTTTTTCTTCCGGTAAATCACTTTTTAGCGCAAAGTGCTTACTAACCCACCAATTATAGCCTCGGCTATTGGATATTTTCCCATCGCTATAGGTTCGAGGGATTTGCTTTCCAACAAATTGAATATCAATGTGGTTAAGTGTACTTACTCGACCAGATACATCGATATCGACTTGCATCTGCGCTGGTGATTTGATACTCGATTCAGATTTGGTTGCGGATGTCATAGCACATCCAGATAGGAGCGAAGCAAAACATAAACTTAGACAGGCTTTATACATAACGGGATCTCATTCTATTTTATGTATATTGTATACAATAATTTTTATGTAAATCCAAGGTATTTTCTTAACCAGAGAGATTGATGTGGTTAAGAAAAGGAAGGTGGAAATTATTTTAAATAGGTTTAAACCATTTTGGAGACGGCCGCGTCTTAATCAAAAAATAGAGCGATAAAGGATGAATAAATGAAAGCTTATATATTTGCTGCAATGGCGCTGGGCGCTACGAATGTTTCGGCACACCAATTTTATTCTAGTGACTTTGAGTTTGTAAAAAGTGAAACGCTATCGTTATCGACCAAAGAGATCACGCAACTAAAAATAGATGCAGGCGCAGGTAGCCTTTCAGTGGTTGGCACTGATACTGATGAAGTCTCTGTGAAAGCAGATATTTACCAGTCTGAAAAGAGCTCAGATTATTGTTTAAACTTGCAGGAAAAGGGCGGTACTGCGCAGCTGCAAGCCAATGTGTGTCATACTAGGAACAACTACACACTGATTCATTTGACTGTCTCTTTGCCAAATACATTAATGACTAAAATTAAAGATGGCTCTGGTTCAATTAAGGCGCGAGATGCGAGTATTCGTTTCATTGATGATGGCTCTGGTTCGATTGAAGTTCATGACAATTTAACACCGTTAGAAATTGAAGATGGCTCAGGGAAAATTGAACTAGTCGGTATCAAAGGAACGCTTACCGTAGATGATGGCTCTGGAAAATTGCGTGCAGAAGACATTGAAGGTGATGTGATGGTTGAGGACGGCTCCGGTAATATCGTCATTGAAAATGTGACAGGAAAAGTGTCTGTGGACGATGGCAGTGGTAATGTCACTGTGACAAACGCGGGTGCATTTGAATTACTTAATGACGGCTCAGGTAACGTTAAACTGTATGATATAAAAGAGCAATAAATAGACTTGGCCAGCGGGTAAAAGACCCGCTGGCCACACCGCATTTTTATTTATCGATTCCGAATGGGTCATCAATACTATGGCTCGGCTCAGTAAACCACTTTGGACCGTGCTCAGTCATATAGAAATGATCCTCAAGTCGAATACCGAATTCATCAGGAATGACCAACATAGGCTCATTTGAAAAGCACATCCCAGGGGCAAGAGGTTGAGGGTTATCCTTGACCAAATAGGGTAATTCATGGATATCTAATCCAATACCGTGGCCCGTTCTATGCGGGCAACCAGGTAGTTGATAATCCGGTCCAAGGTTTTGCGATGCCAAATAGCTTCTGGCCGCATAGTCAACATCACCACATGTTGCACCTATCTGAGCGGCCTCGAAAGCGCGCGCTTGTGCGGTTTTTTCATGTTGCCACATCGTTTTTTGACGTTCCGTTGCTTCGCCATACACATAAGTTCGCGTGATGTCACTCAAGTAGCCGTGCAGTTTACACCCTGTATCAATTAAAACCACATCCCCTTGTTTTAGCGTTTGAGGATCTTTAACACCGTGCGGGAAGGATGACGCTTTACCAAATAACACAATGCAAAAGTAATTGCCCGTTGCACCGACTTTCTGGTGCGCCAGTTCAATAAACTCTTCTACCTCTGTAGTGGAGATACCCTCATGTAGGATAGATGCTGCGGCTTTGTGCACTTCAAGCGTCATATCCATTGCACGCTGAATTAATGCGATTTCACTGTCTGATTTGTGCATCCTACAGTGGGCTGTTACATGGTGGCCGTTAATGATGTTCAACTCAGAGTTGGCGTTTGCAATGCCATCAACGGTGAAAAACGCAGTGCTTTCGTCTATTGCCAATGTTGCCGTCTGGGCAATCCCCATAGCTTTTAGCGCTTCTCCTACGAGTAAGTAGGGAGACTCTTCTTCTTGCCAAGCATGGATTTCGCCTTTGATGATTTGATACTCATTGATAGTGCCAAGCTCGAAAAAAGGCGCAATAAACCTAACTTGACCGTGTGCAGGCAAAATAGCACCGACCAAGCGTTCACTTGCAGACCATGAGAGTCCTGTAAAATACTTTAAATTGGTTCCGGCATTAAGATACAGGGCATCGATGTTGTGCGCTCTCATGTACGACTGGGCTCTTTCCATTCTCGCTGTGAATTCTTCTGCGGCGATGGGCGCGGTGCCAGCGGTCATATTATTGAGGCTATCTAATGCTGCCTGCTTTGTTTGAAAACCTATACCTTTCATAAATAATCCTAAATGTTTTGCTCAGTGTTACTGAAAACGCGTAATACTGTAGGGGCTAATATCAAATGCACTTGGCTGCTTTGCAACCAAATTTGCGACGAGTTCACTGTTGATAGCGGCCTGTGTCAATCCAAGGTGCTGATGGCCGAATGAAAATATAATGTTCGGGTGATTTGGTGCTTCGCAAATAACCGGGAGTGAGTCTGGCAGGGATGGCCTTGGCCCCATCCAATGTTCCCCTTGTTGAACGTCGTCAAAATCTTTCAACATATTCTTGGCATGTGCTAATAAGTATGCTGCTCTGTCATACATTGGTGGGGCTTCGAGTCCAGCAAACTCTACGGTACCTGCCAATCTGAGGCCCGAGTTCATAGGGGTCATAATAAACTGTCGTTCTGCAGAGGCTACGGGCCTCGATAGGGCATGGGTGGAAAGCATATTGTGGTAACCGCGTTCAGCTTCAATAGGCACTCGATATCCCAGTTGCTTACATAGGCGTTTACTCCAAGCACCTGTACAAACAATTATTTTGTCAAATTCGCTGTGCTCTGTTTGCTGTGTGGCCACCTTCCATGTGCTGTTGGCCTGACAGATATCTGTTACTTGCTGTTGTACAAACTGCCCCCCTAAAGAAACAAATTTGTTGTAAACACAAAGACTGAGTTGAAATGGATCGCTGGTGTGTCCAACTTCCGTAAACAGTAACGCATACTTAATACGAATACTGAGTTGCGGTTCAAGCGCTTGCACTTCATCCTGGTTAAGCAGTTTTACTTTGATCCCTTCTTTTAGAAACTTGTTTTGTAGTGCGCGGATCTCAGTGAGGTTGCCATGTTCAAAAGTTAACAGGCTGCCACTGAGGGTGACGTGCTCTTCAAAATTATCTCCCAGCAACCTTGCGTATGCGTTTATTGCATCTTTATTGAGAAGTTTAAGTGCTTGCGTGTGTCGTTGGTATTTGCTGTTCAACATGTTTTGACAAAACTTAGCAAACCAAGGTATTGCCTTGATTAAATAGCGCCAGTCTATCCGCAGTGGGCTCATGCTATCTAGCAACATTTTTGGCAGTTTGGGTAGAAGTGATTTATCAGCGAGCGGGAATACCTGTTCTGTTGCAAAATGCCCCGCATTGCCTTTTGAACATTGCTCACCAACACCGTGCTTGTCAAATAAGATGACTTGGTACCCTTGTTGCTGTAATTGAAGGGCATTACAGAGGCCTACAATACCTGCACCTATTACTGCAATTTTATTGCTTTTTTCCATTGTATCTCTCTTTTTTCAGATTGCATCAACCCCAATTACAAGGTTTGTCAAAAAAATAAAAATAAATAACTTCAATAAAAACATATGCATAATCTGTTTTTTGATGATTTAAGACGATGTTTTTGCAAATCATCAAAAAAAGCATATTGATTATTGTATACAATATACCTATGATGAAAAGCAAGAATTATCACAGAGGAATAATCATGAAGGTAAATTGGCAGGGTGTTTACCCAGCAGTAACAACACAGTTCAACGACGACGAAAGCATTAATTTTGAAACTACAAAAACGATGATCAACTCACTCGTTGAGGAAGGTGTTCATGGCATTATCGTGTTAGGTACAGTCGGTGAAAATTGTTCACTGCGTGCCGAAGAAAAAAGACAGGTACTAGAAGCTGCAAAAGAAGTAGTTGCTGGTCGTGTACCTGTGTTGTCAGGTGTTGCTGAAACAACAACTGCACTGGCTGTTGAATTTGTAAAAGATGCACAAGCTATTGGTATTGATGGGTTTATGGTATTGCCTGGCATGGTGTATCGCTCAACAGAGAGAGAAGCTATTCACCACTATCAGCAAGTAGCGCGCGCTACATCTCTACCTATTATGATTTACAACAACCCAATTACATATGGCGTTGATGTTTCAATCGAAGGTATGGGTGTACTTGCACAAGAAGACAACATTGTTTCTGTGAAAGAAGCGACAGAAGATACACGTCGTATCAGTGAACTATTTTCTGCATTCGGCGACCGCTTTGTCGTATTTGGTGGTGTAGATGATATCGCGCTAGAAAGCTTAATGTTGGGTGCAACGGGTTGGATTTCTGGCCTGACAAATGTATTCCCACGCGAATCAGTGGCTATTTATAAGCTTGCTCAGCAAGGGCGTTACGAAGAAGCACGCGAATTATGGCGTTGGTTCTTACCATTATTACGTTTAGACACGGTTCCAACTTTGGTGCAATGCATCAAATATGCGGAGCAGCTGGCGGGTCGTGGAAGTGAAAAAACGCGCTCACCTCGTTTAGCTTTGACTGAAGATGAAAAGAGTTATGTAAGTCGCTTGTATGATGAAGCGCTTAACAACCGTATTGATTTAAGTAAGTACAACCTCGACTAAGGATAAGACGCGATGAACAGGGGCACTTTCTTTTGTATAGATGGCCACACATGTGGCAACCCTGTGCGCTTAGTCACCAGCGGCCACCCTCATCTTGAGGGGGCCACAATGAGTGAAAAGCGACAGCATTTTTTAAAAGACTATGATTGGATCCGTCAAGCATTGATGTTTGAGCCGCGAGGCCATGACATGATGTCGGGATCTTTTTTGTACCCACCTTGTACTGAAGATGGCGATATCAGTATTTTGTTTATTGAAACTTCAGGCTGTTTGCCAATGTGTGGGCACGGTACGATTGGTACAGTAACCTTCGCGTTAGAGCGGGGCTTATTGCAGCCAAAGCAACCAGGGCTCGCCAAACTCGATACGCCTGCTGGGCGTGTTAACGCGCACTATGAAATGCTTAATGGCAAAGTAAATTGGGTAAAGCTTTTTAATGTACCAGCGTTTTTAGCCTACGAAAAGCAAGTCATTAATGTGCCTGAACTGGGCGAGTTCACCGTGGACATCGCCTACGGCGGCAATTTTTACATCATTGTAGAACCTCAAGCTTTATTTAACGGCACACAAAATACCACGGCTGATCAATTGGTGGCTATGAGTCGCAAATTACGTGAAGCGGTGAATAAGCAAATTGAATGCGTACACCCCGAAGACTCGACTGTGCGCGGGGCAACGCATGTTCTATGGACAGGCGATCCAAAGAACTCAGACTCTAGTGCCGCAAACGCGGTGTTTTACGGAGATAAAGCAATTGACCGCTCGCCTTGCGGAACCGGCACCAGTGCTCGAATGGCACAACTCTTTACCCAAGGCCGATTGCAGCAAGGGGAAGACTTTGTTCATGAAAGTTATATTGGCAGTCAGTTTATCGGGCGTGTTGAAGGTGTCACGGAAGTTGCGGGCAAAGTCGCCATTTTACCCAGCGTCCAAGGTTGGGCAAGACGCACTGGCGCAAACTGTATTACCGTGGACGATGACGATCCATATGCATACGGCTTTCAAGTGATCTAAATAGATTAACGACATCGGTATCATCGTTTATAGGAGACGAAGATGGCAATCACAGGATTAAGTTATATTGCTGGGCAGTGGCTTGGCAACCAAGAAGGCAAAACGTTTCAAAGTTTTTGCCCAGGCACAAATGAGCAGTTACCAACTACATTTTATGATGCGACCGAGGCACAGCTTGAGCAAGCTGCAGAAGCGGCTCAAGCAGCATTTAAACCTTATCGTAACTTGAGTAACCAACAACGTGCTGAATTTTTAAATGCAATTGCACAAGAGATAATGAACCTCGGTGATATTCTTATCGAAACCACAATGCAAGAAACCAATTTGCCACGTCAACGACTCGAAGGCGAGCGCATGCGCACCGTTTCTCAGTTGCGTGCTTTTGCTAATGCACTTGAACAGGATCTCGCCCCTCTCAATTTAAACTATGTGGACGAAGCCGATGCAAACCGAGCGCCGCTGCCTAAACCACGCACTGAGTTAAACTATATTCCAGTCGGGGTAGTTGCCGTATTTGGTGCATCTAATTTCCCATATGCATTTTCGACGTTAGGTGGTGACACAGCAGCCGCACTCGCTGCGGGTTGCCCGGTGATTGTCAAAACACACAACGCGCATCCAGCAACCAGCGAGTTAATGACAAAGGCAATGGACAGCGCAATTAAGCAGTGTGATATGCCAAGCGGTGTCTTCTCAATGTTGCAAGGCAAAGCATATAGTATCTCTCACCAGCTAGTGGCTCATCCAGTAATTAAAGCGGTTGGTTTTACCGGGTCTTTTAATGTCGCAAATGCACTAATAGAGACGATAAATAAGCGCGAAGAGGCCATTCCATTTTACGGTGAACTTGGCAGTGTCAATCCTCAAGTCATTTTCAAAGACAAGGCGTCGCAAGACGGAGCTACGTTAGCCCAGCAATTGGTAGCGTCTATGCTGATGGGCAACGGTCAGTTTTGTACCAGCCCCGGTGTTTGGTTCGTGCCATCTGGACAAAAAGAGTTTGAGAGCGCTGCTATCGAAGCGATTAAAGCCGCAAATTCTGACACTCTGTTAACGCCTGGCATTCTGAAGTCATTTATTTCTGCCATTGCTGGATTTGAAAGTAATGCCGGTGTCACAAAGCTTGGTAAAGGCCAGTTAGAAAAGCCGTACCATGCGGATGCACATTTATTTGCATGTGATGTGGAGACTTTCCTAGCAGATAAGCACCTGCAAGAAGAGGTGTTTGGGCCTTGCGCTCTAATTGTGAGATATAACAGTGAAGAGTCGCTTATTCAGGCGATAGACTCTCTCGCAGGCCAATTAACTGCAAGTGTACATGGCACAGAGCAAGAGCTTTCGCAAAACGCAGCGCTTATCTCTGATTTACACTACAAAGTTGGCCGTATTACGATTGGGCAAATGCCGACTGGTGTTGAAATATGCGCATCGATGAATCATGGTGGGCCATTCCCATCGTCAACTGATGTCAGGTCAACATCCGTTGGATTGCAAGCCATGACCCGTTTTTTAAGACCTTTGTGTATTCAAAGCTAATCTTAAAAATGAAAGAGAGCAAATCATTTCAAGCCTGTGTTTGGTGCGAAATAGTATGTTGCGTGTTTTTATTTGTCAGTGGAGTAAAGCCTGTTCACTTGCAGTGAAGAGGCTTTTTTACATTATTCAGGTTTGAAAGTTGTCTTGCCTGACGTGCATTTTTTATTTTGCTACGTATAATGTAAGCCACTGTAAACTTTTGATTAACCATATGGCGATCGTACATAAAACTAGAACTCAACTTGTAGCCGAAGCAATTCGAGACAAAATCCTAAGTGGCGAAATCAAAGCTGGTGAGCCTCTGCGCCAAGCAGCACTTGCAGATGAACTCAATGTGAGTCGAATTCCTGTCCGTGAGGCATTGCTACAACTGGAAGCTGAAGGTCTGGTTAATTTTGAAGCACATAAAGGTGCGACCGTAACCCGATTGAGCGCTGAACAAATCGACGAAATTTTCGATTTACGGGCTTTACTAGAAGCTGAGCTATTGCGCCATTCCATTGAAAAGTTAAGTAATCGAGATTTATTAGAAGCAGAAGCGATCTTGGCCGATCTTGAAGAAGCAATGAATGCCGGCGACGCACAATTGGCGACAGGTAAACTCAATGCGGAATTTCACGATAAGCTGTATAGCCGCGCAGAACGACCACAAACTAAAGAGCTGGTTGCTGTTTATAGTAAAAACTCTGAAAGGTATGTACGTATGCATATCTTGCTGGCAGGCGGTATTGTGACTGCACCAGAAGAACATAGAACGCTGCTTCAATTATGTCGTGATAAGGACACTGAAGGTGCCTGTGTGTACTTACAAAAGCATATTAAAGGGGCCAAAGAAGATATTAAAGCGCTATTACTGAGGCTGGAAGAAGAAGCTTAGTAATCAGGCAAGCCATTTTGCTCGGCGAAAAGAGTGAAATGGCTTTTATCCTATTGTTTAAAAGTAATGGGTTAATTCATTACTGCCAGACACCCACACTCATTTCGGATGTAAAGCCAGGCCCAAAAGCGGCCAATAAACTTGTTTCTCCTGATTGCGCATTGTCGAATGTCCGCCGCAGTACGTCAATTACAGCCACACTTGAAGTATTTCCCGTTTCTGCTAGACATGCTCTTGAGTGCCTAACTTTGTCAGGCGCCAGTTCTAGGCACCTTTCTAATTCATCTAAAATACGTTTGCCGCCGGTATGAAATATGGTGTTATCGACGTTGTTCGCATTAATTTGCAGTTTGTCCTGACAAAATGACTGAAGGAAGGGCGCTACATGAGGAATAGAATGCATAACATCTTTATCTAAAGAAAACTTAAAGCCCTTATCTGTTAGTTGATATTCGATATAAGGCATGGTGTCTTCAATCGTTACGCTTTGATTGTGAGTTAGCTTCAGTCCCCATGTTTGATTGTCACCGCGCATGACAACGGCCGCAGCACCATCGGCGAACAAAGAATTGCTAATGAAGTCTTGAAGTCGCCCGGCTTCTTTGTGAAAACACAGAGACGATGTTTCAACACACACAATCAACACATTTCTGTCAGGGCGGTGCTCACAGAACTCAAATGCTCGACCAATCGCTGACGCGCCAGCAACACAGCCAAGTTGTGCAATGGGAATCTGTTTTGTGTCTGGTCGCAATGACAGGCGGTTAATCAAATGTGCTGTAAGAGAGGGCATCATAAACCCAGTACAGGAAGTGGCAATGATCATGTCAATGTCATCTACATCTAACCCCGCATTATGGATCGCTTCACGGGCAACTTTTTCTGCCATTTCTATGGCCGCGTCTTGATATATTTGAGCACGCTCCCCGAAATCTCCTTGTTTAACAACATCTGTGAGTGGCATGATCAAGTGTCGCTTTTTTACTTGAGAGTTTTGGATCATTTCAAATGCGCGTTTTTTATAGGGGCTGTCTGGATGGCAAACTTCAATGACAGTCATGATGTCGTCAGCGTTTACTTCATAGTTAGGATAATAAGTTGCTGGTTTGCTTAAAGTTGTCATGATTTATTTCTCCTTAATTAAATGACAATAAGCAAGACCATGATTGAGTTTCTTTTATTTCACAATTTATCAAATATTTTTTAACTATATTAATTTTTTGATTAAGGTTATGATAATTAAACGTTTATAAATATATTTATTTTTTTGAAGGGAGTCAGTATTTGTAAAATCATTAAACTCATCTTACTGTTGTTAAAAAGTTTATATTGAGAGTGGTTTTATCAACATTCATCGCTTTGGGTAACATGGCTTTACACTCAAAAACGCTTCTTTACCTACCTTTTCCTATCTTTTCAATTTGTCTATCCTTATGATTTTTAATGTCTTTTATATTTTTCAGGGCGATTTTGATGACATTTTAAACGCACTTTTTAAAACTTGGTTTTTTATTGCGCTTTAGTTAATTTTTCATTCATTTTTCCGGCCCTAATGTCTTGGGCAAGCGCCATGGCAAGTAAAAACAACACCAATTTAGGAAAGTATCTATGAGAAAAACTGCGTTAAGTATCGCAATTGCAGTGTCTACCACGGCCACCGCAGCGCCCGTCTTTGCACAAGACTCGGCCGCGAAAATTGAAAAGATTGAGGTGACAGGATCTCGTATTAAGCGCGCTGATATGGAAACAGCGAGCCCAGTCACCTTCATAGGTGCAGACGCTATCCAAGCCAGTGGTGCAGTGACAATCGATGATGTTTTACAGGATATCACAGCTGCCGCGGGGGCTATGACCAACCCCGGTGTAAACAATGGTTCAGGCGGCAACGCCAGCATCAATTTACGCGGCTTAGGGGCTCAGCGCACGCTAGTTTTGGTCAACGGTAGGCGAATGATCAATTCGGGCACGGGCGCTGCGTCGACGGTGGATTTAAATACGATTCCAGTTGCGATGATTAAGCATATAGAAGTACTCAAAGATGGTGCGTCTGCGGTATATGGCACCGATGCTGTCGCTGGGGTCGTCAACATTATTTTAAAAGATGATTTTGAGGGTGCTGAACTAAACGCGCAAACCGGTGTGTCCGGCGAAGGCGATGCTGAACAACACAACATAGACCTAACTGTGGGAACTAGCTTCGACCGAGGTAATATGGTGTTTGGCATTCAGTACATGGAAAGGGGATCTGCAAGCCAAGCAGATAGAGATTTTTCTAAGTGCCCAATCACCGAAATTGATGATGGCAGTGCTCTGACTTGTGGCGGCTCGACTATCACGCCTAATGGTCATTTATACTTAGAAAACGGAAAAGAGTTGCAAGGGGATAAAGACGGTAATTACGCAGAGTATAACCCTGCAACAGATCCCTATAACTATGCAGCTGAAAGTTACTTGTACACGCCAATGCAGCGATTGAATATCACGGGTAACCTGAATTACGAACTAAACGATAGCACGACACTATTTACGGAGGCGATGTATTCGAAACGTTGGTCTGAACAACAAATGGCAGCGCAGCCAGTGTGGTTTGATTTTACCTACACCGAAGCCATGGGTGATGACTTGCTGGAGCATGGTGCTGAATATGGAGACTCGATTCACTATCGCCGTCGTATGACGGACACTGGGACCCGAGATTTTGCGCAGGTCGTCGACACGGTGAGAACAGTTGTTGGCGTTGAGGGCCTGTTATCAAACGATTGGAGTTGGGATGTTGCGGTTAACTTTGGCCGTAATGATTCGATAGACAAGCTTTCAAATTTGCACAACATTGGCAGCCTCACAGAAGACATAGAGCTTGGCAATTTCAACCCGCTAGATCAGAGTTCTTGGTCGGCGAATAACATGACTGATTACATCTATACCGAACAAAATACCGGTGGCAGTCAGATGCTAAACCTAAGTGCTTCTCTTGCGGGAGAAATACTTGAACTCCCTGCGGGTTATCTTGGTTTTGCGACGGGTATTGAAAAGCGTACCGAAAAAGCTTGGTATACGCCTGACTCATTGACTTCACAAGGGCTGGCGAACGACCCGAAAGTTGAACCTACTAGCGGTTCGTATGATGTCAATGAAGCCTTTGTAGAATTTGCGATTCCTGTATTGGCAGATGTCCCTTTTGCGCAAAATTTAGACTTGAGTGCAGCAGTACGCGCATTCGACTATTCTAGCTTTGGCAGCGATTCTACGTGGAAATTGGGTTTTACGTGGAAACTTAATGACCAACTTATGTTTAGAGGGGTGAAATCAACGGCATTTAGAGCACCAACTGTTGATGAGTTATATGGTGGTAAGTCGCCGTCATTTGAACAGATCTCTCACCCATTGTTAGATAGTCAAGCGGAAGTCATTGTCGGTGGTAATGCGAATTTGACGCCTGAAGAAGCGGATACGCTGACTTTCGGATTGGTCTATGAGCCCAGCTTTATTGAAGGTCTTTCATTGACGGTTGATTACTACGATATTGCGATTACCAACGCGATCAGCGAAGTGAACAATCAGTATATCGTTGATAGTTGTGTTGACAGTTCGGGCAACTTAATCAATCAAGGCTCGGCGGTATGCCAGTCGGCAAATATCCAAATTGCGAATGGCAAAGCAACATTCAACAATCAATTGCAAAATATTGGTGATGAAACAACACAAGGTTATGACATTAATATTGCTTACAACTTCGAAGCGATGGGGCTTAATTGGCAAGCAGGCCTAGATACGTCGATTCTGAATGAGCGAACAGTCACAATGGCAGGTGAAACTATCGACTACACAGGGCTAATAACGTCTGGTTTGGGTAGTTATGCAGATATCAAGTCAAGTCTCAACCTAGCTGTGAAATCGGATGCTTGGAGCGCAAACTACAAAGTGAGATATTTGTCGTCTATGGATAGCTTTGCATGCATAGATAACCCAAGTAGCTGCTATGCACCAAGTGTCCCAAGCATTGTATACCATGATATATCAGGTAGTTACTTTGTTAACGACAGCATGAAATTAACGGCCGGCATCAACAACTTATTTGATAAGCAGCCACCTTACTATACAGGGAATAATGACTCTAATACTGACCCATACACATATGACACGCTGGGGCGCTATGTTTATGCGGGTATGAATATTAAGTTTTAAAATTGAAACAATACGTTCAATAAACACGCACTTTAATTGTTCACAATCTCTTTAGAGAAACCCAAAGGGCACACATTATTATGTGGCCCTTTTTTACTTTATGTTGTGCTAAAACAAAAATTTTTATATTCGTAGCTGATAAGTTAGGCAGTTATGTTAGTCGCTGCTAGCTTTATAGGTGGAAGCGAAGTACAACAAGGTGGATCATTTGTGAAAGCAGCCAAATTACCCGTTGATGAAAGTGAAAGACTTAAGTCATTACGTGAATATGAAGTACTGGACACTGAGGCCGAGCATTGTTTCGATGAAATTACGGAGTTGGCGTCACAACTTTGTGGAACGCCCATTGCTTTGGTCAGCCTGATTGATAGTCATAGACAGTGGTTTAAATCTAAAGTTGGGCTAGATGCTTCTGAGACACCCAGAGAGTTCGCACTTTGTGCACACGCTATTTTACAAGACGAAGTGTTCGAAGTGTGTGATGCGTCGGCAGACGTTAGATTTTTTGATAACCCCCTAGTAACTGGAGGGCCAAAAATCCGTTACTATGCGGGCGCACCTTTACGGTCATTTTCAGGCCAAGCCATTGGTACTTTGTGCGTTATCAACCCTAAGCCAATGCAATTAAACGCACAGCAGCGAAATGCGTTGACTATCTTAGGCAGACAAGTTGTTGCCCAGTTAGAACTTAGAAAAAGAATTAAAGAAATCTCCGAGGCGAATCAGGCCAAAGATGAGTTTTTATCCAATATTAGTCATGAACTTAGAACGCCGCTCAATGCAATTTGCGGATTTAGTGAACTGTTACAATCATCAGAGCAAACAAGCCTAAGTGCGGCACAAACCACCTATGTAAAAAATATCGACTTTGGATCTCAGCAATTGTTGAGTATCGTCAATTCGGTATTAGATCTTGAGAAAATTGATGCGGGAAAGATGGAACTTCAGCCTGAGCCGACAGAGATATCAGGCTTGATCAATAATGTTTTGGAGATGATGGTAGTCGATGCTAAAAAAGCACAGATAAAATTGACGTCATCGATTTCCACTGAGTTAAGTGACGCTGTCTATAACTTTGATAAAACCAAGTTGACCCAAGTCTTGACCAATATATTGAGTAACGCAATTAAGCACACTCAGGCAAACCTCACGGTGAAGTTAGTTGCCAAAAAAGTGAATGACAAACTTTTGATAGAAGTGATAGACCAAGGAGCTGGTATTAGTGAAGAGGATCAACGAGTACTGTTCGACAAGTACCGCCAAGTGGGGGCGGTAAGAAAAGAGGGAACCGGTCTTGGGCTGTGTATATGTAAGGGTCTGGTTACATTAATGGGCGGACATATTCATTTAAGTAGTGAACTTGCAATAGGAACGACGGTGCGTATTACTTTGCCTATAGTCAATGCACAGGCAAAAATGCAAACTAAAAATACTGGCGCACATGTACATTGTCATCAGTACGTTTGTGTAGTTGAAGATAATCCGTTGAATCAAGTATTGATGCAGACGATTTTAAAACAATTAAAATGCCGATTTGAGATTTTTGACTGTGCAGAGAGTATGTTGAGCAGTCCGCACTTAAGTGAATATGATATTTTTTTAATGGACATAAATTTGCCTGGTATGTCGGGCATAGAAGCGCAGCAACACCTAAAAACCAAGTGCCCATCTAAGCCCGTATTTGCAGTCACTGCCGATATTTTTCGAGAGCGGGAGCTGAGAATCGCATTTGACGGAGTGATCGCTAAACCCTATCGCAAAGTACAAATTTCAGAGGTACTGAAAAATAAAGCACAGATGTAGAGTAATAAATCGCAGGGTGAATCGCCTGCTTTTTAATTTTCCGTCTATATTGTGATTAGGCTACTTAATGAAAAGGACCTAAAATGACAACTCGTGTTTTAGTAATTGATGATGACAAGACATATCGAGCACTTCTACAGCAAACGTTCTGTGAGTATGATGTGTCAGTTGCTTGTAGTGGTGAAGAGGGCATTCGTATTGCTACTCAAATCAAGCCTCATGTAATTTTGCTCGATATTATCATGGAAGGTATTGATGGATACGCAACCTGTTCGGAGCTTAGGAAAATTGAGCACCTGAGTCACACGCCTATTGTTTTTATATCAAATTTGTCTTCGTCAGATTGTCGTTTAAAAGCTTTTGAAATTGGTGCCAATGAGTACGTTTGTAAAACCACTCACCCTGATCAACTCAAAACTAAAGTGGTAGACATATTAGAGGCAGATCACGACTACTTTGAAGCACACGCAGATATAGCTGAAAAAGAGTCACTGTTACTTGATCTACAACGGCAAAATGCGTGTATGAAATCTATAAGCCTGTTTATGCAAGCGACACATTTTTGTAGTGACTTTGATGCGCTGCAAAGGGTTTTTATAAACACAATGTCGAATCTAGACATGCGTGCTGTTGTGCATTTTAAAGGGCGAGAGCAGATCGGGAGTACATCGGGTAACGTCGCTAAGCTAGAGAGAGAGTTGTTATTACACCATGAAGATTTTGAGCGCATCCACCAGTTCGAGCATGGTCCCATGGTATTTAATTGGAGTAGCAGTATTTTACTGGTAAAAAATGTCGGTGAGTTAACCGATATTTGCTCTCATGTTATGGATGCATTGGAGCTTGCCCTTAGCAATCTTAGTCGGCGGGCTGACATGGTAGCTCAAATCCTTTCCATAGAGAAAACCAATAAAGAAATTTTGGCAAATCTAAAAGACGCAAAGTCTAAATCAAGCAGCAAACTAAAGACGCAATTGTTTGATTCAGGGTTAATTTCGCAATTCGACCTTCAAGATGAAAATGACTTAGACGAGCTTATTGCCAGTTCCAGTGATAGTTTGGTGGGATTGATTGAGGAGTTTGGTGATAATGCCGAAAAAATAAGTGCAATTCTTGGAAGCTTAAAAAAACCGCCCCAAGAGTTGAGGTTTTTATTTAAAGAACACGCACCAAAATCTGATACCACCTTATTTTAGGTTTGCAATGCCTCTTTAATTCGCTACTAGCAAATGCCGACGCTAGTAGCGAAAATCCAAAATTTATAATTTATTTAATTATTTAAATTCATAGGCTTAACAGTAATTTTTAAATTTTTTCTAAAATATTCCTTGAAAAGAAAGTGATGTGTCCATAGATATGTTTATGAGGTCGCCAATAGGGGCCTGAATTTTAAATAACCATATGTTTTTAAAGCTATTTATTGCTCATTTTAGAGGGTGGATAGCGTGTTATCGCTTAACGAGGATATTATTATGCGTACAGTAGATTTATCACCACTTTATCGTTCATTTATTGGCCTAGACCACCTGGCTTCATTAATGGACTCTGCACAAAGAAGTTCCGAAAAACAATCTGGGTTTCCTCCTTACAACATCGAAGCTTTGAATGAAGATAAGTACCAAATTACCATGGCAGTGGCCGGCTTTTCAGAACAAGAGCTGTCGTTGCAGTCAGAAAACAATACGCTCATCGTAACCGGTGAAAAAAGCAATAAAGATGCACAAAAAGAAAGAAAGTTTATTCATCAAGGTATTGCAGAGCGTAACTTCGAGAGAAAGTTCCAACTAGGTGACCATATTAAAGTGTTAGGTGCGGAACTAGAAAATGGCCTACTGGTCATTGACCTTGAAAGAGAAGTGCCTGAAGCGATGAAGCCAAGAAAAATCGAGATTGGCTCAAGCAAATTAATTGAACAGTAATTAAAAATTCTCCTTGTGACTTGTTGTTGAATTTCCAACCAGCCGCCTTTGGGCGGCTTTTTTGCATTGATATTTAGTCAGTCGACTTTTTTCTGTGCCACGCTGCAAACGCCTCACTGACTCTATCATCATTACGAAAGTTCGATATGGTTCTAGCATTGAAGGCATGCGGGTTTTGATTAACTTGTTTTGCTAAGTCATCCAATATTGCTTCGCCAAAGGTTTCGTATAACTGAATTTCTCTCGTGATTAGAGTAATTTCTCGGCTCGTCATTGCATGACCACCTTGAACGGCTGAAAAGAGATACTTACTTCCATCACGAAGAAGTGTCCAGCAATAGGGCTTTTGAGCTACGACTTCCATTTGTGTTCACCATGTGCATTAGACTCGAATATTTGCGCTTAAATTACCATAAATATTATTGAAGTGTCATTAATTAGGTTCAATTTAAGGGACGAAAGAGACGCAGCTTGCGCCCCTTAAATTATTGGTAATACGCGCTCATTTCGGATTTAGAGGCGCTTAACAGGTTGGCTATTTCACTTCGTGTTTCAGCTGGTTTGTTTTGGCTCAGCTTAAATTGACCCGTGATGTGTGTCACTTTGAGTTCAAAGAACAGTAAGCTTTTGCACATGGCAATGAGCTGTTTTTCTGGCACTGTATTCAATTGCCATGGTTGAGACTTTGCTTCAAAAGCCGAGAGCATACAATGTAAAACCTCTATTTGTTTATCAAACTCTTCAATTTCGTGCAGCGTTGCTTGGAAGTGCACAGTTGCGTAATCCCAAGTTGGCAACTTAATGCCTTGAACTTGAGCGGGTGAAAGGTATGTATCTGGGCCATGAAAAACGCCGTGTATTTGTTTACCTTTAAACTTTTTTAATGGATTTGTTGGGTTAGCGTGGCCGTATAGCGTAAGCGATTGTTTGCATAAGGTCAGGGGCATATGGCAGCTATAGGTGTTTGTTTCTGTGCCAAAGCCCATATCATGGTTCACGCTAGGAGATTGGCAAAACAACGTTGCTAAAGGGTATCGCTCAATGAGGTCAAATAATTTAACTTGGTTTGATTCAACATAATCTTTGGGCGGATAACTCATAACCAGCTCTCCAAACGTGATTTTACCTCTGGCCACATGTCATCTGTGATGCTAAAACGCGCGGTGTTACGAAAACTGCCATCTGGTAACTTTCTGTTTTTTAGATGCACGCCTTCAAAGTGAGCTCCTAATCTGGCAATTGCGCTGCGAGATTTATGATTTTGCTCATGGGTTTGAAACTCAATCCTCACTAGCCCTAATTGATCGAAAGCATGTTGCAGCAGTAAGTACTTTGCATGTGTATTGATATGGCTGCGCTGCCATTCTAGGCCAATAAATGTGTGGCCAATTTCAGCTTGTAGGTTTACTTCATCTAGGCGAAAAATACGCGTATTGCCAGTCACGGCGCCTGTTGCTACATCAATAATAGCAAACACAATTTGTTCTTTGGCGTTAAATTGTGCCGTTTGTTCAAACCAATCTTTTAATACTTCGGGTGTTGCGCAGTATTTACTTGGCACCCAGCGCCATATAGCTTCAGCTTTTCCGACTTGTTGCAACTGGTCTAAATGTTTTTCTGATAAAGGTTCTAGGCGCACTTTATCTGTGTATAGTACTGTTGTTTCAAACATAAAAAACTCCTTTCGCATGTACCTTTGATATGTAATTTGAGGTATACCCCACTAGGTATGGCTACTAGCATATCTACTTCTGGGTTGGTTAAAACAACCAGATTTTAAAAGTTAGCTATACCAGCTTGTGCTGGGAAACAGAGTTTTGTAGTGTATTAAAAGCTTTATACTTAGTAGCAGGTATTATGTTTTCAGGTAGGCCTTTAGACAGTAACACTCAACAAGCTAAATATGTTCAACTTGCAAGCCAAATTCGCGAAGCGATTCAGGCCGGTCAGTTAAAACCCGGTGATGAATTACCTTCCGCGCGTCAATTGGGGCTACTTTTCGAAGTTAATCGACACACTGTGATGACCGCAATGCAAAATCTTGTGGCTGAAGGTTGGCTGCTTTCTCGGGTTAGAAAAGGCTATCAGGTAAATACGCAGCTCCCGATTGTTGACAGTGTGGGAACTTTGCAGAAAACGGACGAGACTGGCCCAATTAAACCGCAGTTTGCATATACGGTGGGGCACGAAGATCTAACCCTTCCAACAAAATACAAATATAACTTCGCAGGAGGGTTACCTGATGTTGCGCTTTTCCCCTTCGACGAGTTCCGCCGCAGCATGAACCGAGTCTGTCGAAATGCCAGTGCAGCATCATTACACTATCAAAATGTTGCCGGAGAACGGTCTTTGAGGACTCAATTGCAGCATTACTTACGCACTGCACGAGGCCTAACATGCGACGATATTTTAGTCTGTAATGGCTCTCAAGAAGCACTATTTCTTATCGGTCAGGCTTTTATTCAAGCGGGGCAGGGCGTTGCAATGGAAGCATTGGGCTATCCGCCAGCAAGAAAAGCATTTCAAGCAGCTGGTGCGCAAATTTTTGATCTCAAGCAAGATAAACATGGGCTTTGTGTTGACTCATTAGCACGTTGCCTCTCAACAAACAGCGTGAAACTGTTGTATTTAACACCGCTACATCAATACCCAACAACAGTCACTATGCCTGTGTCGCGGCGTATGGAAATTTATCGGTTATGTGTACAGCACGGGGTTTTCATTATTGAAGATGATTACGACCATGAGTTTCATTACAGCTGCCCACCATTGCAGCCCATGGCTGCCAATGATCCAGCACAAATCGTCATTTACCTCGCCACCTTCTCCAAGATCATGTTTGCTGGTGCGCGTATGGGGTACGTCACTGCGTCTGAAGCGGTGCTTAAGCATCTCACAGCATTAAAGCAAATCGTAAATCACAAAAATGATGCGCTAATGCAGTTGGCAGTAGCTGATTGGATGGCCGCTGGGAATTTCGAGCGACACTTGAGGCGAATGACAAAATTATACAGACAGCGTTGTGATGTGATGGATCAATTGCTTCAGTACTATCAAAAGCAAGGGTTCGCTATTGAATATACTAAACCTCAAGGTGGCATGGCTTATTGGGTCGATTTAAAGCAAGACGTCTCTCAGTTACCTAAAAAACTATTACAAGCGGGGATTAATGCACATCCTGAGCAAAATTTTTGTCACAGCTCAAAAGCGCGTTATACGCATATTCGTTTGGGGTTTGCGGGCCAAGCAGAACACGATATTGAAAATGGGTTAGCGGCTTTATTTGACTTGTTGTAGAAAAACAAAAGAAAAAAGGCCCATGCCTAGGCCCATTATCGACGTATTGATTGCATGTTTTAAAAGGGAATTACTTTGAGTCAGGGCACCATGCGAGTTTGCCATCTAGATTCGCGGTGTTGTACTTTTATTTGCCTTCTACCTAGCTACCATCTTCTTTTTGGTCAAGTGCAACAATAAATTGCTGTGCTTCGCTAGATATGCGCTCAAATTATATGAACCTGATAGAGTCCACTATAGGGTCAAAAGCGGTCGAGGTGTATTACACTTTATTACACCAATAAAGTGTAATGTACTGTTCTCGAGGTACTATTTATCGGAGCTTTTTATCTCGAGTCGAGGTTCATCATCCACAAAGGTCACAATATACACTTTATGAAATTCATCTTCGTCAATTTCGACATCTCGGTTAGTCAGTAGCTTTACAAGTACAGGCGTTGTATTACTGTGACCTGCAACAACAACAGTGCCAGTTTTTTGCTTTAATTCTCTGGCAAAACCATCCAAGTTTCTGGCGTCATAAATAGAAACATGCGTGTCTATCATATCAGCCAAGGGTGCCAAGGTTGCCTTGGTACGATTATAGTTCGTCGCGTAGAGCTTGTTTGGCTCTAGTGGTAACATCATTTGCGCAAAACGTTCGGCTCGCTCTATGCCCTTAGCAGTTAACGAGGGATCTATTCCCTTTTGTTTTTCGGCGTGGCGTATTAACACAATGTTGTCTGGCGTAGCCAGCACAGGCATCGATAGTACGCATAGGGCAATAAAAATTAGGGTACGCATAAATTTATCTCGTTGTAATTTTACCTCACTATAGCGTCTTATACGTTTTCACGCACTCAAAATCACGCGTGTCCTTTCACCTGTCCGCAGCGGACACATTTTCTGTCCGCGGACAGAAATATGACTCAATGAAATAATAAAATGCATTAAAAACAACTAGATAAAGTTGGCACAGTACTGGTATTCCTTTATTTCAATATACCCAATTACAGGAAATACCATGATAAAGGATACTCGCGGACAAGACGTTGTGGTTGAGACTCGACGTCCTATTTGGCGGCGCAAAAAAGCTTTAGGCTTGGGCGTAGGCATGTTACTGGTCGCGCTTGGATATGGCGCAATGACACGGGCAACCGCGCAGTTGTCGGTGGCTAAGCAAGATTTAGATATTGCGAGAGTTGAACTAGGCACGCTTACACGAGAAGTCAGTGCAAATGGCAAAATAGTCGCTGCTCACGCGCCAACGATATACAGCCCGGAAATAGGTGTTGCAACTTTACATGTTAAAGCTGGTGACCAAGTTGAAGTTGGCCAGTTAATTGTTGAACTCAGCTCTCCAGAGCTGAGTAATGAACTCAAACAGCAACAATCAGAGCTGACTCGACTAGAAGGGGAGTGGCAGAGGCAAAAGTTAGAGTCCCGTCGTCAAGACTTAGCCCTGACCAAATCACTGGACTTAGCGAATGTTTCTTTACAAGCCGCTGAACGTGAAAACCGCCGTGCTCAGCTGTCCATCAAAGCTAGTTTGATCAGCCAAATAGATCTTGAACAAGCGGAGGATGAGTATGCGCGTGCAAAGCTAAACTACGCTCATGCTCAACAAGAAGCAGCGCTTGGACGGGACACTTTAAAATTTGAGTTATCCTCTGCTAAAAACCGTTATGAAAGACAAATACTTGTAGTCGAAGAAATTCAACGCCGAGTAAACAACCTTGAAATTAGAGCATCGGTTGATGGGATTGTTGGCAACTTATTGGTGCAAAACAAGGCCGCAGTTTCTCAAAATGAAGCCTTAATGCGTCTCGTTGATTTATCCGCGTATGAAGTTGAGCTGCAAGTTCCAGAAAGTTACGCCAATGAACTGGGACTTGCGATGCAAGTTGTTATGAGAGTGGGGGCGCAAGAATTGATTGGTGAGCTCAGTGCGATTTCACCTGAAGTAAATAATCGAGAGGTTACGACCCGCGTTAAGTTCAGGCGTCAAGATATCTCTGGTATTCGTCAAAACCAACGTGTGCTCGCACGTATTCAATTAGAAAACAAAGAAAACGTATTAAAAGTTAAGCGCGGACCATTTTTGAATGTAGGTGGGCACTTCGCCTATCGAATTCAAGACAATATGGCACAAAGAGTGTCGATTAAAGTGGGCTCAAGCAGTTTAAAAGACATTGAAGTAAAAGCTGGGTTAAGAGAGGGTGACGAAATCATCGTCTCTGGATATGATGCGTTTACCCAAGCAGATTCAGTGCTCATTAGATAATAAAAAAGGACAATCATTATGTTGAACATGCAAAATATTGGCAAATTGTACCAAACAGAAATGGTGCAAACACAAGCACTGAGAGAGTTTAATTTAACCGTCAATGAAGGTGAGTTTATTGCTGTAACTGGGCCATCAGGCTCTGGTAAAACGACGTTTTTAAATATTGCAGGGTTGTTAGAGCCATATTCGTCAGGCCAGTATATGTTAGATGGTATCGATGTGGGAAAGCTCAACGACAATCAGCGTTCGGATCTGCGTAATCAAAAAATTGGATTTATATTTCAAGGCTTCAACCTGATACCAGACTTAAACTTATTCGAAAACATAGAGGTACCGCTGCGATATCGAGGTATAAAAGCCAAGGAACGAAAAAGACGTGTTGAGCACTGCCTTGAGCAGGTTGGGTTAGCTGGGCGAGCCAGACACTTGCCGCAGCAGTTATCTGGTGGCCAGCAGCAACGTGTTGCGATTGCACGCGCTTTGGCAGGAGAGCCCAGGTTTCTGCTTGCTGATGAACCAACTGGTAACCTCGACAGTTTAATGGCAAGGCAAGTCATGACACTGCTTGAAGAGCTAAACCGCGCTGGCACAACCATCGTGATGGTGACGCATGACCCTGAACTGGCCAGAAGAACGCCGCGTAATATTCAAATCGTTGATGGCCAAGTTGCTGACTTTACTTTGTATCAAGGGACTCAAACGCCTCATGTTAATTCACAAAAATCTGTGGAGGTTTAGCATGTTGTGGCACTATTTTGATCTAGCATGGAGAAACATCAAGCTCACACCTTTTATCAGTCTGCTGATGATTATTGCAATCGGAATTGGTATTGGGGTTACGATGACGTCGTTGTCTGTGTATCACATGATGAGTGCAGATCCGATCCCGCAAAAAAGTAAGCAGTTATTTGCGGTGCAATTACAGACCATGGATGACGGACAAACTTGGAATACATCTGACGATGTACCTACTCAGCTGACCTATGTAGATGCTAAGTATTTGATGGAAAACTCCCCTGTGGCCAAGCGGGCGGCCATGATGAAATCAGGTGCCGCCGTTCATTTAGGTAAGCCAGACAGTACGCCGTTTATTCAAGATGTGCGCATCACAGGTCGAGATTTCTTCTCCTTGTTTGGTTTGTCGTTTTTACACGGAGAAGTTTGGACTCAAGCACAAAGTGAACAAGCCGCGCCAGTTGCTGTCATTAGCGAAGATTTGGCTGAGCGGTTATTCCAACGCACGGACGTACTTGGAGAGTCAATTTACTTAGATGAACGTAGCTATGAAGTGATTGGTGTAACCCAATTTTGGCAGCCCTCACTGAAGTTTTATGATGTAAACAATGGTCCGTTTCAACGAGCAGAACACATATTCATTCCGTTTAGCCATATTGAAGCCTATCAACTTCATAGCTGGGGTAACACCAATGCGTGGAAAAATGAAGAAACGCGCTCGTATGCACAATTCCTTAATTCTGAAATGATTTGGCTGCAGTTTTGGGTAGAGATAAATTCCCCATCGCAACTAAAAAACTACCAACAATTTTTAATGGATCACATGCTTGAACAGCAAAAGCTGGGGCGCTTCAATCGCAAGCAACTAGATTACAATCTTAAAAATGTTAGTGAGTGGCTTGGCTACAATCAAGTCGTTGATCCAGATAATAAGATTTTGGTTGGCCTAAGTTTTATGTTTTTAGCGGTATGTTTGGCGAATATATTAGGTATGTTGTTGGCTAAATTTTTGAAACGTGCACCAGATGCAGGTGTTCGACGTGCGCTAGGGGCAAGTAAAAGGCAGATTTTTTATCAACATTTAGTTGAAGTTGCACTCCTCGGGTTTTTGGGCAGCTTAGTGGGGATCTTACTTGCGCAACTAGGTCTTATTGGGATCCGAGAAACCATGTCGATTTACGTGGGGATTGCGAAAATGGATTGGATGATGCTACTCATCTCTCCTGTCATAGCCATCTTTGCATGCATGCTGGCGGGTTTGTTTCCAGCTTGGGTGGTCTGCAAAACCTCACCTGCAACCCATTTAAAAGTTCAATAAGGGAGTGCTGAGAATGTTAGAAATTAAACCTATTATCAATACCTTGATGCGCTCTAAAGCGGGTGCTTTACTGCTGATTTTACAAATTGCCATTACTTTGGCCATTGTAAGCAATGCGATATCTATTGTGTCAGACAGAGTTGATAAGCTTAGTGAAGATACCGGTTATGATGAGCAAGGGATCATTGCTTTTACAGTGCTGACTTACAATAGAAATATTGACCGGGCGAAGCAATTTAAAGAAGACATGGCCAAGTTAAAAGAAATTGATGGAGTCATCGAGGCCATGACTGTGAGTTCAATTCCATTGTCGAGTAGTGGTGGGTCTTGGATCATCAGTGATGAACCGGATGAAATGCAAGGGAAGCGCGTGGACAGCGGTTATATTCAAGCAAATCATAGAGTGGTAAATGCGTTTGGCCTCAAAGTGAGTGAGGGGAGAGATTTTGAGCCTCAGGACGAAAGTGATGGAACCGATAGCCAATTTCCTTCTGTGACAATTGTAAGTCGTGCGGTGGCAAACAAACTGTTTGGTGAAGGTCGGGGCCTCAATGAGTTTGTTTATAGTGGCGATAATATGATGAAGATTGTTGGCATTGTAGAAACCATGAAAAGCCAGTGGCCTGACTCTAAAATGGGTGACAATGTCATGCTCATTCCAAGAGAAAGAAGCAGCATGTATCAGCGTGTTATTGTAAAAACAGAGCCAAATCAACGAGCAAGAGTCATGAAGTTGATTGAGCCTTTACTGTTAGAAAATGAGCGCCAACGCGTAATTATTGATATCAAAGGGCTTGATGAAGCAAAGGCACAAACCTATCAACGCGATACGCTGATGATAAGAATGCTGGTGGCGCTGATTGTATTCTTAGTGATTATTACTGCTTTGGGCATTTTTGGGTTAACCCATTTCAACATTAGCAAGCGGACTAAGCAGATTGGTACACGTCGTGCCTTAGGGGCAAGAAAGTCAGCCATCTTCAGCTACTTTCTAGTCGAAAACACCTTGGTGACGTTATTTGGTGTCATGGCAGGTTCTATCGCAGCGTTGTATTTAGGTGGGCAATTGATGGCCTTATACAACATCCCAGCATTGGATTGGTCAATCGTACTTTATACCGGCGTTGCGATGTTAGGTATGAGCTTAGTGTCTGTATATCAACCAGCTAAGCGGGCCGCCAATATTTCACCCAGTATAGCTACTCGCAGTATTTAATCAGAGGAAACAAGATTATGTTACACTCGAGTGGGTGTAACATAATGAATAATAAACACATGGATAAAATACTTATTGTCGACGACAATCAGGCAGTTCTACAATCATTATCTCTTCTTTTTGAATTGCATGACTATGAAGTCGTAGTCGCGAGCAGCCCGTTTGAAGCCGAGCAGGTGGTGCGATATCAGCGCGTTGAATTAGTAATTCAGGATATGAACTTTACGGCAGATACCACCTCCGGTGAAGAGGGCAAAGTTTTATTCCACAAACTACGTGAATTGTCGCCAAATTTACCAATCATTTTGCTCACGGCTTGGACTGAGCTTGAAATGGCTATTTCTTTGGTTAAGGCTGGAGCCGCTGATTATTTAGCAAAACCTTGGGATGATGACAAACTTTTAGTATCTGTTGCTAACTTAATTGCGCTCGGTAAGGCTAGTTCGGATAGCCAGCAACTACACAGGCAGCAAGTAGAGCGAGAAAACTATCACGCAGATGCCGAACTGGCTGGCCTCATTTATGAGAGTGTTGCGATGCAGCGAGCTGTAGAAATGGCACTACAGGTCGCAAAGTCAGATGTATCTGTTTTGATCACTGGTGCAAACGGTAGCGGCAAAGAAAAAATAGCGCAGATCATTCAGGCAAATTCTAAGCTCGCTAATCGACCGTTTATTAAGGTCAATGCAGGTGCATTGCCTGATAATCTAATCGAGGCAGAGTTGTTTGGTGCAGAGGCCGGCGCCTACACTGGGGCAAACAAAAAGCGCGTAGGGCGGTTCGAGGCGGCAGATGGCGGCACACTGTTTTTGGATGAAATCGGTAATCTCCCATTATCTGGGCAAATGAAATTACTCAGAGTGTTACAAACAGGAGAGTTTGAACGCCTAGGTTCTGTTGAAACACAAAAAGTAAATGTTAGAGTGATTTCTGCGACAAATGCGAATTTACTGAATGATGTTGCGACGGGGAAATTTAGAGAAGACCTTTTTTACCGTCTCAATGTGATAGAAATAAACTTGCCAAGTTTGGCTCAGCGTACAGACGATATTTTACCGCTGGTGAGACATTTTTTGCCCGGTCGCCAAATAAGCCTGGAGGCCGAGAGAGCATTGTGTGCACACAGTTGGCCTGGCAATGTGCGAGAACTTGAAAATGCCTGCAAACGAGCTGGCGTGTTGAAACCGCAAGGAGAGCTCATCGCGCAAGATTTTGGCTTGCTGGATAACGCGATCCCAACATCGAATAAACTACAAGCCACAGAGCCGACAAAGCTAGAATTACAACAAGCGATGCATCAATGCCAAGGCGTCATCGCTAAGGTTGCGCGTCAGTTTGGGATGAGTCGTCAAGCCCTCTATCGCAGACTACAAAAACACGGAATTGAGTATTAATGAGTGGCCCATTAAGTAAATTAAAGCGCAAAGTTATTTTATTAATCTTTGTCAGTATTTTTATATCTTGCTCACCCGTGACTTTACTTTCTACTTGGCAGAACTGGCTTATATTGAGTGTGGTTGCCAGCTTGAGCTGTTGTCTGTTGTTAAAGTTAGTATTTCATAAGCTTATTAAAGCGGTTGAGGCGTTGAATGTCGGATTGTTAAACTTTAAAGATGGTGACTTTTCAAACCAATTGGCGTATCAAAGTGATGATGAGTTTGGCGAATTATGCCAACTTTATAACGAAACTGCACAACAGCTGAGAAAAGAAAAGCAATGGCTGTATCAAAGGGAAATGATGCTAGACAAAATGTTGCAAAGCGCGCCGCAGGCATTGCTGTTAATTAATGATAATGGTGTGGTGGTGTTTGCGAACCAAAGTGCTCAAAACTTGGTGGGTAGTGTGCAAGCGCTTGAAGGCTTATCAATTTCACAACTAGAGGATACGGCACCGCAAGAAATAACGACAGCCATTAGCACAGCACAAGATGGCCTAATCAGTATTTGCCAAGGTGATGTAGATGAGCAAGTTTGGCACGCTTCTGTTGGTGAAATTTTATTGAATAATCAACACCACAATTTGTATATCTTTAAACAGCTTACCCGTGAATTAAACCGTCAAGAAGTCGCTGTATGGAAAAAAGTTATTCGAGTTATTAGCCATGAATTAAACAACTCGCTAGGGCCAATTTCGTCGATGTCACATAGCGGAAAAATCATTGCCACTAAATTGGATGATACGAGGTTACATCGTGTATTTAGCACCATTGACGAACGTATTTCCCACCTGACTGAGTTTGTACAAGGGTATGGCACATTTGCAAAGTTACCGATGCCGATTTTGAGCACAATCGAAATTCGCCCTTTACTTGAGTCGATTCAACTACAGTGGCCAAGCCGAATTCAATGTGATGTAGACACATTGCAAGCTGATAAAGGGCAGCTTGAACAACTCATAATTAATCTATTAAAAAATGCCCATGAGTCAGGTTCAGAGCCAGATGCTATCTCTCTTAGCGTTCAGTCAAGCAACGGGATAACTAAGTTTCTCTTTGAAGATGCTGGGCAGGGGATGTCTGAGGCGGTATTAACGAGTGCGCTGGTGCCATTTTACTCTACTAAAAATAGTGGAACGGGCTTAGGTCTAGCCCTTTGCAGAGAAATCGTGGAAGCGCACAACGGCTATATTAACTTAAGCAACCGCGCATCAGGTGGCCTATGCGTAGAAGTAGGTTTACCGAATTAGGTAGGGGAGCCTCACTCAACCAGTCGTTTTTATGAATTCCCACAATCACCTCGTTGCTCAAGCCACGTTAGGGTATTGTGCGTTATTACGATGGTACCTGAGACAACTAAACTTGCAGCCGAAACAAAGCCAGCACCTGCCATCAGTACAGCACACGCTTTGTCTGAGCAACCGCCCAAATGGCCCATTTCTTCTTGCGATAAGACGTGCTTTCGTTTTGTGATTTGGCACTGCTCGTCAAAGTATTGCACTTCCTTTGGTACAAATATACAACCTGAAAGTACGCATAAAATTAAGGCTGTCAGTGTAAAAATACGCATGAAGATTTCCTATCTTTTTCGCTACACTATCGGCTTAACACGTAAATTTAAAGTAAAAAAATGTAATCGAAAGTGGTTAGCTCCACAGGCATGCGGAGCTAGTAAGCAGTATTTTGAGGTCTAGCGCGGTGGGTCTATGTGACCTGCGGTACTCGCATTTATTCTGAACCAGCCTGCAATAGAATATCTGGATTTATGCGCGGGTAGTACTTCATGTGGAAACTCATCACTCAAAAATGTGACCAATGTTCCTTGGTTTGGTAACACGCGGCACAATTCTTTTTCATGATCATTCGGGTCATAAATTACGAGCTCTCCGCCATGCTCCGTTTGCCATTGGTCATTGAGGTAAAACACGGTTGTTAGTACTCTGTTTGCTCTGCCCTTGAACGCATCTAAGTGTTTTTTATAAAACGCGCCTTCTTGGTAGTGTGCAAAGTGGCTCTCGTAGCTAAATAGGCCCATAAATAAGCGCCGATTTAAAAAGTCTTTAAGCTCATCCATGGCTTGGATATAACCTAACTCCAATTCATTGTTTTGGTCTAACCATAAGATTTTGTCTCGGCGGATCTTGACGTTTTTTTCATGATCACTCTGTCTACCTATCCCAGCCGTTTGGAACTTGTCTTCTTCTAACGTTGCAATTCGTTTGTTGAGACTTTGTATGATGTGTGGATCTATCGCATTTTCAATAATGCTAAGACCTGTTGCACGCAAATCATCCGCAATTTGCATATATACGTTTTGAGAGTCAAAGTTAGACAAAGTATACCTCCAGATAGTGTGGAGGCTTTTTACCTAATCAGTGAAGAAAAGGCAAGCGATACTTCTGGGCAGGCCTTTGCAATGCTATAAACCTTGATTTTGCGCACACGCGTTAACAAATGCCGCTATCAGAGGTGAGCGCTTTTGGCTGAGTACAGCGCGTTCTGGTTGAAACAGTGTTGCGATGAAAAAAGGATGCACAGTGAGTTCTATCGCTCTGACCTCCTTGGTGTCATCATCTGCCGATGCAACCAGTGGTCCTTGTAAGAGTGCGTGGCGAAACTCGTCGTTTAAGCCATACTTGCAACGATAACCTTCGCGAATTGTTGTGGTGCCATATATTGCAGCCAACTGAGAGTGTGCAAAGATATTTACCGCTTCTGTTGTCTCGATTAATGCGCAAGCTAGCTCTGAAATGACAGGGCGATAACCTTGAGGTACAGACTCAGCGTGTACCGCATCGTTCCAACCAATTACATTCTGGGCATATTCTAATATCGCATGTTGAAAACCACCACAGGTGCCTATAAAAGGGATGAGGTTCTCGCGTGCGTATCTAATCGCATTTAATGCGCCATCAGCATCAACGTAAGGAGTTTTTGGTACACACCAAATCCCATCGAAGAGACTTAAGTCTGTATCTTTGACATTGTCTGTCGCTAGCCATGTGGCCTTAAGGTTGAGTCTTAAGTCACTTGCCGCAATATCCAAAGAAAGAGGAATACCTTGGTGAGCTGGGACTGAGTCATCGTAGTCTCCAACTAAGGCGATTGATATGTTTTTCATCTCTTTTCCTTAAGTGTTCGGTTGTTCTTAGTATGTTTTCATTATGGGTAAAAACATACTATAGGTCCATCAAGTTGAGAACAGATTTGTGAAGAATTGTTCCAGTTGTTAATTAGGAGGAAGAGTTCAGTGCTTTAATGATGCGATCTGACGCTGTCTCAACAAGATCTAACACTAACTCAAACCCATCGCCATCTCCGTAATACGGATCAGGTACTTCAGCAACGTCCATGCCTGCATAAGTCAAAAACAAATGTAGTTTATGTAGATAGACTGGAGGACAGTTAGCTTGCAAGTCAGCCAGATTGTTATTATCGGCACAGAGTATTAAATCGAACTCTTCAAAGTCTTTTTTAACAACTTGTCGCGAAGTGATTCCCGAGAAGCTGTAGCCTCTTTTTTGGCCTGCTTTAGCACTGCGCTTGTCAGGTGAATTGCCTTCGTGGTAATTAATGGTTCCTGCTGAGTCTACCGTTAGCGTGAGCCCTTGTGCTTGCGCTTTGGCTTTCATAACCGCTTCCATAGTCGGGGAGCGGCAAATATTACCCATACAAACGACCAGTATTTTTGTGACTGATGTGGTAGCTGCCATGTTTTGACCTACTAATGATAAGTTTATTTTTTAGAGGCTAAAAACTAACATTCTCGACTAACCAAGAAAAGTTAATCGCTCGCTTTTTAGAAATTTATAAGCTTTTTCATACATTGATGGTGTCGGCGTTGCAAACCTGTTTTGATAATGCAACTTTGAGTAGTTGTTAGATACCCCAGATATTTACTTAATTTGTCTCGGTGAAACGAGTCTAATGGATCATGATTGGTAGGAGGTATTTTTGATTTATAGTGTTCATAGTAATACGCGCAGTGTTTACCCAGAGCAAGACAAAGTTGTTCCTTGGTGGAGTTTTACAAAAACGGCCATTGCAACATTAATTCTGAGGCTTATAGAGCAAGGTGAATTCGAGTTAGACTCCCAATTTAATGGTCAACCTTATACGTACAGACAATTGCTGCAGCATACATCTGGAGTGGCAGATTACGCCATGCTGCATGATTACCATAAGGCCGTAGCGAGCGGCGCAGAGCCTTGGTCCAGATCAGAAATGCTGGCACGTATTGAAGTCGATAAATTGTTGTTCCCACCCGGTAAGGGGTGGCGTTATTCTAACGTCGGCTACTTGTTGCTAAAAAAAGAGATTGAACACCGCTATGGGGGGTCATTCAACGGTACATTACAAAAGCACTTGTTTTTACCGCTTGGGATAAAAAATGCACGGACTATTGAAACGATGCATGCGTTTGACCAACTTAATGTGTCTAACAACAGCTATGACCCAAGATGGTGCTATCATGGCTTGATTGGCGGAACGACGCGAGATGCGGTGACATTTTTGCACGCACTCATGAGTGGCCAGGTATTATCTAAACCATTACTTGAAGAGATGTGCACACCTTATAATCTTGATTTTGATGTGGGAGATAGGCCATGGCAGAACCCAGCGATTGGACTAGGGTTGATGCTAAACCATAGCGAGACATTAAATACCATGGGTCATACTGGGCAGGGCCCGCAAAGTTGTTTTGCCGCGTATTATTTTGATCAAGAAGTACCTGTTACAGTGGCTGTTTTTGAGCAAACTCATTCGCAAGCATTGGTGGAGAAAAAAGCCGTGGAACTGGCAAAAACCTTCAAATAATCATTTCATTTGAGGGCAAACACATACACTTTTAACTGGTGCACTTTGCTGCCAGGACATTCTCCACATATGTAAATCAATTTGCTAGGAATTTGGAGTGGCTCATTTCCGTTTGAACATATTGATCGATTAAAACCTGACAGCGAATACTTTGATTAAATCGAACGAGTTCACAGGCAAGGCAGGCTACTGATTTGTATGCTTGCAATGCAGCTTTCCTTGTTGCGATATCTGTATCTGCCCGCACGACATCTTCCAATGCGTTAGCAGCCACTTCCAAATAAAACTCATCTTCTGCATCTTCAAAAACAGGGCAGTGATCAAACCGATAGCTACTGGCCTCAGCAACACGGCGAACCGACAAGATATTTGCGTTCGCAGAGCAAAGTAACTCAATGCTTAAGTCAAAAGCTTGTTTGTAGGTATTACTAGCTTTCTCTTGTAAACCAAAAAAATATGCTTTTTCAGCGCGTTCAATAAGTTGATTGTATTTAATTACCAAAGACCCTGAGTCTGAGGAGGAAACTAAAGTGAGTTTTCGAGCGACCATACATTTTCCCTAACTAATTTAGAGTATTCACCTATAGCATTTTTTAGATTGACGACCTGTCAATTGTTTATTTGCAAATGATAATGAAAATAAATATCATTTGCAAAGGTTGTGCGTGATTGAATGACTATTTACTTAGATTTTGTGCCAATCTTTTTCATTCTAAGCGAGTCATGCAAAACGAAGCTCGACAGGATGAGAATCATCTAACAGCGAAAAACAGGAGTTTTAAGTATGAGCGCGAATGTCGATTTGGCAAATCGTCCGGATTATGATCAGGAAATTCAAGACATAGCCGATTACGTCATTAATTATAAGGTTGAGTCACAAGAAGCCTTAGACACAGCAAGAAACTGTTTAATGGATAGCTTAGGGTGTGGTTTTTTGGCACTCAGGTTTCCAGAGTGTACGAAACATTTAGGCCCGATAGTAAAAGGAACTGTTGTGCCTAATGGGGCACGGGTGCCGGGCACACAATTTGTCTTAGATCCAGTGAAGGCGGCTTGGGATATTGGTTGTATGATACGTTGGCTGGATTTCAATGATACTTGGCTTGCAGCAGAGTGGGGCCACCCGTCAGATAACTTAGGTGGCATTCTTGCTGTAACTGACTACATATCGATGCAAAATATTGCAGTTGGACGATTGCCATTGACGATGCAGGATGTGTTAGAAGCCATGGTCAAAGCTCACGAAATACAGGGCGTTATGGCACTAGACAACAGTTTTAATCGTGTTGGGCTTTGCCATGTTTTGTTGGTGAGGTTAGCGACCACAGCTGTCGTAACTCATTTGATGGGGGGGACGCGTGCGCAAATTATGGCAGCCATTTCTCAAGCTTGGGTTGATGGCTCTGCGCTGCGCACATATCGTCATGCTCCGAATGCGGGGTCGCGTAAGTCTTGGGCCGCGGGGGATGCGACGTCTCGAGGTGTGCGGTTAGCAGATATTTCAATGCGCGGAGAAATGGGGATCCCCGGCGTATTAAGCGCACCGCAATGGGGCTTTTATGATGTGTCTTTCAGCCAGACGAATAAGGATTTGGCGTTAAAGCCACAGAAGCAACGTACGTTTAGCTTCCAGCGTGAATATGGTAGTTACGTAATGGAAAACATTTTATTTAAGCTTAGCTTCCCCGCTGAATTCCATTCACAAACAGCATGTGAGGCTGCGGTTATCCTTCACCCACAAGTAAAACAACGACTAGATGAGATTAAACGAATCGAAATTACTACGCATGAATCAGCAATTCGTATTATCTCTAAGGCGGGTGAATTGGCGAACCCTGCAGATAGAGATCACTGTTTGCAATATATGGTTGCTGTTCCTTTGCTATTCGGTAACTTGGTGGCTGAACACTATGAGGACCCCTTCCATCATAATAATCCACAAATAGATATTCTACGCGACAAAATGGTGGTAGTGGAAGATAAACGATACAGCGCGGACTATCATGACCCAGAAAAACGCGCCATTGCGAATGCCATTCAGATATTTTTTAATGATGGTAGCTGCACTGAAAAAGTAGAAGTTGAATATCCTATAGGTCATAGAAGGCGTCGAAAAGAGGGCATACCTGTATTAGAAGAAAAGTTCAGACAAAGTTTAGCCACACGTTTTCCAGATGCACAATGCCAGGCTATTTATGATGTATGTAAAGATGCTAACAAGCTGACATCGATGCCCGTAAATCGCTTTATGGATTTGCTTGTAATCTAAGCTATTGATCATCAAGGCAGACATTTGTGCTGCCTTGAGCATTAATTGAAATATATTTCATGAATTGCTCCATGTTAAAATGGCGATATGCAGTTAAGTGATAAATTTTGGAGCAGATGCTTGCCCCTAGCTTGAGTGCAATTTGAATATTACAAAAGGAACAATCATGGAAAAAACTGTCAGAGTGGGTGTGGGTGTAATTCTGGTACGTGATAACAAGATTTTATTAGGTGAACGAATTGGCTCTCATGGTGAAAATACATGGGCAACGCCAGGAGGCCATTTGGAGGTTGGCGAGAGTGTTGAAGCGTGTGCGATAAGAGAAGTGCTAGAAGAAACTGGCTTGAAGATTTCCAACCCAACTAAAGTTGGCTTTACTAATGACATCTTTGCAGAAGGAAAACATTATATTACCTTATTTGTTCAAGCTCAGTGTGAAACTGGTGAAGCAAGCATAATGGAGCCTAACAAATGTAAATCATGGCAATGGTTTCCTGTGGATCAATTGCCGCAACCCCTGTTTTTATCAATGCAAAACTTATTACAAGATGGCGTAGAGTTTAGTGCTAGTATATTGAATTAGATAAACTTTATTGCCAACATCGAGAGTAAGTCGAAACAAATTATCTGACTGCACAGTATTTGCACAATCAACTCTTATAGTTAACGAAAATGCAAGAATAGGTCGAGCGACACGACCACTGTTTTCAACGGCTGTAGGAGTGAAAAATGAAATGCGACAACATCTATTTTAACCGAGTTATTGCGATGACTTTGAGCGCGTCTGTTTTGGTATTTACAGGATGCGGTTCAAGTTCAGGTGATAACAATGCTGATCAAGTTGCCCAAAGCGTTCAGTCTGACAATAGTGCAAGTGCAACAAATAGCGGCGCTGCTACATCTGGTAGCGCCTCTTCGTCAGATAGCTCAGACGCAAGCACAGATCCAAATGCTGGAGACACAAGTTCACAAAACAACGACGACGGCTCTAACGGAACAGCACAAACTGCAGGCTCAACTGACGGGGTGCTATGTGACTACGTCTACAATGAGTTTAATGACTCTGCGTCCGTGCAGGCTACCAGCAGCGCCGATTGGAGTTGCAGTGGCACTGCACGTCAACTGGTCGCAAATGGCATACCTGACCACGTGACAGGCACTTTTCCTAATCAAGGTAATCCCAATACGATCAGCGAAGTGAATGTCTCGATAGCTTACACCCTAACACCCACAAAAACCGACACCACTAGTACCTTAGGGGGTCCAAGGGGCGCGACGGGCTATGTGTTAAATGGCGTTAAGATTGATGCAAATACAGCGGGATCGTGTGACGACTCTGGTAACAGTTGCAGCCTTGTTGGCAACACGGGTAATTGGAGTATTGAGGCACTTGGGCAAACCAGCTTTGATTTTGGCACTGATGATAACAACGCACATGTTCAGCCAGATGGGTCTTATCATTACCATGGCATGCCAGAGGGGTTTATAGCACTAAGAAGTGGTTCTCAAAGCGTGATGACTTTGATTGGCTGGGCCGCTGATGGATTTCCAATTTACGCCAGATATGGCTATAGCGAGGCTGACAATGCGCAATCTGCATTGAAAGCGATGCAGGGCAGTTATCAGTTAGTTGAAAATGTCAGTAGCAATCGCCCCTCTACAGCGGTTTATGCGCTGGGCACCTTTGCTCAAGATTGGGAGTATGTGGCAGGAAGCGGTGACTTGGATGAATGCAATGGACGCTTTGGTGTGACGCCCGAATTTCCAGAAGGCATTTATCATTATTACGCGACTGATAGTTATCCATACTTTCAGCGTTGCGTAAAAGGCCAACTTTAATGTTTACCGTTTGGAGCAAGTCGAAATGAGACATTTATTTAGCGTAATTGTTGCCGTGAGTCTGGTTTTTTGCGCCACATCGAAAGCACATTTAATGGTTTCGGAGCACGGCACATTAAACTTTGACGACTCTGGTGCGTATATGGTGGTGTCGTTAAGTGCATCCAGTTTTAGGGAAGCTGACGGAGATAAGAATGGGCAGTTGTCGCTCGCCGAGTTTAAAGGCGCGAAAAGCAATATTATTGAGGCCATTCAGGAACAGATATTTATGGATCAAAATGAAACCAAGAAAACACTGCAAGGTATCATGGTTTCGCCTCAGGCCGCACATGGGGGTGATGGAAAAGTCATTGACCAAATCGTGGTAATGGGCAAGTTTATGGCCTTAAACTATAAACAGAAGTTGTTATTTCATAATGGTTTATATGGTCAAAGAGGCGAGCAAAAACTGACGATGACTGCCAAATATAAGCGCTTAGGCTTAAAGCAAAGGTTTGTCCTGACGCCAAAACAGCTCAGTGCCAAAATATTTTAAGAGACCGAATTTTTGAGAGGAAAAGAGAGTGTTGCACGCACAAATCAGTTGTAGCAACACTCACTTAATGTGACTAACATTGGTTTTGGATATTAGTGACATAGCTAGCTGGATAGTGAAGGATCCAGTTTCTCAGATTTTTTATGACAACGTATTCACATGACTGTTCGATTACACTGGCTCTTAAGAATTGTTTATTGTTTTTCTTCTTAATGTGTAGTGTTTGTTGCGGTGGTGTCTGAACGTACGTGCCTGATAAGTCCTTTTTTAAACTGTCGACAGCGCGAACAAAAAGTGCCTCATATTGCTCTGAGATATCTGCTTGTCCTTCCATCAGCTGAGTTGCCAATTCATCACCCCAAGTTGAACCATGAACCTCAATTATGTTCTGGTACATCAAGTTATTAAGCTTTTTACGGCTTTTAGTTTTGCTTGACTTAGGTTTTTCTATCCAGGCTATGAGCTTTAAAGACAACTTGTTCATGTCCTGATTAGAAAAGAAGATGGGCCTCACATGTACCGTTTTGTCACCAGCAACAGGAAGCTGCTTCACTAGGTAATCACTCATACCTTGAGTTAAAGTAACATGAGTAACTTGTTTTGAAGCTTCAATAAGTGGCTGTATATAGCGGTTTGCCTCTTCTTGCTGTTCTTTTAGTTTTTGCTCTTTTAAAGAACTGTTTATCGCAGCATGAGAAAATACCTGTACTAAAGCAGCGCCGGGGGTGCCGTAATACATAACCTGACTGCCATCGATAGAACGATCGTGAGAATACTCACCTCGAATCTCAACTGGGGCACTGGTATCTAGATAAAACTTAAACTCGCTTTGCTCAATAACGTCGTCTTTATTGAGTGACTTAGCTACAACATAGTCATCTCTTTTTGGAGATTTGCAGCCCGCTAAGGCTGCAATCGTCACTAAAGAGACTAATAGTTTCTTTACGCTTATCATAAGAAAATCTTATTGATTGTCTCTTTAACTTGTTCAACCGCTTGATAGTAAGCATTCGTTACGCCAGGGAATTGCTGCTTTGGCTCATCCCACTCACCATCAACAACGACTTTTTTGTCAAGCTCAAGGTATTGAAGGTATTGGTTTGTTTCCAAATCTACTGAGTACACTAAGCCGCGCACATAACCCTGAGGGTCTGTATTTGGAACGTAGTTGGTATAACCTCTATAGGCACCGTGAGTTGCAATGTCTAATACAACCAGTACATCAATATTTTTTGATTCTTTTAAAGAGCGAAAATCTTTTTTCGCATAGCCCAGTTCACCTTTGAACTTTTTAAGCTTTTTAAATTCTTGCTCTGTTAGTTCGATAAACTCTACAGAACCAGTCTTCGCTTTATAGCCTTCAAGTAGGATTTGCTTGCTTGACTCAATATCGCTAGTTGGTAGAGATTCAAGGTGTTTAGATAAAGACGAGTTTGCCGCTACGGCAACACCGTAACAAAGCAAACAACCAGCACCGTAGATATTTGTTGTTGGCTCATTAATTACGTCAACATAAATTCCCACACGTTTCTCTGCATTGAGCAGTTGTTTTTGTAGTTGAACAGTGGGTTGAGGGGTTGATCCACACGCAGCCAAGAACACAGTAAGTGCAGCTGCAAAAATTAATTTTATCGCTTTCATTGTTTCACCTTTTGAAATAAAGGCGGAATTCTAGGCACATCGGTAATTCATTGCAATTATAGATGTAAGATTTTGTAAAGTTTTGTAAAAGACATAAAATAATTCATTTTTCAAAGTGCGTTTTATGATGTCTCCTCAGATTTTTCATTCATAAAAGTTTAATAATAAATTCATTTTTTGAGTATTTTTTTATCAAGATGGCACCGAATAATTGGACTAGACCAACAACAAGGGCATCATGTGAAAATGTTTAAAGTAAACAACTCAAGAAAGAAACGTCAGAACATTTTTTGTTCTGCATTACTAGTCTCACTCGGTTTGTCATTTGTAAATGCGGCTGATGCAAGCAACCACTCTTTACTAATTGCTGTCGATGGTTTGCGCGGCGACGGTATTGAAAATGCGAAAACGCCTAACTTTGATAGGTTAATTCAAGGTACTTGGGCTGAGGGTTATCAAGGTGCGTTTGCATTCTACGCGCAGACAATGAAAGACGCAGCGCCAAACAGTGGGCCTAATCATGTCGGGATCATGACCGGTGTTACTTCTGACAAAAGCGGCGTAACTGGGAATTCAGACGTGCATACGGGAAGGTATGATCAGTACCCTCATTATCAAACTTTGTTAGAGCGACACAACAGTAAACTCAATACTGCTTATTTAGTAACGTGGTCAACCGATATGCAGATTGACAACGAAGCGGATGTAAAAATTGACTCTAATGATGCTGGCAATGTTGCTAATACATTGGCCATTATTAACGGGACGTATCAAGCCGCAAAATGGCCTCGTGGTACTACACCTGATTCAGTTTTTTTGTTTTTAGATGACGTTGATGCAGCAGGTCACAGCTGCTGTTTTACAGCTTCTGACACCGGTTATGTTGATGAAATCGCTGATGTCGACAGGCAAATTGGCAGTATTATCGATGCGATTAAAGCGCGCCCAAATTTTGCTAATGAGAATTGGCAAATTGTAGTGACCTCTGATCATGGTGGTCGAGGTTCAACGCATGGTATTCACTCAGCCGACAACTATACCATTCCATTTTTAGTGGCATCTAAGTCCGCAAAGCAGGGTTATTTAACGGGCATTCCAAAAAATTATGATGCCGCACCGACTGTGCTTGCACATCACGGCGTAGCTGTGCCTAGCAATATGGATGGCGTCGCCAGAGGTGACAGCGTGCAGCAAAAGGCTCCTGATGCCATTGAAACCGATCTCATTACTTACTTGCCGTTTGAAGGCGACTTTCAAGATAAATCGGGCAATCACCTACACGCAGAGGTTGGCGGGGGAAATCCAGAAGTGAATTCTGGGGGGAAATTTGGTCGTTTTGTTGCCATAAATGGCGACAAAGAGTTTTTGACCTTAGGCAATCCTGCTGAGCTGGACTTTGCTCATGCAAGAGATTTTACCTTAATGACATGGTATCGCGTCAGTGGTGATCAACATGGCGACCCAGTAATTGTCGGCAATAAAAATTGGGACAGCGGCAGCAACCGTGGCACATTACTTTTAGCTAACGAAGGCAATGGCGATGATGTCGGTATCAACATCGCATCTACTTCGGCAGATCGAAAAGACATCGACCCAATTGATTATACTTTTAATGGCTGGTGGCTTTTGGTCGCGACATTTGATCGTGACGGCAGCGCGACATTATATGCTGGCAGCCCGACAGGGGAGTTGAATATCATCTCGGGGAGTATCGCAGATGTTGGAGACATTACTTCTTCACTTGATTGGAATATCGGACAGGATGGGACCGGCCGATACAAATACAATTTAAAAGCCGATTTGGATGATTTTGCTGTATGGGGTCGTGCGTTAACCTTGGATGAAGTTCGCACGCTATATAATGGAGGAGCAGGCAAGGAAATCAACAGCATATTGGGTAATACATCGACGCAATATTTAACCGCTGAGTCAAACATTGTTGCTGGGCAAACTTATCCAGTCATTATTACTACCAGAGTAAATGGGCAAACTTGCGGTCTTGAGTGGGACGCTACTTTACGAAATAGAGAACGTAACGCTAAATGGGACTGTGCGGGACGTGCCGATCCGTTAACACTTCAAGTCAATAAAGTTGAGTCGTCTAACGGTACTAAACGAGTTTCTGGCTATCTTGTTGCAAAACATGGAAAGGGGGCATTGGAGTGGGACGCGGATCTTGTCTTGAATGAGCGTAACGCTAAATTTGATGAGGGCACTGGTGGGGACTACTTGACGTTTACCTTACTTAATGACGCACATGCTAGCAAAGTGAGCGCCATAGCCTATGGTAAGGAATGTGGATTAGAGTGGGACGCTGATTTGATAGGCGGTGAGCGCAATGCGAAATTCGACTGCCGACCACGTACAGATAGCGTCACGATCCAGCTCATTGAGCAGTAGTAGACGTTTCATTGCAAATAGAGAATGATGTAGACGAGTTCAGGTTGCTGAACTCGTCTGATTAAGATTGAGTTTATAGACTTTCGTGTGGGCCAAATACTTCGTACATAATACGCGCTTCGTCTACGCCAAGTTCGATTAATTGAGCCTTGATAAATGCCATAAAACCACTCGGCCCACAAAGATAGAACTCACCATCGAACAAAGGCAGCAGCTCTTTTAGTGCTGCAAGGTGCATAAGACCGCTGTATGCCCCTTCTGCCCCTGATTCTACCCAAGTATGTGTTTGCAATTGAGGAAGCTGTGATTTAAAGCTTTCTACACTGCTCGAAAACGCGCGCTCTTCAATGTTGCGACATGCATGTAAGAACATACATGGTCCTTCAGTCTTCTGCTCAACTAAGGTTTCTAACATTGCCATCATAGGCGTAATACCAACACCTGCACTGATCAGTACTTTTGGCGCTTGGTTTATTTGAAGCACAAAGTCGCCAGCTGGTGGGTAAGCATCAATTTCATCACCTTCAGTTAATGTGTGCAGGTGACCAGAGACAAGCCCGTCCGTTTTAACCGAAATGCGATAATGATCTGATTTAGCGCTTTGAGAAAGAGAGTACTGTCTGATTTGGCGATATGCTTGGTCCTCAGCTTGACATTCAACAGCGAGATACTGTCCTGGTTGGTATTGGGCAACTGGGCGACAATCAACAGGCTTTAGATAAAAGCTTTTTATTACATCAGACTCCTGCACAATTTTCGAAATCGTAAAGCGTCGCTTGCCTCGCCATCCTCCAGCTTTGGTTTCATTTTGTTGATAAATCCCTTCCTCTTGAGTAATAAATAAGTCTGCCAAAAAGCCGTACGCTTCAGCCCATGCGGCGATGATTTCAGGCGTGCATTCATTTGGGAACATCTCTTCCAAAGTTGCCAGTAAATGGGTGCCAACAATCGGGTAATGTTCAGGCAATATGTTTAAGCTCGCATGCTTGTGGTTAATACGGTTAATGGCCTCTGAAAGTACTGAAGGGTTGTCGATGTGCGTAGCATAAGCTGCCAAAGCGCTAAACAATGCAAACTGTTGCTTGCCTGATTTTTGGTTGCTGACATTGAAGACATTAAGCAACTCTGGGTTGTGACTAAACATGCGTTTGTAAAAGTGGTCTGTCACTTGTGTTCCGGCGTTTGCAAGCAGAGGAATGGTGTCCTTAACCAGTTTTATTGTTTGTGTTGATAGCATATAAATTCTCCAAGTTAACCACGACGCCCATCAAGGCGTTTTTTCATTAAAATAGGGGTGTACACAGCGACAAAGATGACAAATGCGCCAATCCAAAGTAGGGCACTTGCAAGCCAGCTGTGATGAGGGTTGATAAAAATCGGTAAAATACTGCGCGTGATTGCAGCGAGTACGCATAGCGCAAAAGCAAGGTTCATTAACGGGTGAGGTTGCAATGGTCTCGCGGTATGGCCGAGGGAGACTCTTGCCATAATCGACAATATCATCAGGCCCATGGCGCCAATCGTAATCAGGTGCAATGCATCTTTGCTATACCAAGGAAAACCAAGGTATCCGCCCCCAAAGCCTAAAAGGCCTATAGCCATAAATAGGTAAGCCAAATATAAAGACCAAAGCAGTGGACGAGTAAAAATGCCGGTGTTAAACCAATACATGCAGCGCAATACATGCAAAAAGGCTGTAAAGACTAAGATAAAACCCGGATTGAGGGGGCTAGACAAAATATGGTGGGAGAAAAACCCCGTGATCCCAATAATGGCCGACCAAAATAGGAGCTTATCTAATCTCGGTGTCTTCACCTGCTCATTCAGACCAAGCCCTCTTGCGATAAAAAAGGGCATAACGCGCCCAGCAATCACGCTTATCAATAGGGTAAAGCCTAAAATTGCTAAATGAGAAAAAATTTGGGCCAGCGCGAGAGCGTTGTTGTTGAGTAGCCAAATAAACAATAAATTGAAGCTTGCCATCACACATAAGATGGCAACAAATTGATAGTTTTTACGGCTTTTTGCTTGTACTAATGTCTGTGCGAGATGACAAATCGCGATCAACCAAAATGCCGCTTGCAGCCCTGCTAGAAAAATGAATGCATCGTCTGCAAATAGAAATACAATGCGAGCAGCTAGCCAAACGCATGAGAGCAAAAGCAAGCCAACCCCGTTGAGGGTTGGAATGCCCGTCCAATTTTGTGAAGCCGTAAACAAAAAGCCAATGGCCACTGCGCTGGCAAATCCAAATAGCATTTCATGGGCATGCCAAAGTGTTGGAGAGACCGATAAGTGCCAAGGAATTGTTCCAGAAAGCACTAATGTCCAAACTAGCATGCTGATTACGGCCCAAATACCAGCGAGCAAAAACAGAGGTCTAAAGCCGAGCATAAGGCAGGGCCAGGTAGAAGGCTTTAGTAGCTTAACGTCAGGTAATGGTTGTTCCAATTGGATAAGTGACATTTAGCGCACCTCCATGCCTAAGTTGTATTGGCACAGACAACGCACGACGTAACTTATCTTGAGTAACGTCGCAAACAGCAGGCTGCTGATGTGTGCCGTAATTTGTGCGGGCAGTGAGAGTGCAGCTGCAAGTGGATAGCTTGCGAGTATGGCAAAACCAAAACCTATCACGCTAATCACGAGACTATAATTGGCAATGGTGAGAAACTTGCGCAGCATGGGTGAATAATCTAAGCGGTGCACAGATATCATAATTAAACTCACTGTCGATATAAGGTAGTTTATTAATCGCATGAGTCATGCCAACTTTTTAGTTGTTGTAAAACAATTGGTTATATTTTTACACTTGATCTTTTGAGTCAAAAAGACCTATTCTTATATGTGTTTATAATACATATATAGGTCAAAATGACATGGAGCAAAGGCGCTTATCACAATTGCTTGCCTTGAATCATGAGTTGGCAATGGCATTGCCAAAATCTAACCAAGTAGAATTAGGTACTTACAGTCAGTCTGTCGTGAGTGCGTTGCAAGCATGCATCAGTGCAGATGCCATAGTGGTATTGCAAGCGCAAGGTGATGTTTTAATACCTCAGGCTTTTACGGGGCTTGCACCCGAAGTGATGGGGAGGCGCTTTAAGCTGACGGAGCACCCCAGGCTCGCCAATATTGCCAAAACACCTGAGCAGCCTGTTGTTTTTTCTTCAGATTGCGCCTTGAGCGATCCGTATGACGGTATGCTACTCGCCGAAGATGGAGAATTACCCGTGCATGCCTGTATGGGATTTTCGTTGTATGAACAAGGGCAACTACTAGGGGCAATTACCTTCGACAGCCTGACCCCAAATGCTTTTGATGCATACAGCCGCTCTTTATTAACCATGATCCAGTCAACAGTGAGCGCGCATTACAGCGCTGTATTAAATACGCATAAATTGGCAAAGCGGGCGCAGTCGGGGCTTGCGATGTTGCATGAGCTCAGCCATCAAGCGCAAACCATGATTGGTGAGTCGCCCCCCATGGAGCGATTAAAATCAGATATTAATTTGGTTGCTAATTCCGACTTGAGTGTTCTGATCCAAGGCGAAACGGGAACCGGTAAAGAACTTGTAGCAAGGCAAGTACACAGCAACTCTAGTCGCTGTAGTGCGCCATTTGTGCAAGTGAACTGTGCATCTTTACCTGAGAACCTCGCAGAGAGTGAGTTTTTCGGTCACCGCAAAGGCGCATTTACCGGTGCTGATAGCCATCGTGAAGGTAAATTTTTGGTGGCCGATCAGGGGACTTTGTTTTTAGATGAAATTGGAGAATTGCCGCTGCATATACAAAGCAAGCTATTGCGGGCTTTGCAAAGTGGAGAAATTCAACCTGTTGGTAGTGATAAGCCGCATCACGTAAATGTACGAATTGTGGCTGCGACCAATCGAGATCTTCAAAAGGAAGTGGAAGAAGGGCGCTTTAGGGCCGATTTATACCATAGGTTGCGTGTGTTTCCGTTACAAGTGCCACCGCTTAGAGAGCGGGTGACGGATATCGTGCCATTAGCTGGGTACTTTGTTGAACAGCTGCGTAAAAAGTTAGGTGTATCACAGCTAGTAATCGATCAGTCTTTACTTGAACTACTAAAAGCCCACGATTGGCCAGGCAACGTTAGGGAGTTGGAACATGTCCTTAGCCGCGCAGCGCTAAAAGCAAAACACGCAGACTGGCAAAAAGACATTATAAAAATTACACCTCTGCACTGTGAGCTAACATATGTTGAGGCAGCGGCCGCTGAGCAAAAAAATGAAATTACGATGGCTGAAAGTGCCGCGTTGAACTCGTTAAAAGTTGCGACCGAGCAATTTCAAAAGCAGCTTATTTTACAAAAACTCAATAATGAAGACTTAAATTGGTCTGCAACTGCCCGCGCACTTGACGTCGACCGCGCGAATTTAGTGCGTTTAGCAAAACGCTTAGGGATCGAAACTATCAAGAAAGTTAAGTAGTCAAGATGGGTAATCAAAAGTGGCAATTTAGAGTGGTAATAGAGACCGAAATTTAACTGTTATTGGCAATGAAAATTGTTCTTAATTCTTTTATAAGTTATTTATTTTAAAAGAATATATAAACTTGTTTGTTATTTTTATTTATTCTTGCGAAGCCCTGTGTTTGAACTACTGTTATATGGCGTCTAACTGAATTTGCCACTTAGGGGGCCCTATGAAGGGTAGCAAGCAAGTAATCGTCACATTGAATAAAATTTTGACACTCGAACTCACGTCGATCAATCAGTACTTTTTACATGCACGCATGTATAAAAATTGGGGGTTAGAAGAGTTAAACGAAAAAGCCTACAAGAAATCGATTAAGGATATGAAGCAAGCCGATGACTTAATCGAACGCATTTTATTTCTTGAAGGCCTACCTAATTTACAACACCTTGAAAAACTGCGTATTGGTGAGCACACCGAAGAAATGCTGAGTTGTGATCTTGCGTTTGAACATGAGCAGTTACCAGCACTTCGAGAAGCAATAGACTTGTGTGAAAAAGAGCAAGACTATGTAAGCAGAGAGCTGCTTGAAGACATCTTAGAATACGAAGAAGAGTATGTGGATTGGTTAGAAACACAAGACTTCTTGATCAAAAACACTGGCATTGAAAACTATCTTCAATCGCAGATGGAGGACTAAATTATGCAAGGTGTACAAAAAGTTATCGATCTACTTAACAAGCAACTTACGCTTGAACTCAGTTCAATGGATCAATATCTCGCACATTCTAAAATGTATGAAGATTGGGGGATGGACCGACTACATGAAAAACTTTCCCATGAATATGAAGAAGAGCTGGATCATGCAAAGCGTATCACTGAGCGGATTCTCTTTTTAGAAGGCACGCCAGATACAGCGTCGCGTGCTCCCATCAATGTCGGCAGCAACGTCAAAGAAATGCTTGAAAATGACCTAGCCGCTGAAGTTGTGGTAAAAGATCATTTGAAAAAAGTGATTGCGGTGTGTGAAGAAGAGCAAGACTACGTTACGAGAGAGATGCTCGAAACGTTGCTTGATGACACAGAGATGGACCACATCTACTGGCTAGAGCAACACTTAGGCTTGATCGATTTGATTGGCATACAAAATTATATTCAGAGCCAAATGAATGGTGGCTCAGGATCTGGCAGCTAACGGAAGTTAGCGTGTTAAGCAAGGTAAAAGAGCGCAGAGTGCGCTCTTTTTTTGTGTACTAATTTTATTGAACTAACAAGTTTAAACGATTGTACTTAATTCAATAAATCTAAAACGTAAGCCGCGCCAGACGAATTACCATTATCATCACGGTGGGGCGATGCAACGATTGCTTTCTGATTGCTGATGGCGATATTCCAACCAAACCTGTCTTCAGGTAGTGCGTCCTTGGCCATTAATTTTGACGTGAAACGCCATTGCCCAAGATGCTTTTTAAACACATACAAAGCACCTGCATTGTTGCCTTTGGCATCGTGATGCATCGCCGTTACCAAAGCAGTGTCTTTGCTAAGCGCAACACCACGCGCAAACCTGTCATCGGCTTGGCCATCAGGTGCGACTAATTTTTGCACTTGAGTCCATTTCCCGTTTTTTCGCTCAAATATATAGGCAGATCCGGCATCGGTGCCAACACCCTCGATGTCATCACGCCTCGCAGAGATCAAAGCAGTATTACCCGATAACGCCACACGCACGCCAAAAATATCGGTATCTGCACCATCATTGGCCATGAGTTTAGCTTGTTGTTGCCATTGTTTACCATCAAACTCAAAAGCATAAACTGCACCGGCTTCTTTTGCTTTTTCATCATGCAAGTCAGCGCCTATGAGTATTGTATTTCCTTCAATAGCGGCACTGATCCCGAATAAGTCATCCTTAGCACCATCACTTGCTGTGAGCTTAGTTTGAAATTGCCAAGTATTATTCTCACGTACAAAGACATAGGCAGAACCCGAATCTTCATAGGGTGCATCGCTGTGGGGGGCGCCGATGACTAAAAATCGCTCTGTTAGTGCAATACTTTGCCCAAAAGCATCACCCGCTTTGGCATCTTTAGCGGTTAAAATTTGCTTTTGTGACCATGTGTTTGCATTTTTTTCAAAAGCAAACACAGCGCCTGCGTTGTCACCTTTGTCATCTCGCTTGATGACACCTAACATGGCGATGTTATTTTTAAGTGCCACATTGCCACCCAGTGTGTCACCAGAAAAAGCGGGCGTAGCGATGAGCTTTGCCTGTTGTTGCCAACCATTTGAACCTAGTGAATATACATAGGCAGCACCTGCGTCCTGAGTGTTTTTGATATCTGCCTTATGCGCACCTACCAATGCCGTTGTGCCATCTATCGCGACACTAAAACTAAATTGGTCTTCGGCTTTGCCATCGCTGGGTAACAGTTTTTGCTGCATAGCGTAACTTTGGCCAGAGCATACAAATGTGAGACAAGATAAGAAGGTTAAAATGGAACCATACTTCATAAATATCTTCCTTGTGCTAGATACTGGTAAAAATCTAAGTTAATCCAATGTTTGTCGCTAAACAAGGGATAATTGATAAAGAGACTGGCAGAAAAATCAGAAACATAATGAGCTACGGGAGTAAATATGAGGAAAATACATAGATAAAGGAGGGGGTTTAAATCTGACGTTTGCATATAAGCCAGGCTTGGCTTTTGACCAGTAAATTATCTGTAAATTGCAGACGATTATTAACACAGCCCGCGCGCTTTCTGGGCTAAACAGGCATGTGAGCCAAACCCAAAAAGCGAGACCTATCAAGGCGAATGGATAGCTTTGTTGTGCACTATTAAGGCGATGAGAGTAATGGCAGTAACCCAACTGCCAACAAAGCGCATGTGGCTAGTGAAAGTAGGGACCCAGTACGTACCATCACTTTAACCATAAATTCACTAATGTCGCTTGCTGAAAATCCAGCGCCAGCGATTGGCAACGCTTTACTTGCACCTGTGACAGAAGCAATCGTTATGCCCAGCCAAATCAGTATGAACCCCAATGCACAGCCATAGGCTACAAAAACCTCTAAAGATAAGGGCAGCTCAACCAGAGACCAAATAACACCAAAGATGGCTAGGGCCATTGCGCACTGTACGGCGGTCAAGTGACCAGAAAGCGCCATTCGCGCATTTTTTACAGTTGGGATCAGAGCGCCTTGAATTAATCCGGCAAGGAAAAAGACAATACCAATAACGATGAGTTGTGCACCTATCTGGGTAAGTTCAATCATGGCTTTACCCCTGTGTGCATAACGCTGAGCTGAGCAGCGTTACTTAAATTTCTAACGATATCAAAGTACAACGGGGCATTTTGTTGTTGTTGGTGTTTAAACTTGTATAACGTTTTCATAGTTAGTCTCCATTGAAAAAACACATGGTAGATAACGGAATACGTAAATTCATTCACCTAGATTCATTTTTCAATTTACTCAATGTTTGGGGAGCGACACCAAGGTAAGAGGCAATATGATATGACTTAACTTGTTTAAGTATTAAAGGATATTCATCAAGTAAACGGGCATATCTTTGGGCTGCAGTTTCTGACATGAGAGAAAGAACACGTTTGTATGTGGCTGAATAATATGTGTTATGTATCCATTTACTCGCTAAAAGTGCCCATTTTTTATCACGCGATATAAACTTATCAAGCGCGTCCAAAGAGGTGACATAAAAAGTGGAATCTTCAAGCGTTTCAAAGTGAAGCATCGACCCTGATTTTTCGTAGAAGCTGACACTATCGTCCATAAAGTGGTTTAAACCATGTTTACTTTTACCGCGAAAATAGAGCTGCCAAGTATGTTCTTTGCCATTCATATCACTAAAATATGAACGGGCTAAGCCACTCTTAATAAACCATATTTCACTAAACACTTCGCCAGCACGATGTACTATAGTTCCTTTTTTGACATGTTTTATGTCAAATATTTCACAAGCACTTGCCCATTCATCGTCATTGACAGGGATATGGTGCTCAATCATTTTTCTAAAATATTTCATAAAACTTCGTTGTTGGTTATTGATGTAATGCCGCGTTAGGCGTGAGTGACTGTTTTTTAAAACGTGAACCGAAGCGCAACCCCATATTGATTACTTTGTTAGGCATTTCCTACTTCCAATTTTAACTTTATAAATTTAATTGACTCTAAAAGTAAAACAAATAGTGCTACATAGATAGGCCAAGATGCAAACTGGCTTAAAGTATAGTGACAGCTCCATGACCAAAACGAATGAACTCTATGAAAGCGGGAATTTAAGAAGCAAGCCAAGTTAACAATGGAGTATAGAGTCGATTACTTTTATTAAAAGTGCTACCCATATGTACTTTCTTTAATTAAGAATCATAAAGTTAGGGTGAAGAGGTTAGGG